>CAZUSO010000033.1:0-31903 GCA_964622775.1 uncultured Taibaiella sp. | reverse complement strand
AAAAGCAACCTGGAAATACACTTCAGCGCCGGGGTATTCCAAAGCCTGGAGCTTTGCGATCTCAACGGGAGGATATTGCAAAGCCGGAAGCTTGACAGCAGAGAACAGGGGAAAATTCTGAATACCGGTAATCTTGCAACGGGAGTTTACTTCGTCCGCCTGACGGGCAATGGCATAACGGAAATTCAAAAGGTAATAAAGAAATAGTTTTGAAAAAATAAAAAGCAACCAGGTATTCCTGTTGGCGCGCGGCGGATTCGCGCGCCTTTTTGTTTATGGCTTCTTGTTAATGCAGGATTCAGGTAACGCCCGGCTCGAAGGGCGGTAATATTAACAATCCTGAATTTTATCTGTGGAAAAGAGTATTCCTGCGAAATAACACCAACTCCCGCTCTTCGGAATTTGCAATTCCGAAGCACAGATAAAAAGGATTTGCAATCCGTAGGTATAGCAGATTACAAATCTGCCGTATCTACTGTTCGGGATGCGCTCCGCTAATGTTCCGGACAGCCGAATAAGACCTTTGATTTTAAAGCTGCCTTGGAAAGCAGGCGTATGCATGATTTAGAGATCTGGAAGAAAGATAACCTAACTCAAAATATTGTATAATTACGCAGTATTTGTTTGAAAAATTCAGCATGATTTTCGAAGCATTAAATTGGACACCTTACCCGAAGGGACTACCATACTTTAAAAGCATTTCCCCTGCGTTGCCAGGCTTGTTTTGTCCGCATTCTCAAAAATCCATAATTTTACTTTTCGTGTTTTTTGACTCTTGACCTAACTCTAATTAATTATGTTTTCCATTTCCGGACAGTTAGTTGATGTTTTAAACAAGTGTATTTTCCCCGCCCGCATTACCGTTGAAGATGGAAAAATCTCCGGTATTGAGCCGGTTTCTCAAGCTCCGGATCAATTCGTTATGCCCGGCTTTGTGGACGCGCATATTCATATTGAAAGCTCGATGTTGACTCCTTATGAGTTTTCGAAGATCGCATTAACGCATGGAACGGTAGCCACCGTCAGCGACCCACATGAAATCGCAAATGTCTGCGGTGTTCCGGGTCTGGATTATATGATTGAGAATGCAGGGCACAGTCCTTTGAAATTTAATTTCGGTGCGCCCTCCTGCGTTCCGGCTACCGGCTTTGAAACGGCAGGAGCAATACTCGATTCAACGATTATCGACCAATTACTGCAAAGAGATTCCATAAAATACCTTGCGGAAATGATGAATTTCCCCGGTGTGCTGCATCAGGATCCGGAAGTGATGGCGAAGATTGCCGCTGCCCAAAAATACGGCAAGCCGGTGGATGGACATGCTCCCGGACTAAAGGGTCAGCAGGCCGCTCAATACGCGGCGGCCGGCATCAGCACCGACCACGAATGCTTTTCGATGGAAGAAGCACTGGACAAGCTGAAAGCGGGTATGTATATCCTGATCCGCGAAGGAAGCGCCGCTAAAAATTTTGAAGCGCTGGCGGATTTATTCCGGTCACATCCCGGCCGCCTGATGCTGTGCAGCGACGATAAGCATCCGGATGACCTGCTGCGCGGGCATATCAACCAATTAGTGCAGCGTGCCGTAGCCAAAGGGTTTGAGCTGATGAACGTATTACATGCGGCCTGCGTATTGCCGGTAAAGCATTACGGGCTTGATGTCGGCCTGCTGCAGCCCCGCGATGATGCCGATTTTATCGTGGTGGCCGACCTGAAGGATTTTAAAGTGCTGCAAACTTATATCCATGGTAATAAGGTTGCAGAAAATGGTCAGGTGAACCTTGCTGATTATACCTCAGCCCTGATTAATAATTTTTCCGCCACACCCAAAACACCCACAGACTTCCGGCTGAAGGCCGGCAATGGGAGCAGTCGGAATATCCGGGTGATTGAAGCATTGGACGGACAGCTTATTACCCGCGGCATTCAGGCTGCACTGCCGGTTAAGCAGGGATTTGTGCAGCCTGATGTGCGCCGGGATATTTTAAAATTATGCGTAGTGAATCGTTATGAAAATACGGAACCGGCTATTGGCTTTGTAAAAAATTTCGGCTTGCGGGAAGGCGCCCTGGCCTCTTCCGTAGCACATGACAGCCATAATATTATTGCAGTGGGCGTAGATGATGAAAGCATTTGCAAAGCCGTGAATGGAATCATTGAGCACCGGGGCGGAATCAGTCTGGCTACAAGCCAATCCATAGAAGTGTTACCTCTTCCTGTTGCAGGCCTGATGTCCGATCGCAATGCTGTGGATACCGGGCATCAGTATGAGGCGCTGGATACTGCAGCAAAAGCCTTAGGGTGCACATTACGCGCGCCTTTTATGACTTTATCCTTCCTGGCTTTACCTGTTATTCCTTCATTAAAACTAACCGATAAAGGTTTATTTGACGTGGATGCCTTTACCTTTGCCGATATATTTTCGACTCCCTGAATTTAATGAAGGTTCTCTGGCGCATTCTGCGGTTTTTTATCTGGTTTCTGGCTATACTCACGATATTGATTATTGCATTTGGTATCTATGTCTGGAAGGTGTCGGATTTCGATCCCCCGGTCATCAGTCAGGCTGATACGAGCGGCATTGAAAAGATCGAAACCGACAGTCTGACAAAGCGAATCGGGAATAACTGGATCCGCAAAAACCAATACGGGCTTTACGAGATGTACGTGGAAGGAACGCCTTTCCGGCGCGGGATCATCAATGGAAGGCTCAGCCAGGATTTGATCGTGGATCAGGAAGCCGCCTTTGTCCGGCAGATAAAACACATGATTCCTTCTCCCCGCTACCTGAAATTTCTTCGTTATATCACCGGGTTTATGAATCGCGGGCTTCCTGATCACGTCACCGACGAATACAAACAGGAAATTTACGGCATCTCGCTTTCCGCATCCGACAGCTTCAGCTGGATTGGCAGTAATTACGATCGGCAATTGAACTATCATGCTGCGCATGATATCGGTCATGCGCTTCAAAACCTGATGCTGGTGGGCTGTACTTCTTTTGGCGCATGGGATGCCAAGACCGAAAAAGGGGAGCTGTTACTTGCCCGCAATTTTGATTTCTGGGTAGGTGATGATTTTGCAAAAAATAAGATCGTAGAATTTGTCCATCCCACTTCCGGGCACCAATTTGCATTCATCACCTGGGGCGGCTTCATAGGCGTGGTATCCGGAATGAATGATCAGGGTCTGACGGTTACCATCAATGCCGCTAAATCACGCATCCCGACCAATGCCGCAACGCCCGTATCATTGGTAGCGCGGGAAATATTGCAATATGCCGGTAATATTGAGGAAGCCATTGCTATTGCGAAAAAGCGTACTATGTTTGTCAGCGAAAGCTTCCTGATCGGTTCTGCCGCTGACCACAAATCCATAATCATTGAAAAAACTCCGGATGATCTGGCTGTTTATGATGCTGCATCCGACCATATTATCTGCACCAATCATTACCAAAGTAATTCGCTGAAGGGCAAAAAACGTAACCTGGAGCAGATGGAAAACAGCGCTTCTGTTTACCGTTATCAGCGCGTGCAGCAACTGCTACAGCAAAAATATCCTTTAACGCCTCAGCGAATGGCATCCATTCTTCGCGATTACCGGGGTCAGAATGACAATAATATCGGTATCGGAAATGAAAAAGCTATCAATCAGATGATCGCTCACCATGCCGTTATTTTCATGCCCGACAGTCTGCGGATGTGGGTCAGCACGGAACCCTGGCAATTGGGTGAATTTGTTTGTTATGACCTGAAGCAAATATTTGCTATGAAAGGTTTGTCTAAGGGCGAAACCGTTGCAAATATCGCATTAAACATTCCCGCCGACACCTTGCTCCGTTCGGCAGCATTTAAAGACTTTCTGCAATTTCGTGAGATGAAGATGAACTGGATTGCTGCTCATCATCATTTCAAATTAGATCCGCAACTTCTGGTACGTCTTAATCCGAATTATTATGATGCCTACCGGATTGCCGGAGATTACTGCATGGAACAGGGCGATTACGACCAGGCGGCAGGATTTTATAAAACTGCATTAACTAAAGAAATTGCCACGGAGAATGAGCGGACTGCCATTCAGCAACAATTGGAACGCGCCGAAAAAGCCCTGCAAAAATAATAGCGCCCCATTAAGAATAACGGAGCGCTTTTAAACCAATAAACCGCACTATGAAAAGATACTTAATAGTAATGCAAGATTCATGCCAAATGAATTATGCTCATTACGCAGATGAGACTAAAATATTATTTTATTAAAAGTATTATATAAATAATACCTTATTATTAATGATAAATATATTATTATACATATAATAATATTATGGTTAACGTTATGCCAATACCACAAAATGAAGGTTCATTCATAAACTACGGGCAAAAGTGCTGAGTTCTAACCTTAATTTTGTAGCTCAAATTTGTTTCAAACAGTGTAAAGAAATTTGGCCATAACGAACTCTTTCCTGCCTGATGATGTAACCCGAAAGCGTCAACATTGCATTATAAAGCATTCAGTTTTTCTCTGTCAGAGATCAAAGAACAATCATATTAGATTTTGATACAAAAGAACTGCACTTCAAAAATGTACGAAATACTTCAAAACTCCTGTCATTCAATTTTCACAATGACTGTATTGGTTGCATAATGCAAAACTGCTTATAAAGACAATCATAAAACCATAATCTCTCCTGTCACTTTTTGTTAATGCATGGTTGTAAAGATTGATTCATGATTCCACAGTATTAGCAAAAACAGAAGTCAGCCCTTCTTTCAGGTGTTCATCTCTTGTATTTGTGTTCAATATTTAAGTAGAATGGTCAATTTCCTGTCTCGTATTTTATCCGGATTAATCTCCACTTTAAAATCTAAGGTACAAAATTATATTTTATTTCTGAATGTTCATTCATAAATGTGTATTTCAGATTTTCGCAAACACCCCACTATACACTCTCTTATATCATTCCGTAGGAACTATTCTCAGCGAAAGGAATCTTTCTCTACTGTCGGGAACTATCTTCCGGCTTGAAATTATGATGTTGTTCTTCTTTCAACAAATCATGTATTATAGCGTCCGATTCAAATTCCGGTTTTATTTCCGTGCAATATTCCCGGATATGCTGTCTATGCATATTTGCCGGTTCAGGAAGATTATTGCCTGACTTGTCATAGGTTTCTTTATCCGGCCATTGAGCATAGGCAATAAATAAATTGTCATTCACCTTATGAAGTCTTGAACCATAGCTGCCTTCAAATTCATAAATCAGACGGGTTAATGCTGCCCAGCTATTGATGAAATCATACGCTCTCCCTTCAATAACTTTGAAGGAATAAATAACTGTAAATCTATTCTGTGTTTTCATACCAGAAATTATTTGTTTTCAAAAAATTTATTTTGTGCTATGGGAGATTTAGATACCCGGCGGACCAACAAAGCAGCGGGAAAGGAACCATTTCGCTATTCAATCTTTAGCTTGGGAGATGCATCCGTTAAGAATTACAGATCTTCAACAAAATGCTACTTAGTATTAATTAAAGCATATTTTATCAGCAATATCAAATCTAATTGGTTTTCTCTACGCTTAGTATTTTGCATTTTTACCTTTTGATTTTGACTTAATATCAGTATCATTTTATGTCCTGTCGCTACTTATAGTTTGAGGTAAAATTCTCCCCGGACATACCTAAAAAAACAAAAGCCTCCAACAGAAAAAGGAAGCTTTGTCATTTTGATTTTTTGTCTGATTAATAGCGGTAATGCTCCGGCTTATACGGACCGTCCTGCGCGATACCCAGATATTCAGCCTGAGCGTTCGTCAACCGATCCAGCACCACGCCAATCTTTTCAAGATGCAGACGGGCTACTTTTTCATCGAGATGTTTAGGCAGCACATATACCTTGTTTTCATAACGATCATTATTTTGCCAAAGCTCAATCTGCGCCAGTACCTGATTGGTGAATGAGTTGGACATTACAAAAGACGGATGTCCGGTAGCGCAACCCAGATTTACCAGCCGGCCTTCGGCCAATAAGATAATTTCATTTCCATCCACATTATACAAATCTACCTGCGGTTTGATGGTATCTTTAGTATGGCCATAATTTTTATTGAGCCAGTCCACATCGATCTCAATATCGAAGTGGCCGATATTACACACGATAGTTTTATCCTTCATTAATCTGAAATGCTCACCGGTGATAATATCGCGACAGCCGGTAGTCGTAACCACAATATCAGCTTCTTTTACCGCATCGGTCATTTTTTTCACCTCAAACCCTTCCATGGCTGCCTGTAAGGCGCAGATCGGATCAATTTCGGTAATAATCACACGGGCGCCTGCTCCGCGTAAGGATTCTGCAGAACCTTTACCCACATCGCCATAACCGGCAACTACCGCAACTTTCCCCGCCAGCATGACATCCGTAGCACGACGAATAGCATCCACTAAAGACTCCCGGCAACCATATTTATTGTCAAATTTTGACTTGGTAACGCTGTCGTTCACATTAATTGCAGGCATCGGCAATGTGCCTTTAGCCATTCTTTCATACAAACGATGCACACCGGTAGTCGTTTCTTCCGAAAGCCCTTTAATACCTTCAATCAGTTCCGGGTATTTATCGAAGACCATATTGGTCAGGTCACCGCCGTCATCCAGGATCATGTTTAATGGACGGTCTTCACTGCCAAAGAACAAGGTTTGCTCAATGCACCAGTCGGCCTCTTCCACTGTTTCGCCTTTCCAGGCAAATACCGGAACGCCCGCAGCAGCCACTGCAGCAGCCGCGTGATCCTGAGTGGAAAAGATATTACATGAACTCCAGCGCACTTCGGCGCCAAGCGCTATCAGCGTTTCAATCAGGACCGCAGTTTGAATGGTCATGTGCAGGCAGCCCGCAATTCTTGCCCCTTTCAAAGGTTGTTGTCCCACATATTCCTTACGAATGCTCATTAACCCCGGCATCTCCGCTTCTGCCAGGCGAATCTCTTTACGACCCCACTCTGCCAGGCTCAGATCCTTCACCTTGTACGGAAGATTAAAGTCAATATTTGTTTTTGTATTTTGTTCCATTTTTCAGCGTATTAACGTATTTAAAAAATTCCCGCGAAGGTACGGATTTTGCAGATAGGAGAAGCAATGACTTTTCAATTTTTAAACATCCTCATCCCATTCCCTGTTTTGTATTGTTCACTATACCAGGGTTTATGCTGATTCGTCGGAAAATACCTTAAAAATATTCGTGCCGGTCATAAGAATAATTTTAATTTTTTTCATATAAAATCAGCACTATGCGGCATTTGAAATATGGCGTATAATTATCAGTTGATGACATTTTAAACGGATCAAACGTGTAAATTTTCATCAGGAAGTAAAACTACTACTGTCAAAAATAGAAACAGTTGAAATAATAAAGAAGACTGAAAGCTTTCGAAACCTTGATTTAAAAAAAATTTGGATTAAAATTATCATAACAACTACCTTTATCCTGTCAAAATGCCTTATACATGGCATAGCAACAGGAAGTATAATGAGCAACCTGTATAAAGAACCAAAGTGCTCCACAGTAATAACAGACTTTTCCAATACGCCTTAGCCTGATAAAGAAAGGAAATTCGCTTAGCTTAGATGAATCTGAACGGAAAGTTCATGTCTTAGCTTTTATTTTTAATAATAATGCCAAAAAAGTATTTTGCGCGTAATGAAATACTTTTCCCTGCTGCTCATCATCTCTTTCAGTAGTCATGATGGCTTCCCCCAACCGGCATATTTCAGCTCAGGGCTGAATAAATCTATACCTGTAGCATTAGGACAGGCAGAGGGCTCTTTGAAAAGTAATAAGCGACAGGTATATAATATCGTTCCCATGATCGGTTATTATCACTATCTGAATAAAGATATCAGTTGGGGTGTGGAGCTGAGCATGAATTTCCAGCGATACCGGGAAGAGCTTATGTACATAAAAAGCAGCCGCGATCAGGTCAACGATAAGTATGAGCTAAAGGATAAATGAGTCAGCATCAGCTTTAGCGCTTCTAAGCATTATTCTTTTAAACATTATCTGGCCCTATTTTCCGCTCAGCTTTCCTTTACAAAAAGCCGGATAAAGCAGACCGAACGCAATGTTACAATTTCAAGTCCGGGATATACCTTAGAAAAAAATTATAGGAGAAGAAAATCAACCATAAAACGCCAGCCACCCACAATAACCAAGCTTTCGTTGCGCCCGAAGGACGAACAATGAAACATTAGTTGAACGAAACCGGTCATTGTCCGAACCTTATGGAGTTATTGAGCTGTATGGTCAGGATATGGTTCAACAGCCGTTTTGTCGAAGCACCGGCCCCTTTTGGAGCCACCCAGGGGATTCGAACCCCCGACCTGCTATTTACGAAACAGCTGCTCTAACCGGCTGAGCTAAGGTGGCAAAAATGTCGGGCAAAATTACCGGAATATTTGCTGATTTTTCCGGAAAAAGCAACAATTTATTATTTCCCCTCTTCCCATAATATCCTCCGCCAGGCACAGTAAATTCCTTAAAGCTTCACAAAGGGGAGCACCTGGCTTTTTTCACCGGCAGCTTCGATCCGGATCCGGTATATACCGGGGCTCAGGCCGGAAACATCCATATCAACACTTCCCCGGATATGATAAGCCGATTCCGTGCGGAGCAGGCGCCCTGCGGCATCCAGAACGGAAATATGCACCGGAGTGTTGTTACGTTTCGGGGGCAGGGTAATATACAAGGTATGCTGTACCGGGTTGGGATAAATACGGCAATCCCTTTCAGCAGCAATATCCTTTACCCCAACCGATTGTAAAGCCTGCATAAAATCCGGCACACCGTAACCGATATGATTATCGGGATTTTCAAAATGATCGCTTACGACATGCAGCAGGGATTTTATTTCCCCCGGTGATTTCTGCGGCGCAGCCTGCATCAGGCAGGCGGCCAGCCCCGCCAGCACAGGTGTAGCAAATGAAGTGCCGGTAAGGGTGGTAGGCTGACCGCTTCCTGAAGATATAGCCGCAGCCTGTACACCCTGGGCACACACATCCGGTTTCAATGCGCCGGCGGCATTCGGACCATAGCCGCTGGTGGATGCCACATCTTTCTGGTTATTGACAGAACCGATAGTCAGAGCGCCGTCCGCATCGCCGGGAGTCAGGATGTGCTGCCAGGGCGTATTGCCTTCATTACCGGCTGCCACAACCACCAAAATCCCTTTCTGGGCGGCGATATTAGCCGCCTTCGCCAATAAGGTAGATTGCCCGTCCAGCGCTTCATAAGGATAGGAATTTTCCGTATCGTCAAATGTATTATAGCCGAGCGAAGAATTAATCAGATCCGCGCCAATGCTGTCCGCACGTTCCGCCGCCGCAATCCAGTTGTCCTGTTCAATGGAAAATTCGGTAGCCTGGTCATCGGTAGCATATAAGGCATACATCGCCTTCGGTGCAGTGCCCACAAAGGTTTCAGGCTGGAAAGCCGCCATGCAGGAAAGCACATTGGTGCCATGATTACCGGAGCTGAACACGTCCGTATTCTTCAATTTGAAATTGAATTGATCAACAAGCCGGTTTCCCTGGAAAAGACTGTCGAATGCATTCAGCGCATCGGCATTCACAAAACCCACATCAAGAACGGCAATCAGCATTCCCTCGCCCATAAAGCCCTGCCCGTGCAGGTATTCACCCTTGCAAAGATGAATCTGCTCCCAGGCGGCGGCATAGAAATTCGTATCCGGCTCATCCAGTATCGTATTGGGCTCTCCTTCCGGTTTCTGGTGCAACCCCGAAGGAAACACCCCTACTCTTCTTACATCATCCACAAAATCCAGATCTTCCAGGCTGCTAACATTATTCGTATCGCTAACCAGGATCACACATTGATTCAGCCATTTTGAAGTGCAATGCAGAATGCCGCCCGTAACCTGCAATGCACTGTCCAGGTAGGTTTGCACGAGGGGCAGGTCCAGGCTGTCGGTAGCGACCCCATATTTTTGCCGTCGGGACAAGGCTCGTTCTGAAAGATAGACTTCCGGGTTTTGCAGGGAAAAAACGCTTCCGTTCTTATCCGTGAAATGGATGCGGTAGGCATATTGTGTTTCCTGCGCATTCGCCCATTGCAGGCAGATGCATATTAACAATAAGGATAAAATTGATTTCATACTAAAATTCAACTAATATACGATCCGGGAAAGAAAATAATTTTACCCCGGTTTCAAAAACAAACGGTATCAAAGGTAGGGGTAAATTACGAGGTGACAGCGCTCCTGGAAATTACGCAGGATACTCGTATTTGCAATTTCGAGGACTAATTATCTATACTTAATTACCCGCCCATTTGTAGCACAAAAGCATGAAGTAATTATTTTATGATTCGTTAAGAGATTTTGTATATTTGTGCATTGACAGAAACCGACTAACCCAAAAACACGCTTGTGAACCTCAAAAGCTAAGACCTCGAACACATAATACCAACAGACTTTTGAGCGAAATAAGCAAGCTGGAAATTGAAAGATTTTATGAAGTTACGTTGAAACTGATGTCAGTGGTGGTAGCCCGAAAACACGATTTAGAGTAGGGGAAAATAAACTTTAATTAAAAATGAAAAAAGCAATAATAACAACAATGTTATAATATTATCTTTACCTATTCTTTTGCTCAGCTGTCAAAAGGATATTGGTTCGAAAAATGAAAAGGGAGATAATCAGGTAGGGAACAATCACATTATGAGTGAAGATTCCAATCCGTTTTCTAACTTAACTGAAAATGAAAAAGACATTGTCAAAAATAAGACAATTAGTATTTTAGATGCTTCGACCTATATTATCAGCAAAATTGCTAATTCAACTATAAGTGATGAGGAGTTAGATACTATATCAAATGAAAACATATTAAGCTATGGAATATTTACCCGACAAGAATTAATCGATAAAATTACTTCTATTAAAGAATCTTCCACAATAATAAAAAGCTTAATTGAAATTACACCTTGTTCTGATTGCAGTTCAGACGGTGAAATTAACGAGTTAAAGCAATTAGTTAGATTATACCGTATAAATTCATCAGTATTTACATCATTTAAAGCATCATTTCAAACTCATTTGTTTGATACTAATCCGGGATGTAGCTGGGGTTTTTATGCATGTTTAATAGGTTGCACTGCACTTACAGACGGAATAGGAGTTGCAGCTTGTGTATATGTTTGTGCTTGTAGTTTCTGTGAATTAAAACCACCAGGATGTTAAAACTTTTAAATTAGACTTATTATGGAATACATCTTAATAATGCTTACCACAATGGTAATAGGATTACTAAAAAACACAAATGGTATCGAATTATTTATAAAAAGACACTACTGGGTTTTATCGTTGTTAATTTTCCCGACACTACTCTATTTTTCAGTAATTAAGGATTTTAGCGTTGGAAGATTAATTGCACTTACTATTATCATTGGTGGAAGTTTATATAAATACACCACTTTTTTTAAGAAAAGTGCTATCAAACAATAGCTCTTTGTAAAGATGTCAAAATAATTCTCACATTTTGATTGATTGTTCTTTTTCCTTGCTCTGCGTTGAAAAATTCTCAATAATACACTATTCGAGAACATTCTCACTTTGAACAGGAAAGATTTCTGTTAAAAAAATGCAAGGCTTATTTTGACATCTTTACTTAATCTAAATATCCGCCTCATGCTTTCTCAGACCCATCCGCAATCTCCCTTCAATCCCCCTCAATTAAAGTTAAAGTGTAATTTGGGATACACCACGCTCTTGGATGTATTTCAAATTTTTGCTGATAAAATACAGTCAAATCCCTCCTGTCATGCTGTAAGCATCTATATACATCCTTTAGATTCCTACGGAATGACAAGAAGGAGCATATGGGTTCATTCTTCTTTTAAAGACCAAAGGCATCTATACACATCCTTTAGATTCCTACGGAATGACAAGAAGGAGTATATGGGTTCATTTTTCTTTTAAAGACCAAAGGCATCTATACACATCCTTTAGATTCCTACGGAATGACAAGAAGGAGTATATGGGTTCATTTTTCTTTTAAAGACCAAAGGCATCTATATACATCCTTTAGATTCCTACGGAATGACAAGAAGGAGCATAATAGGTGTGAAAAATTGAAATGCACCAACTCCCCTTTTTACTTGCTGGTTTGGGAAAAAAATCGGTTCTTTGCAAAGAAAATTTTACACTATGCAATCTTTATTATTAAGCAATGCTTATGAAATGGGAAATACGGTAGGACACACTGCTGCGTGGGTTTTAGGCATACTGTTTCTCGTGGTTTGGATTTGGGTAATGTTTAAATATTTAGACACTTCCGATCTTAATTAATTTTCAACAATGAATCATTTGCGTATATCTCACATCTGATGAGCAGGATTTCCGGGCGCATGTCCCAATTAAGACAGGATTATCAAAAGGCCTCTTTACACGAAGAACAAGCCGGTGATGATCCTGTTTTATTTTTTGAAAAATGGTTCACAGAAGCGCTCTCGGCAGACGAAGCCGAACCTAACGCCATGACACTCTCTACGGTTGACAATGCCGGCAATCCACATTCCCGTATCGTGTTATTAAAAGGCCTGGACCACGGTTCCTTCGTTTTTTTTACCAATTATCAAAGCAATAAAGGCAGGCAGATTAACGAGGATCAACGGGTAGCCTTAAATTTTTTCTGGCCGGCGCTGGAACGTCAGGTGCGGGTGGAAGGCATAGCCTCTCAAATAGACGCTTCCGCATCGGATGCCTATTTCAACCAACGGCCGGAGGAAAGCCGCATCGGCGCTATGGCATCTCCTCAAAGTCGTGTAATCGAAAGCCGGGAATGGTTAGAATCAAGGGTGGCTGCTCTAAAAGCCGAAGTGGGAAAGACCGGGATCAAACGCCCGGATTACTGGGGCGGCTTTGCCGTTCTACCCCACAAGATAGAATTCTGGCAGGGTCGTAGCAACCGCCTGCATGACCGCATTGTTTTTGAAAAAGCGCCCGGAAGTCAAAGCTGGAAAAAATACCGGATCGCGCCTTAAAATATTCCATAATGGCAATCATAGATTTCATATTACATATTGATAAATACTTAGAATCCTTTCTCCAGGATTACGGCAGCTGGGTCTATCTCATCCTGTTCCTGATCATTTTTGTGGAGACCGGTATTGTCATTATGCCCTTTCTTCCGGGAGACTCCCTCCTGTTCGCAGCAGGTATCTTTGCGGCTAAATATCCGGAATCCCTGAATGTCTGGTACGTACTGGTCATTTTGCTTTTAGCTGCCTTCCTGGGCGATACGGCTAATTATTTTATTGGAAAATATTTTGGTGAAAAAGCGCTCAGGGTGAAAATTTTCGGAAAAAGTTTTGTGAAGCAAAAGCATATTGACAAAACACATTCTTTTTATGAAAAATACGGTTCCACCACTATTATTATTGCACGCTTTGTACCCTTTGTAAGAACCCTGGCGCCTTTCGTGGCCGGTGTGGGAAAAATGCGTTATTCCACCTTCCTCACCTATAATATTATCGGTGCATTGCTATGGGTGATCGGCATCACTCTTGCCGGGTATTTCCTGGGGGGGAATGAGTGGGTCAGCAAAAATTTTGAAAAGGTAGTAATTGGTATTATCTTAGTTTCCGTTTTACCGATATTATTTTCATTCCTGAAAGCTAAGCTTTCAAAAAACAAGACTGAAGACGATACCGTGTTATCAGGATTTTCAAAGGATACGGAATTATGAAACCGCTTTTTACACATCAGCAATTGCAAATTACCATGGAGCGGCTGGCGCAGCAGCTGATCGAAAATCACCTGGATTTTTCGAATGCCGTGCTGATTGGCCTGCAGCCTCGCGGTGTTTTTCTTTCAGACCGTATCTATAAAATACTCCGGGAGCGTATTCCCGGCGCCAATATTCCTTACGGGAAATTAGATATTACTTTTTACCGGGATGATTTTAATACCGGAGAAGCATTGCATATGCCCAACAAAACAGAGCTGGATTTTTCTATTGAAGGGAAAGATGTCATCTTAATTGATGATGTTTTATATACCGGCCGCACGATCCGCTCCGGGCTGGAAGCTTTAGTGGATTTCGGCCGCCCGCGATCCGTAAAGCTGTTGGTGCTGATTGACCGGCGGTTCAGCCGGGAGCTGCCTATCCAACCGGATTATGTCGGACTTAGCGTAGATTCCATAGCTGCGCAAAAAGTCAGGGTACTTTGGGAAGAACGGGATAAAAAGGATGAGGTGATTTTATTATAAAAACAAAAAAAAGCAACGTGTCGTTATCCGTCAAACATTTGTTAGGCATCAAAGATTTGCAGGCTGGAGATGTTGATCTGATTCTCCGCACGGCAGAAAATTTCAAAGAGGTTTTACAACGACCAATTAAGAAAGTGCCTTCCCTGCGCGACACGACTATCGTGAATCTTTTTTACGAAAATTCCACCCGAACCCGTATATCTTTTGAGCTGGCTGAAAAAAGACTAAGCGCCGATACCATCAATTTTTCCGCATCGGGCAGCTCGGTATCAAAAGGCGAAACGCTGATTGATACCGCCCGGAATATTCTTTCCATGAAAGTGGATATGGTGGTAATGCGCCATTCCGCCAGCGGCGCCCCGCATTTCTTAGCCAGACACATTAATGCCAGCATCATCAATGCCGGAGACGGAATTAACGAACACCCTACCCAGGCGCTGTTAGATGCTTTTTCCATCCGGGAAAAATTAGGCACACTCAAAGGCAAAAAAGTGGCCATCATCGGTGATATTATGCATTCCCGGGTTGCCCTCAGCAATATTTTCCTGCTGACCAAAATGGGCGCCGAAGTGGTGGTTTGCGGCCCGCCTACTCTCATACCGAAACATATCGAAACTTTAGGTGTCAGCGTTTCTTATAATGTGCGGGAGGCATTGTCCTGGTGCGATGTAGCCAATGTTTTACGCATTCAGCTGGAACGTCAGAACAAACCGCTGTTTTCTACGCTCCGGGAATATGCGCTATTCTACGGCGTCAATAAAAAGATGCTGGATGAATTAAAGAAAGAGATCGTTATCATGCATCCCGGCCCTATCAACCGGGGGGTGGAAATCAATAGCGATGTGGCCGACAGCGAAAATTCCATCATCCTGAACCAGGTGGAGAACGGCGTTGCCGTGCGAATGGCAATCCTATATCTGCTGGCGGGGAAAAAAGAGGAAAGTTAAGCCGGTTTTCCCGGTACAGAACGCTCCACCTGGTCTGTATCCGAGCCTTTGATCTCTACCTGGGTTGGAAATGCAAATCCGTTTCCATATTGATACATGATTTGGTAAATTCCGAAATTGATATGCTGTTTTACTTTTTCAAAAACGACATTGCTGTTGTTTAGAGAAATATAATAAACTACCTGAATATTCACGGAAGAATCTCCAAAATTATCCAGATATACCAATTCATTTCCGACAGTGCCTTCGGTGTTTTTGATGATCTGCCTGATGGAAGCAATAATCGTTTCCAAAGACTTTTGAGAAAGGCCATATACCGCGCCCACCGTAAATTTCACGCGCCGCAATCCCCGTTCGGAAAAGTTTTCCAATTGTCCGTCAATGAGCGTTCTGTTGGGCAGGATGATAATGGATTTGTCAAAAGTACGCAGACGGGTACTGCGAAAGCCTACCTTTTCCACAGTGCCTTCCACACCATCCACTTTTATCCAGTCGCCGATAGTAAAGGGCTTGTCGAGCATCACCATAAAAGAGGCCAGCAGGTTTTCCAGGGTTTCTTTTGCAGCAAATGCAATGGCAATTCCGCCAACACCCATACCCGCAATCAAAGTGGGAATATTGACATGAAACACTACGCCCAGCACGGTGAAAAAAGCAATGCACCACAATATTACTTTCAGCACATCCCGGAACAGGGGCATCAGTTGTTGCCGTTCGCGATCCTTTCGCTTTATGGCGCGATCCACCATCATCTTAAATATGAAATCCAGTATACGGGAAATAAGCAGCGCAAAGTAAAAGATGAAGGTCAGGAAGAAAATATGATCCACAAGGTTCATCATGGTGATGATCGTTCCGCCATCCGCACCGGCCTTGCCTTTCCGGCTCAGTAAAATAATGCTTTTCAACACGCCGTCGATCTGGTTCAGGGCGATATAAGCCAGGATGGTATATATCAGTCCCTGGATCGGCTGCAGCAGCAATACCAGGAAGGTTTGTGGAGACGAATCATCGGAGTATTTCTTAAAAAAAACGAAGATGAGCTTTGAACAGTATTTTGAAATAATCCGCAGGAATAAAGCGCCCAAGATTAGGATGGTCAGCATCCGGGTGTAATTCATTAAGGTGGTGCCTAAGAAAGGCTGCTGAAGAAAATCAAAATTCACAATACATTATTTTCCGTTAATAAATAATATTAAACTCTATCGGCGTCAACTGCATGACGGGTATCTTGGGCGCGCTGCATTCCATATTGAAAAAAACTACCCGGTCGCCTGCTTTTAAGGCTGTTAAATAACGGGCAATATCATCATTAAAAACAGGGCCGGTATTGCTTTTAGACCATATCAACTGGTTGTCCCTGATGACTGCCATGGTAAACTGATGCAGTTTATATTTTACGTCTTTGTCGCCCCCCGCCACGATAATGCCCATTTGTACCTCCAGCACCGATTTACGGATATTGCCTCCGTTCTTCTTATCAATAATCGCTACCGGTCTTTCAAAGGTAACGGAAGGTGCAATTACCCGCATCAGGTAGTTTTGGGTTTTGCCCCGGCAGGTTACCAATATCTGAGCCATCCCGAGACGTGCCGGGGTGTAATCATAGCTGCAATTGTCATATTTTTTCAAAAAGCCGTTATCGGTTTTAACCTGAATCTGACCGCAATCACAGTTTTCAACCATAATGGTCAGGGGATTGGCAACGCCCTCAAAGACTACATTCTGCTTCATCGAAGCAATAGCCACTTTCTGTCCTTTAGCGCATAACGGAGCCAGGCAGCATACAAAGATAATCAGAATATTTCGGGGACGGAATTGCTGGATCATGCGGTCAAAAGCAAATGGTTTAATATTCGTAATAGGCTAAACGGAAATATTAAAATCCCTTAAAGCGTCATTAAGGCTGGTTTTCAAATCTGTGCTTTCCTTTCTTTTACCGATGATCAGGGCACAGCCCACCCCGAATGTTCCGGCAGGAAATTCTTTAGTATAATTTCCGGGAATCACCACGCTCCGCGCCGGCACCACGCCTTTCAGCTCTACAGGTTTCTGCCCGCTTACATCAATTATTTTGGTGGATTGGGTCAACACCACATTAGCGCCTAACACCGCTTCTTTTTCCACGCATACCCCTTCCACTACAATGCAACGCGATCCGATAAAGCAACCGTCTTCGATGATGACCGGGGCAGCCTGCAATGGCTCCAGTACGCCACCGATGCCTACACCTCCGCTTAGATGCACGCCCCTGCCGATCTGCGCACAACTGCCAACGGTTGCCCAGGTATCCACCATTGTCCCTTCATCCACATAGGCGCCGATATTTACATAAGAAGGCATCAGTACCACATTCCGGCCGATAAAGGCGCCATAACGCGCTACGGCATGCGGCACGGCACGTACACCCAGCGCCGCATAATTTTTTTTCAATTCCATCTTATCATAAAACTCAAACGGAGGCAAATCCCAGGTTTGCATTTTCTGAACGGCAAAATACAAGAGTATGGCCTGCTTCACCCATTGTTGAATTTCCCAGCCTTCATCAGCCGGAACAGCTACCCGTAAAATTCCTTTGTCAACCGCATCCACTACATCGCGTACCGCATCCGCATACTGTTGTTTTTCCAGCAAGGCGCGGTTTTCATAAGCAGCTTCTATTAATGATTGCAGGTTTTTCATTTTTTCATTTTTAAAAATATTGCGGCAATACAATGATCAGTTTCCGGCGGCTAATTCGGCACGCACATGTTCCAGGCGTTGCCGTAGTGTTTCCCAACCGGTATATCCCTTTGCCAGCAAATAAAACTTAATTTCCGAAACCTGCAAAAATAAAGCCGGGAAACCTTCCACCCGCAATTGTTTGATCAGGGCAAAATCATAGTTTGCTGCTTCCTTATATTGCTCACTATGCAGATCAGCATAGAATTTTTCCGGTTCCAGTCCGTATTGCAGCAGCAGATGCCGGTAAGCCTCATCATCAGTGAGATCCCGTCCTTCCAGGAACAAGGATTTTTGCAGATCTGATGCAAAAGACAATCCCCTGTCCGGCTTTTGATCTTTTACAATAGACAGCGCAACAGCCGGTTTTTCGGAATCAGGAAACCAGTCGCTTTGATCCGGATTAAGGATATGCCAGAGATAATCCTTACCGAACTCAACTCCGGTCAGCGCTTCCACATTCTTATAAGACCGGGCGATATATGGCGCCGAAACGCTGATGTGCGCCGGCTTTTCCGACAGGATCATGCCACCGCTCAATACTTCCACCGGAATATCCGGATAGGCCGCTGCCAGTTGATTCATGACGGGGCGGAATCCGAAGCACCAGCCGCAGTAAGCATCATAACAATAGATCAGGTTCATTTCCATCGGGATTATGCCTGTCCGGCCTGAAGATTTTCGATATAGGTATCCAGATCGTTTCTGACATTCAGGATGTCCGCAAGTCGTTTAATCACCTTATCCACCAAGGCATCGGGACAACTGGCTCCGGACGTAATCATGACCTTTACCGGATGAATTTCCGGCAGGTAGTCTTCGCGGATAACTTCTTCATTTTTGTGAAAATTGAAATGGCGGATATGCTGCTCATCAATCAGGCAGGCCTCTGAGTTGACAAAATACGTCGGCAAATTAGTTTCGCACAATTCTACCAGATGGGAAGTATTGCTGCTGTTATAACCGCCGATAACAATGGCAAGATCCGCCTGGTGTTGCAGCATGGCAATCACAGCATTCTGGTTGTCATTGGTAGCATAGCACAGCGTATCACGCGTGTCGGCAAAGCGTTCCCGGATGGTTTCCTCCGTTAACTGATAATGGTCTTTCATGACCTGCTTCAGGTAGTCGGCAATACCCTGGGTGTCGCTGGCCAGCATCGTGGTTTGGTTGACAATACCGATACGTTGTAAATCATTGTTTACATCAAATCCTTCGGAATACAATCCGGCAAATTCTTCATAAAACTTATCTGCGGGTTCCCTCCCGGTAATGTACTGCGCCAGGCGCTCCGCCTGCTCCATGTCGCGCACCACAACAGTAGCCGTATTGGCCCGGCTGTGGGAGAAGGTAGCCCGTGTTTCTTCATGACGGGGCTTGCCATGGATAATAATGGTATAGCCTTCGCTCCCGATTTTTTCGGAACGGTTCCAGACCTTTTCCACAAACGGACAGGTAGTATTATATTGAGTAGGCGCGATCTCCTTGTCCTTTAAAGTCTTTTCAATCTCTAAGGTAGTTCCGAAAGCCGGAACTATTACGATATCATCGCTGTTCAGGTTGTCCCAGCCAATCAGTTGTCTGCCTTTGGTATCCATGATAAACCGGACACCTTCATCCTGCAAATCCGCATTCACCTGCGGGTTATGAATCATCTCACTCAGTAAATATATCCGTTTCCCCGGATTTTCAGAAACTGCTTTAAAGGCGATTTCAATGGCATTTTCCACACCATAGCAAAAGCCGAAATGCCGGGCGATGATGATTTGGAGCCTGCCATTCAGATCAATAATTGTAGGCGAAAAATCTTTTTTCATCTTATCAGCGCCACGACGGTTATTTTTGATGGCAGCAATAAGGTCGCTTCTGTAACGGATTGGGACATCAAAGGTTTTCAAGACAAATGCATTTAGAGAGTAGTAGAACAGGTAATTTCAGGGAAATTATACGCTACAAAATTACAATTTAGGCCTGGTTTTCCGGACAGGAACAGATTCAATATGTAAATTTAAGGAAGTTCAAATGTTAATATCGTATGCAAAAGCAGGACAGTAAAGGGTTTGAGCAGAAAAAAAAGCTGAAATAAATTTGGATGTGATTAAAAGACTGCTATATTTGCTCAACAATATTTTCATTTCCTAACACAATAAAAAATCACAGTTATGAACAAAGCTGAATTAATCGACAAAATCGCTAAAGATTCCGGCGTTACCAAAGTGCAAGCTAATGATGCTTTAGACGCTTTTACCAATGCCGTTGTTGGTTCTTTAAAGAAAGGCGATAAAGTTACCCTGGTAGGTTTCGGTACTTTTTCCGTATCAGAACGCTCCGCCCGTAATGGTCGCAACCCGCAAACCGGCGAAGTGATCAAAATCAAAGCACGCAAGGTTCCCCGCTTCAAAGCCGGTAAAGAATTTTCTACTAAGATTGGTGGTAAAAAATAAATTATTGCTACAGGAATCTGGCGGAAAGCAATATTTGTTTTCCGCTTTTTTTATTTTTGCAGCATAAAATCAATTATTTTCAATAAAATCAAAAAAACAAATCAATTATGGGTAGAGGTGACAATCGGACAAAACGGGGTAAAATTTCCTCAGGTACATTTGGCGTTTCGCGTCCGGCGCGTGCGACAAAGAAAAATGTTAGCCAGGCAAGCGGAGCAAATGCAGCTCCTAAGAAGACAGCAAAAGAAGTAAAGGGGTAAAAAACATTACCTGCATTAAGAACCCACCTCCCCAAAGAGGTGGGTTTCTTCGCGTTAATATATCCTCCGCTTCGTTGTTATATTACGAATCAGTCCCGTAATTTCATCCGAAACATTTAGCTTGTAAAATGCACCGACCATAAGTATCACCGTGATGACCGAACGAAAAGCAATGTCTGCAAACACATTGCCCAGATAGGGAATAGCGTACAGAATTGCACCGGTCATGACTGCAATGATCAGTATCTGCAGGGACTTCCGGCTGAAAGGATTTATCCCGAGCTTAAACCACAGCAGGCCGGACTTCAGCAGGTTGTGAATTACCAGCCCGATACTGGTGGCCCATGCCGCACCCGTTATGCCTAACAATTTAATCAGCCAGGCATTTAACCCGAAAATAATCAGGATAAGCAACACGGAAATCCAGAAATTGAATTTGAAATACCGGGATATTCCAATCAATGCATAGCTTGGTCCGAAAATAAGATCCGCCATAGCTCCCGCGATGAGGATCAGCATCAGCGGCTTCACCATTTCATAGCCTGTAGTAACGATATTCATAAAACGGAGTACATTGTCGGCATTCACGATCATCAGTAATGCCAGTATTACCGACACGGCCTGCATATTTACCGAAGTGCGTTGAAAAAGCGCATGCAGCCTGCCCGGCTCATTAGCATTATAGGCCTCCGTCAGGGTGGGAAATACCGCGGTTGACATTACCCTACCCGGGCTTCTCAGCAGGTTCGCGGCAAAAACAGGAACAGCATAAACCGCCACCGCTTTTACCCCGTCACTGGCAAGAGGCGTTAACAGTATGGAGTCTAAAGAGGAAAGCACCACGACACCAACAATACTCAGCATCTGGTAGAATGAAAAATGCACGATCTCCGATTTTTCCTTTTTGCTAAGCACAGTATCAATTTTAAAACGAAAACCGGCATGCTTTCTGGCTTCAAAATACAAAATCAGAATGGGAATAATCATCCCAAGAGAAAATCCCCAGATGAAAACGGTAAAATCAATCCAATGTAATGCAAACAAAATAACCAGCAGCATATTAATCAGCCGGAATACGATTTCCCGGGTAAAGCTTTGAATAGCGGTGCGGTTGATAGAAATCATATAGCCCTCCAACCACATGGCTATATAATTCAGGAATATCAACAGCGGGAATAAAATATAATAACGACTCAGCAATGCATAGTCACTTTCCTGGCTGTAAAGCCGCAAAACCGGTTCTTTGAATACAATCAAAACAAGGCACAAAACCCCGGTGATGATTCCCGGGAAGATGAGGGAAAAACGCAGAAAAGCGGCATGCGCAGGATGATCTATAGCATAGCGCTGCCCGTATATCGTCACGGTATAATTAAACCCGAAAGTTCCGAAATAGGATAATATCACCGCATTACCCAGCAGCGTACGGGTCAGCCCATAGTCACTTTGACTGAAAAACCGGGTAGAAGCTATGACGATCAAAGCGCCTAACATCGCACCGCTGATCGTAACAATCGTTGATTTTACAGACTGCCTGACTACAACTCCCATGTTCCTTTACAGAATTAAAAGCACAAATGTAATATAGCAGGACGATACAACTCTTATAAAAGCCGGTTATTTGAGGCTGAAATGCCGGCGCCCCTCCAACACATGACATGCAGTATATAGGAATATACCGTTTTATTTAATGAAAAAATTAAACAGGTTCAATGCCTGACACTTTTATTTTCTATGATAAATACCTTTCTTTGCAAACTCAAATTCACAGAAAAATTCCGCTATTAAAATGGAAAAAATAAAATTCGGCACCGATGGCTGGCGTGCCATTATTGCCAAAGAATATACCGTTCAGAATGTAGCGCGTGTTGCCAAAGGACAGGCGGACTGGCTCCTGAAAAAATACGAAAACCCGGTAGTTGTAATCGGTCATGATTGCCGTTTCGGAGGTAAATTATTTGCAGAAACCGCTGCGGGGGTGCTTTGCGACAACGGCATCAAAGTATTGCTGGCAAAGGGTTTTGTAAGCACGCCAATGGTTTCCTTCGGTGTCTTGCATCTGAGCGCACATCAGGGCGTGGTGATTACAGCTTCTCATAATCCCCCCGACTATAATGGCTATAAGCTGAAAGGCGCCCATGGAGGCCCTTCCAGCCCGGCAGACATTGCGGCTGTAGAAGCGCTGATTCCCGACACGGTACAGATTGCCGCTAAAAAATTAGCGGATTGGGAAGCCGAAGACCTGTTGCAGTACGTAGATTTAGAAAAAATGTATCTTGATTATCTGGGAGAAAAATTCGATTTCAACCAGTTGAATCAGGCGCCTTACAAGCTGGCTTATGATGCCATGTACGGTGCGGGGCAAAATGTGATCCGGGAAGCCCTGCCTGCTGCGGTATTGCTGCATTGCGAAAACAATCCTTCCTTCAGGGGAACCGCGCCGGAGCCTTTGCACAAAAATCTTTCGGAATTATCTGCACTCATGGCCACCACACCGGAATTAAAAGTAGGACTGGCCACAGACGGGGACGCGGATCGTATAGGCCTTTATGACGAAGACGGACATTTTGTAGATGCGCACCATATTATTCTGTTACTGATCCATTACCTGTTTAAATACAAAGGCATGACCGGCAAAGTCGTAGTGGCATTCTCCACTACGGATCGCATCAGGAAAATGTGTGCCGCTTATGGTTTAGAAGTAGAAGTTACCCCGATCGGGTTCAAATACATCAGCGAAAAAATGGTGATGGAAGATGTACTGGTCGGAGGAGAAGAAAGCGGAGGCATTGCGGTTAAAGGGCATATCCCTGAGCGGGACGGCATCTACGATGGACTGGTGTTGTACGAATTTATGATCAACAGCGGCAAAACATTAAAGCAACTGATTGCGGAAGTATATGATGTGGTAGGCAGCTTCGTTTATGAAAGAGAAGATATGCACATCGAAGAAAGCGAAAAGCAACGCATCATTAATGCCGCAGCCGACGGCGCCTATAAGGCATTTGGCAACTATAAGGTTCAAAGGACAGAAACCATTGACGGCATTAAATATCATTTAGATAACGGCGGCTGGATCATGCTGCGGGCTTCGGGTACGGAGCCTCTGCTGCGCATATACGTGGAAGGCAATAACCGCGAAGAGACAATGGATATGCTGGCTGCCGTGAAGCAAACAATCTTATAATATTCGCCGGCGGGGTGAAATATATTAACCGGCAACACATTTCCCCGTATGGATTTTCACCTATTCCATACCAGGTTTATTTTTCCCGGACAAGCTTATGAACAGCGCCGTATATCTGCTCTGCTCGGAAAATAAGCCAGGCATGCAATTAGATCGCAAAACAAAATGCGAATTGTATATTTGCTTTTTCTAATTAACAAACAATCACGACCAACCGAATGAAAGTAGTCATTTTCGCCGGAGGACGCGGCACCCGCATTTCCGAGGAATCCATACTTCGCCCTAAACCGATGATTGAGATTGGCGGCAGGCCAATACTTTGGCATATCATGAAAATATACGCCGCTTATGGCCACAACGAATTTATTATTTGCCTCGGCTATAAAGGCTGGATGATCAAGGAATACTTTGTCAACTATTTTATGCACAATGCCGATATGACGGTGGATCTGGCCAATAACGATATCGAAATCCACCAAAACAATGCAGAGCCTTTCAAAATATCCCTGATTGATACCGGGCTGGATACGATGACTGCCGGACGCCTGAAACGGGTATTGCCCTATACCAACGAGGAAACCTTTATGCTCACTTATGGTGACGGTTTGTGTAATGTAGATATCAATAAGCTGGTAGCATTTCATAACGCAGGCGGCAAGATATGCACAATGACTGCCATTCAGGCTAACAGCCGTTTTGGTATTATCAATATGGAAGACAACGGCAATATTCAGTCGTTTGAAGAAAAGCCAAAAGACAGCGGCACCTGGATCAACGGCGGATTCTTCGTCATCGATCCTGAAATAAAAAATTACCTGCATGACGATGCCGATGATGTCATGTGGGAACGCCAGCCTATGTATGATCTGGCAAAGGACAATCAGATAGCCGCTTACCGCCATCACGATTTCTGGAAATGCATGGACACCCTGCGCGAGAAAGAAGAGCTGGAAGCCATGTGGGAAAGCAAACCCAAGTGGAAAGTGTGGTGACAGGAAATAACGAATAACGAATAACGAATAATGAATAACGAATAATTCTTGACTTTTAATTTAAAAATTTTGTGCTTTAGTGCAGCTTCAGGTTATTCAAAATAAAATTTACGAAATACATGGTCAGAAAGTAATGCTGGATTTTGACCTGGCCTTGCTGTATCAGGTGGAAACAAGAGTATTGAAGCAGGCTGTCAGGCGAAACAGGGACAGGTTTCCTGATGACTTTATGTTTCAACTCAATAATTCCGATATTGAATTGATGGTATCACAAAATGTGATACCATCAAAAAGTTATTTAGGGGGCGCATACCCCTTCGCTTTTACCGAACAAGGCGTTGCCATGCTTTCAAGCGTATTAAAAAGTAAGATTGCCTTACAGGTAAATATCGCCATTGTAAGAGCATTTGTAGAGTTAAGAAAATTTGCCTTATTACATAAAGATGTATTGGAACAAATAAAAGAATTAAAAGACAAACTAACCAGTCACGATGTACAACTGAACCAGATTTACAATGCCATTGAAAGTCTTTTAGATGATAAGGCAGCAAGAAGAACATGGGAAAACAGGGAAAAAATCGGTTTTAAAACAAAGAAAAAATAAATGCAGCTTCAGGTTATTCAAAATAAAATTTACGAAATACGCGGCCAAAAAGTAATGCTCGATTTTGACCTGGCGGATTTGTATCAGGTAGAAACCAAAGTTTTCAATCAAGCTATTAAAAGAAATATTGATTCTTTTCCTGAAGATTTTATGTTTCGCCTGACTGATGCTGAGTTTAAAACTTTGAGGTCACAAATTGTGACCTCAACCATTCGTGGGGGCAGACGTTACAATCCTTACGCCTTTACCGAACACGGCGTCACCATGCTGGCCAGCGTTTTAAAAAGTGATATCGCCCGAAAAATGAATATTGCTATAGTACGGGCATTCATTGCTATGCGTAAGATAGCTGTTCAATACAATGATATCTTGGAACAAATAGCCATGCTGAAAGACAAATCAGGAAGTCATGATGTGCAGCTCAATCAGCTATACGATGCCATTGAAAGTCTTTTAGATGATAAGGCAGCAGAAAAAACATGGGGAAACAGGGAAAAAATCGGTTTTAAAACTAAACAACAATAAATGCAGGCACTCCTCCATACCTTTAAAAACAAAAAAGTTTTCCTTACCGGGCATACGGGCTTCAAAGGCTCCTGGCTGTTACAGATGCTGAAATTGCTTGGTGCGGACGTGAAAGGTTATGCGCTGGCGCCGGAAAATGACCACGATCTGTATCGTCAGATCAATGGCGACACATTATGCTATACTTCCGTCACCGGCGACATACGAAATGCCGGTCTTCTACAGGGGGAAATGATCCGTTTTGAGCCGGACTTTGTCTTCCATCTTGCGGCTCAGCCCTTAGTACGGCGAAGCTATGGCGAGCCGGTCTATACCTTTGATGTAAACGCAATGGGAACCGTCAATGTACTGGAAGCCCTGCGCAACATGCAAAAGCCTTGTGTGGCATTAATGATTACCACGGACAAGGTCTATGAAAATACCGAGACGGGGCACGCTTTTCAGGAAGAAGACAAATTGGGCGGTCACGACCCCTACTCTGCCAGTAAAGCGGCGGCAGAAATCGCCATAAGCTCCTATATAAAATCATATTTCCCGCCCGCGAAGTTCCCGGAACATCAAAAATCAATTGCATCGTTGCGTGCAGGCAATGTCATCGGCGGCGGCGATTATGCGCAGGACAGGATTATCCCCGACATTGTGCGGGCCATTGAATTTGATGAAGCGGTAAAAATCCGCAACCCGAAAGCCGTGCGTCCCTGGCAACATGTGCTGGAGCCTTTATTCAGCTATCTGGAGCTGGCAAAATTGCTGCAGGAAAACCCCGGACAATATGAGGGCGCTTATAATATCGGCCCTGATAAAAACGATATGCTGGAAGTACAGGAAGTAGCGGAATTATTTATCCGGTATTTTGGCAAAGGAAAATATGAAATTGCTCAAAGCGACAATTCGGTACACGAAGCCAGTCTCTTAATGCTGGACAATAGTAAAATCAATAAAACCCTGGGGAGACTACCTAAATGGACCGCGCAGCAGGCCATTCAGGAAACGGCAGCATGGTATGCGGATAAAGAAACACCGGCATTGGAGAAATGTAAGCAACAGATATTAGCATTTGGTTTATAAATTTTCTATGGAAAACAAAAATTGTCTGAACTGCGGCGTGACCTTAACCGGGAAATTCTGTGCGCAATGCGGACAGAAGGCCGATACGCATCGCATTACTGCCGGGCACTTTTTTATGCACGACCTGTTGCACGGCTTTTGGCATCTTGACAAAGGCATTTTATACACGCTTAAACAAACATTTATAAGGCCGGGGCTTGCAGCAATGGATTATATCGGAGGTAAAAGAACCCGCTATTACAATGTTTTTTATCTTACCCTGATCATCCTCGGATTGAATTTATTGGTTGTACATTATATTCATAAATACAATCCCCCCAAGGTGGCGGATATCGATGGCGACGGTTTGATCTTATACCAATTTATCACCGAAAATATAAAATACATCATCCTGTGCCTTATTCCGCTTTTTGCACTGAACGGGTTTATCCTGTTCCGGAAGCTGAAATTGAACTATGCGGAACACATGATCATTGCAGGGTTTGCGCTATTAGGTTGTACCGTGATCGCATTGGTCGTTAATCTTCTTTCTCTGGGACTGGTCCATATGCGCCCTGTCTTTTGGGAGAATATTAAATCCATACAGGATTGGATGTGCATACTCTTCCCGGTATGGGTTTATTACCTGGCTACCCGGATAAAATATAAGGTATTCGGTTTTACCTGGAGAATGCTGCTTTTTTATTTATTATTTCCTGTGGAAATAATATTAGCCGTAATCCTCGGGATCATTATCATAAATGGCGGTAACTTCGAGGGGAAATTTATGATTTAAGCAAATTTATGAGTTCCGAAAATACCATTTTAGGGTTAAAGCTTCCCACCGATCCGCGCTGGGTGGATATCGCTTCCATTTCGATGGAAGATATCCTGAGCGACCATGCTTTTTGTGAGCAAAAAGCGGCCACTACCTGCATCAGCCTGATCCAAAAATACCCCGATCATACCGAACTGGTGGAGGGACTGGCTCCCGTAGTGACAGAGGAATGGGGGCATTTCAGAATGGTGCTGGCCGAAATGAAAAAACGCGGCTATACCTTAGGGCGCCAACGCAGGGATGAATATGTCAATAAGCTCCTGGAGCAGGAGCCTAAGGGAATAAGCGCCGATGAAAAGCTGTTGCACAAGCTGATAATCTGTGCCCTGATCGAAGCCCGTAGCTGCGAGCGTTTCCGCCTGCTGAGCGAGCACCTGGAAGATGCCGTTATGCGGAAATTTTACTATAAATTTATGGTGAGTGAGGCTGGGCATTATCGTTTATTCCTGGATATTGCCAAAGTATATTTTGAGGAAAAATTAGTACGCGAAACCTGGCAGCACTGGCTACAGGCAGAGAAAAAAATCATGAAAGAAATCAAGCCGCGGGGAGACAGGATGCATTAATTAATTTTGGATTATGGATTTTGGATTTTGGATTTTGGATTTTGGATTATGGAGATTTGAGAATGGGTTGTCAAACACCGCTTTGTCATTCCAGAATCTATCCTTGCTGTGATTAGATGCTTACAGCATGACAGTGTGGTTCGGTGTCATTCCCTATCTCCTTGTCGTAGGAATCTACATTCGTAATTGATCATTTGTAATTAAAAAGATGCTTACAGCATGACAATGGAGAATGGGAGATAGATATTAAACACCGCTTTGTCACGCAGGAATCTAAATTCGTAATTGATCATTCGTAATTCGTAATTAATAAAGATGCTTATCGTGTGGCGATGGACAATGAATAGTGAATTATGTTTTGAATTTTTACTTTTGAATTATGAATTATCAATTAAAGTCTCTTTTCTCCAGGGAATATAACAACGAAAACTTCTTCCTGATGGCGGGTCCCTGCGTGGTGGAAAGTGAGGAGATGTGTATGCGCATTGCCGATACAATTGTAAGCATTACCGACAAACTGGCGATTCCTTATATCTTCAAAGCCTCTTACCGAAAGGCTAACCGTACCCGTCTCGACAGCTTTACCGGCATTGGTGATGAAGCGGGTTTGAAGATTCTTGACAAAATAAAAACCGCTTTCCATATTCCGGTAGTGACGGATATTCACAGTGCTGACGAGGCCGCAATAGCTGGGCAATATGCGGACGTGCTGCAAATCCCGGCATTCCTTTGCAGACAGACCGATATTCTGATAGCCGCCGCCCAAACGGGTAAATACGTGAATATTAAAAAGGGACAGTTTCTCGCTCCGGAAGCTATGCAATTTGCCGTTGACAAGATCAAACAAAGCGGTAATGACCAGATTATTCTGACCGAACGTGGCACCACATTTGGCTACCAGGATTTAGTCGTAGATTTTCGCAGCATCCCAACCATGAGAAAAATGCAGGTACCTGTTGTAATGGATTGTACGCATTCCCTGCAGCAACCCAATCAAAGTTCGGGGCTTACCGGAGGAAATCCGGAGATGATTGAAACTATGGCACGTGCGGCCATTGCCATAGGCGCTGATGGCTTATTCATAGAAACGCACCCCGACCCGGCAAACGCTAAATCTGACGGCGCTAATATGCTGCCTTTAGATCAACTAGAAAGCCTGCTGCAAAAACTTGGCATAATCAGGACTACTGTGAACCAGTTTAAGTATAATACTCCTCCAGACGACGAAGGAGGTTTTCTTAAAGCTATTTGAAAACGGTCTGATTGGGATTTCGTCTTCGCATTTTGGGTAGTTATCCTATTTTCACATTTATTATACTAAGAACTGCATAACTTAGGCAATATATTGTGTATCGAAAATCCCATTGTTTCCAGTTGCTTCAGCCTTTCAAATGTGTCGCATTCTATGTAACATTTAGTATCTGCGATAGGCAATACAATATTGATTTACAGAGTATTTATTTTATTGATAATTCCGAGTAGTTTAATGTACGTTTGGGCGTTGAACAAAATTGGCGCAGGATATGGAAGCGTTTTCTGAGTTTGTGAATGGAAGGTAATTTCTTTTATAAACTAATGTGGGTTATTTTTCTCTATCTCATTAGTAATTTTGGTTGAAACCATTTCAACACTATTTAATTCCCATGATTCTTTAGTTCTTTTATTGATTAGGATATAAGTCGGAATATTTATCACATTAAAGTTGTGTGCTAACTCTCCCGAATTTCCTTCCCAGATTTGTTTATTTTCATTTTTGTCATTTTTAACAGTTTTCAAAGCATCATCTTTTTGATTATCTATATTAATTCCAATAATACGTAAATCCCTTTCCTTAAATTTTTGGGTTAAATGTTTCAAATCTGTTCTGATCGATTGTCTGCAAGGCATGCACCATGAAGCCCAAAAATCCAGTAAAATAAATTGAGATCTGATTGTATCCATTTTGATATATTTTCCATCAATTAATCTATATTCTTTTGAAAAAAATGACAGATTGTCTTTAGGTTTATTTTGGGAAACATTAGCGTAAATAGATTGGATTAATGGCATATTTTGATATGAAGTTAGTTTATTCTTGTATCTCAAAATATCATCATTAACATCATAAACTCCGACACCATCAAAAATAAGCCCCAGAGCGATAACCAGAGGATTACTAAACGAATCCAAAAGATATTTCAATTCCAAATTTGAATTCGCATTTTCTTGTTGAATTTTATTAATAGCATCCATTCTGAAATTTATCAAGGCTGTTGAATCAGATGGATTAATTGTTTCCATTTCTTTTCCCAGTTTACCCATCAAATTTAAAACCGGCACTTTTGTAGCTCTAATGGAATTTATCTGTTTTTGTAGTGCATTTAAATCAGTATCAACACAAACTGCATGGTAAGTTCGGAAAAAACTTGAAATGTCGCCTGAAAAATAGATGTCATCATTACTCTCGTTAGTACAAAAAAAAGCATAATTGTCGCTGACCCCATCTTGAATAATTGCGCCAGGATTTTTAGATGAAATTGGGATTACATTTAATCTATATAAAGTATTTTTCTTTAACTGATTTGAGACAAAATAACCATCCTGATTAATTGGAATCGAATCTGTAACAGATTGATTGCTTCCTCCAAATGCTATTCTATAATTGGAGACTTCAATGAGATAAACCACAGGCTTCCACTGTGGGTTTAAATTAACTCTCCCTTTTATTTTTTGGGCAAAACAGGAGCATGAAACTACCACAGCTACCAGGGTTGCTAATGCTATTGTCAGAATTATTATTCGCTTTATCATTAATAGTTATTTTAATGCAGCATTTTTATCCTGATAAAAATGCTGCATATGAATTGATTAATAATTGTTGATTGTTTTTTAATTAATATTCATCCCCCAAATAAGCTATAAATAAGTTTTTTTCCTCATTGGTCAATTGTTCGATTTGTGCTTTGTAAGCAACGATTTCAGCATCAAAATTTTCCGGGTTGATTACTCGCAAAATATTTGCAATTCCTATTAACCCAGGTAAGCCTGAATTAATAGCAAAGGCAGCGTAATCATCTATTCTATGAGTAGCTTTCTGGAAAGTTGGTTTTTTTTGACTCTCCTCACATTTACAAAACGCAATTCCAAAATAACATCCACAACCATATAAATCACATCCGCCGACTTCACACGAGGAAAATGTGCAGCTAATTGAACAACCACCGGCATAAGCTTCTGAATTTGTAAAACAAATCGAAAAGAATAAGGTAACTAAACCTAAAACAAAGTTTTTTTTCATAACAAAAAATTTAAAAATTAGAAATACCCTTACCGCACATGGGTTTAAGCGTTTCTTTTTTAATTTTTTCTTTGAGCCAATTAAGAAGTAAAGCTCGCAATTCATCGCGATTGAATATTTTATTAATAACGCAAATTTTAAGCGTTGATTAAAAAAATTAATCACTATTGTCCGACAAAGCCTTAAAATCGGGGTTTTCATCCAATGGAACGCATCT
>CAZUSO010000032.1:0-32256 GCA_964622775.1 uncultured Taibaiella sp. | reverse complement strand
TTGATGATACGGATGAACCTTTGGTGGGATTAGCTACGATATTGACGATGGTGGAGCGGAAGAGCTGAGTTTAGTTTGGTAATAACCGCTTTACGATTGCTTCGTTCCTCGCAATGACGAATGCAGTGAAGTTCGTCATTGCGAACGCAGTGAAGCAATCTCATACTAACTCCCGTCTTAGGATTGCTTCGTTCCCCGCAATGACGAATGCAGTGAAGTTCGTCATTGCGAACGTTTGAAGCAATCTCATACTAACTACCGCCTTAGGATTGCTTCGTTCCTCGCAATGACGAATGCAGTGGAGTCCGTCATTGCGAACGCAGTGAAGCAATCTCATACTAACTACCGTCTTAAGATTGCTTCGTTCCCCGCAATGACGAATGCAGTGAAGCTCGTCATTGCGAACGTTTGAAGCAATCTCATACTAACTACCATCTTAAGATTGCTTCGTTCCTCGTAATGACGAATGCAGTGAAGTTTGTTATTGCGAAAGCAGTGAAGCTCATCATTACGAACGCTTGAAGCTCGTCATTGCGAACATAGTGAAGCAATCTCATACTAACTACCATCTTAAGATTGCTTCGTTCCCCGCAATGACGAATGCAGTGAAGCTCGTCATTGCGAACGTTTGAAGCAATCTCATACTAACTACCATCTTAAGATTGCTTCGTTCCTCGTAATGACGAATGCAGTGAAGTTTGTTATTGCGAAAGCAGTGAAGCAATCTCATACTAACTCCCGTCTTAGGATTGCTTCGTTCCTCGCAATAACGAATGCAGTGAAGTTCGTCATTGCGAACGCAGTGAAGCAATCTCATACTAACTACCGTCTTAGGATTGCTTCGTTCCTCGTAATGACGAATGCAGTGAAGTTTGTTATTGCGAACGTTTGAAGCAATCTCATACTAACTACCGTCTTAGGATTGCTCCGTTCCCCGCAATGACGAGGTTAGTATTTATAGCAACGATATGATTGTTGTCATTACAAAACCAATAAAATAAATTTTACCAGTAATTGCGACTAAGAAAATTTGCGGATTGCATAGTAATCCGAACAGAATTTCCGTATGGAGAAATCTCATGACCCCTTAACCGTGATGTAGCCAGGTCATTACGATAACCGTTTTTGAAACTGCTTCATTTTTCTCATGACAATGAGTTCCTCAACCTTTACACCTGTTGTTTCTTCCGTGCTTTTTTCCCGATCAGAAAGGGGATACAAATGAATAACAGAGCGGCTATGGGCGTGATCCAGGGGTATTTTGTATAAAGGGTAAAATCCGTTGACTGATGTACCCTGAACTGCTTTATGATGGCGGCGTCATCAATACTTATATTTTCAAGACTTCCGTCTGATCGAATCAGACCGGTAAAGCCATTGTTGCTGTTGACCACAATATCCCTGCGGTTTTCTACTGCACGGTACCGGGCGTTGTAAACATGCTGATTGATAAGTAATGGCGCCATACTGAACCATCCGTCATTGCTGATGTTTACCAGAAATCCGGCGCCGTTACGCGTAACATCTACTGCAGCTGATGACACCATAGACTCGTTACAAATAATCGCTCCCGCCTTCCCGAACGGCAGAGAAATCGGGTTATCATCCGTTCCCGGTTCGGCATAAAATCCATCGGTTCCAATGAATGGAAGATGGAGCGAAAACAAAGGCCGTTCAGCAAAATCAAGCAGGAAACGCTTATCATACCTGCCTATTACGTCACCATTATTGTTGATAGCATAAGCGGAATTGTACACCGTATTGCCCTGAAAATCGGAATTAATACCGATGATATTTATGGCCTGGCTGCTTTTCGTTTGCTGAATAACTGCCTGTACAAAATCATCATCGGGACGGTAGGTCCAGGGTATGGCAGACTCCGTCCAGAGAATAATTTGCGGTTGGGTATTGACGGCTATCTGATGAAGGCTCAACAGTTGCTGAGCGACTTCGTTTCCGTTGCGCTGATCCCACTTCATGTCTGGAGGCGTGTTTTCGCACATTAAAGTGATATGAACATCATCCGGAGCATTTTTGCCGGTTTGACTATTCCTTTGGTATAGCTCTCTTCCACCCGCAAACAGCAAACCGACGCATGCTGCCGGTATCAGAAGGCGCGACCATTGTTTGCGGATGAGGTAATATCCCAGCAGATAATTGATGAAAAATACGGCAAAGCTCAGCAGATGTTCTCCCCCGAATTCTGCCCATTGAATTAAATAAATATTGCTTCCCAGATTGGAACCATAAAAAAAATACAGCCACGGCATTCCCCGGAACACTACGGACAGCAGAAGCTCCCCGAGAGTCCAGATGGAAGCTACAGCAAGCCCCTGTATTAAGGGCTTGTCGGGAGCCCTGCTGATTAATATTGCCGTAGCCTTCCCAATCATCCCGAAATACAGCATGCTTATTAATATAGAGACAATATAACACAGCCAGGCAAGCAATACGGAGCCGCCGGAAAAATCACCAATAACGGCCGGCATCCAGTAAAAGAGCAAAAGGCAGAAGGTTCCGCCGAAGATAGCGCCGGCCTTAAAGGGCGCTGCTTTCCCGTGGCTAAAGGCCATAAAAGCCGGACTTAAACTGATTAGCATTAAGCCGTATAGGATATAGGTGGAAGCGAGAAATGTAAGGACACCTGCAAGAAATATGAGAAAATAACCTTTCTGAGAATTTTTCATTGAATAAAAAGAGGCTTAAAAATTATACTCAAAAATATTATTAAAAAGTGGAATTACTGCAATTACACAGCGATAAAATATCAATACCCATGTAGAGCAAAGGGAGCGAGCTTATTACTTTGTCATTTACCGCACCGGGCAATCATTTATACTATCCGTCCTTTTTCATACCGACCAATCCACAAATATGCCGGGATACGGCTTTTACACAGAGCGCATAATCACAACGGTTCGGCTAAAGAAAGTGTTCTTCCTTTAAATTTTTTAAGTGACCATGAAATGATTTTTGTTTATCAAGCTGATGAAAAACAATCCTTTTAGGGATAATTACACTACCAGTCTAATTTTTCCACAATCATAGCATGTCTTTACATATAACATTATTACATAATGTAATGACATCGCAATCGCACCTTTTTACCTACACTTGTAAGCGATACCATGAGATGATGATTGGAGCAGATCAGAAAGCAGCTTATCACAGAATGCTTATGCAAGACACCGTTAACGAGGCTAATATTCTGGCAAGAATAGCGTTTGATTCAATTGCTCATTTTTCCTCCAGCTTGCGAATACCTATGGGTTTTCCACGGAACAAACTATTTGGCGTAACCAATAGCAGCCAAATGGTGTCGCCGGCTTTTTCCATTATTTTAGCGCACCGGCCCGGTGGCCTGTATAGTATCACAAATGAGGATGATAAAATCCTCCGCAATCTGTTAATAAACGGCATAGAAACAGGACAGATTTCCAACAAGCTGTATGCAAGAGTACGGGACTGGTAAATCAGGCTTGAGGATTCTTACGGAACAAATCTCCTGACTATTTTTAATGGTCGGATTTATATTCCCAAAGCTACGAAAACGCAACTGGAATACATTGTCCGAAACAGAGAAGCCATACATCTGCTTCCCGTATCAATATATCTTCAGGGATTGAAACGCAGAGACAAAATTACTCAGGCAGGATTCGGCCTGTCAATTTACTTTTCAAAGGTCTCCGACCTTTCCGATACCGGCGCTCGTGATTTCTTCAAAAAACTATATGGAAGTTGAAGATGAAATATTCAATAAACCTGCGAAACAGACACGATACTATGCATTTCATAAGTAATGAGTTTTAATGTCGGGGAATGATATTTCTTTAGGACGCGCTCTCACCCTTTCCCTGCTTCACGGAATCTTTTTATTACACTATCTTTGATTGTTTGGTTTAACCATTGCACTTATGATTCGAAGCTTACTTTTGTGTTTAGGATTGATAATTACCGGATGGTACAATATGCACGGTCAGACGATAATGGAAGAGGACAGCACGCATACGCATAGCTATATCTTCCCCAGGTCGGATGTGTATAATACCCGCAACTGGCAAAAGCAGGACTGCCTCAGCGGGGCGGATATCAACCTCTACAACATTCTTGACAGCGGCTATGTTATTATTCATGAATATGTAATGGTGAACTGCCGGCCCTGTATTACTGCGGGAAAAGGCCTGGCTAATATTGCCAACTCCATGAAGAAAATGTACCCGGGACGGGTGAAATTTTATCAAACTGTTTATGAAGATGAAACCGGTTGCGATACGCTTCATTCCTGGATGCAGACTCATAATTTCAGTCCTGATGCACTCTTTATCAGGGGTGCGGATGAAGTGGCTTTTTACGGAGGAATGGGTATGCCCACTATTGTAGTGCTGGGAGGAGGAACGCGCCATAAGGGCTATTATAAAAAGCAGGGTTTTGCGCCGCGCGACAATGGCTATATTATCAAAGCAGTGAATCGTGCGGTAAAGTTGTCCAAAAGTAAATTTGTGCAATAGAATGTTGAAGATAATGCTATGAAAAAGTGCCTGGCCATCGCTGCTGTATTATTGCTGATGCTTTCTGTTAGCACCGCAGTCAGCATTGGGCAGGATGCGCCCCGGCCATTGCCCTATACGCTGAATCTTCCGGAATTCGTCAGCATTTATTTTGAGCCCATGCCCGTTCCCGAAGATAATCCCTTAACGATAGAAGGCGTATCGCTCGGCCGGAAATTGTTTTATGAAAAACGGCTCAGCACAGATCATACCATGAGTTGCGCCACCTGCCATCAGCAGGAAAACGGCTTTGCCGATTTCAGACAATTCAGCATCGGGCTGCACAATGAGATCGGGGTGCGCAATGCGATGGCCCTGGTAAACTTAGGCTGGGAAAAGCGCTTGTTCTGGGACGGCCGTTCTCCCTCATTAGAACATCAGGTCAATGACCCGATTATCAATCCCATTGAAATGAATAACAACTGGAACAATGTCGTGAGCCTGCTACGGTCAGTACCGGAATACCCTGCCCTCTTTAAGAGCGCCTTTGGCAGTGATGAGATTGACAGTAATATGGTGATGAAGGCGCTTGCACAATTTGAACGGACATTAGTGTCTTTCAACACCCGCTTTGACGCCTATTATTTTAATGGAATCGCAGACACGCTGACCGGGGAGGAAATTCGCGGGCTGGATATTTTTATGGGGCGGGGCAACTGCAATCATTGCCACAGCGATGTATTACTGACCGATAATATGTTCCGGAACAACGGGCTGGATGCCAGGCCCGATGAGGGCTATGCCAAGGTCACCGGCAACAAATCAGACATCGGGAAGTTTAAAGTTCCTTCCTTAAGAAATGTGGCTACAACCGCACCTTATATGCACGACGGTCGCTTTGCCACACTGCGGGATGTAGTGGATTTTTACAGTGAAGGCATTAACCCCAAAAGTCCGAATATTGACTTGCACATGGAGCCATTTGGCAAGGGTCTTCGCCTGACGGCGGAAGAAAAAAAGGACCTGATTGCCTTTCTCAAAACACTCACGGATTATGAATTTTTGCGGAACCCCGATTTTGCAGATCCGGGATAGCATAATAAAGCCAGGTCAGGCCTGCCAATACTTATCCTTCGTTTTTATAGCCGCAGATGCACAGATAATAAATGCTTACCTGTGCATCTGCGGCTATTTTAAATCTTCATCTTTTTTATCACCCTGAGGATAATCTTACATAAAAGTATCCTGATATTTAAAAAGGCGCATCCCCTTCATCCGGCGGAGGCTGATTCCGGTTTTTCTTAGGTTTGAATTCATCGTCATCATCCCAGTCATAGCTGTTCATCCGGGATGGTTTTGTCTGAAAATCCGTAGCAATACTCAGGGTCGGATCATTGCTATCGTTGTAGTTTTGCGGCAAACCGGCATTGGGCTTTTCGAAAGCGGCATTACCGCCGCTCCATTCATTTGGCACTTCTACAAACTTCTGATATTCGAGAATAGCCTTAAGCTTAACGGTGTCTAATTTACCGTTTCGGTGTTTGGCGATATTGATATGCGTCTCTCCACTGAAGGCCTGTCCCATTTCATTGTTTTCAATGCCATGGTATTCCGGGCGATAGATAAACATCACCATATCCGCATCCTGCTCAATTGCGCCCGATTCACGCAGATCACTCAGCATGGGGATTTTACTGTTACGACCTTCAACAGCACGGCTCAGTTGCGACAGGGCAATAACGGGGATGTCCAGCTCCTTGGCAAGCGCCTTCAGCTCCCGGGAAATCTTGCTGATTTCCTGTTCGCGGTTGCCGCCTTTTTCGTTAGGACCGTGCATCAGTTGCAGGTAGTCGATCACGACCATTTTGATGTCATGCTTGGTTTTCAAACGACGGCATTTGGCTCTCAGCTCAAAGATATTCAATCCTGCCTGATCATCTAAAAATATAGGAGCACGGGCCAGCTTATCCATACGATGATTGATCTGTTCAAATTCATAATCTTCCAGGCGGCCGCGCGTGATATTTTCCAGGCGCACTTCAGTCACGGCGCTTAGCATCCGCTTTACGATTTGCGAGCTGCTCATTTCTAAGGAGAAGATGGCCACACCGCCGGGCTTATGGCTGTCCATGGCCGCATTCATGGCCAGATTAAGTGCAAGAGCTGTCTTACCCACTGAGGGACGTGCCGCCAGGATAATCAGATCCGACTTCTGCCATCCTCCCGTGATGGCATCTAAAGAAGGATAGCCGGATGGCACACCAGTGATATCATCTTTATCATTTTTACTTTCTTCTATCTGCCGGATCGTTTCCACAATAACATCCTGCAGGCTGGTGAAATTATTACGGAGATAATTATTACTGATTTCGTACAATGCGGTTTCCGCATCATCCAACAAGGTAAATACATCGGAACGGTCTTCAAAGGAGTCCGCTACAATCTGCCCGCAAATTCGGATCAGTTCACGCTGGATAAATTTTTCTTTGATAATGTGGGCATGCGCTACGGCATTAGCGCTGCTGACCACATTCATGGTAAGGCGGGTAATATAAAAATGGCCACCGACAAGCTCCAGCTCATCAGTACGGCGCAGTTCTTCGGTAACCGTCAGAATATCCACCGGTTTTCCGGTGTCGGATAAGTGTCGGATAGCGGCGAAAATCCGCTGATGGGCATCTACATAAAAGCATTCCGGTTTGGGCAGGGTTTCCAATACATCGGAGAGTTTTTCTTTCTCCAGCATGATAGCGCCTAATACCGCTTCTTCCAATTCCTTGTTTTGAGGTGGCAGCTTGCCATACATCACATTGGACAAATCTACCTTGCGGCCGGCAGTACCCCGTTTAGCGCCGAATTCTTTAGGTATGTTTATGGGCATTGTTCCTGAGACTTAATAAGTAATGATAGAAAAATTATTAAAATTCACTACAGAACAGCCTTGCCTTATTATCAGGGGGATAACACACCGTTTCGCTTTTTTGCAAATCTGCGGACAAAAGCCGCCTGAGTTTGTTATTAAGTGCTCGTTTCCCTTACATTTTACTCGATTTTCATTGATTTTTACGTTTGCTACAGATTAACTTTTCATAAAATCCTTGCAATTGGGTTACAAAGTAAAACGGTATATTTTTTGCCTTTTAATAAAGAAAGGATATGGTTCCGGTATTTTCAGCTAAGGTAATTTCAAAAGGACATCAAAGGACACTTTCTGAAAAAATATTTTTCAGCGTTACATCCACATAATAATCCAGCGTTATTTACCGCTATGTGGATAAACTTTTATGTTATCCACAGGAATGCTTCAAAGTTAAGATTTTGCATACCGGATTTTCACAAATTCATGTTGAAAATTATCACTGACGATATTTTGGATTTTAGTTTGGAATTACCGGTATTACTCCTGCTTAATTCCATTATATTTTGACGATATTCCCTAAATTAATAATCAGTATTTTTGTTATTGATTTTTGATTTAAACCCTAAACTCTTTTCCTGTATTTTTGCCCATACATTCTCCATAAAAATCCTTTTGTGCAATGCATCTCATAGCCCCCTCATTACTTTCTGCCGACTTCTTAAAGCTGGAACAGGAAACGGAAATGATTAACCGGAGCGAGGCCGACTGGTTTCATTTAGATGTCATGGACGGTCGCTTTGTGCCGAATATCAGCTTTGGGCTTCCGGTTATTGCCGCCATTCACCGCTTGTCTAAAAAGCCACTGGATGTGCATCTGATGATTGTGGAGCCGGAAAAGTACGTTCGTGATTTTGCCGCAGCAGGCGCTGACCATCTTTCGGTACATCTGGAAGCTTGTGTACACCTGCATCGTGTGGTGCAGATGATCCACGGAGAAGGCATAAAGGCGGGTATCGCTATCAATCCGCATACGCCGGTTTCCATGCTGGCGGATATCATTGCCGATATTGACCTGGTTTGCATGATGAGTGTCAATCCGGGATTCGGGGGACAAAAGTTCATCCCGAATACCCTTAAAAAAATCGGAGATCTCCGCGCCCTGATTCAGGAAACAGGCAGCAAAGCACTGATAGAAATTGACGGAGGCGTAACCTTAGACAATGCGGATACCATCATCGCTGCCGGCGCCGATGTATTAGTGGCGGGCAATACGGTTTTCAGCGCAGTCAGTCCGGTAGAAGCCATTCATCAGTTAAAAACGGTTTCCGTCCGTCCCGAATAAACAACAACAAACATTATTTCCAGCAATTCCACTTCAATCCTATGGTCATCCAGCGACCGGGCATAGGCGCAACACCGGCATCAATATACCGGACATCCGTCAGGTTGCTGAGGTCTGCATAAATATTCCAGTCCGACACCGAATAAGCAAGGCGCACATCCGTCAGGAAATAGGACTTGAGGCTGTACCCGGCTACCAAAGGGGAATTGAACCGCTCATAATAACGTCCCGTCATCTCCAGGCTGATGTGTTGAAACAGCAATAATCCGGCACGGATACAAAGCTGATGCTTTAGACTGTTGATAGTATATTTGGAAAGAATCGCTGTCCCGTTTTCGGGTGTCATCACACCGGCTTTCGGGGAAAGGAAAGTATAAGAAATTCCGCCCTGGAAATCAACATCTTTACCCGAAGCGGGATCAAAGCCATAATCCAGCGCAAAGGTGATGCCATTGGTAGAAAGTTTATTATAGTTTTCCGGTCTCCAGGGCTGCGAAGTATCGCTGCGTGCCCAGTCAATAAACTGGCTGCCGTAGCGGTAAAAGTATCCGGCACGCGCATTCCACCTGTTATGGTAATAGCGGACACCACCTTCGGCCTGCAGCATCTGTTCAGGCTTCAGATCAGGATTACCGATATTGGAAGGTCCTACATAATACAAATCCGTATAGGTGGGCAATCTTTGGCCGGTACCGACATTGGCATAGAGCCGGAAATCTTTCAGGAAGCGCCAGCCGAGATCCAGTCCGGGAAAAACATTCCAGCCGTAAGCCGAATTATAGTTTACATAAGCTCCCGCATTCAGCGAAAAACGATGATGGTAATTGATCTGATATTCTCCGAACACACCAAAATTATCCCGCTGATTATTGCCGAGCCGGGCGCTGTGTATATTTTCATTGCGCCATTCCAGACCCAGGCCGAACTGTCCGGCCTTTGTTTGGAAAGTATTGTTCAACTCCACATCTAAGGCATTTGTTTCATGAACATTGTGATACACTTCCGGCTTTTGGCGAATGAAAATATAATCGTCTTTGTTGAATCGGTAAGAAACACGGGGTTTCATTTGCCAGAACGAATTTATTTGCATCGTGGCCGCCACGCTTCCTAATGCGGTTTGTATGGTTTCATCCGATTCCACATCGCCCGGCGGCGAATAATAGCCATTGGCGCCAAAGGCATTGTCCACATACCCTCCCAGTATTTCTACGGATATTTTATCTGAAGCGGCAACCTGGTTTTGGTACATCAGTTTGGTATTCTGAAATCCGGTATTGTAGCGGTACCCGTTGCCACGGGAATGGCTCAGCCCGATTTGCTGATTCAGCTTTTTTCCCGACCAGCCGGCAAATACTTCGGCGCCCATTCCCGAATAGGTTTTTTGCGTGCTGTCATCTTTACGAAAATTGCTGCCGCCATATACCTGTGCCGTAATACCGCGCTGAGCAGGTTTTTTAGTGATGATGTTAATCACACCGGCCAATGCATTGATGCCGTATATGCGGGCGGCCGGTCCGCGCAATACTTGAATGCGTTCAATTGATGTCAGGGGAACGGGCAGGTTCATCATATTATGTCCGGTTTGCGGATCGTTAATCTTGACCCCGTTCAACAATACCAAAGTCTGGTCAAAAGAGCCGCCGTCAATGCCAATATCCGCCTGAGCGCCCCAGGCACCGCGTTGCCTTACATCAATTCCGGAAACCATAGTCAGCAGTTCATTAACCGATTTCGCCGGCAAACGGGCAATCTGTTCCCGGTCAATGATGGTAATATTGCGGTTCTGGTCCTTCAGTGCGGTTTGCATCCTGTTTTCCTGTATAATGACTTCGGACAGGCTGCCGGTCATATTGCTGTCCGATGTTTTGGTTTGTGCAAATAAAGCCTGGGTACATAACAGCAGACCTGCCGTGCTTATTAAGCGGAAATTCATATAGCAAAATAGTTTAAATAGGGCGCAAATGTAATGTTCAAAAATTAGTGAAGTGTATAAAATCCGTAAAAATTCCTACGGAAGATATTATTTCAGTATAAAATGCTGCCGGTTTATGAAAGCCGGATCCTTAATCAGTACAGCAAAACGCAGGCAATCAATGGTTAGATTAAAATCCGGCATGTTAAAGACGGTACCAAGCAGCGCCAAGGTTTGTTTACTTTGGCAGGGTTGATAAAGCACTAAGCTAAAGGGGGCAATTGCGGCAGAAATACTCCGCAAAAACACTTCAGAACATGCAGCAGCGTCAAGCACGGCCAGGGTGGCTGGCGGAACGGATTGCGGGAGCTCATCCTGCATCATGGGTATCCATGAAGGCATTTCCAGCAGCAACTGATCGCTCTGTAGCAATGCTGAAAGTGCGGCATGTGTCATGACCTGCTTCGGCCGCAGATAACATATTATGCGCAATAAAAGCTGGTAGTCCTGCCTGGACAGTATTGCTGCTATTTTATTATCTTCATTTGCTGTTGCAATCGGAGGTTTCCTCAGAACATTTTCCACGAATCCGTAGGCGAATGGAGAATGTGTGCCATGCCGGCCTTTTGCCTTTAACCAGTATTCCAGTCGTTTAGTCCAGAGCGTTCGCATATTAATTTATAAAGATAACACTCCGGCTATTATTCCTTTTTCCATTGCTCGAAACTGAAATTGTAAGCGTGGCGTTCATCTTTGCAATGGTGCTCTTCCCAAATTTTCTTCCAACTGTCGGGCAATTCCGGAAAAAACACATCGCCGTTTTCAATCCGCGTATGAACACGTGTCAGATAAATAGTTTGGGCAAGCGCTAATGCTCCATGAAACAACTGCCCGCCACCAATAATGCAAACTTCAGGTATTTGCCGGTCTTGCAGGTATTTCAGCGCTCCGAACAGCTCATCAAAAACGAGCACACCTTCAGGAACTTCATGAGCAGAAAGCGAGGCAGACAATACGATATTGAGCCGGCCGGGCAGCGGTTTGCCGAGGGAAAGCCAGGTGTTTTTCCCCATCAGAACCGGTTTATGCAGGGTTATTTTTTTGAAAAATTTCAAATCATCAGGCAGGTGCCAGGGCAATTCGTTCTGCACCCCAATGACATTGTTTTCCGAAGCGGCAACTACAAAAATAATCTTCATAAACCTGCTTTTAAAAGATAAAATTTAAGTAAACAATGCTTTTAATTCGCCTGCATCTTCCGGTTTCATTTTTCCACCAAGTATCAGGCGTAACTGGCGGCGGCGCATCGCTCCTTCAAACAATTCCTTCTCGGGCTCCGTTTCAGGAATCAGTTCCGGAACCTGTTTGGGGCGGCCATTGGCGCCAATAGCTACAAAGGTAAGATAGGCTTCGTTGGATAAATACTTATGCTGCGATTGCACGTCTTCACCCCAAACCCGAAGAAAAACTTCCATAGAGGTGTTGAAGGCACGCGTTATCTGCGCCTCGATAGTAAGAAGATACCCAATCTTGATAGGATTGGAGAAGGAAATATTGTCCACAGATGCCGTAACCACCTGTCCGTTGCAATGCCGCTGTGCGGAAATGGCGGCGGCTATATCCATCCAGTACATCAGTTTACCACCCATCAGATTGCCCAAAGTATTGGCATCATTGGGCAGAATAAGCTCACTCATGGTAGTACGCGAATCGGAGACTGTTCTTGTGCTATTAGTCATCATCATATATTTAGATTTTCTTTTTTGCAGTTGTGGTAAAAGCGGCTTTCAGATAAAAGGGGTCGCTATAAGCCAGATCATCAAAATCTTTTTTTGCATAGCGGCTTTCCGCATAGCTCATCCATTGTTCCATATTGATCTCATGATAAACCGGGAGGATATTTCGTCCTTCAAAAACCGAAGGATCATCATAATTTGTTACCACCGTATGGATATCATTTGCCGATAAGATATCTCTGATACCTGTACTGCATGCATGTTGTGGTGGCAACACTTCTTTTCGGTTTCCGTCATAGGCAGCAATAAAAAATTCTTCCTGCCTCGCTTTTAAGGCAATCAGGATATTAGCTTCCGGCGACAATGGCAAACTTACGTCCAGCAGAAACAGCTTATTAAATAGCATCAGCGGCTTGTTCAATGCAAAGCACAGACCTTTTGCCGCACTAAGCGCTACACGTAACCCGGTGTATGAACCCGGTCCGGCACATACTACAATGGCGTCGGTTTCCTGCAAAGTCAGCCCGGATGCTTCCAATGCAGCAGCGATCATCACATTAATCAGCGCAGCCTGCTCATGAGTCGTGTATTGCCTTTGCTCCATCATCATCTGCCCGTCGCGGGACACTGCGATAGTGATGTGGTTAGCCGAAGTGTCAATATAAAGTAATGTGGGCATTTCTCGTTGCGCCTGCAAAAGTATTACTTTTGCGCTATGGAAAAGCAAATTATCAATACACAAGGCGCTCCGGCTCCTATTGGTCCTTACAATCAGGCTGTACAAGCCGGAAATTTCCTTTTTGTCTCCGGTCAGATTGCATTAGATCCGGCAACGGGAGCGCTCATTACTTCGGGGATTGAAGCAGAAACAGAAATGGTGATGCAAAACCTGAAGGCTATCCTTTCCGAAGCTGGAATGGATTTTCGAAACGTAGTCAAAAGCACCATTTTTATTATGGACATGGGACAGTTTGCATTAATCAATGCCGTTTATGGAAAATATTTCCCGGAAAATGCTCCGGCCCGGGAAACCGTTCAGGTGGCGCAATTGCCCAAAAGCGTAAATATTGAAATATCCGTGATCGCGGCTCAATAATTCAGGATGCAGGCTGCGGAATACTTCTTGAAAAACGACTATATACCCCTGATTCGCAGAATCCCGGAATACACTCCGCCGGAATGGGGAAAGATGAATCTCCGGCAAATGGTGGAGCACATGAGCCGCGATGGATTTCAGGTAGCTAACGGGAAACATGTTTTTACGGATATTGTATTCCCGGAACGCGTGGAAAAGATGCAGGCATTTCTGAGAACGGATCATCCTTTCCGCCCGAACACCGTGAATATATTATTGCCGGAAGAGCCGCTTCCCCCACGGCATGAATCGCTGACGGGCGCCATAAACGAGTTGGAATATGAAGTCCTCTTTTTTTTAATGCGGTTCGGGGCACAACCCGGATTAGTCGTGCGCAACCCGATTTTTGGTGATTTGAATTATGAGCTGTGGCTGCGCCTGTCGTATAAACATGCGGCTCATCACCTCAGGCAATTCGGTGTCCTTATTTAATTTCTTTATCAGATGATGATTATAAAAAACCACAAAAGCTTTATTAAGATGAAAAGATCGGTAATAATAGGGCTATTGCTTTGCTCTGCCTGGGGCTTGTTTGCCCAGGATCAGTCCGGAAGACGCAATACCATAATGCCCGATACGCTGGCAGCCATGCTAACAAGCGGCGCGGACAGCAATATGCTGATTTTAAATACCGGCCCCGTTGATGATATTCTTCATGCGATCAATATCGGCGCAGTGAGCGAGGCCAAAAACCTGAAACGGTTGAAAAAATATCTGCGCAAGGTGGATCGGGACAAAGCTATTGTCCTCTATTGCGGCTGCTGTCCCTTTGCGAGCTGCCCGAATATTAACCCGGCCTATAACCTGCTGACGGAAATGCATTTCACCAATTTTAAGGTGCTGCGTCTGGATGATGATTTGAAGATGGACTGGATTGACAAAGGATTTCCACTGTCGGAATAACGGGCATTCCGGACATATGTTTTGAAATATTTTTTGCCAATGCAAATCATCTCCCTCATTTTTGCAGCATGACCGGACTACCCACTTTAACACAGATCAAAGAAGGCGCCATGATATTGGTGGACAAACCTTTGGGATGGACTTCATTTGATGCGCTGAATAAGATACGCCGCCAGATTCATACCAAAATCGGCCATTGCGGCACTCTTGACCCATTGGCTACCGGGCTGCTGATATGCTGCACCGGCAGGATGACCAAAAGCATTACCACCTATCAGAAGCAGCCTAAAGAATATACCGGCATCATTCACCTTGGCGCCACCACTCCGACTTATGACCTGGAAAGCGAACCGGAAAATTCCCGACCTTACGACCACATCACGGAAGCGGATATTCACACTGTCACAGCAAAATTCACGGGTGATATCATGCAGATACCTCCGGCACATTCTGCCATAAAACGGGATGGCAAAACCGCGTATAAGCTGGCCCGTGAAGGAAAAGAAGTAAAGCTGGATGCCCGGCCGGTGCAGATCAGTTTATTTGAAATTACGGCCATCAAAATACCGGAAGTGCATTTCCGGGTACAATGCAGTACGGGAACCTATATCCGCTCTTTGGCGCATGACTTTGGCGCTGCCTTAGATTGCGGAGGTTATTTACAGGCATTGCGCCGTACGCGCATCGGCGATTTTAGCGTAGCGGAAGCTCCGGGCATAGAAGAGTGGGTAGATTATCTGAGTAGGGCTGCGGCGGAAGAGATCCAACAATAAGCAAACCTGACGAAGGGCTCCCTCCCTATTCTAAAGATACTGCATCAGGAACATCATTTGGTTTGAACGGATGTGCCAAAATTCCTTCATCTTTGCAGTTATGCAGGCATTTGAAAACCGGCTAATAAAAGTGAATCGCCATATTGCCCGATGGGCGAAGCGACAGGGCATTACCTGCTACCGTATTTACGATATGGACATTCCGGAGTTTCCTTTGTGCATAGACCGGTATGAAGGCTATCTGCATGTTGCCGAGTATAAAGCGCGACACGGGATGGACGAAGAGGAGCATGATTCCTGGCTGGCTGGCTGCAAGGCGGTGATGGCGAAAGTAACCGGGATACATGAAGAGCATATCTATCTGAAAGAGCGCAAACGTTTAGCGCGCCGTATGGAACAGTATGAAAAGGTGGCTCAGGTGCAGGAGCACATTATCGTTCAGGAAGGCGGACTACAGTTTTATGTCAATCTGCAGGATTACTTAGATACCGGCCTTTTCTTAGATCACCGGCCGCTGCGCAGCATATTCCGGGAGGAAGCGACGGGGAAAAATGTACTGAATCTTTTCGCCTACACCGGCTCATTCAGCGTGTATGCAGCCGCAGGGGGAGCAGCCTCCATTACGACTGTGGATTTATCCGCTACCTATCTCAACAGGGCAAAAGATAATTTTATACTCAATAATATCTTAGAGGAAAACCGGCATCATTTTGTGCAGTGCGATGCCATGGACTTTTTGAAAAGCCAAAAGGAGGAGCAGTTCGACCTGGTGTTTACCGATCCTCCGGCCTTCAGTAACAGCAGGCGGATGAGCGGTACCTGGGATACGCAACGCGATCATTCCGCCATGCTGCACTTTTTACATGCCTGCGTAAAGCCCGGCGGTCTTGTATATTTTTCCAATAACCTACGCAACTTCCGACCGGAACTAAAAAGATGGAAATACAGTAACGTGAAGGACATTTCGCTACAGACCATTCCTGAGGATTTCAGGAATAAGCAGATTCATCATTGCTACCGTTTAGTGAAATAGGCTTGTGCAATTAATTTGAAGCATCAGAAAGACGGTTGTCTGTGTTTCATGCAAAGAAAGCGAAGGATACAAAGCAGCAAAGATTTCTGATGAAATACATTCATTTTATAGCCATATATGCATAGATAATAAATCCTTACCTGTGCATCTATGGCTATTTTCAATCTTCTTTTTATATGCACTGATCAGCGATATCTGCAGGGCAATTATCCTGGCAGCCCCTAACACTTCCATCAATAACAAAACAAGATCATCATCGCATACAGGATTAAAAGCGCGCCGGTCATGAAATATTTGAATGCAATAAAATACCTTTGCCTTCTTTAAAGATAGAATCATGGAACTACCGCATTATATTTCAATTGACGAGGTCGGTGAAATCTTAAAAGACCACCTAACGCTTTCTGAAAGGGATCTGGAACGGATTCGTTCCAACCGCAATTACCTTGATGGAAAAATAAAAAGCGGCAACACCTACTATGGCATCAATACCGGTTTCGGATCCTTGTGCAATGTGCGCATCACAGATGACGAACTGAGCAGTTTGCAGGAAAACCTGGTTTGCTCTCATGCCTGCGGTATGGGCGACGAAGTATCGCCGGAGATTGTGCGACTGATGCTGTTACTGAAGATCCGAAATATGGCACAGGGCTATAGTGGCGTTCATGAAAAAACCGTACAGTATTTTGTTGATTTTTACAATGAAAAGATGCTACCGGTAGTCTATGAGTTGGGCTCGTTAGGCGCTTCCGGTGACCTGGCGCCATTGGCACATCTGAGCCTCCCGCTTTTGGGGAAAGGAGAGATGCATACTCCCCAGGGCAGGGTGCATGCAGAAACTGCCCTGAGCGAAAAAAATATTAAGCCCTTAAAGTTGCAGGCCAAAGAAGGCCTGGCTCTCCTTAACGGCACTCAGTTTATGAGCGCTTACGGCGTCTGGTCGCTGATCAAAGCCAAACGATTATCGCGCTGGGCGGACGTCATTGCCGCTATCTCCTTAGAGACCTTCGACGGAAAGCCCGAACCTTTTTCGGCACCGGTGCACCGGGTGCGTCCTCATGAAGGCCAGGTAGCTACAGCCGCCGCTATCCGCAGCTTGCTGGAAGGCAGCGAATTGCAGCAGACGGAAAAGAAACAGGTGCAGGACCCCTATTCATTCCGTTGTGTGCCACAAGTACACGGCGCCAGTAAGGACGCCATTCAGTATGTTTCCGGCGTTGTGGAAACGGAAATCAATTCGGTTACGGACAATCCCTTAGTATTTGAGGAGGAAGATCAGATCATCAGCGGTGGAAATTTCCACGGACAGCCCCTGGCGCTCAGCTTAGATTTCCTGGCTATAGCGCTGGCCGAACTGGCCAATATCTCCGAACGCCGTACCTACCTGCTCGTGAGCGGACAACGCGGCCTGCCGCCTTTCCTGACGGAGCATGCCGGATTGCACAGCGGCTTTATGATTGCTCAATACACCGCTGCGGCTATTGTCAGCCAGAATAAGCAGCTCTGTACGCCTGCATCGGTCGATAGCATTGTAAGCAGCAACGGGCAGGAGGATCATGTGAGCATGGGCGCTAATGCGGCCACCAAGCTAAAACGGGTAGTGGATAATGTGCAAAGGGTATTGGCTATCGAACTGCTGACAGCCGTACAGGCCGTTGAGTTCCGGAGACCCGCAAAAATGTCTGCCGGCTTAGAAAAAATCTGCATAGCATTTCGCGAAAAGGTCAGCTTTAATAACAGCGACCGCGTGTTGCATAACGATCTTGTCGAAGCGGAACATTTTCTGGATCAGGAAGCCGATATGGTGATGGCTTAAAGTCTTTTGCTGATTTTTTTACGAATTATATAATTACGAATTACGACTTTTGACTGCGTTCTCTACGGCAAACTAATATTTTAATTTGTCTGTTATAATAATTTTCCTACCTTTGCCCTCCCAAAAACAGCATACCGGCCTTTTTATCATCCGATAAAATGTCCGAAAGTTGCAGCCGGCATCGTTTTCGGGGAGATTTTTCATTTATTAACCAAACACATTTTATGGCAACAAACATCCAGAATTATGAGATGATGCTCATCTTTACGCCGGTATTGACGGAAGAAGAGTTTAAAAGCGCTCAGAAAAAATTCACTACTTTCATTACAGAAAACGGAGGAACACTCCTTCACGAAAACATCTGGGGGCTGCGCTCTATGGCCTATCCCATCCAGAAAAAAACTACCGGTCTTTACACAGTGGTCGAATACACCGCACCTACCGACCTGAACGGAAAGCTGGAAATCCAGCTAAATCGCGATGAAAACGTTATGCGTCACCTCATTACCCATTTGGATAAATATGCCGTTGCCTATAACGAACGCAAGCGTAATGCTCCTGCCAAAGCTAAAGAAACATCCGCCGAAGCAGAAGCTTAATCTCATTCATTCATAATAAAATATTCCATTAAGATGGCCAGACCAAACGATATAAAATACCTGACTACCACACGTGTAGAAAAACGCCAGAAGAAATATTGCCGCTTCAAAAAACTCGGCATCAAATATATTGACTATAAGGATGCAGAATTTCTGAAGAAATTCCTGAACGATCAGGGTAAAATGCTGCCGCGTCGTATTACCGGAACTTCTCTGAAATACCAGCGTAAACTGGGACATGCTATAAAAAAGGCCCGCCAAATGGCTATCCTGCCTTATGTTACTGACCTTTTAAAGTAAAAACAATATGCAAATCATACTCATAAAAGACGTAGATAATTTAGGCGCTGCTCATGAACTGGTAGATGTGCGCCCCGGCTATGCCCGTAATTTCCTGATACCGCAAAAATTCGCCGTTGAAGCAAACAGTTCCAATAAAAAAGTGCTTGCTGAACGCCATAAGGTAATTGCCCGCCGCGAAGAAAAGCTGCTTGCCGATATCGCCAAGGTTGCCGATGCGCTCAAAGCACCGGTTAAGATTGGCGCTAAAGTAGGAGAAAGCGGTAAGATATTCGGCTCCGTGACCTCCATTCAGTTAGCCCGCGCTATCCGCGAACAAAAAGGCTATGAGATTGACCGCCGACGGATCGTAATCACAGAAGATGTGAAAGAACCGGGAACACACAAAGCCCAGATAGACTTCGGAAAGGACAAAGTGGTTGATATGGAATTTGAAGTAGTGGCTGAATAATTGTCTCCGAATAATTTTTCTTAAAATCTTCCTGATTCCTGTCAGGAAGATTTTTTTATGGAATCCGCTCCCCGGCGCAAAATTCACCCAGTATGGGTGATAGCGTTCAGGCAGGATTAAACTTTCATTAACCAATAATTGAGCTACATTTGTTCAGCTAAATTCTCTTAATCAGAACCATTTAATTAATTAAAGGCAAGATATGCTTCAATTCATGAAAAATAAAATCCTGATACCGGCTCTCATTCTCGCAACACTGGCTGTGTTTTTTTCCTTCAAATACGCCAATGACCGGGAAGATGTGAACGGAGGACAAAATGAAATTATCCAAAACACCATTATGAGCATTATGTCGCAGGGGCATTATGCGCCCCGTGAGCTTAATGACGACTTTTCCCGCACCGTATTCGACAAAATGCTGGAAAGCTTTGATTATGATAAGAAATTTTTCATGCAAAGCGATATGGACAGCCTGAATGCCTACCGGGACAAGATTGATGATGAAATCAGGGATAACTCCCTTGATTTTTTCAACCGGATCAATGCCCTGTTCGTGAACCGGATTGCACAAGCGCAAACGTATTACCAGGACATCCTTACCCGTCCTTTCAGCTTTAACGGTAAAGACCAGATTGAATTAGACGGTAAAGAATTGGATTTCGTGAAAGACGAAACGGAGTTAAAAGCCAGGTGGTATGCCTACCTGAAATACCGCGTGCTGGAAAAATATAAATCTCTTAAAGACACGGAAGAGAAAAAGACAAAAGATTCTACGGGATACCAGCCCAAAGATTTTGCCACACTGGAACAGGAGGCGCGCGAAAATGTACTTAAGGTGCAGGATCGGTACTTTAAACGATTACAGAAGCTGAATGACAATGACCGCTTCGCCATTTATATGAATACGATTTGCGGCGCAGAAGATCCGCATACCAATTATCTGCCGCCGGACGACAAAAAGAAATTTGATGAAATGATGTCAGGCTCATTCAGCGGAATCGGCGCTACGCTCCAGCAGCAGGATGACGGAAGCGTGAAGATCACCTCCATTGTTACGGGCAGTCCTGCCTGGAAAGGCGGGAAGCTGAAAGCGGAAGACATCATTGAAAAAGTAGCTCAGGGCGATGCCCTTCCTGTGGACGCGGAAGGATTCGACCTGGAAGATGTGGTGAAAATGATCCGCGGGCCGAAAGGCACCGAAGTACGACTGACCGTAAAACACTCCGACGGCTCCTCCGAGGTCATCCCGATTATACGGGATAAGGTGGATATAGAAGATGTCTTTGCCAAATCCAATATCGTGGAAGAAGACGGTAAACGTATCGGGTATATTTATCTGCCGGAGTTTTATGTGGATTTCAGCAATCCAAGGGGTCGCCGTTGCTCTACGGACATCGAAAAAGAACTGATCAAGCTAAAGGCAGCTCATGTGGACGGCGTCATTCTTGATTTAAGAAATAATGGTGGCGGCTCTTTGTCCGATGTGGTGGACATTGCGGGATTATTTATCGGCAAAGGCCCTGTAGTCCAGGTACGCAGCAGCGGCGACCAGACCATGACACTCAGCAGCAAGCTAAGCGCCCCCTTATATTCCGGCCCGCTGGCGATCATGGTCAACGGCGGTTCCGCTTCGGCATCGGAGATATTAGCAGCGGCAATGCAGGATTACGGACGTGCCGTGATTGTCGGCTCTACAACATTCGGGAAGGGAACGGTTCAGAAATTAGTTCCGCTGGATCAGTTTGTGACCAGCAGCGCAAGGGAACGCATCATAGAAGCGCTGATGAATGCCAAAGGCGGTGATGCAGAATATGACGGCATTGGTTCGCTGAAATTAACCATTCAGAAATTCTATCGCATTAATGGCGGCTCTACCCAACTGAAAGGCGTGACTCCTGATATCCTGCTGCCGGATGTATATGACATGCTCGATGAAACCGGTGAGCGCAAGGACAAAAGCGCCTTACAATGGGATAAGATAGCATCAGTAGAATACCGGAATTTTTTATCCGGCAGTTTCTATAATCGTTTGAGTGATGAAAGCCAGGTTCGGGTAAGCAAAAGCAAGAACTTCAAGCTCATTCTGGAAGCGGCTCAAAGATTGAAAAAGCAACAGGACGATAATGTGATGCCTTTAAACGAAACAGCATATGCAGAAAAGATGAAAGAAAATGAGGCTTTATCCAAACGCATCGATCAACTAGACAGCCTGAACACGCCTTTAACGGTTCGCAATCTTGATGAAGATTTGGTCAGGATCAATATAGACAGCGCATCCGTAAATAAGAATAAGGTATGGATCAAAAGGCTGCAGAAAGATCCTTATATCGCGGAAACCGTTACAATTATCAACGACTGGATGCATAACAACGTGGCTACCGGAAGGAAGAAACCGCTGCATGAGATGACTAATAAGCAGGTGCTTGCAGATTAAGCATTGGGCAGAAAAAGATGCCTTATAGTATGATGGGTAAGCACAATAATTACTTTTCTTCATTTTGACAAGCTCAATGAATAACTCGTTTGTTGAGCTTGTCAAAGCTAACACACGGATGTGATTTCGATAAACTCAATGAACCTGAACCAGGCGGCTCAATGACCTACTTTTCTCTCATTGGCTGCTCCGCAAAATACATTTTCACCTTGCCTTTCCCTTTGGCATCAATCTCACCCCGGTATTCACAAGCAAAATCATCTTTCACTAAATCATAAGTCGTTTCCGAAATATTGATTTTCCCCGGTGGGCTGCTTTGTTCCATACGTGCTGCGGTGTTCACCGTATCGCCCCAGATGTCGTAGGCAAATTTCTTGACACCTACAATACCGGCTACCACACTGCCTGTGTGGATACCGATGCGGATTTCAAATACATTTTCTTTCTTGCGCCTTTCCGCTATAAAGTCCCGTATTGCTAAGGCCGCCTGTATGGTCTTTTGCGCATGGCGCGGGTCAGCAGCAGGCAGGCCGCAGACGGCAAGATAGGCATCGCCGATCGTTTTGATTTTTTCGAGTCCGTTGCGTTCGATGATGTTGTCGAAAGCGGTGAAGCATTCGTTCAACTCCTGCACTAATTGCTGTGGCCCCAACTTTTCGGCCGTTTGGGTGAAGCTGGCAAAATCGGTAAACAATACGGTTACATTATCAAACTGCTTCGCTGTAGCATTACCGTTTTGCTTGAGCTCCGCAGCAATTGCTTCGGGAAGGATGTTGAGCAACAGGCTTTCTGATTTTTGCTTTTCCGCACCTAATTTTTTATTGTTTCTGAAGATGAGCATCAAAAATGCAAGCAATACAATCCCCGCCCCCGCCCCCGACCAGGTATAAGCTCTTTGCTTTTGCAGCTTCGCGACAATGAGCTTCCGCGCTGCCGTATGGCGGATGCTGTCGGCAAGCTCTTTTTTGTCAAACTCGTACTGCATGGCAGTCTGGGTAAGCTTTTTGGTGTTTTCTTCGTTGTACAGGCTGTCCTGGTAAAGAATGTACATTTTGTAATTTTCCAATGCGGTTTTATAATTTCCCAGGGCGCTGTCGGCCGACGAGAGGCTTTCGAAAGCATTTCTAACATATTCCTTTGCACCGGTTTCTTTACTTAAAGCCAAACCCTTTTGCAGCCATTTTTTACCTTCTTCCGGACGGTGGAGCTTCGTATAAGCCGCCCCGATGTTGTTATATAAAGTAGCAATCAACCTTTCAGTCCCGATGGCTTCCGCTATTCTCAATGCAGCAAAATAGCTTTTTAATGCTTCGGGGTAGTTGCCCTGATGAAAAGAAACATACCCAATGTTGTTGTAACATGCAGCCATGCCCTGCTTATCTCCGAATGCTTCAAATATTTTGAGCGCAGCAGAATCGTTTTTCAGGGCTTCAGGGTAATTGCCCTGAATCAGGCAGGCATTCCCGATGTTGGCATAATCAATAGCTATCAGCCTTTTATCCCCGATAGCCTCGTTGATTTTCAATGCAGCAAAATAATTTTTCATAGCTTCGGGATAATTATTCTGGGCAGCATAAACATTCCCGATGTTGGCGTAATCTCCAGCTATCCTGTTTTTATCTCCGATAGCCTCATCTATCTTCAATGCAGCAAAATAATTTTTCATAGCTTCAGGATAGTTGCCCTGGCAGTTATAAACAATCCCGATGTTATTGTAATCATCGGCTGTTCCGTGTTTATCCCCGATGGATTCATATATGTTCAAAGCAGCAAAAAAGTTTTTTAACGCTTCAGGGTAATTGCCCTGATTCGTAAAAATACCTCCGATATTGTCAAGATTTATTGCCAGCCAACTCTTATTGTCGGTTGCTTCATTTATTTTCTGTGCAGCAAAATAGTTTTTCAATGCTTCGGGATAATTACTCCGATAGGTATAAACATTCCCGATGTTGTTGTAACATCCGGCTATTCCGTTATTGTCCCCGGTGGCTTCATATATATTCAGGGCGGCAAAATGATTTTTCAAAGCTTCGGCGTAATTACCCTTGCTTGAAGAAGCATTACCAATGTTGCGGTATGCCTCCGCTATTCCTTTTTGAAAGCTGAGATGCTCCGCCAATATTTTTGCTTTCCCGGCATAGTAAAGGGCAGTGTCGTAATTACTCGTCAGATACAATTGCCGGCTCATGGCATTAAACGTATTTACCTTATTTGTATCCTCCTTAGCGGTTTGCAGCGCCTTTTGCAGGGAATCAATCCTATTGTTTTGGGCATAAGAATCATTAACAATTAAAAATTGACAATTGACAATTAAAAAAAAGAGGAGGTGTTTTTTCATATTGTTAATTGTTTCGCTTGTATTCGTAAAAAATGTTGTTGGTAATAACACTAAACGGTATATAAATTGAAAATTATTCACTTGTTCCGTTTCTCGCGTCATTGCGGGGTAACGCAGCGATGCGGAGTTGCCGAAGCAATCTCTATGAGTATGCCTGAGATTGCTTCGCTGCAATGACGCTTCATCGTACCTCCCCGAAATGATGGGAAAAACATGGAACTAAAAATTGGCTATTCATTTTCAATCTTCATTTTTAATTTTTCATTCCACAAAATACATCCTCATCTTCCCTTTATTCTTTGCTTCAATCTCTCCTCTGTAGGTGCATTCAAAATCATCTTTTACCAATTCACGGGTGGTTTCGGAAATATTAACCTTGCCAGTCTCTCCGCTTTGCTCCATGCGGGCTGCAGTATTCACGGTATCGCCCCAGATATCGTAAGCGAATTTCTTTACCCCTACAATGCCCGCTACTACACTGCCGCTGTGGATGCCTAACCTCACCCCCAACCCTTCTCCAAAGGAGAGGGGGGCGCGCGCTGTCATAAAATCCCGTATTTCCAATGCCACCTGTATGGTCTTTTGTGCATGGTGGTTATCCGCGACAGGCAGGCCGCAAACGGCCAGATAAGCGTCGCCTATAGTCTTTATTTTTTCCAGACCGTTGCGTTCTATGATATTGTCAAAGGCGGTAAAGCATTCATGCAGTTCCTGTACCAGAGTCTGCGGGCTGAGTTTTTCGGCGGCTTGGGTGAAGTTCACAAAATCGGTGAACAATACACTGACTTCGTCAAATTGTTTCGCTTCAGCATAGCCTTTGTCTTTCAACTCATCGGCTACTTCGGCAGGGAGGATGTTGTGCAGGAGCTTATCGGATTGCGTTCGCAGGTTCTCTGAAATTTTTTTCTCTTTTGAAATTTTATTACGCTGCCGGTAAACCACCGCTAAAAACAGCAATGCTCCTGCAAGCCCTGCCACGATGGAATTGCGAATATTCTTTTGCCGGATGTCTTTCTTTTCCTGCTCCGCTTTTATTGTCGCCTCTTTTTTATCAAACTCATATTGCATGGCGGTTTGGGTAAGTTTTTTGTTCTTCTCTGTATTAAAAACAGAATCTTTGTAATCAGCATAATTCTTGTAACTTTCTAAGGCAGCTTTATCATTGCCCATGGCAACCTGAATATCGCTTATTTGTTTATAAAGTGTGCTCAGATTAGCCATCTCCTTTATTTGCAGTAATATAGTAAGGGCGCTGTCGTCATACCGTTTTGATTGTTTTAAAGCCGCCATTTTATCTCCGGCAAACAACTTATCTAATAACGCTTTACTGCTGCCGCTGCCTATTTTATAATAAACATGTCCAATATTAGAATAAGCGTTCGCCATACCATAGGGAGATGCTATTTCCTTTTGTAATTGTAATGTTTTATGCTGATATTCCAGCGAAAGGGCATATTCACCGGTGTTACTATAGAGAAATCCGATATTGCCAAGGGCGATCGCAATTGTTGCTTTATCGCCATTTTCTTCTCCAAATTTCAATGATTTCCTATAGTATTCGAGCGCCTTAGCGCTATTCGACATCATTCCATAAACGGAACCTATATTTACATACACTTCGCCTGTTGTTTTATCGCCTGTTTCTTCTCCTAATTTCAATGATTTCATATAGTATTCAAGGGCTTTCTCAGGATTTGATGTCATGGCATATACATTTCCGAGGTTGACATAGTTTAAACTCATTCCATTTGTATCTTTTAAATCCTCGTACATTTTCAAAGACTTCAATAAATTTTCCTGTGCTTTCGGATACTCAGAGGTTCGGATATACACTACTCCTATGTTTGCATAATTTCGGGCTTCAGCGCTTTTATCTCCTATTTCCTCATTAATCTTTAATGCCTTGCGGTGGTATTCAAGGGCTTTGATGTTATCTGATTTTGACCAGTAAGTGAGGCCGATACATCTGTAAGAAGCTGCGATTCCTTTTTTCCAGTTTAATTTTTCAGAAAGCGCCAGGGCCTGGTTTCCGTATTTTAATCCTTCATCCGGGTTGATGCCCGTAAGGGTAAAGCTCAAATCATTCAGCAGGTTTACCTTACCGGTGTCCGTCATTTCCGTTCGGTTTGCAGACCTGGTTTGAGCAGCATCGTAATTGTTTAATGCGGTCAGCAGGGAATCAATTCTGGCCTGGCCTTGCATTTGAGCATACACCGCCCCACTCTTTCCCAGGAGAAGGGATAGAAGCAGGATGATAAATATTGTCTTTTTCATTTTCCGAACGATTATTGTCTGAACTATGATTATTACGATTAAATGATGGGTATGATTATTTTGGATTTTGTCCCGAACATTCGGGATTGGATTTTGGATTATAGCCTGTCAAACAGCAATTATCATTCCGCAGGAATCTAAAAGATTTCAGCATGATAACCCTATTCATAATTCGTAATTGTCCGTTCGTAATTCGTAATTTATTTTTCCACAAAATACATATCCACTTCTCATTTATTTTTTGTTTCTGCTTTTCCGCGATAAGTACAATCAAACTCACCTTTCACCAGATCATAAGTCGTTTCGGAAATATTCACTTTCCCCGCTTCGCCGCTTTGCTCCATTCTTGTACAGATTATCGTTATTCTATAAAATAAGTATTCATTATTCCTTTGCCCTTGACCTGAAACGCTTCTCTCGGAACAAAACTCCATTTCCCGTTGCACACTTCAAGCGCATTCTTAAAGTTTTCCGTCACCTGTATTTTTCCTGGTACCCCCGTACTTTCCATCCTGCTGGCAGTGTTTACCGTATCACTCCATAAGTCGTAAATAAATTTCTTTTCTCCAATGATCCCAGCAACCACCGAACCGCAGTCAATCCCTATTCTGAAGTCAATAGCCGTATCATCTAAAAACTTAAAATTGTTCATTTCATTTTTGATTTCACCGGCAAAAAGGATTGTTCGCTCCGCATGGTCAGCTTGCGGCTCAGGTATGCCTGCAGCCGCCATGTATGCGTCTCCTATTGTTTTGATTTTTTCCAGGCCGTGTTTATCCGCAATCCTGTCAAAGCTTGTAAAGATGTCATTTAATAAGGCTACGATCTGACGCGGGTTTGCCCGGGAAGCCAGCTCGGTAAACCCCACTATGTCAACAAAAATGACAGACACATTACTAAAGCTGTCCACAATGGTTCTTTCTCCGTTTTTTAGCCGGTTGGCTATTGCTTCGGGTAATACATTCAGCAACAGGCTTTCTGATTTTTGTTGTTCCTTTTTCAATTGCTGAGTTCTTATACCAACTGTTTCCTCCAGTTTGTCGCGGTGTGCCAGTATCTCCTGATTAAGCGCATAGTTCATTTCATAAGTTTTTCTATCGTCCCTCAACAGATCAAAAAATACAAGAATTAAAACCGCAAAGAAGCCAAATTCCAACAGCATAATATTTTTTATGACGCCTCTTGATACCAGCGAATCATTCAATGCGCAAATAATCATCACGATGATAATGAACAAAAATTCCCATCGTTTGCTGCTGCTTCCTGATTTGAAATATTGCACCATACCCACTATCAGGGAAAACAGCGCATGCAGTATGAAAGCAATATAAAACGGCCCGGGTGTAGAAACATTATAGACAAAGTTTGTAATGGGGGTTTGGACAACAATGTGCTTTATAGGATAAGACAGGAAAAAATTAAAGAAAGCCGCTATTACATACACAGGCATCATATACGCTATGGAGTACACCACTTTTTTATTTCCATTTGGAGCATATATATTGTAGAAAGATATAAAGAATATGGGGAAACTCATGATTGCCGATATCATTTTCAACTTATGAAACAGCAAATACTGCGGCTCTGTTAAGCTGAGCCCCAGCAATAATTCAAAAAATATATAGAAAGAACTCAAAAGCGCACCTGTTGCAAAATAAAAATGCTTGCTGTTTATTTTTTTATGGATAAAAATCAGCGAAGAATAGGTAAAGAATGCCAGGAACAGCATTCCGGCGGACAAAAACGCCAATGTTAAATTGAATACTGTCATTTTATTTTCATAAGAAATTTATTATCAATAACTAAAATACACGAACAACAGGCTCTCGTCTTTTTGTCTTAGGCTCCTTTTCAGCCACACAAATGTAGAATAAATTAATTCAAGATTCAAAAATCAAAAATGTCCTGCTGTTCGTGTTTAGATGCTTTCAGCATGATAGTGGAGAATGGAGGATTGAAAATTGAAAATTTTGCATTACAGACTGTTAAACGGCAATTGTCATTCCGCAGGAATCTCAAAGATTTCAGCATGATAACCCTATTCGTAATTGACCATTCGTAATTGATAATTCGCAATTCGTAATTCATTTTTCCACAAAATACATATCCACTTCTCCTTTATTTTTTGCTTCTACTTTTCCGCGATAAGTACAGTCAAACTCACCTTTTACCAATTCATAAGTTGTTTCGGAAATATTCACTTTCCCCGCTTCGCCGCTTTGCTCCATGCGGGCTGCCGTGTTCACGGTATCACCCCAGATGTCATAAGCGAATTTCTTTACGCCTACAATGCCCGCTACCACACTGCCACTGTGAATGCCGATACGAACCTGGAAGGTTTGCTCCTGCCGGCTTCTTTCTGCAATAAAATCCCTTATCTCCAATGCGGCATGCACCGCTTTTTGTGCATGTTGCGGATCGAAAGCAGGCAGGCCGCAGACGGCGAGATAGGCATCGCCTATGGTCTTGATTTTTTCCAGCCCGTTGCGTTCTATGATATTGTCAAAAGCGGTAAAGCATTCGTGCAGATCCTGCACCAATTGTTGCGGCCCCAGCTTTTCGGCCGTTTGGGTGAAGCTGACAAAGTCGGTGAAGAGCACAGTAACCTCGTCAAACTGCTTCGCTTCGGCATGGCCGTTTTGTTTGAGTTCTTCTGCGATCTCTTCGGGAAGGATATTTAATAAGAGGCGCTCTGATTTTCGCTTTTCGACGGCTAATTTCTTATTGCTTCTAAAGATAAAAATTAGCAACACAAGCAACAGGACTCCCGCTCCCACACCAGCCCAGGTATAGGTTTTTTGCTTTTGCAGTTTCGTTGTAATACGGTTTTGCGCCTCGATATTTTTGATACTGTCGGCTAATTGCTTTTTGTCAAACTCGTACTGCATTTCCGTTTGGGTCAGTTTCCGGGTATTATCTTCATTGACAAGGCTGTCGCGGTAGAGGATATACATTTTATAATTTTCATAAGCGCCTTTAGCATTGCTTAAGCCATTGTCTGCTTCGGAAAGTCCGTAGTAGCTCTTTTTAATATTTTCTTTTGCACCTGTTTCTCTGCCTAAATCCAGGCCTTTTTGCAGCCATGCTTTGCCTTCTTTGGGCCGGTTGAGCCTGTTATAGGCTAATCCGATGTTGTTATAAGAATTGACTATTCCGTTTTTATCACCGATTTTTTCTCTTATTTCCAACGCAGAAAAATAGTACTTCAGGGCTTCGGGGTAATTGCCCTGTTCACCATAGACAACTCCGATATTGTTGTAAATAGCCGATATGCCGCCCTTATCACCTACTGTCTCATATATTTTCAAGGCAGCAGCAAAATGCTTTAAGGCTTCGGGGTAATTGTTCTGATCTTTATATATAGTTCCGATGTTGTTGTAATTACTGGCCACCCAGTTTTTATTACCGGTTGCTTCATTCATTTTCAGGGCAGCAAAATAATATTTTAAAGCCTCAGTGTAATTGTCCTGGTCAGCATAAATAAGCCCGATATTGTTGTAGTCAGCGGCTATCCCGTGTTTATCCCCGATGGATTCATATATCTTCAAAGCAATAAAATGGTTTTTTAAGGCTTCGGGGTAATTGCCCCATGTCTCATAAACAAGTCCGATGTTGTTGTGCGTATTGGCTATCCCACCCCGATCCCCGATGGCTTCATATATTTTCAAAGCAAGAAAATATTTTTTCAAGGCTTCAGAAGAATTGCCCTGTTCATCAATAATAGCCCCGATGTTTTTGTATGCATCGGCTATGCCTTTTTGAAAGTTTATATTTTCCGCCAATGCTTTTGCTTTCCCGGCATGGTAAAGGGCGGTGTCGTAATCGCCGGTCAGATACAATTGCCTGCTCAGGGTATTAAACGTGTTTACCTTATTGGTATCTTCCCGGGCAGTTTGGAGCGCCTTTTGCAGGGAATCTATGGTTTTGTTTTGGGCGTAAGAATAACTGACAATTAAAAATTGACAATGGACAATTAAAAAGAAGAGAAGGAGTTTTTTCATTGTTTTACAGTTGTTAGTGGTTAATTGAGAATTTTGAATTTTGGATTATAGGTTGTCAAACGGCAATTGTCATTCCGTAGGAATCTAAAAGATTTCAGCATGATAACCCTATTCGTAATTGACCATTCGTAATTCGTAATTCATTTTCATAATTCATTTTTCCACAAAATACATATCCAGCTCGCCTTTATTCTTAGCCTGTATCTTACCACGATAGGTACATTCAAATTTATCTTTTACCAGCTCATACGTTGTTTCGGAGATATTCACTTTCCCGGGTCCGCCGCTTTGTTCCATACGCGCTGCCGTGTTCACCGTATCACCCCAGATGTCATAGGCGAATTTCTTTACGCCTACGATGCCGGCTACCACGCTGCCACTGTGGATGCCTAACCTCACCCCCAACCCCGCTCCAAAGGAGAGGGGCGCCCGCGCTGCCATAAAATCCCGGATCTCCAATGCCGCCTGTATGGTCTTTTGTCCATGTTGCGGATCGGTGGCGGGCAAACCGCAAACGGCTAAGTAGGCATCACCGATAGTCTTTATTTTTTCCAGACCGTTGCGTTCGATGATGTGGTCGAAGGCGGTAAAGCATTCGTGCAGCTCCTGCACTAATTGCTGAGGTGCCAGGTTTTCGGCCGTTTGGGTGAAGTTCACAAAATCGGTGAAAAGCACCGTCACTTCGTCGAACTGCCGGGCGGCGGCATAGCCGTTTTCTTTGAGCTCTTCTGCAACTTCGGAAGGCAGTATATTAAGCAGGAGCGTTTCTGATTTCTCTTTTTCCGCCAGTAAAGCATTCGATGCATTTTCCCGGGTACGGTCATAGATTGCCAGAACTATTGATAAAAAAACGGTAACTGCAATAAAGGTAAACGTGAGAATATAATTTTGTAAATAGGCAGGAAATAAATAGGGAAGATCCAGTTTGGTAATGCTAAATAGCCCGAAAAGAGAAAAGAGAAAAGCAATCACAATAGTCCATAGTATGCCTGATTTCTTATTTCCCAACAGAAAAGCCAGGGAGGGAGCAGTAATGAGCCAGGGGATAGCTGGTGAAGCAATATTTCCTGAAAATAAAACACCTTCCGCTATTCCTGCCGTAAAGCCAATTATCATCATGCTGACACTTAACACAAAGCGTTTGGTATATTTAAAAATAAACAAAGCAGCAAGGCAAAGCGGGAACATGATAAGGTTGGTATAAACGCCTACAATAATGTCCGTAAAGTAACAACCAAGCAGGTAAGTCAAAGAGAAAATACTCAACACTATCATAAAATTAATCAGTAAAAGCGACCTGCGCTTTTCATCAGTTGACGAGACCGCTCCCGGGAGAAAATAAAGGGATAACCGTTCAAACATCTTAGTGTAATTTAATTAATAATACATTAAATATCAAGGCACATAAATCAAATCTTATCTATAAAAATGCCCATTACCCCAAATGTTACTATTGTTAAGTAAAAAGGCAAATTCAAAATTAAAAACAGAAAAAAAACTGATAATCAATTTTATATGCTTTAACAATGAGCCAAAACATACTTAACATGACACTATGTTCCACAAAGTACATCTTAATTTGTTCTTTGTGCTTCCCATCTGTTTCGCCTGCTCCCCTGTCTGAACTATGATTTATTGGATTAAATGATTATGATTTGCTTCCCCCGCACCTTATCATTTATCATTTACAAAGTACATCTTCATCATTCCTTTGTTCTTTGCTTCTATTTCCCCGCGATAAACACAGGAAAAATCATCTTTTACTAATTCGTATGTGGTTTCCGAAATATTGATCTTAGCTGCTTCGCCGTTTTGTTCCATCCGCGCTGCCGTATTCACCGTATCACCCCAAATATCGTAAG
>CAZUSO010000031.1:0-33605 GCA_964622775.1 uncultured Taibaiella sp. | reverse complement strand
CCTTTTGAACATTCAAAATCCAGCATTCAAAATTCATAATAAAAAATATGGGTCAAAAAGCAAATCCAATTGGTAATCGTTTAGGCATCATTCGTGGTTGGGACTCTATGTGGTACAGCAGCCCTAAGAACTTCGGAAAAAATGTAGTAGAGGATCATAAAATCCGCACCTACCTGAATGCGCGTATTAATAAAGGCGGCGTTGCCCGTATCGTTATTGAACGTACCTTAGGCAAACTGATTATCACTATTCATACCTCCAAGCCGGGTATCATCATCGGTAAGGGAGGACAGGAAGTGGATCGCATCAAAGAAGAGCTGAAAAAACTTACCGGTAACGTGGATGTGCAAATTAATATCCTTGAAATCCGCCGCCCGGAACTGAATGCCCAGATTGTAGGGGAGAGCATTGCCCGCCAAATCGAAGGACGGGTGTCTTACAAGCGGGCTATCAAAATGGCTATTGCTACTGCGATGCGTATGGGCGCGGAAGGTATTAAGATCAAAGCAAGCGGTCGTCTGGGTGGTGCTGAAATTGCCCGCAGTGAAGAGATTAAGCAAGGCCGTACCCCATTGCATACCTTCCGGATGGATATTGATTATGCTTCGGTATATGCCATGACGGTTTATGGTAAAATCGGACTGAAGATATGGATTTGTAAAGGAGAGGTTCTAGGAAAAAGAGATTTGAATCCTAACCTGATCGGTGGAAGCGCTAATGAACGTCGTGGCGGATTTAACGAAGGTTCCGACCGGGATCGCGGCGACCGTGACCGTGGAGGCCGTGGTGGAAGAGGCGGAGGATCTGGCCGTGGCCGTGGTGGCCGTAGCAATACGAAGTAATTTATATTGATTAAAAATAATCTGGAATAATACGGGAATTAAAAAAATTCCGCTTAAAATATCAAACAATGTTACAACCGAAAAGAGTAAAACACCGTAAGCAGCATAAGGGTCGTATTCGCGGTAACGCGGAACGCGGATCTACTGTGGCGTTTGGTTCCTTTGGCTTGAAATCGCTGGAGCCCAAATGGATTACGAATCGTCAGATTGAAGCAGCTCGCCAGGCCATGACACGTCACATGAAAAGGGAAGGTACCGTTTGGATTCGCATTTTCCCGGATAAGCCAATCACGAATAAACCTGCTGAAGTGCGTATGGGTAAAGGTAAAGGTAACCTGGAATACTGGGCTGCCGTAGTGAAACCAGGTCGTATCCTGTTTGAAATCGAGGGAGTATCTCAGCAATTAGCCAGAGAAGCTATGGAGTTGGCCGCACAGAAATTACCCATCAAAACCAAATTTGTAACCCGCAGAGATTATTCTGAAGCATAATATTTAAAACATATCCGTATCCGGAGCAAGGTCTGGAATCCTGCTGAAACCCGGTTACCGTATATAATTCATAAAAACTATGGCAAAGTCAAAAAAAGCACAAGTGGAAGATTATCGCTCCCTGACCGACGAAGCTTTAAACGATAAATTAGACGAGGAGAGTTTTAATCTGAAAAAGATGAAATTCAGCCATGCGGTAAATCCCATTGAAAATCCAATGGCCATCCGCGGTATCCGCCGTCAGATCGCCCGTCTGAAAACCGAGCAACACAAAAGAAAATTAGCAAACAAATAATTTAAAATCAACATCTTTCAGAATGTCAGTAGAAAGAAAAATCAGAAAAAGCCGTATCGGTATTGTAACCAGTGATAAAATGGATAAAACCATTACCGTGGCCGTTGAGCGTAAGGTAAAGCACCCGATCTATGGTAAGTTTCTGAAAAAAACGACCCGGTTTCATGCTCATGACGAGAGCAACCAATGTGGTATCGGCGATACCGTGCGCATCATGGAAACCCGTCCGATGAGTAAGACCAAGCGCTGGCGCTTAGTAGAGGTGATTGAAAAAGCAAAATAATTTTTTGTCGCTTCCGTTTCGGGCTCTAACCGGCTCAGTAATTTATCAAATCAATAAATAAACTCATTAGCAAATCGCTAAATATTAAGGAAAAATGATACAGCAGGAATCAAGGCTCAATGTAGCAGATAACAGCGGTGCCAAAGAAGTGCTTTGCATCCGTGTATTGGGCAACAGCGGCCAGCAATATGCAGGAATCGGCGATCAGATTGTTGTTACCGTTAAGGATTCTATCCCTGCCGGTGGCGTGAAGAAAGGAACCGTGAGCAAAGCCGTAATTGTTCGTACTAAAAATAAGCTGCGCCGGAAGGACGGTTCTTACATCAATTTTGATGATAATGCCGTAGTATTACTGAACAATGCCGGCGATCCACGCGGCACACGTATTTTCGGACCGGTAGCGCGTGAGTTGCGCGATAAAGGCTATATGAAAATTGTTTCATTAGCGCCCGAAGTACTATAATTGAAAAATAATTTTGTACCTTTGCCGCCCGTTTTTAATCAGCGGCTTAAGTTTTAAAAAAGATGAACACAAGATTCAAACCAAAGTTCAATATTAAGAAAGGTGATCAGGTAGTAGTAATTGCCGGTAATGACCGCAGTCGCACCACACCGCGCGAAGTATTGGCTGTATATCCGCTGAAAAGCCGCGTATTGGTAGCCGGTGTCAATATCGTTACCAAACACCTGAAGCCCAGCGCCAAAAACCCTCAGGGAGGTATCGTGAAAGAAGAAGCGCCTGTTCACATCTCTAACGTACAGTTGTGGGATGCTAAAGCAAAGGCTCCTTCCCGTATCCGTCGGGAAAGAAAAGACGGGAAAGCAATTCGTATTTTTAAAAAATCAGGTCAAGAACTTAAATAATGAGTACTACAACTTACATACCACGTCTTCAGAAAAAATATAAAGAAGAAGTAGCGGATACGCTGATGAAAAAGTTCAGCTACAAGTCCGTAATGCAGGTTCCCCGGCTGACCAAAATATGCCTGAATCAGGGCGTTAAAGGTTCTGTTGCCGATAAAAAATTAGTGGATGATGCCGTGAAAGAAATGACCATGATTGCCGGTCAGAAAGCGGTGCCTACACTTTCTAAAAAGGACGTGTCCAACTTTAAATTGCGTAAAAATATGCCTATCGGCTGCCGCGTTACGCTCCGTGGTAGTAATATGTATGAATTTTTAGACCGCCTGATTTCCGTCTCCCTGCCGCGTGTGCGCGACTTTAAAGGTATCAATGACAAATCTTTTGACGGTCGTGGCAATTACACCTTCGGCGTTACCGAGCAGATTATTTACCCGGAAATCGATATCGATAAGGTAAGCCGCATCAGCGGAATGGATTTGACCTTCGTAACTACGGCGAAAACCAATGAAGAGGCTTACGAACTGCTGAAAGAGCTGGGTATGCCGTTTAAAAACATCAGAAAAGATAATAATTAAAAAAATACAGGATGCGCAGCGTGATAGCGCTGCAAGCCCAAATAAAAAGAATTATGGCAAGAGAATCAGTTAAAGCACGCCAGCGTAAACGCGAAAAAATGGTGGCACAATATGCCGAAAAACGCGCCGCATTAAAAGCTGCCGGTGATTATGAAGCGTTGGATAAATTACCCAGGAACGCTTCTCCCGTCCGGTTGAAGAACCGTTGTCAGCTCACCGGCCGTCCAAAGGGTTATATGCGCCAGTTCGGCATTGCCCGCGTTATTTTCCGGGAAATGGCTTTAGACGGCATGTTCCCCGGCGTTAAAAAGGCTTCCTGGTAATTGCCGGAAAGCTTTTGCGCTTTTTGAAACGTTAGGTGATAAGGAATGCCTGGCATTCAACTATCATCAATTATCAAACAATATTAAACAACATAAAAAAATGGTAACTGATCCAATCGCAGATTATTTAACCCGCATTCGTAACGGACAAATGGCCCGCCACCGTATCGTGGAAATTCCGGCTTCCAACCTGAAGAAAAGAATGACTGAAATTCTGTACGATAAAGGCTATATCCTGAAATACAAATTTGAAGAAGACAATAAGCAGGGTATCATTAAGATTGCCCTGAAATACAATGCCGAAAGTAGAGTCCCGGCTATCCGCTCCCTGGAGCGCGTGAGCCGTCCCGGTTTGCGCCAGTATGCAAAGCCGGCTGATATCAGCCGGGTGAAAAACGGATTAGGCATCGCCATTATCTCTACTTCTAAAGGCGTAATGACCGATAAGGAAGCAAGAGCTAATAATGTAGGGGGTGAAGTACTTTGCCATATCTGGTAAGATTTTATTGCAATATTTGCTTTTTTACATCAAAGCTCATTTGGATATTCTGAATGAGCTTTTGTGTATTTTGCCCATTCGAAACAATTTTGTCCGATAGCTCGTATGTACATGCTTTCGCCCGGCAATAGTTGCTGACGATAAATTTTCTATGGATGAAGTAAGCTAAGCAATGGAAGATGATGGTCAATTTCCTGCAATTTAAGCTAATGAAGAGGACACGAGAGGAGTTGCATTGAAAATTAAAGGTGCCAATTGAATATGCCCATCCATTAACACAATCCGGTTTATTGCTTTTATGATATTTTGAATGTAACAGGTATCTTATAATAAACATCTACGTTTTTTGTGTAGCAAAAGGCCGGCTTCCATTTAGGCATTGCATTTATTATCCTAATCACTTCTTTTGAAAAGTCCGGATTGGGAGAGGACAAAATTTGAATGTCGTCTATTTTGCCATCGGACTTTACCGTAAACTCAACCAGTACGGTACCCTCAGCTCCATATTTGAGCAATGCTTCGGGATAGTGAAGGTTCCTGCTCAGATATTGTTGCAATGCCGACATGCCGCCGGGGTATTCCGGCATTACCCTAATACACCCACCCTGATGTTTTTCGCCGGTTTCTTCAAAGCACGCTTCAGCTATTTTTTTCCCATTATCATACGTTTCGCTATGCCATATTTCTCCTGTTTCATAATACATCACCCATACACTGTCTTGTACGAAGCCCCTAGCGTATTTACCAAGATATTGCGTGTCGGTATCATGCCGGATATCGTATGTATAGCCCGAGCCGTCGCCTGAATTATCCATAAGGTAAACTTGCTTTTTATGCTTTGAATAATCACTTTTAAAATTCAACCCATACATGACTCCGTCCCTGTAATTAAAAGAGTCCGTTATTGCTTCTGATGCATTGAAAGAAAGCCATGTTCCGCTTTTTAATCCATTTTTAAAAAAGCCTGTTTTTCTCACCGACTTATTACCATAATACCAGGTAAAAATACTGTCGGGAATGTGCATTGCTTTGTCTAAAAAATAACCCTCTCTCACCAGTCCTCTTACATTCATAGCATAAACGGCATAATCGAAGCAATGCCAGTGTTTTTTTTCTTTGTAAGCTATAGTGTAAACAGCAGCCTGGCGGTAAGTGCATTTTTTCCATGTTGGGTCGGCGTATAGTTTGAGCGTATCTCCCGAATAATCCATAGCATGAATATTTTTTACCGATTTTGTGCTTCCATTATTGGTAGTAACAATATAATCGCTTAGTTTATCGCCCGGCTGTGATTGTGCATTTACCGTATTCGAAAAGGCAGCAAATACAACTATGAAAAGGATTAAATGTCTTATCATTTTTACTAATTTGGTTTAGATTTGATGATTATTTAATCAATCATAAATAAATATCATGAAAATAGCATATTTATAATTGCAAATAAGTCGTATTGAAAATTTTATAAATAAAGGAATGGCTTAGATAAAAAATGTAACACACAAAGATAAATAATCCCTCCATTCGGCGTCTCCGGAGCTATTGTTTATTATTTGGATGCATATCATTGTCGTACCTGCGATATCGTCAGTTAAGCAAAACAGCATGATGTCTAATTACTTTCGGAATGATGAAAAATGTGCTGTCAATGTAATGCGGCAATTTCTTTGTCTTCCAGTTACAAAAAACGATGGAGAGATTCAAAAATTCCCTTATCTTATTCCAAACATTTTTTTGTTTTCTATGAAAAACCTTCTACCTTTGCACTCCTTTTAGAAATAAAGGTGAGTTTTTCCGACAATCTAAGTTGAACTATACGTACACTGAAAGCGGAAATTCAATATCAATAATTTAATGTTCAATAATTAAGAAATGTCTCGTATAGGTAAAAAGCCGGTGAAACTGGCAGACAAAGTGACACTGACGGTAAGTCCATCCAATGAGGTGACTGTAAAAGGCCCTAAAGGCGAATTGAAACAACAGATCGACCGCGATATTAAAGTGGAAGTTATTGATGGCGAGGTTGTGCTTAGCCGTCCGACTGATCAGATTCGTCATCGCGCTTTACACGGATTGTATCGTGCCCTGATTAATAATATGGTTATCGGCGTGAGCGAAGGCTATACCATCAACCTGGAGCTGGTTGGGGTGGGTTACCGTGCCGCCGTTACCGGACAACAACTGGATATGTCTTTAGGTTTTTCGCATAATATCATTATGGAGTTACCTTCGGATGTGAAAGCCAGTGCGGAAATGCTCAAAGGACAGCCGCCTAAAGTTACCCTGCAATCTATTGATAAACAATTAGTAGGTCAGGTTGCTGCCAGGATTCGCGGCCTGCGTAAGCCCGAACCCTACAAAGGTAAAGGGGTACGCTTTGCCGGTGAGGTGGTTCGTCGTAAAGCAGGTAAAACATCGGGTAAATAAAAAATTGAATTTTGGATACCTGTGCCCGCTAAAGGCTCTGGTATCCTGATGTGGAATAATACCAGACAGTACTTAAACTTAACCTTCGGCAGCCGACTTTTAATACGGAACGGGTGATAGGCCACAATCTAAAAAGGGATGGTCAGTTGCCCCGATGTTTCGCTAAAAGGAGAGCCCGTACAAAATAGCTATAATATGTCAAAAACAGCACAAACTGTCTTACGCCGTCAGAAATTACGCTGGCGCATTCGTAAGCACATCAGCGGAACGAAAGTTGCACCCCGCTTGTCCGTATTCCGCAGCAATAAAGATATTTATGCGCAATTGATTGATGACGCTACCGGTACTACACTGGCTTCGGCTAATTCTCGTCAGAAAGATATTGCTGCTCAGAAAGGAACCAAGTCCGAGAAAGCAGCGCTGGTCGGGAAGGCCATTGCGCAAAAAGCAAAAGATTTAGGTATTGAAGGCTGCGTTTTTGACCGCGGCGGCTATCTGTACCACGGTCGGGTAAAATCACTGGCGGATGGCGCCCGTGAAGGCGGCTTAAAATTCTAAAACTATATTTTGAATCCATCAATTCAGAAGTAAAAAATAAAAATTCAACATGTCTCAATCAAATAACCGGGTAAAATCCGGAGATACGGAATTACAGGATAAGGTGGTTGCAATCAATCGCGTGGTTAAAACTACCAAAGGCGGACGGGCATTCAGTTTTTCTGCATTAGTAGTCGTGGGCAATGGTAATGGCGTGGTAGGTCACGGTCTGGGTAAGGCCAAAGAAGTGCAGGAAGCCATTGCAAAGGGTATTGACGATGCCAAAAAGAACCTGATAAAAGTTCCTTTAATGCATGGCACTATTCCGCATGACCAGCTTTCTAAAGCGGGTGCAGCTAAGGTGTTGATTAAACCCGCTGCACACGGTACCGGAGTACTGGCCGGAGGTACCATGCGTGCCGTATTGGAAATGGCAGGTTATACTGATGTATTGGCCAAATCTTTAGGTTCTGCTAATCCGCACAACGTGGTTAAAGCTACTTTTAAAGCCCTGAGTGATTTGCGCGAACCTTTGCAGGTGGCTAAAGAGCGTAATGTGGGTTTGAAAAGAGTGTTTAACGGATAAAATGCATCCGCCGGATAGATGTTGCGCGCCGTGGGTACGCATCATCCTGCAAATAAATTTTCTATATTTTAAAATATTAAACTATGTCTAAGGTAAAAGTAACCCAGGTAAAGAGTGGTATCGACCGCCCGGAGCGCCAGAAGCGCACCCTGCAGGCTTTGGGATTGCGTAAGATGAATGCAAGCGTAGAGGTGGAAGCTACTCCCCAAATCAAAGGTATGATCAGGAAGGTGGAGCATTTGGTGAAAGTGGAAGAAGTGCAATAAACTAAGCCGATAGGTGGAATATCCCTGATTATGGGACATATTTCCCTTTTATTTAATCATTTATAAGCGAGCTTCGGGCTTTCGGAGCGTAAAGTCAAAAAATAAAAGCAATGCAATTACACACATTAAAACCCGCAAAAGGCGCTACCCATCATGTTAAGCGGGTAGGTCGCGGGGAAGGAAGCGGCGGTACGACTGCCGGAAAAGGAAATAAAGGCCAGCAAAGCCGTACCGGTTACCAGTCAAAAATAGGCCACGAAGGTGGTCAGATGCCGATTCAGCGCCGTATGCCCAAGCGCGGCTTCAAAAACAGAAACCGTGTAGAATACAAGGTCTTCAACCTGGGTCAGATTGATCATTTGGTGGAACGCTATAAGTTGGACGAATTTTCCCTGGAAAATCTCTATATCAATGGATTGATTAACCGTACTGATTTGGTGAAAGTATTAGGCAGTGGTGAGATGAAAGCAAAGATCACCTTTAAGATCAATGCGGTTAGTGAAAAGGCAAAAAGCGCTATTGAAGCTGCAGGCGGAAGTGTAGAGCTGCTGTAAGGGAGTGAAGCATGGGCTTTGCCTGATGCGACATCATTTTTTCCTATTCCAATTTTTCATTATTGAAAAAAAATAAGACACATTTTTCCAACATCATCCGGCTGCTGAGCTGGGAAAATTAATTCCACTTTTGTTGAATTAAAAGATTTGGTAAAACGCGTCTTTTATTGTTTATTCGCAGTCCCGTTTTATAAAATATTTTATAGTGAAGAAACTAATTGATACTATCAAAAACATCTGGAGCATTGAAGAGCTCCGCAAGCGGATTCTCTATACGCTGGCTTTGATATTTGTTTATCGGATCGGATGTTATATCGTGTTGCCTGGTATTGATCCGGGACGGTTGGAGAATACGCAGGCGCAGGATGGTCTGCTGGGTTTGATTAATATGTTTGCCGGAGGCGCTTTTAATAATGCCTCTATCTTTGCCTTAGGCGTAATGCCCTATATCACCGCTTCCATATTCATGCAGCTGGCCGGTATCATTATCCCGCAATTCGCTAAGATGCAAAAAGAAGAAAGCGGCCGCAACACCATCAATCAATACACCCGCTATCTGACCGTACTGGTTACCGTGGTTCAGGGTGCAGCCTATATCACATTCCTGTATCAGCAACACGGCAATGCCATCATGCAGCATGGCATGTTGTTTAACCTGTCCACCGCCATTATCCTTACCGCAGGTACCATGTTCGTTATGTGGTTAGGCGAAAAGATTACCGATAAAGGAATCGGTAATGGCGTATCCATTCTTATCATGATCGGTATCCTGGCACGGCTTCCGCACTCTTTATTGCAGGAAGCTACGGAAAAGATTGAAACGGACAAACTGCTGTTCTTCATTATTGAGATTGTATTCTTTATTGCAGTAATCGTAGGTTTGGTATTGCTTACCCAGGGTGTTCGTAAGATTCAGCTCAATTATGCCCGCAGAATTGTAGGCAACAATGCCGCCCGCGAGATTGGCGGTGCCCGTAATTTCATCCCCCTGAAAGTAAACTCCGCCGGGGTAATGCCTATCATCTTCGCCCAGGCTCTAATGTTCATTCCGCAGATGATTGTAGGCTTTGTAAGCCAGGGTGATGCGCCCAGCGAATTTATGCGTCAGCTCTCGGACTATACCTCATTTTGGTATAACCTGATTTATGGTCTGCTCGTGGTTGGCTTCACCTACTTCTATACCGCCTTGATATTTAACCCGACGGAAATTGCGGAAAACCTGAAACGCAACAATAGCTTTATACCCGGAATTAAACCCGGTCAGCCTACTGCCGATTATATCGGAACGGTTATGGATCGCATTACTTTGCCCGGTTCCGTATTTCTTGCGATAGCCGGTATCCTTCCGGGCATTGCAGGCTTATTCGGTGTCACCAGCGGGTTTGCCATGTTCTTTGGTGGAACCTCTATGCTGATTGGTGTAGCCGTAATTTTAGATACTTTGCAACAAATAGAAAGTCACCTGCTGATGCGTCATTACGATGGTTTAATGAAGACCGGAAGAATAGCCGGACGCCAGCCGATAGCCGTATAAAATTGCATTCGGGTGTGTTTCAAATTTTCGCACCCATAATATCTCCTTCTGGTCATTCCGTAGGAATCTAAAGAACGTGTATTGATGCTTTCAGCATGACAGGCAGGGATTTAACTGTATTCTATCAGTGAAAATTTGAAATGCACCTATTACATGCTGAGATTTTTTAAAAAGCGCGCTCCGAAAAATTACGGAGCGCGCTTTTTTGCAGTGTGCATAAAATCATCGGCATTAGTGAAAAACTTTATTAATCAAATAGTACCTTTGCTTCTCAATCATCCAAACATTTTTTAATCAATAAATTTTATTTTTACAATGAAAGTTACCGTAGTAGGTGCCGGTGCAGTAGGCGCAACATGTGCAGATAATATTGCCCGTAAAGAATTAGTTCAGGAACTGGTATTATTAGATATCAAAGAAGGTTTTGCAGAAGGTAAGGCGCAGGATATGCAGCAGACTGCCTCGCTTTTAGGCTTTGATACCCGCATAACCGGTTCCACCGGAGATTATTCCAAAACAGCAGATTCTGATGTGGTAGTCATTACATCAGGACTGCCGCGCAAACCCGGAATGTCCCGCGAAGAATTAATCGGCACCAACGCCCGCATCGTGGAAGATGTAACCAAAAATATCCTGCAACATGCTCCCAATGCCATTATTGTAGTGATTTCCAATCCTATGGACACCATGACTTACCTGGCGCTCAAAAGCTCCGGCGTTCCCAAGAACCGCATCATCGGTATGGGCGGCGCTTTAGACAGTGCCCGGTTCAAATATCAGTTGAGCCAGCGGCTGAACTGTAGCGCTTCCGATTTGAATGCCATAGTAATCGGTGGTCATGGCGATACTACAATGATTCCCTTAATCCGTTTCGCAACGCTGAACAGCGCGCCGGTTACGGAATTTTTAAGTGATGAAGAACAAAAGCAAATCGTGGCAGACACTATGGTGGGCGGCGCTACGCTGACCAAGCTTATCGGTACCTCTGCCTGGTATGCACCCGGTGCGGCAGGCGCTTCCGTAGTGGAAGCCATCATCCGTGATGAGAAGAAATTAATTACATCCTGCGTTTATCTTGAAGGCGAATACGGACAAAATGATATCTGCCTGGGTGTGCCGGTGATTATCGGTAAAAACGGCTGGGAAAAGATAGTGGAATTTAAGCTGAATGACGAAGAAAAGGCCGCATTTTCCACATCGGCTGATGCAGTGCGTACCATGAATTCGGTATTGAAGGATTCGGTTAATGCATAATACGCATTCATTTTATCCCATAAAAATATAAATGACAGCCTGGATATTTTCAGGCTGTTTTTTATGTGAGGCAGGCACAACAATGGCGAAGGTGGAATAATTTTGGATTTTGGGTTTTCTACCACAATAGAGACGTTACATGTAACGTCTCTACTATATGTAACGTCTCTACCAACCATACCTGCTGTTTCGTTTTTTTCGGAGATTCCTCCGCTCCATTAAAATCATTTCGCTGTGCTGCATGATTTTAATTCCGGTCGGAATGATAATTGACGCGTCTGTCCTGGAGATTGCTCAGATGCGACATCTTGGGATGCACCCTGATTATGCAGGCTGTTTTTTGTAAGCAAAAATGACTAAATATTCAGTAATATTGCGCCCTAAATAAAGACAAAAAATGAAGAGAGCGTTTATGCCCGTAATGTTTGCTGCAACTATACTGGCAGCAGGCTGTCAGCCTTCCAAAGAACAGGTTGCCAAAAAATTTAAAGATAAATGTATTGCCAATATCAGTAACCAGGAGCAGGCAGAAAAGCCGGATCATATCAAGCTAATGATGGAAGATGCATGCGGTTGCATGGGCGAAAAGCTTGCAGAAAAATACAGCGCTAAGGAAGTGGATGAAATTGCCGGTATAATGAATTCCATGGATGAAAAAGATATGGAAAAGCGCAATGAGCTTGCTATGAAAATCGGCCCTGTGCTGCAACCCTGCATTCTCGAAATGCAGCAGAAAATGATAGAGGCTATGGCTACCGATTCCCTGACTCCCGGAGCAATTGATTCTGCCGCTCCAGGAAGCCCCGATTCGCTGAACCGTTAATATGCGCAGGTGTATCACCCTCACAACCCACCCGGGAGATTCCTCCGCCCTGTTAAAATCATTTTGCGTAGCGAAATGATTTTAATTTCGGTTGTGACGTTATGGTTTTTGTCGTACTGACAAGCATAGGTGCAACAAATTGAGATGCACCCGCTAAATACGGCGGGTTTTTTAATTGAAAAAAACTAATGATTAACTTAACAAACTGATTGTCTGTAGCCGCAGATTTGTGCTTATATTCGCAACGAATTATGAAGCGCCTGATTGCTATATGCTGCTTGACTATCTTTCTTTTTCAGGTAATTCCTGTTAAAGAGCTGGGACAGCTTTTAGCGAGTGGCCAGATGACGGAAGAGCTTCAGCATGACAACGCTCCGCAGAAGCAAAGTCTCAACGAAGAAGTTCACAAAAAACTTTTTATTCCCCACAATTATCTTGTTGCAGGAGCCTTCAATTGCAGTCTTGCTGCAACTTCACTTTTTGCCCCGGATGAGGCGTTGATCAAATGCCTGCACTTAGAGGTGTTGATCCAGCCTCCCAATTCCTGATTTTTTTACTAACAAAGTTTACAAGATGCATTTGCCGGATGATGAGTGTTCATTACTTGCAAATGTTGTACGTTCCTGCATTCCATCATATTTAGTTTACCGGTTTGTCTTTCCGCAATCTGTATGATTGATTATCCTGAATTTGCATGTGAGGCCTTTTCCGGCTGTATTATGCTCAGGTGTCTTTTTCCAGAGGCATTTTGAAAGCGGGCGGCCATTACGGCTCTGGTTAAGTTAAGCATATATTGTCTGCATTACCAGATTCTATTAAGTTGAATAGAATCTATTGTTTTGCATTTTGACTTTTTACTTAACCATAGTGATGCAATTGCTGTATGGGATTGCTGTATGCAGGACGGTATGTAAATATCCATTTTTTTCAAAAAATCAAAATATACAATATTACGTATGACATCAGATAAAAAATCCCCGCTGGCATTTTTAAAGAATGATATGCTGTCGGGAATCATCGTTTTTTTAATTGCATTACCCTTATGCCTGGGTATTGCCCAGGCCTCCAATGCTCCCTTGTTTTCCGGTATTGTAGCCGGCATCATCGGAGGCATTGTGATAGGCATAATCAGCAAAAGTAATTTCAGCGTCAGCGGTCCGGCTGCCGGACTGGTATCTATTGTCATTGGAGCGCTTGAGTCGCTGGGAGCCTTTGAGATATTTTTATGTGCTGTGGTTCTTGCCGGAATCTTTCAGCTCCTCCTGGGATTTGCCAAAGCAGGAACCTTTGCCAATTTTTTCCCTTCCGGCGTGATAGAAGGTATGCTGGCAGGTATTGGTCTTACTATTATTTTTAAACAACTGCCTGATGCGGTAGGGTATAATGGCCCGGATAACCTGATTGGTATGCGTGATGCAGAACGCGGGATGAATTTTAGTATCCTGGAAGGAATCTCCAGCCATATTCATTATGGTGCATTGATCATAACCGTCATCGGTGTTTTTATTCTTGCTATCTGGCAAAAAATAAAGATTAAACAATTGCGGATATTGCCGGCCGGGCTGCTGGTTGTTGTTATTGGCACCCTTTTAAATCTGCTTTTCAAATCCATAGATCCGGGCTGGCATCTGAATGCCGAATATTTGGTTCAATTGTCTATACCCCAGTCCTTAGGCGCATTTGTTGATCAGTTTTCTCTTCCGGATTTCCGGGGGTTCCTGAATCCATTGGTCTGGCAGTATGGGGCAATAATCGCCGTTGTGGCGTCTATCGAATCACTATTGTGCATTGAAGCTACGGATAAGCTGGATCCGCTGAAAAGGAATACGCCGGGCAATAGTGAATTAAAAGCCCAGGGCATTGGTAATATAATCAGCGGATTTATCGGAGGCTTGCCGATTACCACCGTGATTGTCCGTTCCAGCGCAAATATCAATGCGGGCGCTAAGACAAAATTATCCACTATTTTTCACGGCATCCTTTTATTGGTCTGCGTTGCCGCCATTCCGGCGATCTTAAACCTGATCCCGAAATCGGCGCTTGCTGCCATCCTAATCTTTACCGGCTACAAGCTGGCCCGTCCTGCTGTTTTCAGGCACATGTACAAGGTAGGCCCTACTGAATTTATCCCGTTTGTGGTGACGGCTGTTGCCGTGGCATTGCCGTTTTTAGGGCTGTTGAAAGGCGTAGCCCTGGGACTGATCATCAATATTTTTTATCTGCTCCGAAGCAATATGCGCATACCTTATTACTATCGCAGGATTCAGTCGGAAAACGGAGATGTTACTACGCTGAAACTGGCACAGGAAGTATCTTTCCTGAATAAAGGGAGCATAAAGAAAACGCTGGATGCCATACCAGAAGGCAGCGCTATAGTTATTGATGCCACTTATTCCGCCTATATTGATTATGATGTACTGGAGCTTATCCGCGATTTTCATGATGTACAGGCACCCAGCAGAAATATCACTGTTTCTCTTGTCGGATTTAAAAATGATTATCGTATTCCTGAAGGTGCGAATGTGCATTTCCTGATGGACGAACTGGAACAGGACGATGATGCAAAATATTCTGCAGGGAAACATAAAAAGCTGCTAAAGGAGCTGAATGCCCGATAATTTCATTTCTTTTTTTCAAACTAAATTTCATCTTCAATGAACACATCCGTTCTTAATAATATAACAGCCGGGCAGGCACTTGCGCTGTTGCAGGAAGGCAACCGCCGGTTTACCGGAAATATCAGTATGAATCGCGATTTACTGCAAAGGGTAATGGCCACTAAAGACCAGCAGCAACCCTTTGCTGCAGTATTGAGCTGCATGGATTCCCGTGTGCCGGCAGAGATCATCTTCGACCAGGGTATCGGGGATATATTCAGCGTGCGCGTTGCGGGACAGGTCATTTCGGAAAATGTGCTGGGCTCGCTGGAGTATGCGGTCGCTGTTGCCGGAGCAAAGCTGATAGTCGTTATGGGACATACTAATTGCGGTGCGGTTCGGGGAGCCTGCGACAAAGTGCAAATGGGTAATCTGACTTCGCTGATTCAAAAAATAACCCGTGCTATAGATGTAGAAAATACTGTTTCCGAAAACCGGACGGGAAGCAATGATGCTTTTGTAAACAAAGTGTCCGCTATCAATCTCCATCACAGCATCAGAGATATCTGGCTGCAAAGCGATATGCTCAGAAAGCATTGTGAAAACGAGGGGTTGAAGATTGTTCCGGCTATGTATGATGTGGCTACCGGTATCGTAGATTTTTATGAAACGGCGGGCTAAGATTCTTTTCTGCTGAAAGCAGTACAGAGCCGGGTTGGTATAAAAGGGGGTGATGTCATGCTTTTTTGATGTAATTCCCTAAAAGGTGTTGTCATACGACCAAAGAAATTCCAAATTGCAAAGCAACCTGATTGGAATTTCTGCATGGAAAAATATCCGATTGTATTTGGACTATCATCCCTTTCTTGCCGCCACCTCATAACCTGCCTGAGCGATTTTGGTCGTGACGCCATATTTTTTGCTGTATTCAAAAGATACGGCAACCCGGGATGCACCTTGTAAAAGGTTTGGCCAAATCATTAGCCGAACCTTTTTAATTTAACAGGACTGTACTGCGGTTGGGGAATTTTATTGTGCTAAGTTTGCAGCCCTTTTATGAACCTGCAAACTTTGCTGGAGCGATATGCTGATGATACCCGCCTGAAACAGTTGGCGGCGGACATTGCTATGCCCGGTTCCCGAAAGCATATTATGCTGAATAATGTCAAAGGATCGGCGATCGGATTTATTGCAGCGGCCGTATGGCAACATTTACGGGGAAAAAGCGCTTCGGGAATACATGGCCTGAATCATGTCTTTATCCTGAATGACAAAGAAGAAGCCGCTTATTTTCAGAATGATTTTGAAAGCATCACCCGTGCTTTGGATATTTTTTTCTTCCCGGATTCCTTTAAGCACAGCGGAAATTACACCGCGCTGAACAGCAGCCATATTATGCTCCGTACGGAAGCGCTTACCAGGATGACGGCACAGCGCAATGGTGCGGTATTGGTTACTTATCCGGAGGCGATATTTGAAAAGGTGGTGCAACCTTCGCTGCTCACGCATAATATGATTCATATCCGGGTTAATGAAAAGCTTAACCTGGAAGAATTGCTGAACCGACTAATCAGCCTGGGGTTCCGACGAGAGGACTTTGCATACCAGCCGGGTCAGTTTGCTATGCGTGGCGGCATACTGGATATTTATTCATTTGGAAATGAATATCCGTACCGCATTGAACTGTTCGGGAATGATGTGGACAGCATACGCATTTTCAACCCGGAAACGCAGTTGTCTGAACGCAAGTTGCTACAGGTTTCCATTTTACCCAATATTGAAACAAAATTCGACACGGCTGAAAAAATCTCATTGCTGGATTATTTGCCGGACAATACGGTGTACTGGTTGCGGGATATGGAACTGGTGAAAGCCGGAATCATTAAGTTGCAATATGCATTAGCCGCTCATTTGGAAAAAGGCACATCCGTAGCGGTTGAATATGAAGATCAGATATTGAAACCCTTTACCATCGGTGATTTTGAAGATTATTCAACCTGGTGGGAAAAATTGCAGCAACGTACGATTGTACAGTGGGACGCAGGGGCAGGCCAAAAAGCTACCGCTTATCCGGTCAGTTTTCAAACGGATATGCAGCCCGTTTTCAGCCGCAATTTTGAATTGCTGACTAATGATTTGAAGCTGAAAATTGCTGAGGGTTATACGCCGTTCATCTTTGCGGAAAATACCCGGCAGTTAGAGCGCTTGCGCAGCATATTTGAAGACAACGGCTCTTTAGTGAATTTTGTTCCGGTTCCCATAGCAATACATCAGGGTTTTACTGACCATGAAAAAAAGATATTAGCTTATACCGATCATCAGATTTTTCAGCGGTATCATAAATACCGGGTAAAGCAGGTCTATAGCAAATCCAGGGCTATTACGCTGAAAGCCTTGCGGGAACTGGTTCCGGGAGATTATGTTACCCATATTGACCATGGGGTAGGCGTGTATAGCGGATTACAGAAAATTGAGGTGAACGGCAATATGCAGGAGGCCGTCCGTATTATTTACCGGGACAATGATGTGCTGTATGTCAATATTAACTCCCTGCATAAAATCAGTAAATACACCGGGAAGGAAGGTACGGTACCCAGGGTTAATAAATTGGGCAGCGATGCCTGGGAGAAACTGAAGAACAAGACGAAGCGGCAGGTAAAGGATATTGCTGCGGATCTGATTCGTCTATATGCCAAAAGAAAGGCTTCACAAGGCTTTGAACATACGCCGGATGGATATCTGCAGGCAGAATTAGAGGCTTCCTTTTACTATGAAGATACGCCCGATCAAAGTAAGGCTACGGCAGACGTGAAACGGGATATGGAGCACCCTGCTCCCATGGATCGGCTGATATGTGGAGATGTGGGTTTTGGAAAAACCGAAATTGCGATTAGGGCGGCATTCAAGACCGTTTGTGACAGTAAGCAGGCTGCGGTTCTGGTGCCTACTACCATCCTGGCTTATCAGCATTTTCAGACCTTTAAAGAACGGTTGAAAGAGTTCCCCGCCAATGTGGATTATATCAATCGCTTTAAATCGGCAAAGCAAAGAAAAGAAACTCTGCAAAAACTGGAAGCAGGAAAGATAGATATCATCATAGGAACGCATGCCTTGCTGAGCAAGGAGGTAAAGTTTAAAGACCTGGGCCTGCTGGTGATCGACGAAGAACAAAAATTTGGGGTGGCGGCTAAAGAAAAGCTGCGGGAACGAAAAGCCAATGTGGACACTCTTACGCTTACAGCTACTCCAATTCCGAGAACATTGCAGTTTTCCCTGATGAACGCGCGAGACCTGAGTCTCATCAATACACCGCCCTCCAACCGGCAGCCGGTACATACGGAACTGATCGGCTTTGATGAGGATACGATACGGGATGCTATATACTACGAGGCGGAACGAGGCGGTCAGGTTTACTTCATTCATAACCGGGTGCAGAGTCTGCCTTCTATGGTGGAAAAGCTGCGGGAGCTTTGTCCGGATATTGAAATTGCTATGGTGCACGGGCAGATGGAAGGCCGGAAGATTGAGCAGGCATTGCTTGATTTTATTGACCATAAATTTGATGTGCTTTGTTGTACCAATATTGTAGAAAGTGGGGTGGATATTTCCAATGCCAATACGATTATCATTAATAATGCACACCAGTTTGGGCTGAGTGATCTGCATCAGTTGAGAGGTCGGGTAGGGCGTAGCAATAAAAAGGCATTTTGCTACTTAGTAGCGCCATCTTTAATCACCCTTCCAGATGACAGTCGTAAAAGGCTGAAAACATTGGAGCAGTTTAATGAATTGGGGAGCGGATTCCAGATAGCCATGCGGGATCTGGATATTCGCGGAGCAGGTAATCTCTTAGGCGGAGAGCAGAGCGGTTTCATAGCGGAGATAGGTTTTGAGATGTACCATAAGATTCTGGAAGAAGCGATCCGAGATCTGAAGCATACTGACTTTAAGGATGTATTTGCCGAAGAAATGGAGCGCAGGAAAGATTTTGTAAATGATTGTACGATAGATACGGATCTGGAGATACTGATTCCTGATGATTATGTGCAAAACATAACGGAACGGCTGATACTTTACACCCAGCTCGACCATATTGACCAGGATGAGGACATCCGGGTATTTGAAGCAGAACTGAAAGACCGCTTTGGACCGATTCCGCCCCAGGTGCAGGATTTATTAGTAACGATACGCTGCCGGCAAATGGCAAAAGAACTGGGTTTTGAAAAACTGATCCTGAAAAACGAACAACTGCGGCTGTATTTTATCAATGATCCCGAAGCGCCGTATTTTGAAAGTGAAACCTTCCGGAATATTTTGCAATACATACAGACCGAGGTAAACTTTGCAAGGCTGAAGCAAATCGGGAAAAATTTCCTGCTCATTGCCGATGCGATAAAATCGATGAAGGATGTAGAAGCATTTTTGCGGGGCATGGAGCGGGCGTGAACTCAAAACTATCACCTTCTTTCGCCGATTTGTTGTCGCCACATGGCATAATACAAGCCTTTGATGGCTACCAGCTCATCGTGGGTGCCGGTTTCGGCAATCTTCCCTTTTTCCAAAACTATAATATTATCGGCATGCATTACGGTAGATAAACGGTGGGCAATAAGGATGGTAATTTGCTCACGCCGGGCGGATATAGCTCTTACGGTTTCGGTTATCGTTTCTTCCGTCAGCGAATCAAGGGCAGAAGTGGCTTCATCAAATATCAGCAGCCGCGGTCGTCGAATCAACGATCTTGCAATGGAGATTCTTTGCTTTTCGCCACCTGAAAGCTTTAAACCGCTTTCCCCCAAAACAGTATGAATACCTTTTGCGCTACGCGCCAGCAAACCATCGCAGGAGGCTTTATGCAATGCCTCCAGCACTTCGGCTTCGGTAGCATCGGGTTTGACGAACAGCAGGTTTTCCCTGATAGTGCCGGCGAATAACTGCGTATCCTGAGTGACGAACCCTATCTGGCGCCGCATTTCATTATACCTGATTTTGCGGGAATCAATGCCGTTAAAATGGATACAGCCTTCAACAGGCAGGTACAGGCCAACCAATAGTTTCACCAAAGTAGATTTTCCAGAACCTGAAGGCCCGACAAAAGCAATAGTGTCGCCCTGATTGACTTCGAAGGAAATGCCGTCAATCGCATTTTGCGAAGCTGTTTTATGCCTGAACGCTACCTGCTCAAAATCAAGATGCTGAAGCGGTCCAAGAACAACAGGGTCTTTCGGGCGTTGTTCCACAGGTTTGGCCATCAGCTCATCGAACAACTGTATGGACGCTTCAGCCTCACGGTAGGCAACCAGAATATTTCCCAGATCTTGTAAGGGCGCAAAGATGGCGGTGGATATGAACTGCATGGCGATCAGTTCGCCCGGACTCAGCGCATTCCGGAATATGAGCCAGAGCAGGGTGAACAAAACGGATTGACGTAAAATATTCATGGTGGTACCCTGCCAGAAACTCAGCATACGCACTTTTTTTACTTTGGTCATCTCCAGGTCAAATATCATGCGGGTATGTTCTTTCATGCGCCGCACTTCAGGGTAGGTGAGGCCCAGACTTTTCACTAACTCTATATTTCTCAGCGACTCCGTGATCAATCCGGACATCCGGGTTGTCTCCCGGTTAATACTGCGTTGCACTGTTTTGATTTTCCGGCTCAGCATACCGGTAAAGGCACCTAAAACTACGAAGCCGATCAGGAAGACAGGAATCAGTGCCCAATGTTTGGTGATGGCGTACCAGATGAGGAAACCGAATCCGACTAATGAAGAAAAAAGGATATTAATGAAGGAAGAAATGAATCGTTCGGTGTCCGTACGCACTTTTTGCAGAATGGCCAGAGTTTCCCCGCTGCGTTGTTCTTCAAACTCCTGGAAGGACAGGCGTAAGTTTTGCTTCAGGCCATCATTAAAGATCTGCATTCCGAATTTTTGCACGGCGAGGCGCATGATATACTCCTGGAAGCTACGAGCCAGTCGAGCCAGTAAGGCAATGCCGAGCGCAACAAAAAGCCAGAACAGGACACCGTTTACCAGTGCTCTTTCAGATTGTTTGCCGACTTGTCCCGCATAGTCATCAATGATCTTTCCGAAGATAACCGGATCGATCAGATTCAGAAGTTGTGTCACGCCGGCAAGTATCAGCGCTAAAGCAATCAGCCGGCTGTGAGGCTTCAGGTATTTCCAGAGTAGTTTCATAGAAGCTTAAGATAAGATAAAAAAACAACTGGCATTTCAGGGTAAAGAATTATTTCGAAGCGAATGTTACAGAATAATGTTCTGTTATTGTGTGGTTGGAGTTTGATTCTGTTTGACATGTTATTGTTAGTTTAAAAAAATCAATTCAACAAAGTGCGATTAAGAAACAAACTTATATACCAAGCCTGCTTAAACGGTTTGACATTTCGATTCAATTGCTGTACGATTAAGAGTTTTTACGTTTACTGTTTTTTGCTGAAAACCTTTACATTTCAATTCAACTACTGTACGATTAAGAGCTATTTTCCCTGCATCTATTTTATTCGTCACATTTTAATTCAGCTACTGTACGATTAAGAGAAATAATTATGAAAATCAACATTATTTATACCTTCTTTTCCCCGTTGGTGAAAACACCAAAAGGCAAAATTGTTTGTTAAAAGATCAGCAAGGGCGAAAGGATGGTCTATAAAAAAAGCTGCTTTTTAAGCAGCCTTTTAAAAACGTACCGGATAAGCGGTTATTATAAATGTATGGCTTCTCCCAGCGCTACTTCAATGGCGTCCTTTACGGCTTCGCTCATGGTCGGGTGCGGGAAGATTGTATCTAACTGTTCGTGCCAGGTCGTTTCTAATTTTCGTGCCGTGGTAGTCTGGGCAATGATTTCGGTTACATTGGCTCCGATCATGTGGGTCCCTAACCATTCACCGTATTTAGCATCAAAAATCACTTTGATAAAACCTTCATTGGCGCCTGCAGCGCTGGCTTTTCCGCTTGCCGAGAAGGGGAATTTGCCCACTTTCAACTCATAGCCTGCTTCTTTTGCCTGCTTTTCCGTCATGCCTGCGGAGGCGATTTCCGGGGAGCAATAAGTACAGCCGGGTACATTCCCGTAATCCAAAGCTTCCGGCTGGTGACTGAATTTGCCTTCCCCGTGCGCAATAGCTTCTATGCAAATCACCGCTTCCTTCATAGCAACGTGCGCCAGCGCCTGGCCGGGAACAATATCACCGATGGCGTAAATGCCATCCACATTGGCCTTGTAATGAGAATCAACAATCACCTTGCCTTTGTCCGTTTTGATATTAAGGGTTTCCAACCCGATATTTTCTATGTTTGTGGATACGCCAGCCGCACTCAGCAGGATATCGGCTTCCAGCATCTGCTCACCGCTTCCGTCAGCCTTTTTCACCGTAGCTTTCACGCCGTTGCCGCTGATATCCGCTTTTTCCACAGATGCTCCGGTGATCACGTCTATACCTTTTTTCTTAAATGATTTCTCTAATTCTTTGGAAACATCCTCATCTTCCACCGGCACGATGCGCGGCATATATTCCACAATAGTAACCTTAGTGCCTATGCTGTGATAGAAATAGGCAAATTCAACGCCGATAGCGCCGCTTCCCACTACAATCATGGATTTCGGCTGTTTAGGAAGGTTCATCGCTTCCCGGTAACCGATAATTTTTTTGCCATCAATAGGGAGATTCGGTAATTCGCGGCTGCGTGCGCCCGTAGCCACCACGATGTATTTCGCCTGATGCGCTACCGTTTTGCCATCGGTCCCGGTGACTTCCACCTCTTTTTTCGCATTCAGCTTTCCTAATCCGTTCAGCACCTCAATTTTATTTTTCTTCATCAGGAACTGGATGCCTTTGCTCATCTTGTCGGCCACGCCCCGGCTGCGTTTGATGATGGCTTCGAAATCGTGAGCTGCTCCGTCCACTTTTATTCCGTAATCCTGCGCATGGCTGATATATTCAAATACCTGTGCTGATTTTAATAATGCCTTTGTAGGGATACAGCCCCAGTTGAGGCAGATTCCACCGAGATTTTCCCGTTCAACAATCGCAGTTTTGAAGCCCAATTGTGCCGCCCTGATTGCTGCCACATACCCGCCTGGTCCGCTGCCGATAACAATGATATCGTATGCCATAAAGATTTGTTTTTTATAGTTTATAAAAGTATGCGCAAAAATAGGAAAATTGGGCAAGGGTAAAAATATCAATATAAATATAATGCCTCCAGGGTGCAGGGTAAAGAAAATAAAAGAGCCGGGCATCTAAAACAGGCTTAATGGAGAACGGAGCAATTGGATTGTTTACTTTTGACCAATGTTCTATATCAGGCAACATATTCTGGATATTATCGGGCAATATCAGTTGCAGTTGCCCCTGCATCATTACCTCAGGACTTATTTCAAAAACCATCCCAAACTGGGCAGCCGCGACAGGAAGGCAATTGCCGATGCGGTATATGCTTTTTACCGGGTAAAACTTTTTTTGAATCCCGGAAATGAAATAGGGGATGATGTGCAGGAAGCGCTTCGCATCGCCGGTACCAATAATGCTTTTTTGAAAAAAGTGTTTGCGATAGATAATGAGGACAGGTTACCGGAAAAGCTCATTTTGAAAAAGCCTTTCCCGGAATTGTCAGCCGGAATAAGTGCGGATGACTATTTTGACACGCTGCGGAAACAACCCGATGTATTCATAAGGCTGATGAGAAACGAAAAGGAAAATCTGCAAATATTACAGCAGGAATTTCCGGATGCTGTAGTTATGGATACCCCGTTTTTCAAAGACAGGATTGTCCGCTTGCCGGGGAATAGCAAACTACAAAACACATTGCCCGAAAGCGATTATATCATTCAGGATTTGTCATCGCAATTATCATTACAGTTTGCTTTGATTCATGCAAAATTCAAAATTGAAAATTCAAAATCCTGGAAAGCCTGGGACGTGTGCAGCGGTGCAGGCGGTAAAACCATTTTGATAAAAAATATCATTCCCGATGCAAAAATAATTGCCACCGATATCCGGGAAAGTATTTTAAGCAATCTGCGGGACCGGATAAAGAAATATCACCTGAAAGATATTATTACGCTGGAAGGTGATGTTGCAAAGAATACAGATTTTGTAAAGCCTTTTGCGCCGTTTGATTTGATTATTTGCGATGTGCCCTGCAGTGGAAGCGGCACCTGGGCGCGCACGCCGGAATATTTTTATTTTTTTGACGAAAAGATACTTGAGAATTATACATCCCGGCAATTTCAAATTGTCGCTAATGCACAACAATATTTACGGGAAGGAGGATATTTGTGCTATATAACCTGTTCCGTTTTCAAAGCCGAAAATGAAAATGTTACAGCGCAGATAACGGCAAAAACAAGATTGAAATTATTGCATCAGCAAATTATCAATGGCGCGAAAAACCAGGCGGACAGTATGTTTATGGCGGTATGGGGCTGATTGATCCAAAATTCAAAATTCATAACTCCTTTCCCTATTTTCGAAGCGTGAAAAAGTACATGTCTCCATTTCGATTTTCAGTGCCTGTCATCTTTTTGTTGGTTGCATTGAAATCGTTCCAAATGTGAATATCGGGAAAGCCATGCTGAGGATCGTCAAAGGATAATATTAAAGTTTGAACCGTAGTGTAATTATCGCCATTGACTACAGTAGTCTGGTCGGTTTTCCAGCTTCCGTTTTTCAATGCGCCGCTGCGCGTATTACGTTGAGCAAAAGTGCCGTCATCGTAAAAGCTCAATATGAAATCCCGGTATTCATCCGTGATATTATGTGAGGAAAAAATGCCGGACTGGATCCGTACTTTGTCGAAGTGCCAGTCGCCTGTTATTCTGTTGTTGAGGCGCTTATAACAGCCTGCGATGGCGATACTCATGACCGCCATCAACAGTATGGCGCCGCTTTGCATGAATCGTTTCATAAGAATTATGTTTTGCCTATGGAATAAAATCTTTAAAGAAAGTTTAAAGAACATCCATACGAAAACTATTCTTTTTCCTGAAGCGCCTGGTCAATAGATGCTTCCATCTCAAGAATAAGCGCCTTTTGCACCGGGTTCATTTCCTGCGGTTCCGTCACCTGGTCGGTGGCATACATCAGCAGGCACATGGCCATGAAATCCTGATCATCTTTTCCTGCATAAACATTCCGCAATTCGGCAAGGCGTTCATCAGCCACTTTCACGGCAAGACGGATCATTTCCTCATCTTTCTTCCTGATTTTGATCCGGTATCCGCGCTCCGCCAGCCAGAGCGTGACGGGAATGAGCTCCTTTTCCATATATGATTTGTTTTTTCAAAAATAGAAAATCAAAATGAGGGGAAAGAAAAATAATTTTTATAGCCTCCCGAATAAAGTACTTTTGCTCCACATTATTCATTATGTTTTTTATTAATTAAAATGGGATTATTTGACAAGCTGTTTAAGCGCAATAAAGAGCAGGAGCAGCAGAAGGAGGTTTTGGATCAGGGTCTGAAAAAAACCAAGGAAACTTTTTTTACTAAAATCAATAAAGCGATTGCCGGTAAAAGTACCGTAGATGAGGAGGTGCTCGACTCCTTGGAAGAGGCGCTTGTAACTGCCGATGTGGGTATTGAGACTACCGTGGCTATCATTGACCGGATTGAAGCCCGTGTGGCAAAGGATAAATATCTGGGAACCGCTGAGCTGAATAATATCCTGCAGGAAGAAATAGCGGAAATGCTTACGGATGCTTCAGACAACGCTTACGCTTCTTTTGATATTCCGACAGGGAAAAAGCCGTATGTGATTTTGGTGGTAGGCGTAAATGGTGTTGGTAAAACCACGACCATTGGTAAATTAGCCTATAATTTCAAACGTAAAGGGCATCAGGTTTTGCTGGGCGCTGCGGATACATTCCGGGCTGCGGCGGTAGATCAGCTCACTATCTGGAGCGAACGGACGGATGTGCCCATTGTGAAAAAGGAGATGGGCAGTGATCCCAGCTCTGTGGCGTTCGACACTGTGGTAAGCGGACTGTCTAAGGGTAGTGATGTTATAATCATCGACACTGCGGGGAGATTGCATAATAAGGCGCACCTGATGGACGAGCTGAGCAAGATTAAACGGGTCATTGCTAAAAAAATACCGGATGCTCCGCACGAAGTGCTGCTGGTATTAGATGGCAGCACCGGGCAGAATGCATTAGAACAGGCCAAACATTTCACGGCAACAACTGAGGTTACCGCACTGGCCATTACCAAATTAGACGGAACTGCAAAAGGCGGCGTAGTGCTGGCTATCGCCAATCAGTTTAAGATACCGGTGAAATATATTGGGGTAGGCGAGCAAATGGAAGATCTACAGGTGTTCAATAAATATGCCTTTGTGGACAGCCTGTTTTCCTTAGAAAAGAAATAGCGCTAACCGGAAACTGAAAAAGATTGAATGGCATTGGCATCTCGTCCGAACGAAAAATATGAGCCGTACCCCTTCATTTTTGCCATATTTGCAAAAATAACCTGAGCTAAATACGCTTACCTTTGCTCCGGAATCAATTCATGTCAATGTTATGGCTATTATTTCCGTTCAGCACCTTATCAAAAAGTACGGCAACTTTACTGCGGTCAATGACATTTCCTTTGAGGTGATGTCCGGTGAGATATTTGGGCTGCTGGGCCCAAACGGGGCAGGGAAAACGACGACACTGGAGATCATCGAAACCCTCCGGAAAAAGACTTCCGGCACCGTATTGGTTGACGGAATGGATATTGACCGGCAGCCGCAGGAAATAAAGCAGATTATCGGCGTTCAGCTTCAGGCGGCAGGATTTTATCATAACCTGAATCTGAGCGCGCTTATTGATCTTTTTGCGGGGCTGTATAATGTTCGGATAGATCCGCTACAACTCCTCGAAAGTGTGCAGTTAGCCGACAAGGCAAAGAATAAATTCAAGGAACTTTCCGGCGGCCAAAAACAACGGTTTTCCATTGCAACAACTATTATTAACAGGCCAAAAGTGATCTTTCTGGATGAACCGACAACCGGCCTGGATCCGCAGGCGCGCCGGAATTTGTGGGATCTCATTTTAAAGCTTCGCGACCAGGGCGCAACGGTTGTAATGACTACACATTATATGGATGAAGCTGAAGTGTTGTGCGATCGTATTGCGATCGTTGACTCCGGAAAGATCAGGGCTATCGACACGCCGGACGAATTGATTGACAATCTGATTGCCTCGGGTTTTAAAAAACAAAAACCTGCACGGCAGGCTAATTTGGAAGATGTGTTTATTGCTATGACCGGAAGGGAGCTGAGAGAACTTTAGCTTTTCCCGTATGATATTCCGAAACTGTTTTTTGACAAAAAAATAGGATTTTGATTAAAAAAAATATTACATTTACCACCATTATCGAATTAAAATTACAATGAAAAAACTGTTACTTATTATTGTCGCAGCCTCTATGTTTGTGGCTTGCAAAAAGGAAGAAACTATTGATGTTTCCAAGACCCGGTATCTGATGGATGGATTCTGGCAACTCAAGGCCAGCACGCTTAATCCGGATATCAATGATGAAACATCAATTGATATGGATCAGTATCCGGATTTGCAGCTATGTTATAAGGATAATGTTTATAAATTCTGGACGCCAAGCCAGTTTACGGTGTATGACGGTTTGGTTAAATGCGATGTTACACAGCCCGACAGCTTAGACTATTACTGGAAATTTACCGATACTAAAGAGTCCTATATACTTATTTATAGCCAGGTTGATAACCCGGATGAGTCTTTGTACTGGTATGGAGACATGACATATATCACCATAGATACTTTTATGATGACTTACACTACAACGGATGAAGAATCCGGCGTTACAAGCCGCACCAAAAATACTTTTGTGAAGGTTAATTGACCTTTTTTTGCTATTACTAAATAGCAGAGCGGCTGTTTCATTTGAAACAGCCGCTCTGCTATTGTGATTCAGAAACTACCGTAAAGTCAAAATGATATACCGTCCGATATAATTACCCAGACAAAATATTCCCGGTTTTATCCTACATCTTTCCGGCTTGGCGAGCTGGAGCCGGTGCTACTTTGTCGGGTTGGGGAGCAATCGTTTTTGTTGCTGCATCATTCATCTGCAAATCCGAATGACCGGCTTCCAGATTAGCAGCGGTTCCATGTTCTTTATCGCAGCAGGACAGCTTTGAAGCATTTTCTGCCTTTGCTGTTTTTTTGTTGTCTTTGGCGCAGCAAGCGCCTTTTTTATCTTTGGTGCAGGCCTTTTTTCCCTTTGCATCCTGTGCAAATGCGAGACTGGAGGTCATGGCAAAAAAACCTGCCAATAAAATGATTTTCTTCATATTTTTTGCTTTTTAGTGTAACCAAAGATAGGATATTTTATGAAGAGTGAAAAAAATCAAAATAAAAAAACGGCAAAAATAAAATTGCGCGGTTGTTCCCTGTGGACGGTCTTCCGCTACCAACCACATTTATCGTTGTTAGTACTATAATGAGAAACAGTAGGTGGCATTGCTTATTTCACACCAAGAGGACTAAGAATACAAAGTAAACAAAGATTTTCCCCGTGGTGCTTCGCCACCCAACCACAACCGGTATTAACTCCGTTGTTAGTACTTTCACTAATATCAAAATGAGGAATAGTAGTCTATAATTGTGTTGCAAATTTCATGCAAAAGAGAAACAGCGAAGACAAAGAAAAAACCTGACACTAATAAAAAAGACTGATTCCGCCCTTCCGGAAAATGAAGTACTCGTAATCATATTTCATAATTGAATGCGGTTATTCAAACTCAAACTTATAGCCAACACCTTTTACGGTTTTGATCAGGTCGATTCCGGTTTTCTGGCGAACCTTACGAATATGCACATCAATAGTCCGGTCGCCGACAATAATGTCGGAGCCCCATACTTTTTCCAATATCTCATTTCTTAAAAAGACCCGCCCGGGCTTGGAAGCTAACAGACTCAGCAGCTCAAATTCTTTTTTGGCGAGAATAATTTCCGAGCCCCGATAGCTGACGGTAAATTTATAACGGTTAATCTCCAAATCTCCATACTGTAAGGTGTTGTCATCTTCTTCGGAGTCCTTCTTTTTTCTGCGTCGCAATGCTGTACGCACCCGCTGAATGATTAAGCCCGGCTTGAGCGGTTTATAAATATAATCGTCCGCGCCAAGTTTTAATCCTTCGATTTCCGATTTTTCATCACTCAATGCTGTCAGGAAGATTACAATGGTATGATCTAATTGCGGCTTATTCCTGATCTCTTTAAGGGTCTGAAAGCCGTCTTTTTCCGGCATCATGATATCCAGTAATATCAGATCGGGAACGAACTGTGCCGCCTTACGTACCGCCTCGGCACCATTGGTAGCTGACAGTGTTTCATATCCGGCATCTTTAAGATTGTAGTCCATTAATTCTACAATATCCTGCTCGTCATCTACAATTAATATTTTTCCTAATGAATTTTCCATAAACCTGTAATTCCACTTGCTTTTATGGCTGCAATATTAAATTAAGCCCCTGTAAAAGTTGTATTATGTTATTGTTAAGCATGAGTTGTATGATGTCATTTTTAAACAACATATTTCGTGCCATTATGGACGAAAGAAAAGCAGGTAAATTTTTCTGGTATTCTTGTTCGGTGTCGGGACACTAATGTTAAGTCAGGCATATTTTGTCTGCATCATTAAATTCCGTTAAATGGATTATCTGCGCTTTTGCTGCTTTGACTTTTGCATTTTGACTTAATAATAGGCGTTATGGCTTCAGGTATAGGTCGAAATAGTCGGTGACCTTTTGCATCAGATGTACCCGATCTTTTCCCAGTACATTATGCTCATGACCCGGATAAATGAAATAATCAAGCTGAATGCCTTCATCCACACAGGCTTTAATAAACCTGACGGAATGCTGCCAGACTACAAGATTATCCTGAGCACCGTGAATCATTAAGAGCTTTCCCCGGAGATTGCCGGCCTTAGTCAGCAAGTTGTTTTCTGCATAGCCATCTGCATTGTCCTGCGGGCGATCCATATACCGCTCGGTGTACATCACTTCGTACATGCTCCAGTCTATTACCGGCCCGCCGGCAACCGCACATTTGAACACGCCCGGATGGCGCAACATCAGCGAAGTAGTCATGAATCCGCCGAAGCTCCAGCCGTGTAAGCCCATTCTTTCCGCATCTACATAAGGCAATGTTTTCAAAAATGCTACGCCTTGTAGCTGGTCTTCCATTTCCACTTTCCCCAAATGCCGGAAGGTAATCTGCTCGAATTGCAGTCCGCGGTTACTGCTGCCGCGGCCATCCATCGTGAAGACGATATAGCCTTTTTGCGCGAGGTATTCATACCATAAATTGCCGCTGGCAGGGAATCTGTTGGTGACCAATTGCACATGCGGCCCGTTATACAGGTAAACGATTACAGGATATTTGCGGGTTTCGTCAAAATGCACAGGCAGGATAAGCTTGCCATACAGTGGTGTGCCGTCATCAGCATTTAAGGTAATGTTCTTAACTAAAGGACGCTCGAAATCTGCTAATGGATTGGCAGCCGAAAGAAGGTCTTTTTTCCATTTTTTATTTGTGGAAATAATGCTGATGATGCGGGGCGTTTCTGCATTTTGGAATGCATCATAAATATAGGTTCCCGAACTGTTGGAATATGCCGTGTGTGTACCTTCTGCATTATCGAGGCGGCTAATCTGCCCGTTGCGCCAGTTGACCTTGTAAATATTTCTGCCTAAAGGCGTTTCCTTATTGGCGGAGATCAATACTTCTTTTTCCTTTTCATTGAATCCGATGATATCGTTAACTAACCAGTTGCCTGAAGTAACGGCATTTAAAAGTTTTCCGTCCGTATTGTAGCGGTATAAATGCATGAACCCGGATCGCTGACTCCACCATAAGAATTCGTTGTTTGTTCCCGGTAAAAAGGAAAGCGCATGTTGCGGCTCTACATATTTTGTGTCAGTTTCTTCAAAGAGGGTTTTGATAAAAGCGCCGTTTTTCACATCGTATTGATTCAGCCGAAGATGATTTTGATCCCGGTTGAGCAACGCAATAAAGATATATTGTTCGTCAGGATTCCAGGTGACACAGGTCAGGTATTGATCCTTAGGTACGCCGGTATTCAGAAAGACGGTGTTTTTGGTAATGGGGTTATAAACGCCCAAAGTTACTTCATGAGAAGCGCTGCCGGCCATAGGATATTTAATGTTGTGATTTTGAGCCGGCGTCACACTCCAGTCAATAATGGGGTAATCGGCAACCATAGTTTGATCCATCCTGTAAAATGCCAGTAAATTCCCTTTGGGTGAGAAAAATATACCATCCTCTATGCCAAATTCATTACGGTGCACTGCCTGCCCGTTAATAATATCCGGGTTTTTATCCGCAGTAACCGTATGCTGCTGTCCGTATGCATCAAGAAGGAACAAGTTATTTTTCATAGTATAGGCGATCTGTCCGGCCTTTTCATCAATCTGAATATTCTCAGCATCTTTTGGTAAGGAAGCCCAGGGACGGACATTCCAGTTATTGCTGCCCGGTATGGTCTTATAAGTGATATTTTCTCCTTTATAGAAATCGTTTTTAACCTGGAAATAAAAGGCGGCATTGCTGATCCAGCGGATAGCCGGCATTTTCTTCAGCGGTTCCTTCCCGCTCAGGGCTTTATTCAGGTCGCTGAGGCGCAGCAGGGTATCATTGGTCATTTCCGGCACATGGTTTCGGATGATGCTTTGTTGCTTTTCATAAAGAAAGACGTAATCATTACTTTGAGGAATCCAGCGGAATTGTTTGAGCTGCTCCGGAGCCAGTGTTCCGTTCAGACCCAGGGTGGCTTCCTCCATGGTGTATGGTCTGTTTTGAGCCTGTACAAGCGGGCCGAAACTTATCAGAAGCGCCAATAGCGCAGTGCGAAAAGCAATATTCATTATTAAAGATTTGAATGGATTGGTAAAGATTAATATAAGTATGCAAACATCGGATTTTCTGTTGATAAATGTCTATCTTTGAACGCTTCCAGAATGTAAATTTCCCATTTGAATCGTATTGAGATTAAAATCTGACCGGAAACTAATTCCATTTTTATCCCTAATTAAAATAACAGTATTCATGCCGAAAGTAGTCTATAATAATAAAAACGCCGTTTTTTTCAAATCTTTAAAGCAGGCTGTGGATGCTTATTTTAAGGATCAGAAAATAAAGAAAACCGGTGACTGGCGGCTATTTTCCAAAACGATTATTCTTGTTCCGGTTGCAATGGCACTTTACCTGGTTTTGCTTTTTGCCGGCTATCCTGTCTGGTTAGGCATCGCATTAAGTGCCGTGTGGGGAATCATTTTATCCTTAGTAGGCTTTAATATCATGCATGATGCCTGCCACGGCAGCTATTCTTCCAGAAAATGGGTTAATAATCTCTTATCGCTTACTTTAAATGCCCTGGGAGGAAATGCCTTTTTCTGGAAAAGCAAGCACAATATCATCCATCATACCTACACTAATGTGGATGGTGTGGATGATGACATTGCGCACAGCCCCATCATCAGGATGTGTAGTACGCAGCGTTGGTATCCCTTTCATCGTATCCAGCATATCTACACGCCATTCCTGTATAGCTTCAGCTCCGTTTTCTGGATATTGACCAAAGATTTTATCAATTATTTTTCCCAGCAGATATATACAACGCCATTACCGAAGATGGATCGTAAAGAGCATATTATTTTCTGGGTCAGCAAACTGATGTATGTGGTGTTTTATATCGCTATTCCGATTTGGATTGTAGGTTTTCTTCCCTGGTTAGTAGGATTTTTGGTGATGCATATTGCCTTGGGAATTACTTTGTCTGTTGTGTTCCAGTTGGCGCATGTGGTGGAGGAAACGGAATTTGAATTTGTAGCCGAAGATGCGGAAGATGTCAAATTTATTGAGAGTGAATGGGCGGTTCATCAAATCAGGACGACGGCTAACTTTTCACCCGGTAACAAGATTATTTCCTGGTGCGTGGGCGGATTGAATTATCAGGTAGAGCATCATTTATTTCCCCGTATCTGCCATATTCACTACCCCGATTTGAGCAGAATCGTGCGCGCAAAATGCGAGGAGTTTAATCTGACTTATCATAGCATACCGAGCATGACGAGCGCCTTTATTTCGCATATGCGGCTTATAAAATTATTAGGTAAAAAACCACAGTTGGTGGTTGCCTGAGTAGCTTTCTCAAAAAGCATGGCGGAGTCGATACGAATTAGAAATTACAAATCCTTTATGTACACGGCATTATGAATCGCAGTAGTCCGGTGTAATCTCTGCATCGCTGTAGTGGCGGATAATCTTTGATTGTAAATCCCGAAGCATCACCACTGTTATTGATATTTTCAGCAACATGAATCTTAATTTCTCAACCCTGCCGGGAGACCTTCCAAAACAGGGGTAGAGGGAGATGACCTCAAGCCATTCCAATAATGTCCACACGCTACTTTCATTGAATGACCGGAAGCAACCATGGCTTCACAACCTGGGCTGATACCGAAAATCCGCTATCATTGCGAGCCTTTAAAAGACCTGCCTTTATTCATGGAGCATGACACGGAGTAAGTGTTATGTTGTCATTGCTCCGCTCCAAAAGTTGGCCCCCAGACTGTGGAGATTTCTTCTACGCAGAAATCTTAATCAAATCGCTTTGCAATATGGAATTTCTTTAGTCGATGCCACGTTTTTACCGTACCAATAACCATAGGTACGACAATTTGGAATGCCCCCGTTTTGGTCGCACATTTTTCAAAACGTACCGGCGCTTATATTTTCTTCTCAAGTTTGACACGTTTTTTTGTTTTTATGGGCTGCAATGCTTGATTTT
>CAZUSO010000030.1:20209-33711 GCA_964622775.1 uncultured Taibaiella sp. | reverse complement strand
CTGAGTTCTGTACCGGGTTTTCTGTGTTTTACCGCCCATTGTGGGTGTGGAGATAGTTGACCTTTCATATGTTACGCATTACGTAACATAAAGGAAAACAAAAAAAATCACACAGCCTAATAACTGTGTAACTTTTTTCAAAAAACCATATTACGTAGCGAGGAAGTTACAGTTTAAAATTCATGAGTTCCAGCGCTTTTTGCATCTTACTTGACGTAAGCGCTACTCGTTCTGATATTATCTTCTCTTTCTCTTAGCAACATCCGCAGTTCCTTTAATAAATCATGGGGTACATAGCTGCGGCGCACCAACCCTGCTGAAAACATTTGGTACATCCAGCAGCTATCACTCACATCGGTTTTGCGACCCTGTACCTGTTTCACTTCTTTGGGATTAACCAGGCACACATCAAACCCTGCCTTTTCCAGCATATGATGCAAGGCTATCCAATACACTCCGGTAGCTTCCATACATACATTTTTTACCCCCTGCTGCTTCATATCTGCTATACAATCCTGATAACCCTCCGTAAAACTTTCGTAACTTTTGCAGGACACACCGTCCCAGGATACAAAAATTTGCCTCGAGCCAATATCTATGGCTGCTGCATGTTCGTTTTTTACCTCAAAACTGATTACTTTTGACATAACTTCTTTTTTAGTAGTTAAAAAAAACGAGAAGGCTATTGCTCAAAGAGGTTCAGGAAATAAAGGCATGCTGCCAAACGGGAATGCCGCTACTGCGGTATCACCAAACAATAATGGACCGTTCTTTGAAGCAAGACTCACAAGGAGGTACAAAACACTAAATGAAAGACTGCTACACTGCAATAGCTTTCTCGTTTTTAAAGGTACTACATGTCACGGTATTATAATCAAGGCTGAACCTGGTTGGTAACTCCCAATGACGCTAACCTGTTCGTATGACGAAAAAAAGGAGTGATATCATAGGTAATGCAAAGATTCGAAATGCGCCCTGCGCATGGAAATATCAGTCCGCCGAAGCAAGGCCGATCTCCAGAAAGGCTTTTCCTATATAATCTACAATATCTCCAGCAATTAACGCTTCCTGGGAAAGCTTGCCGGCAGCGATGTCGCCGCTGCGGCCATGCAGGTAAACGCCCAATAGCGCTGCCTCACGGGATGTGTATCCCTGAGCCAGCAGACCGGTAATAATTCCGGTAAGCACATCTCCACTGCCGCCGGTTGCCATTCCCGCATTGCCCGTGCTGTTATACCAGCAACTGCCATCCGGCATTAACACAGCAGTATGATGCCCTTTCAGCACAATAATGATATTATATTTCATGGCAATGCCTCTTGCCCATTCCACCTGAAGCATACTATCCGGGAAAGCCCCAAAAATACGTTCAAACTCTTTGGGATGCGGAGTCAGTATGGAATACGCCGGAAGCAGGTTCAGCATTTCTTTATCTATTGCAATCAGGTTCAGGGCATCCGCATCCACGATTACCGGGCGCTGAGCCTGTTCCAGAAAATGAAGCAATGCTTCCTGTGTCTGATGATGCGTTCCTAATCCAGGGCCAATACCTACCGTATAATTTTCTTCCGGAAAAATAATTTTTTCAATAAAGTCTTTACCATTTGCCATACATACTGCTTCCTGAACTGCCGACTGCACTATGGAACAAACTGCATCTGGCGTTTGTACACACACCAGACCCGCGCCTGACCGGAGCGCTGCTTTAGCGCTTAATACCATAGCGCCGCCCATTCCCCGCATTCCGCCAATCAGCATGGATTTTCCGTACGTTCCTTTATGAGCAAAAGGCTTCCTGGGTCGGTAGATTTCCCGGATAATTTCGGGTGTGATGATGTAATATTGAGAATGGGTATCGCGAATATATTTTTCATTAATTCCGATATTCAGAATCTGCACATCGCCGACAAATCGTCCCGCTTCAGGATGTAAAAAGCTCCGTTTATAAAACTGAAAACTCAGCGTAAAATCTGCTTCCGTCACGGCAGCGCCTTTTTCAGGCAGGGAATCCGACGGAAGTCCTCCCGGAATGTCCAGCGCAATTATCCGGTTGGGCAAGACATTGATCTCCCGGATAAAATCGGCTGCCCAACCGCTCGGCAAGCGGTTCAACCCTGTTCCGAATAAGGCTTCCACAATCAGGATACGCTCCGGAAGATCGGTGATGAACATGCCTTCATACAACATCTTTATATTATCCGGCGCCAATTGATGGAGTCGTGTAAAATTCAAAGAAGCATCCGCAGAAAACTCATCGGCTAATTTCAGCACCACAGCTTTAGCGGAGAAGCCTTCCTGCAGGAGTATGCGGGTCAGCGCCAAACCATCGCCGCCGTTATTACCCATTCCGCAGACTATCAGGACAGGCGTAGTATAGGAAAAATGAGCGGCAATCCATTCATAACATTTCCGGGCAGCACGTTCCATCAAATCAACTGACGAAATGCCGCTCTGCTGAACCGTATAGGCATCGCCATCCCTGATCTGTTGTGCCGTGAATATTTTCATGATACGTTGATTTCCGGATCCAGGGCTACAGCAAGATAGTATTGTTTTTTACCCTTTTGAATCAGTATATATTTTCCATTCAGCAAATCATCAGGAACAAGCAGACGACCGGCATCATTTATCTTTTGCTTATTGATGCTCAGCCCGCCGCTTTGTGCCATTTTACGGGCTTCGCCTTTGGAAGAGAAAATACCGGTATCTGCCAGGAACTGCACAAAATCAAATCCGTCCCGGAGCAGTTCCCTGCTGAATTTCACCTGTGAAACACCCTCCATAATGTCCAGCAACTGTAGCTCATTCAGTGCAGTCAACGCTTCGGCGGTGGCTTTTCCAAACAGGATTTCCGTAGCTTTTTGAGCAAATTCCAAATCTTCACGGCTATGAACCATTACCGTAATTTCTTCTGCCAGCTTTTTCTGAAGCAATCTTAAATGTGGTGCGGCATCATGTGCTGCAACAAGATCCTCTATCATATCCAGCGGTAAAAAAGTAAAAATATAAATCAGGCTTTTGGCATCTTCATCAGACACATTCAGCCAGTATTGGTAAAATTGATACGGAGAAGTTTTGTTCCGGTCCAGCCAAATATTACCGCTTTCTGTTTTCCCAAATTTCCCACCGTCTGCTTTTTTCAGCAGGGGGCAGGTAAATGCGAATGCACTGCCATCGGTCTTACGCCGGATTAATTCGCAGCCTGTTACAATATTGCCCCACTGGTCGGCGCCGCCAAACTGTAGTTTCACATTTTGAGTGGTATAGAGATGATAGAAATCGTAACCCTGTAGCAACTGGTATGTAAATTCCGTAAAAGATAAGCCATATTCCATTCGTTTCTGCACCGAATCTTTAGCCAGCATGTAATTGATGGTAATATGCTTACCGATATCCCGGATAAAATCGAGAAAGGAAATATTTTTCATCCAGTCATAGTTATTGACCAGTTCTGCTTTGTTACTGATATGATCGCTAAAGTCCAGAAACTGCGCTAACTGTTTTCGGATACCGGCAACATTATGGTCGATGGTCTCCGCATCCAGCAAATTCCGTTCGGCAGATTTACCGGTGGGATCGCCAATCATTCCGGTAGCTCCGCCAATCAGTGCAACAGGCTTATGTCCGGCACGCTGCATGTGCATCAGCAGAATGATCGGCAGCATACTGCCGATGTGAAGGCTGTCGGCAGTGGGATCAAAACCGACATAACCAATGGTCATTTCCTGTGCCAGTTGTGCTTCGGTGCCGGGTATTATATCCTGGAGCAGACCGCGTTTTTGTAATTCGGGAATAAAATTTGTGGCCAAAATATTTTTCAGTTAAATGATAATTATACTAATTCAGGTATGCAAAAATAAAGGGTTACTGCCACTTAGCAAGCAATCGTACAGAATAGGCGAAAAGCGGGGCTTGAGGAAGAAAAAATGCAGGATAAATTTCCGGTTGAAATGGCAATAAAGGGCTATATTTGGCGTTAAATCAGGGTTAAGATTATATCATTCAGATGAAGAAAATTTCATTGATTATCTCATTCCTTTCCTTGGCATATGCGGCGAATGCGCAACCACGGATTTATGTGAATGAGTATTTGAATATCGGTATCGGAGCAAGAGGTTTGAGTATGGCCGGAGCGCAGTCTGCCAGCAGTTCGGACGCTTATGCCGGATACTGGAACCCTGCCGGTCTGATGCAGATAGAAACGGATATCCAGGGCGGCCTGATGCATGCCGAATATTTCGGCGGTATTTCCAAATATGATTTTGCGTCAATAACCATGCCCATTCAGGATCATAAACGGGCAATCGGTATCAGTTTTATCCGCTTCGGAACGGATGACATACCCTATACGATCGACTATGTGCGCCCTGACGGGTCATTTGACGAATCCAAATTAAAAGGTATTTCGGCAGGAGATTATGCTGCATTATTATCTTATGCGCAAAATCTGAGCCTGTTTAAAAATAACCAGGATATCAAAACCCGTATTGGCGCTAATGCAAAAGTGCTGTACCGCAATATCGGCAAGATGGCCAATGCCTGGGGGTTCGGACTGGATTTGGGCGTACAGATGGATTATAAAAGCTGGCAATTCGGCATTACGGCTAAAGATATCACCAGCACTTATACGGCCTGGAGCTTTCACCTGACCGATCATGAGAAGCAAATCTTCGGACAAACAGGCAATGAAATTCCGGTGAAGTCTTACGAAGTGATGCTGCCCCGTTTCAATTTTGGCGTGGCACATTATTTCCTGAAAGCGGAAGATAAATTTCAGGTACTTGCAGAGCTTGGCTTTGACATGACTACAGACGGAAAGCGGGCTACCATTATCGCTTCAAAACCCATCAGTATTGATCCGCGTTTGGGCATTGAAGCCAGCTATAAAAACAGCATCTTTCTGAGAGGCGGCATTGGTAATTTTTATCGCGTTCTGGATAATGCCGATACCACAAATCAAAAAAAATACACCGTATTTCAACCATCAGTCGGGGTCGGGTTTAAGATAAAAAGCTTATCTATTGATTACGCCTTTACCAGCCTTCAGGTGCAGGACAATCCCCTGATGTCGCATATTGTTTCCATCCGGGTAGATTTGCTAAAAGCGAGCACGAAGCGCAGGATAGAGGAAGAAAAACGCAAAGCGGAACGGGCTAAGCGGCTGGAACGTATGAAGCAGCGTGAGCAGGCCAATTCGCCTGGTTCTTTACCCGGGCAGCAAGCACCTTCATCCAATCAATAATTTTTAAAACCGCATACGCTCAAAATAAATTGTGAAAATGAAACTGTACGCTAAAAATGGGATAAGATCAATAGTTGTTTTATTATTATTGTGTGCCGGCCAACTGAGTGGTTGGGCTCAGACTTATGGCAATGAATGGATCATTTTCGGCAATACCTATTATAAGTTCGGCATTGCAGAACAACGGGTTTACCGTATCACGAAAGCCAGCTTAGACAACTTAGGAATGTCTTCCGTACCGGGGAGCCAGATGGCTTTATTCCGGGAAGGCCAGGAGGTACCTGTATATGTGAGCACGAACGGCGCATTCGGATCTAATGATTTCATTGAGTTTTATGCGAACCGGGCAAACGGAAAAATGGATACCCAGCTTTATCCCAATGCGGCAGCTCAACCCAGTGATGAAACGCCGATGATGAGCGATACGGCATTTTATTTTCTAACCTACAATACCAATATACACCAGCGTATTGAAAGCGTTAATAATTCCATACCTACTCCTCAACCGGCTGCCGAACCATATTTTTGGTATGAGAGCAGGGCATCCGTTAATCCACGGGCGCTTTTGGGTGGATATGACGTGAGCGGAAGCGATGCAGGCGATATTTATTTTTATTCCGCTCAGTATGATGTGGGTGAAGGTTATGTGTATCTCATCAGAAACAACAATGCCGCAGATTATACCATCAATCGTACTTCCAGACATCAATATACCGGGAACAGCTCGCTGAATGCCCAAATGAATGTTTCATTAGTGGGCGCTTCGGAGGATTATAACCACCATACCTATATTTCCGTTGGCTCCACTCAGGTCTTTGATACGACCTACGGTAAATTTGATGTAGTGAAGAAAAGCCTTCCGGTGCCGCTATCCAGCCTGGGAAGCACCAATACTGCTATTAAATTTTCAGAGTCCGCCCGCTATGGCGTGGCATTTCTATCATTAAGATATCCCCGTACTTTTGACTTCACCGGAGATACCGCTCGGAGAACTCTTTTTCAACTGCCTGCTACAGGAGCCGGACAGTTGCTCTCCCTCACAAATTTTGCGACAAACGGAGCTGCTCCGGTATTGATTGATCTGACGAATAAAAGGCGATATACCGGCACCTTAAATTCCAACAATAATCCCGTGTTTTATCTGAATTCATCGTCGGGTATGCGAGACGCTTTCGTCAGCCCTGAAGCAGAGATTCAAACTGTAGAAAATTTCACGCCAGTCAGCTTCCGGGATTATTCCCAGTCGAGTAATCAGGGCGATTATATTATTTTAACTCACCGGGATTATATCAATGCCAGCCCTAATTACATCAGTGACTACCGGCAATACCGTCAGAGTGCGGCCGGAGGCGGCCATAACGTGGTGGTCGTGGATGTGGCCGAACTGTACAATCAGTTTGGTTACGGCTATACCATGCATCCTTTAGGTGTAAAGGGCTTTGTAAGATATGCGATCAATCATTGGAATGTGCGCCCGGAATTTTTGTTCATAATCGGGAAAGGATTACAGTATAACCGGTATTTACCCTACACGCAGTCACCACAGGATTACCAGTTTTCATCGGCTTTGGTTCCAACATACGGCCATCCGGGATCCGACAATTTATTTGCCGACACGGACAATGATGATGTGCCGGAATTAGCCGTAGGCCGCTTTTCTGCATGGAATAATGATGAAATCGGTTCCTATCTTACGAAAGTACAGCATTATGAAGATGCTCTGAAAATACCCGCGATGCCGGATCTGGAAAATTCCATCTGGAAAAAATCGGGCTTACATATTGCGGGCGGTACGGATGCCGCACTACAACAGGGTACCTTTGTGCCTAACCTGAATGCCTGCAAAGCAACTTACAGCGACACACTCATTGGCGGAAGTATTATCACAGTTGCCAAAAACACCACCGATCCGGTAGCTACCATCGAAGATGCCCGAATTGATTCCACCATCAACAGTGGTGTCAATATCATTACCTTTTACGGACATGCTTCTTCCACCGGATTCGATTATAATCTGAACGATCCGAATGTATATCATCCTAACCCACGATTCCCGATATTCTTTGCATTCGGATGTGACGTTTCCCAGATATTTCAATACAATCAAACGATAGGAGAAAGCTACCTGACCTCTGTAAACGGCGGCTCGGTAGCGATGCTTGCGTCTGATAATTTCAGCTACACGAACCAACTGAATGAATACATGAGAACGCTTTATAAAAAGTTTTCTTACCAGGAATACGGCAAAACAATCGGTGAGCAGATACGTGCTACGCTGGCAGGCATCAACTCCTCTGCCATGATGAAGGTTCATAAGCAATGTATCCTGTTGCAGGGTGACCCCGCTTTACAGGTTTATAATCCGGACAAAAGTGATTATTACACAGATGATGCACAGTTGTCCGCCAGCCCCACCCCGGTTACCACCGCACTGGATTCTTTCAGCCTGAAGGCTATCGTGTATAATCTGGGAAAATCTACCTCAGACAGTGTTTTAATCGTTCTGGAAAAATCAAAATCCGGCAATCAGACGGTATTGTATGCCGATTCTGTCCGGATTCCGATCTATTTTTCTGACACCCTGCAATTCCGGGTACCGATCAATCGTCAAAATGATGTCGGGTTGAATGTTTATACAATCCGGATCAACCCGGATAACCAATTCAACGAAATTTCCTACCAAAATAATAAGGCGGTTTTAGAATTGTTTATCGCCGACAATGGATTGGTTCCGGTTTATCCGCACGAATTTGCTATTGTACATCAGCAGGGCATCACGCTAAAATCATCGGCATTGAATCTGTTCGGCCCTGAAGTAAACTATAAAGTAGAAATTGATACTACCGCCTTGTTTAACAGCCCGCTGAAGCAGAGTACAACTATCGCCAGCAAAGGCGGTGTGATCAAATGGAAGCCGGCTTTAACCTATCAGAACAATACGGTTTATTATTGGCGTACAGCCTCCGATCAGTTGGTGAACGGGCAAATTCAATGGCGAAACAGTTCCTTTATATTCCTGACGAATGGCTCGGACGGATGGAACCAGTCGCATTATTATCAATACAAAAGGGATGAACCTTATTTCGGCCTTAAGCTGCCGTCCTCCACCCGGAAATTCGAATTCGGCCCCTTTGTCAATTCATTGCATGTCAGCAACCGTGTTTTGTATGAGCAATACCGCGACTATGTAAATATCAGCCAGACTTTGAATGATGTGTTATTAGATGATGTGGGCTGTGTAGATCAGGGCGCCATTCACATTGTAGTATTTGATTCCGTAACCGGACTGCCCTGGGAAAATCCGGCTAATGGCATAGCAGGATCGGCAGCGCGTTGCGGAAACCATAATAAGTACCAGTTTGAATTTTCCTGTGCAACTCCGCAAAGCAGAAATAATGCCCGGCTTTTTATCGACAGTGTGCCGAATAATAATTATATCCTGATTAAAAACTATACTTATTGCGGGCCTCCGAATCTCTGGGCGCGTCAAACCATTACGGAATGGCAGACCGATGCGTCAATATATGGTTTGGGAAACACGTTGTATGACAAAATTGTGGAGTTAGGTTTTGACCAGATTGATCAGTTCACCGATAACAAAACCTTCATTTTCTTTCGTAAGAAAGGTAACAATAATTACCCGGTTCAACAGGTAGTAAGCCAGGACAGCCTCGACATTATTACCTTAGATGCGACATTCTCTACTTACCCGGATACCGGAATGGTGACCAGTACGGTTATCGGCCCGGCAAAAAAGTGGAACAGCCTGAAGTGGCAGCCGATCAGCTATGATAATATTCCGCAAAACGACCATCCTTTTGTGAAAATATTCGGCATTAATAAACAGCAGGAAGAAATCCTGCTTTATACCGGTAATGCACAAGACACCTCGCTTTCCTTTATTTCCGCTACAAAATATCCTTATCTTAAAATGATCTGGAACAGTGTGGACAATGTTAACCGCACCAGCGCTCACCTGAATTACTGGCGCGTATTATATGACCCTGTTCCGGAAGCAGCGCTCAATCCCCTGGCACATTATAAATTCACCGCAGACTCACTCACGCAGGGACAAAACGCCGGTTTGCAAATTGCTATTGAAAACCTGACACCTTATCCGATGGACAGCGTATTGGTGAAGTATCGCCTGATTGATGCCAATAATCAACAGCATACTTTGGCGCAAAAGCGTTACCGGAAATTACCCGGTAATGACACGCTGATTGCAGGTATTGATTTCAATCCGTTTCAATATTCCGGAAGAAATACCTTGTTTATTGAAGCCAACCCGGACGAAGATCAGCCGGAGCAATATCATCCCAACAATTTAGGATATATACCGTTTTATGTAGATGGAGACAAAACCAATCCCATTTTAGATATAACCTTCGACGGGGTGCATATCCTGGACAAAGACATTGTTTCCGCAAAGCCGTTCATTAAAGTGCTGATGCTGGATGAGAATAAGTTTTCAGCATTGAAAGATACTTCCCTGCTTGCCATTAAACTGGCTTATCCTCCCGACCAGTCCCGCGTGGACAGCATCCCATTCGACGGAACCATCTGTAAATTTATTCCTGCCGATATCAGCAAGGGTAAAAAGAATCAGGCTGTTATTGAATTTAAACCGACCCTGTTAGAAGACGGGTTATATAAGCTTATTGTAACCGGTAAAGATGTAGCCGGTAATATAGCCGGCAGCGCACCTGTTTATGAGATCAACTTTACGGTGGAAAATAAGCCTACAATCACCAATCTGCTGAATTATCCCAACCCCTTTTCCACATCAACTGCGTTTCTGTTTACCTTAACGGGGTCTCAGATTCCCTCGCAGTTCAAGATCCAGATCATGACGGTTACGGGAAAGATAGTTCGTGAAATTACCAAGGATGAATTAGGCCCGCTTCATGTCGGCCGGAATATCACAGAGTATAAATGGGACGGAAGAGATCAGTACGGCCAGCTATTAGGGAATGGCGTTTATCTCTACCGATTAGTTACTTCCATTGAAGGTAAGGAGATCGAGCATCGCGCTAACCAGGCAGTAGATAAATATTTCAAGCACAATTTCGGGAAGATGTATATTATGCGGTAAGGGAAAATCAACCCAAAATAATGTCTCCATTTACCGGAGGATTTGCGTTCCAAAATGTCGCATGACATCATGCTTTTTGTCGTCATTCCTTGTATCAATAATCAAAAACATCAGAACTTCTGGCTTCTATCACTAAAATCAACTTTAATGTTGGATTAATGTTGAAAGATTTGCAAAGATGAAATGCAATAATGTTGTCATGGTATCTTCACCCACCACAAAAAGACATATGGATGTGGGTAAGACACCGTCCACGGCTTAACTCAAATGGTTAATCTCCATTCTCCTCATCGCTTTATAATTTTAAAACTGGTCAATACCTGACGGCCATCGGTGACCTGTAGAATATAGGAAGCGGCTGCCATGCTGCTGATATCAACAGTAGTTGTGCTGCCGGTAACTATCCCCTCGTGCAACTGCCGGCCTGTGACGTCTATAAGCCGGTAGTGCAGCCCTTCCGTTTCCATACCCCCGATCATGATCTGTAGATAGTTTTCTACAGGATTGGGCGCTGCGACAATGGAAAATGCAGCATCATCGAAGTGCACTTTTTGAATCGTGGAGTAGGTAATCTTTCCGTCACGATCCATTTCTTTAAGACGGTAGTAGGAATCATCATCATAAGGACTTAAGTCGAATATGCTATAGCTTTCTTTAGTATTGGTGTTGCCCTTTGCATCCACATCCGTCAGGCTGCTGAAGTGAATGGCATTTTTAGAGCGCTCCACTGTAAAATAAGCGGCATTGATTTCCGAAACGGTAGTCCATTGCAACGTTACCGTCCGGTTCTCGTTGGCAATTGCCTTAAAATAAAGCAGAGTAATGGGCAGGGGATCACCTGGTATAGGGGGCTGCTGTAGTCCTTCTATAATCAGGCCGGAAGCGTTATTGACCGCCTGAAATACTGGCTGGCCTACAGAGTAGCTGATGGAACCGGAAGCATTGGTAACATCGCTGCCAGTAGCTATAAAACCCTGCTGAGCGTCAGCCGCGCTGCCGACTATCAGCATGCTTATCAAAATGATGGATTGCTTTTTCATATTTTTATGAACTTTAATCAAGTTGTCAGATTTTATTATGCGGCTGTTAGCCGGCTATAGTTTGTTGATCAATTCTTTATTGTTATAAATTTTTTCACCAACGATTGTAGCTTCAATGGTCGTAATATTTTTTATGTCCTCTAAAGGATTTTTTGCCAGGATAATCATTTCTGCATTTTTACCCGCCTCAATAGTTCCCCAGGAGCTTTGGTGATTGAAAAAATAAGAAGGTGTTACGATAGCTGATTTTAGAATTGTATAGTTGTCTATTCCCGCATTTTTCCAGTTCATCATTTCTTCATAAACATTAAATCCATCAGCCTGAAAATCATTGCCGGCGTCCCCGCCGATGAGCAAAAGGCAATCCTTTTCATAAAGCCTTTTCAATATTTTCAATTTTAAACCAAATCGGGGTTTGTATTTGTCTCTTGATTCGATAATTTTTTCTTTTCCTCCTGCCTTATTAAGCGCCCTGAGATAATTGACTTCCCAGTCTTTTGTAATGCCGCGTGGCAGACATTGGTAGGTCAATCTGTTTTTGTATTCATTCGGATATTGCAGATCATAGGCCATGACATCCCAATCAAGAGTGGGACAATTATAAATGTTGTTTTCTTTCGTGAGTTCTAAAGCGTTTTCCAACTTCTCTTCATCTTGTAACCAGATATATCCTCCTAAGTGTTCTATGCTTTTAAAATTACTTTCAATTACCTTTTCCATATCTATTACTACAGGCTGCCCTTCTTTTTGATAAACAGGGAAATGCCCGCATACTATAATGTTATGCTTATTAGCAGTCCTCATCAGGTTATCAAACGTTGCTTCATCAGATAAGCTCAATAGTTTGATAAAGTCAATATCGCTGCTTTCAATTTGTTGCATTAAACTGTCCGCCCGGTATTCGGAAAAAGCTTCGTCCCCTTTTATCAAATGGCTGTAATGGATATTCGGGCGGATGAAATATTTGTTATCGTTTAATTTTTTCCGTAACTCCAGTTGAGCTACGCTGCTGTTCATCACCCGGATTTGAGTAACTCCTGCCGCAATATCCGAAAGTAAAAGCTTTTCAATTTTGTCTTCTTCCGGAAGATGAACATGCATATCAGCAAGTCCGGGCATAAGATACTTTCCTTCACCATCTATGACTTTAGTGTTCTTATCTTTTTTAAGTTTTGTGTATACTCCGATTTCTTTAATTTTTCCATTTTCCATCAAAACGCTTTGTTGAGCTAAAACGGTATCCGATGTCATTGGAATGATGTTGATGTCTTTGATTATGATGTCCTGAGAAAAAATCCGGATCGAAAGAATTAATGCAAAAAACAGAACGGTCGAATGCTTCATGTTATAGCATTTGATGAGTTGAAGAAAACAGCCTGTCGCTAAAACGTATACCATCTGCTTACACCATCACTATACAATCTTCTTGTGTTGTACAGGCTATTGGTATTAATCGAAGAAGCATTATTGACAAGGTTTCCTGAAGGTGCCTGTATAGTAAGCAGATTGCTGTTATTGTAAGTCCCCTGTTCCGGATTAATAATAATAATTGCACCGGCGCCCGCCGAGCTTGCCGAAGGAAGGATTATAGTGATTGGCGTGGATTGATTGACACCTATTATATTAACTCCGGAAGGTATGGTATAAGGGCTGTTTGCACTAGTAATTGATACTCTTGTAAACATGAGTGTGGCGGCAGGCGGCGCAGACCAGGCTACCGAACTGCCGGTATAAGTGAGCACCTGACCACCAGAAGCCCCGGCAGAACTGATTTTAACGGGAGTAATGGCGCCGTTAGTAATATCCCCCGCCACTATGCTGTTATTAAGATTAAGCTTTGAATAGGATATTGCAGCAGACCCTGATATGTCTGCATTGACGATACTTCCATCTGCAATTGTCGTTGAATTTACTGCACCGGATGCGATGGAAGGGTTAGGGTAAGTGCCGGATAATGCTCCTCCGGCAGATCCGGTAGGGATGCTTCCCGTTGCACTGATGGTGTTTCCACTAATATTTATTCCTGTACCGGCTGTTAACGGATTCTGCTTGTTATTCCAGTTGCTAATATCCGTTGCGCTAATGCCCGAAGCTGCGGATGAACCAAATAACGGATCTGTTTCCG
>CAZUSO010000030.1:0-20109 GCA_964622775.1 uncultured Taibaiella sp. | reverse complement strand
CCGTGATGGATATGCCCGTGGACTTATCCCAACCGGTAAATAACGGATCGGTTTCCACAGATAGCTTATTATTCCAGTTGCTGATGTCCGTTGCGCTAATGCCCGAAGCTGCGGATGAACCAAATAACGGATCTGTTTCCGTAGTGATATAACTGCCCAAATCGATGATCTGGCTTTCCGTGATGGATATGCCCGTGGACTTATCCCAACCGGTAAATAACGGATCGGTTTCGGAAATTGCTCCGCTAACATTTTCCGCTGTTTTTGCATACAAAGCATAAGGTACGCTCAATAACTGAGTTGTTGATGTCAAAGTATAGTTTGTTCCCCCGGCAGGGTCAGTTTCAATTTTGATGAAATAAGGACCATTTGCCCAGTCAATAGCTGCTAAGTTTCCACTTACAACCGTACCGTCTCCTATCTCTATACTTACCAGACCGTTAGTATTAGTGGTTGGGTGTTGCGTTTCTATATACACGGCCGTTCCGCTTGCAGCACCCTGTAAAATGGAAATTTGCATACCGATTTCTGTGTTTTCAACCAGATTGTCACTACTATTACGGATGACCGCCTGATAGCTCATTTTGGAGGGTGTCTGTGCGAACACTTTTGCGGTCAGCAGCAGCGCTACTAAAATTGTAAATAATTTTTTCATATTTTATTGATTTGTCTTTTTAAATCCGGATTTGTTGTATTATAGGGAATAACTTCAACTATGTATTTGTAGAAATTTGCATTCCCTGAGATTTTTAAATAATTTATTTTTTCTTTTTAACAATATTTGTAGTGAAGTGACGAATTAGCTATTCCTGAACTATTATTGATTATATTTAACCGGTTAAAATTATTTTATCTGCTTTAAAGAAGAACGATCCGATTTGTATATAGTAGTCATAAGTTTGAGTATGGCGTAATCGAAAAAGCAAGCAGAACTTCGGAACAATAGTTTAATTTCAAATGCGGCCTTCTTTTCTCTTTCGCCTGCTCAGAAAAAAAAATATCTTTACGTTCAAAAAATTCCTCTATGGGCTCCCTTAAAATTGCAGACACTTCTGCCTTAGTGCTGAACTGGACTTCAGCGTCCGTTTGGCAGACCGAGCCGGCAAAACGTTATTCCCAACGCTTAAATTTAAGCGAAGCCGATCGGTTATTAGCGCTGTTCAGCACGCAGGAGCGCCTGATGCATACCGAATGTGTCACGGGTCGCAAATTTTTTATCCGAAAATGCGCTTTGTCTTTTATAGAAAACAACCGGCAGGAAGAGCTACCGGCGCAGGTCATTATCCTTGCTGCCGGAATAGCGCCGCTGTCCGTTGAGCTGGCTGCCCTTTTTCCCCAAATAAAAATATTTGATATTGACCGGGATCTGATGGCCGAAAAAGAAAAAATGATTCAGGATCAGTTTTCCAATATTCAGTTTATCACCTGTGATATCAGTAACCTGGAAAAATTAACGCAGCAGCTTTTTGAAAAAGGATGGAACAGTAAGCACCCTACCCTGGTGATTCTGGAAGGTATTATTTACTACCTGCAGGAAGAGGTGCTGAAAAATATCCTGTATTATTTTGCAGAAAATAAAGCCGCCCTGGCCTGCGATTTTGCGCTGGAACCGCAATGCGTGGATATGCCCAATCGTACATACGGTACGGAAGTTTTCAGAAAAATTGAGGAGGCTACCGGTATTGGCAAAGTCCGGTTTTATACGCCTGAATATTTCATCGGGCTGCTTGAAAAATGCGGCTATCAAAATATTCAGCTCAAAACATCGGCAGCTATTCAAACGGAAAGGGTCGGCAGCTCCAATCCTTTTGAAGGTCCGCATTCCAGTTGGATCAATTTCATTCAGACTTCCTGATTAACATGAACCACGAATATGTCATACGAAACATGCAGCCGGAGGAGATCGGCCTGGCTGTTCAGTGGGCGGGCGAAGAGCGATGGAATCCCGGACTGGAAGACGGCAGCGCATTTTACGCTACTGATCCCAACGGTTTTTTTATCGGTGTGTTGAACGGAAAGCCCGTTTCCTGCATTTCTGCCGTAAACTATGGTAACCGTTATGGCTTTGTGGGCTTTTATATTGTTGCCCGGCAGCACAGGGGAAGAGGCTATGGATTAAAAATATGGCAACATGCTCAAACGTATCTTGGGCATCTTGTATCCGGATTAGACGGCGTACCGGCACAAATAGAAAACTACCGGAAATCAGGCTTTGAATACCAGTATAAGCAAATGCGCTTTGAAGCGCAAAATATAACCGGTCTTACCGGTAAAGCAACCGAAGCCGGGAGAGCGCTCCATCCGGCAATTATTAGCTATGATGCCGGTGTCTTTGGAACGGCAAGAAACCGTTTTTTAAACCGGTGGCTGAATATGCCGAATGCAAAAGCTTTTTGTATTAACGAGGGTGATGGTCTGAAAGGATATGCGGTAATTCGCCAATGCCTGTCGGGGTATAAGATAGGGCCGCTTTTTGCAGACGATAAGGAAGCAGCAGAAAAATTATTTTTAGCTTGCTGCACTGCCGTAAAAGGATCATCAGTTTACATAGATATTCCCGAAATCAACAAAGAGGCGCTGGAAATTGCTGAAAAATATAAGATGCAATTAGTTTTTGAGACGGCAAGAATGTACAAAAACGGGCAGCCCGGTTTCCCGGTTGAAAAGGTTTTTGGCGTAACGAGTTTTGAATTGGGATAAGCACTGTTCCCGGCCTGATTTTTTACCCGGCAATTATTACCAAAGCAAGGTAATTTCAACTTTCTTTTTCATTATTTCGCCACACCAGGTAATACCATAAACACCTCGCTTTTATTTCATCATTGAGGCCGTTGATGTTGGGAGAAAAGGCTACGTTACACATTTAAAAGAGTATATGACTTTGCATAAGGGACTAAGAATAGATAAGAAAATCAATTTCATTAAATGGTATATCTACTTTAAAAATCAAAAGCGATGAAGGGATTTTCTTGCGATTTTGGCTTACCGATAGATAAGAAAAGGACAGCTCAAAAAGCTGTCCTCTATCGTATAAGCACCGAGCTATATGCTCATATGTTGCTTCCCACAGCAGAGCTTATTACCCTTTTGCTCTATAAGTCAAATTTCAACCAATTTTTGACCCAAAAACCAACTATTTTTTACCACATTACCTTTATTTCCTTATTTCAATAATCGGAATTAATTCGGATATCGCAATTTTATTTACCGTTCCCTGATAGTCTTCCATTATAACAAGCTCTATTATATGCAACGGCTCAATCTTTACTGGCTCAAAAAATAATGACTGGGGTTTGTTAAAAACATCTTCCACATCAAGCTTGGCAATGACTTTCTTATTGATTACTACATTGATTTTTTTTGCTCTTCCATATTTATTCCATTCTTTTTCAGATTGGTTGTTTCCATTGTAAATATAAAACCCGTGCAAGATTAAAGATTTAAAATCCATTTCTTTTTTTCCATTCAACTCCACCCAGAATCTCATGTCTGAAAATGGCTCATTCCGTTTTAGTCTCGAGTTTCTTATCAATGATGTATTGATATCCTGATCGACTAATTTCAATAAATCAGCGCCATCAGTATAATTTGTAAGCAAAAAATAATCATAACCTAAGATAGTATTTATAGATTTATTGGTATCACTAGTGTTTTGCCTCCGTTCATTAGATATATTTCTACCATTAAAAACATTTTTACGCTCTGAAATATATCTAATATTTAACAATAATTGCAAAACAGAATAAAGTATTAGGATTAATAATGTGAAAATAAAATAATATTTTGATAATCTATATTTTTTATACGCTACATAAGACCCGTAAACAATTCCAATTAAAACACCATGAATAAACCAATATCCAATTTTACTTTCTAATCCTCCACTTTTTTGAATGAAAAAGGCACTTCCGTCTGCTATTAATGTATATAATAAAAAGACAGCACTTCCAATATGTGTTCCTATCTGAAAAAAATCGAAATAAGCAATCACCCATAATATGGTCGATAATTTTATTAACTGGTTTAGTTTTTTGTCTGATTTGACCTCTTCAAACATTAAAAAAACAAGCCCTATTGGGCCCAATATAAGAAATACCAATTGCAACCATATCCGATGCTTTTGTATTATTCCTCTCATAACTTTTCAAATTTTTTAATTGCAGGAATCCACCAGATAAACCAACCTACAAATGCCACTGCTAACACAAATAAAGGAGCGCCCACACCATATTGCCCTTCATACGAATCTGCTATACCGACAAATAAGTAATTAATGATACCTATAAATGTTCCAAAAATCAGGCCATATTTAATTAACTGCCTGATAAATTGCTTTTTAGGAAAGACAACCTTTATATTAACGGGTACTTCAATAGTTTCCATTGCCGATTGTATCTTTAATGTATTTTTGTACAATGTTCCTTTTAATAGCTTAGCAGTATCAATATCTACATTAATGCTAAATATGGTATTATTCGTTAAAGAAAAAAAGCAATTAGCCTTATCCTTTAGAGTTATCCCTTCTATGTTTTTATTTAATGAATAAATTGATTTAGTAAAGCCAATACCTTCCATCTTTACTTGTATTGATACTGTTTCTATTTTATTGGAAGGAGCAAAATCCTGTAAGTCAATTTGCAGCTTATCTAATCGCAATTTGGGAGGCGATACCGAATTGTCAATTGTTTCAAGCAATTTTTGAATACCGGCATAGCATGCTTCTTCAGAATTATGTGTTTTTAATGCAAAAACCCTGTCAATTTCATTGTTGTAAGCATTTATATAATCGAATCTGCCACCGGACTTCATCCAGGTGGTAAGATACTCGTTTTTGAAATTATCCATTACATCGTTCCAATAGGAATCTGCTTGCTTTAAAGTATCGGCTAAATCCTGAAAGTTTTTCAGTAACCTATCCTTTTTTAGATAAAACGGATATTGATTGTTGACAGAATAAATAAATTCTAAAAAATCCCTTGGAGTATATGACTGTTGAGGTGAACTTTGTCCATATACATTATTGTAATTTGAGTAATAGCTTGAGTTGATATTTTGATTTTTATAGGGAATCTTTTTGGCAATGTCGGGAGCATTGGCCTGAATCCAAATCGTTAAGCGCCCTTCGGTAAATTCCGTTTCAATGTTCTTATATAATTTATAATCTTTGAAGCCGGTTTTGAGCATTGTATCCAAGGAGTAATATTTGTATTCACCCAATTTGTAGGGCAAAGACGGGTTTAAGGCATAGATGACTTTTAAAATCTTTTTGACAACATCTCTTTCATCACATAAATCATCAATCTCCATTGCCAAATCATCATCATTGGTCAATGTATTAACATTCTGGCGAATGGCTCCTTTCTGTATATGTCTGGATGAATAACTGGCATCATTAAATAAAACCTCCCCATACTCTTCTAAAGTGTGAACTTCCCGTCCATTAACTTTTATTACTACATTTGCTTGCCTTTCAAATACTTCATCTGTCATCCATTTGTTAGCAAATACATTCTCTTTAGACTCAGCTTTGGCACGAGACTTGAATCCTGCTTCTTTTATCTTAGCCAATAAGTGATCTTTAGCTTCCTGAAAATTAAGCCCGTTTTCAATCCCTCTGTTTATAATTCTGACCGCAGTAGTTTCGGGAAGAAGTCCTGCATCCAACACTCCGGCAATCAAATCTGCTATAGATTCAATACCTTTGTTGTAACGTTTTGTTTCAAGCTCTTTGTAATAGAGTTTCCTGTTTGCTTCATTACGTAATTGGTTAAAGGCTCTTTCTAATTTTTTATTTGCCTGTTCTACTATTGCTTGCCCATATTTTTTTACAATCCGCTCTTTTTGAGCACCTAAAAATTGTCTGTTCTTTGTTTGCCAAAAATTACTAATAATTTCAAAATTATTTTTAACCATTTCATCGGTTATCTTGAAATAGTGCTGATAATCAAAGTACAATACCTCGAACAGATTGTCAGAGTTTATGGTTTTCCAATCTCCATTAGTGTCTTCAAAGGTGGCGGGGACTTTTTTTAAACCTCTGTCAAGAGTTGATTTCGTAATATTGTTGCCCGGATAATCAGCATCCGATGCTCCGGAAATAGCATCAGCCCCGCCATTTGGTGGGACTCCTCCATCTCTACCTATATAAGTATTGTTATTTTTGCTGTTTTCCGGGATGTCCGAACCTATAAATGGTTCATTTGTATTATCTACTGACATATCACATTTATCTGATTGATTTTATTTGTTAATTCACTCACATCAATATCTCCCTCTTCTGATTTTATTTTCAACTCCGATTTGACTCCCTCTGCTTCTATGGAAGCAATTATTAATCCATTGAAATCTATGGACAATTCTATATTTACCTCGCCTTCTTTATTGTTTAATTCCAGCCGTCCTCTTAAAATACAATCATCGGGACTTCTGCTGTCATTTTCTCCTTCATAAACTTTCAATACTGCCTTTTCTACAGCTTTGTATCGTTGTGATATTTTAACGGGAAGTGGCGTATTTTTCTTAATCAAATGTTCGACAACAGTTCTACCTCTTTCGATTACCTCAATCCCTATTGCTTTGGGAGTTACATCTGTTACACGATTTCTATTCCTTCCAAGCAATGTAGCTCCAAATGAAATGGCAGTATCTAAGTCAATTCCTGAAATATTTCTATGTACTTTTTTCCCAGAAATATCTTCAATCATTTTTGTAATCATCGGCATTCTGCAAGCTCCTCCTGCCAAAACAATGTCATCTATATCATTCCAACCCAAGTGGATGTTCTCCAGCATATAACTTATGATAGCTTTTATATTGGTAAGTAAATTAGCTGAACGCTGTTCAAAATAAAATTTATCATCTTCCCAATCATCAATAAAGTCATCGAAATAGCTATCAGAGAGCATATCATTTTTTTTGCTTTCCGTATAAAGCGGTATCTCTATCAACTTTCCCTCTATAAGCATACTAAGGGTAACGCTTTCTTCTGTACTGAGTATAAACTTTGCCTCAAGTGCTTTTTTATTTAATTCCCATAGATATTCATCAGGCACTTCTTTCCCTAATATTTCTTCTGATTTATAGAGCAAATAACTGACGATAAGAGCATCCCAATCTTTACCACCAACTTGTGACGCACCGTCAGATGCCAATACCGTAATATCTCCATTACTGATTTGCATAATAGTGACATCAAATGTTCCTCCACCCAAATCAAAAACAAAAACTTTTCTGGTGTCTTGTAAGTTTATGCCATAAGTCAATGCCGCTGCTGTTGGCTCATTGATAATAGCAATTACATCAAACCCAGCAGCTCTTCCGGCGATTCTTGTATGCCGTCGTTCCTTATCGCCAAATTGTGCCGGCACCGTAATAACGGCAGGAATAAGCGTATCATCAATTAAATCATCTGGAGCTAACCATTTTTTTAAATTAAAAAAATGAAAAGCGTGTTGTTTAAAGCACTTCAATATTATTGCTGAAAATCCGTATGCCCCATAATCGTAACCGTGTACCATATAGCGGTGAGCGGTTTCTCTGCCGATGTCCCTTTTTACCATTTCGTAAATCGGGGCGTTTGCCATTATCTTTCGATCATTGGCATCGTCTCCAACATAAGCTGTTCTCCCGTCAAACCAAACTACAGAAGGGATAGTTTCTTTTCCTGCGCTATTTTTTATAACAACAGGAATACCCTCTTCTCCTATATAACTCATACAGGAAAAAGTAGTACCTAAATCTATACCTACGTGTGGTATTTTCATTTTACTTATATTTCAATATGGTTCTTCTAATCAACTCTTGTATTTCGTAGATAAAAATAGGTTCCAACACTCGCTCTGACTCGTTCTCTCTCAATAAATTATTTACGTCTCTTAATACAACCTGGTCTATTTCCCGATAATCGGAAGGACTAAGATTAAATTCGCCTTTACTAAATAGACCTATACTTGCCCCGTAGCCATTAATGAAATACAATAATTTATTTAACTGAGATAAATCACTACGCAGGTAGTTTACTTTATTTTTACTGATTATTTCATTTATAGATGTGAGTCTAAAATGCTCAAAAGTTTCATTATTTTCCAGATAGATTTTTTCTCCAATAATTATTTTCTCATCATCATTTTCCCAACTGTCATCAAAAGAAACACCGGAATTGTTTGTCGAATTATAAGTCCCAACATCCCAACTTTCATTTGCAAAATCTTCATTTGCATTAGAGGTGAAGGAATTGTTTGAATTAAGGCTAAAATCGCTGCTATAAACAGCTCCCCCGGCAGCTTCATCTTTGTGCCCCGATGACAATATCTGCTCCAATGAATTAATTTTACCAAACACGACACTTTTGTCTAGCTCTCCATCTGTCAAAGCTCTAAAGAAAACTCTATTTAAAAACCCTGAAGCTGTACCGTCTTTTGAAAACTTTCCATGGTCTATCCAGTTTATCAACTTTGCTGCATTCCCCCCCCAATGTAACCTCACACCGTTAAACTCAAAATTTCCGGACAGTCTTTTATCATTCTGTTGATTTACTACAAGGCAAATGTGAGCTGCATAAGTGGCTAAGGCACTAAATTGTATAATCAACAATTTTCTCAAAGCAATAATATCAGGATCATTAGCATTTGCCCCTAATTGCCTCAGTATGCTTCCCTCCTCGTTCTTCAAAATGTAATTTAATCTGGATTCAAATGCACCTAAGCGTTGCTCCTCTCGCCCAATTGCAGCTTCATTTAAGGAATCAACAGCTTCCTTAGAAAACAACAAAGTTCTTGCCCTGACATTACTATATAAAAATTTGGAAAGGACATCTCCGGCTAATTTAACTGAGGTATCGAATACAATTTTGTCATTTAACCAAATTGAATAATCTGTTGACCCTCCTCCAATATCAATACATACTGCCCCCCTTACCTTATCAGCTATTGGATTGCTGATACCACTCAAAGAGAAATATTCACCCGCTGCTATACCTTCATAAATAAAATCAGGATTCGTATCTAAGCTAAATGTTCCATTGGGAGTATCTATTGCAATTTTAGTCCCTCGGTTTTGCAACGAACCTCTCAGTGAATATAGCATCTGATTAGAGAATTTATCAGGTCCATCAGTATAAAAAACACCATTCAATAAGTTACTCCAGCACATTCTGAAAGCATTTTGCTTGTCACCAGAGAATGATTTAGGATACGTACACTTAAAACTTATCTTATTATATCTATCCCGAATTACTTTAACTAATATTAGAAAAATAAGTGACTTTAAGAATGCTTCCGTTCTATCAATTGTAGCCTCCCATTTAATTCCGGTATATACATTTTCAGGATATTTAGGGGCATTAGGGAAATAAATAAAATAGTCCAAAAACGGATGATTGTGTACTCCGTTCAAATAAGCTTTCAGTGCAGTAGGTATGGGTAACTTAACATCATTATCAGGAACAAAAAACATATGTGAAATAGCATTAGATTCTATCTCATTAGAAGCGAATAGTTTTCGTTTGTATTTTGAAAATTCAAAATCCATCCTTTTCGCAGTGTTGTTTCCAGCTTTGATAAATACATTTGTATTGGATGTTCCAAAATCTACTCCGACTGTACATTCTTCTCGAAAGGGTCTTCCTTCCGGAGTCATATCTGGTTTACTTTCCGGATTTTCAGGCTTACGACTTACTAATACCAACCCTGCCATATTATGCGCATTGGCATTCATTATTTCTATTGCCTCGGGGAAACAGTCGTACCCGGATACTTTAATAATTTCCCCACTCAGTTGACTATTTGAAAGTGTCTTTCTTATCGGTTCATATTGAATGAAGTTTTCGTTATGACGATAATTTACAGGTGTATATTTATAATCGCCCATACCTCCTGCAAAAACAAAATACTGACTCCAAAAATCTCCTAAATAATCAGGAAAGATATCTAAAACCGGCACTTTTATTGGTCTAATTATACCTTCTCCTGTATTATTGCCTTTCAGCTTATAAGTCTTTTTAACTTCTATTGGCAAAGTGCTGCCAACTAATGGTAAATAGAAATAGAAAGTTATTTTATCCCCTGTTTCTGATAATTCAAACCGAGGTTTTAAAACTTCGCGAATATCTTCCGGAGAAAAAAAGTGTAATATTTCTTTCTTGAAAGGCAAGACGAATCTTGTATTATCGCCATTTAAGTACTGCTCTGATTCTAAAAGTATTTTTTTATTATCAGAGTCTAACAATATGTCTGTCAAAAAATACATTTCAGGTCTTATCCATATTGCATTGTCATTTTGCAAATTGACATTATTAATCTTTGTCCCGGATGCCTCTTTAAAAAATGTAGTCAGTAAGGAAACAGTATCCTTATTTAGTTGAGAAGGCTTGGTTACCTCCCATAACCTTTTATCTTTTGCCAATTCTGAAGCCGTAATGACTACGACTTCTGTGTATCCTGAATAATTTCTTGCTTGTTTTAATGCATAATCGGATTTGTTGCCGGCTCCTACATAGTCAGTATTCTTAACCAAAGGTCTGAGCAAAAGTTGATAAATGCTATATTTAGGCAGAAAAGAAGATGAAGCTATTTCAAGCGGTACTTCCGATATATTGATTTCGTCAGAATGAATATCTTCACTTGGATTAATATCTAATACTCTTTTGATTTCATTAATCCATTCTTCCAAATGTGCATTGAGGATACCCGCTTTTTCGTAATCCTTATTAGTATTGTTCTCTTGGGTATTGGCAAGTTGATTGTATTCTCGTTTAAACCACTCTAACCATTCTCCCACAAATTCGATGCCGTCTCCTTTTCCGGGAGCTTTCAGGTATCCATTTTCGTCCATTAACGGAAAAGCTGTCCCTTTAAGCTTTTGGTGATAATCTGCCGAAGTAAAGACTAAAGTACCCGGAGCAAACGCTCCTAAAGGAATGTTATCATACTTTATCAGCAAAATATCAGTCCAATTATAGCGTATTCCATTTTTTTCTAATTGAATAGCAGAGGGTGCTAAATTCTTTAAAGCACGACTGAAAGTTTCCTCTCCGAGGGAAACGGGGGTGATGGTAACACGGTCAAGATTAGTGTTAAATTTATGCAGAGCCAAAAGGCTTATCAGTCCTCTCCATTCTTGTATGGCTCTTTCCCGAAGCGGATGATTATCTGATTTTAATGCATTAAAAAAAGTCAGTGGTCGGGCATAAATATCCGGTATTGAAGATACTTCTAAAGTATTGGCACTTTCATCAATAGCAATTCCATCACTAATCTCTTTAATTACTCTCAAACCGTTATTTCTCCACACAGAAGGCATATCAGGTATCTCAATACCATTTCCCGGATTTATTCTTGGTAAATATAAATGAGACATATATTATTTTAATTTAGAGTCATATTTTCATTATTAAAGTTAGAAGCAGCGAGATAAAAAAGATTAAGAAAACGACTTCCTGCACTCGTAGTTTTTTCTTCTTTAATTTGTTTGTTTTCTGCTGATTCATTTAATATCTCTCTGAATCGGTTAAAGTCTTTTTTATTAGACGGGCTATTGATAATTTGTCCAATATTGGAAGGATACAGAGTCGGTTCTATTAGCTCATTTTTACCATTATGAGCCAATGAACCATTAAATAATATGTGTTTATTAACTAAATCAACATTGCCATTTTCGCCATCATCCATTGCTGCAATCCAATATAGAAACTGCTTGAAATAGTCTTCTATTTTTTCATAAATTTCTTTATTATCAGGGTGACGCGGATTCAGCCTTTCGCTATCCTCTTCAAATCTTTTTTCAAAAACCTCTCTGTACCATGCAACCTTCTCTTTAAGCAATTCTCTATGTGGTTTTTCCAAGCTATCTATTCCATACGTTAAGTAAGAATATGCAAAAACGCAAAAATCAGAAAGCATTTTTTTAAACTTTCTTTTTGCCTCAGGAAGTTTATCACTATCTCTGGTTAAAGGTAACTGAGCCCAGTTGATTTTCTTATCATCTCTACGTGTAATAAAATACTCTTTGTCGGGCACTTTATCTCCAACCGGAGGTTGATTGAAGAAATCAAAAGACGCTAAAGCTCCTGCCATTTCTACATAATGTGGATTGTTTTGCTGTCCTTCACCGCCGGTATGAAACTCGCCAACTCTTTGTGCCAAAGAATCTCCAATAAAATAATATTGGTCAAACCCCAATTCCTTGGTATCGGGGTGATAATATTGTAATGCTGCTTTGGTAGCAACAGGAAAGTCATTAGGTGTTACAAACATTCTTTCTTGACCTGCTTCGGTTTCATCAGGCAGGGGAAATGTAAAATAGGGTAAGACTAATGCTCCGCCTAGTAGCACCTTGCTTTTCCCATCTGCTAAAGCTGCTTGCTTTTCTTCGTTAAATTTAATTAACTGCTTTGAACCCAATGTAGGGAAGCCCGCAGCTCCCGTTCCTCCAAATATTGACCCTACAATAAAAACTTTTAGTTCGTTAGTTCCAAGACCTTCTATACCTTCCCAAAGTAATTTGAAAGGATAATCATTCATAGGAGGGTCTGCCATTACAACTGCTCCTATCGACGGATGTCCCCTAAATCCTCGCTCTAAATTAGTTCCCAATTCTTTTTCCGTAAATAATACATCTGCCAAATGAGCTAAATCCGGACTGCTTTGCTTTATGTTATCATAGTTAATAAACCGTTTTAATGTATAGGCATTATCCTCAAAGATGCTCCATATATATGGTTCATCATTGGGTGGGATTACAATTTCAGTTTTAAAACAGTCGTTTCCTGCTGTTCTTGAATAAGTCTCACGCAATTTGCTGTATGTTCTAATGAGCGTTTTCGTTCTTGTCAGATTCCCATTACCGGCATCCGGGTCAATCATAAATATATGCAATTTATCCGGACCCAATCCCGCCGCACAAAGATGAACTACAGATTCTATCACTCGGGAACCGGTACCGCCGATTCCTATTAATACATTTTTAGCCATAATTAATATGTCGTTTTTTTACTTACCTAATGGAATAAATTTTACTGTTCTGGGAGACATCATATAGGTAGTCAGCCAGAAAAATATAAAAGTGAACAAGGCTATGATAGCATAATAAATACCAAACCATTTGGGTTCAATACCTTCTAAAGAGTTCATCATTATTAAGGTTGTTACCAAACCAACGGATAAAATAATCTGCCCGATAAAAAGTACATACCAGCGTTTTTTAGCAGCTACTAAGTTGCCTGCTGTGGATTCCTGCGAACCGTAGAAATACCAGGAACAAGCTGATATAATACTCGCGACAATACCTGAACCAAAAATGTATTGCAACTCATTCGCTAATTGCGTGGGATCCTTTTCGGACAATGATGGACTTTCTGACAGTGCAGGGGCGAATATTACAGCTAACACTACCCACACAACAGCACCAAGCGCAATGGTAATAAGATAATTAAGCGGACTCTTGTTCATAATACTTATTGTTGTTTTTTAATTGTTTAATGATTGAAAATATAATAGCTGATTATTTATCTCCTTAGATACAAATAGAATTTGCCGATTACCGGATGGTTGTATGTCGTATTGTATGTAAATACTTCGGAGCATAATTTGTTGAGATAAATGGTTTTGTCTTTAGGACTTGCATCAGTATATTGGTCTGTATCATAATTTTTTACCCATCCCGGCATAATCAAAGGCTTGGTATTGTTGAACCCAACTGTTACCATATACGAAAACCCATCCTCCTTGTTTTTATTACTAACAGCAATTTTTCCTGTTATTTTATTTCCTTCCACCTGAATGTCCCTGAAAGATAATTCGTCCGTCTTTACAGAGTCGGTATCTTTTGCACCTTTTTTATATCCGGTAAACTGTATATTTCCGGCATCGTAAGCAGGGAAAGCTTCATCTGCTTTCACAATCAGTTCAAAATCTAACAGTGCCTCTTTGCCTTTTTCCTTTAATTTGAATCCGAAGACGTTACCATATTCTTTATATTTAGCTACACTTCCCTGGTCGGAGTTGATGGCATTGTTGTCTTTATTTTTGTGTTTTATTACATTAACTTCGTAATCGTTTAAAGGATATCTACTTACTAATAATTTATTGTTGGGTGTTATATAAGGCTTGTTTTTAAAAGCCTCGAATACCCTGTTGATATTAGCCCTGTTTCCAAATATCAGCACATAAAGCGGACGGATTTCATCTTTTAAAGTAACGGCGGGTGTTACATCTGCCACTACACCGGTAAACGGGGTGCTTACCGTAAGTACGCCTATCTCTATTCCTTTTTTGATGCAACTTTCGTTAAGTGCAGCTACAACACTGTTAATATCCTGTCCTTTGTAAAATAAATCCGTAATAATTATACTCACTCTTTCCGGATCAGTATTAACAACAGCTTTATCTATATTTACCTGATTGGCAGTAAAACGGTCAGCATAAAACTTAGGATTGCTTTTACCTTGTATAAACTGCTCCCGGTTTAAGGAATCTACCTTTGTTCCGAATTTATAAAAACGGAGATCTGTCTGTTTCCATACATTCCTGGTTACCAGCTCTATATCGTCTATTAACTGTGTAAAGTTGTTGGAAGTAGCAGATGCAAATCCCTGCATAGAAGTAGTAGCATCTAAATACACATCAACCTCCAGGTTCTCTGAAGAGGATACCGTTTGGATAAGTGAAGATTTTGGAAAGTCCCATGTTGCAGTATTATTTGGGGGACAGCCCATTAATCCAAGTGTGATAATAGAAATTGGAATTACGGCGATTTTTGATTTTTTCATTTATAAATGTATTTCAGCAGGGAGCATTAGAAAATTAACAGTGCTAATGTAATAAATTGTCAGGACAAGAAATACACAAAATGAAAAAAAAGAAAAGATAATAAATCATCATTATCTAATTGAAAAAAACTTCTATGTTATTGTATCATAAAGAGAATAATAAAGCTGTTTAGAATGTATAATATTCAAAAAAACGAGATGATTTTTTGAAATATCCAAATCTGAACGGACTTTACAAAAGCAGGGAGTAATTTTTCACAATCGGCTGAAATGCCTTACTAATGATTAATTTAGGATTATGCTGTTTTTGTCGAACAGCAGTATAAATAATAAACCCAACATTATTACTCCACAGGCAACGAAAGTGCTTAAAAATACACAATATTGCATCCCGTAATATTCCTTATGCTGCTATCAAAAAGTCAAACATCCTATAAGATTGACTGTTTTCAATATGTTGTATTTATATGTTATTTAATGAATTCGTCAAACTGGAAAATGAAAGGGTTGCCGTCCGGAAGACCTACTATGGCAGAACCTGTTGTCAGATTTGAAATATCCCAATCTTCAATTACTTTCATCGGTACAACACTGTCAACTGATTTTCCAAAAGAATCCGAATATGAAAACCTTTTTTGTGCATAGCCATATCTGTTTTGTATGAACTCCCTTGATTTAATATCGTCAATATGAAATGAAAAAACGGTTCTCATTCCTGATAAAAGACTTTGTCCTAAATCTTCTCCATATTCGTGATAAACCTGCGGAATGTTTTGTACGCCTATTATGAATTTTGCCCCTTGGCTTCTGCCGAAATTAATACCATTATCAAGATATTTAAGATTCGGAAGCAAACTAAACTCGTCAATAAAAAACCAGACATTGCCATTTGGTTGTTCTCGTTTGGAACTACTTAAAGTTTCTTTAATCGCAAGGTCAAATAAAAGGCGATAAACAGGGGTGAGAATACTGCCAACGGAAATATCATATTCTAAGAATATTGTCTTTCCTCCTTTTTTACGAACCAAATTCCGTATTGAGAGATTACCTTTTTTGCGAAAATCTCCAATGAAAATCTCGCCTAAAGGCTGGTTTAATTCTGAAATGACACCGTCAGCCTGAGCCGAAGCATCTTTTGAAATGTAGCTGTTTATTCTATTCTGTTTGTATGTTTCAAAAAACTGTTGTATTTCTTTCTTGCCTGATATTTCAAAGTATTCAATAAGGTCTTCGTTATTTTGAACGTCTTTATTTTGCTTTGTTGCAACGACTTTTAAAAATGTAGCAAGAATATCTTTGGCAGCCTGTGGGAAGAACGGCGAACTTGAATGTTTAACTTTATCTGCAAAAAGGTTACTTGCAATTTCAAGAGCATTTTCTGTAACACTTTGTAAGGTATTGTCAATAGTAACTTCCGAAAATATATTCCAATGGTCGTTTACACCCTTAAATTTTGAACTATCATTGCTTATTACAATATCTCCGTCTCGGAAAAACTGATTATAAAAGTCACCTTTTGTATCAAACACAATCATTAAATCATTTTCCGTCAACTGATTTTTTATTTGCGAAATAACCTGTGAGATAGCGTTTGTCTTTCCTGTTCCGATATTGCCTAAAAACAAAAGGTGTTTGCTGAATAAAGAATCGTCAAGTGGTAATATTAACGGATTACCCTTAAAATCTTTACCGCCGATTTTACAACGTGGGTTTGGTACATCAAAAGCCAATTTGCTTCTGTCTTTAATTAATTCTATACCCAAAAGGTGTTTTACCAAATTTTGTAGCTGACTCATAATGCTATCTTGTTTGTCCTGTGCTTGTTGACTGCGTATTACTTGTAGTCTGTGATTCTGTTGATGATTGACTATTATCAGTAGCTTGCGCTGTGTTATTTTGTTCCTCGCTTGCCTGTGCCTGAATCTTTGACTGGCTTTCGCTTTCCTGATTTACGTTTTCATTTGTTTGCGACTGATTGCCTTTTTCCTGATTGTTGTCTGTACTTTGCTCTATGATAGTTTTTTCCTCATTTGCCTGCGCCTGTATTTTTGCCTGGCTCTTACTTTCTTGACTCACGTTTTCATTTGTTTGCGACTGATTGCCTTCTTCCTGACTGTTGTCAGCTCCTTTTTCCGTGTTATTTTGTTCCTTGTTTGCCTGTTCCTGAGTCTTTGATTGGCTCTCACTTTCCTGATTTAGGTTCTCATTTGTTTGCGACTGATTGCCTTTTTCCTGACTGTTGTCGGCATCTTGTTCCGTGTTCTTTTGCTCCTCGTTTGCCTGCTTTTGAATCTTTGATTGGCTTTCCTGCTTATCAACTTTTAGATTTTTGCTTTCATCAGTTGTTGCATTTTCTTTTTTAAAAGCAGGTTCCTCTTTTTCAAACTCATCATTTTTCCTTTTATCATCTATATCCTTAGCATCTGAAAGGGTGTCTGCCATTTCATTTTGTTCTTTCGCTTGGTCTGCTCTAACTTGTTGATTGTGTTGTTCAACCGTTTTCGTATTAGACGGCTTCTCAATAACTTGTTCGTGATGCGATTGACTTTGCTTTAGACTTTCGATATTTTCAGGGTTTCCGCTAAGTGAATGTACAACGCTAACAGCTGCCCTAAACATTTCTATTCTACTTAACTTGTCATTATTTGATGCCATAAGTTTTTATTTTTTCCATTTTTCAATTCCGTGTTCACCCATATTCTGTATATCAAGAATGACTGCACCTAATTCCTGCAACACCAATAAGCTATCTACATCGGGCTTTCCTGTTAAAGCTTTAGAAGCAGTAGAATTGGACTTATTACTTTGGAATGGAAGCGGGGAAGGTATCGCAATTTCCACTATTGCATTAGAGCTGCTTTTTGAAAAAATAGATAAAGAAAAAGCTGGTTTTTTAGAGTATCTATACAAAGCATATATCAATGTAATTACAAATACGGGCATAGCAAATTTTGCAGAGCCTAATTGATTGTAAAAACCCATAGAATCTTTAATAATTGCCCCTAATATTCCTAAGCCCAAAGCCATTATTGCCATTTCTTTTAAGGAGTTGTCTTTTATTTCACTTTTCGAGGACAATGCTTCATCTGCCCTATAATCTGAATCCCGATTCAGATAAGCTAGATATAAAGCCCCTACAAACAAACCCCAAAGAACAGTTTGGTACATTTTAGGGCTATCGTTTAAAAAGGAGAATAGAGTTGAAACAATAGCAGTTGTAAGCAATACCATTAGAGAAATAAGCAGGATACCCAAAAGCAATCGTAACCAATTAAAAGGTTTTCCCAAAAAGATACTTATACCTACAACTTCGGAAATAGGTATTTCATTATGGATAACGCTTTTATTTTTTGACATTCCTACACCCGCTGCCTGAAACGACAAACGTTTATTCGTTACTTCTACATATCCTTTTGCTTTTATTCCGAGAAGAAAAGAGTTAAAAGATGAACATTGATAAGATTTTACGGAAACTTCTCCGTCGCTTGGGGTAACACTTTTGTTAAGAATCATTTTTAAAATTTTAATAATTAGTGTATTGATAATAAGATTACGCTCGGCATATTTAAGCTGCCTGTTGTTTAAAGTTTTTCTTATAATTTACACAGGGACAGGAAATGACCCTGCCTGTATTTAGGCTTTGCTGAAAGATCCATAATAATTTTATTAACATTTATTTATAATGATTTTTTCTTTGAGAAGTTCAGGGCTTTTCTTGCCTTTATAGTCAAAACCCTGCATTTATGTTTTCGCACAAATCACATAAATGATTATACATATTTACTTCCGCACTCCATTTGAACAAAAATTTTTCACCCGACAATCGCTGGGTAAAATAGCCAATTTATTGAAATGGGGTAGTCGCGCTACAATTTACGCCCGGACAATATCCTCCAGTCAGGGAGTATTCGGCATAGACGCCCGTATTGTTTTTAGGAATGCCCCTCTAATTTGGAATGCTACCATTAATTTTAATGGTCATACTGCAGTTTCACCTGAATATTACTGGCAGCTCATGCCCGCAGCTTCTGCCTGCTTGAGCTCATCTCCGCAAAGCTCTTTGCCGGAACTGACTTCAGCACCCATAATATTAACACTGCATTTTTTACAATTCTTACAACTGGTCATACCGGAAAAGGCAATGAGCGATAAAACGGCGGCGAAAATAAATTGCTTCATGTTGTTCATTTGTTGTTTTAAAGATTAAATGATTATGATATTTTATGAAATTATGGCTGATTAAATGATAATGATATACTTATCATTATTTTTCCACTTATTGTTTTAACATTTCAGTTACGAAGCAAATTTAAAAGAAATTTTTTTATTAAAAAGAATATTATTCCAATTTATATTCACTTTTTTAAAACATGGTGCATTTTTACTATAAACTCATTAGATTTTGTTCGGCTATTTTTACCAAAATGAAAAAGCAGCCTCAATCTTACAACAGGATAAAAGCATGGCTTGCCATGAAGCAGGTCAAAAACAAGACCCTTGCCCAGTTCCTGGATGTGAGCGGCACAACCGTTTCCAAATGGTGTACCAACAGCAGTCAACCGTCTATACAGCAGCTATACAGGATCGCCAACTTTCTCCAAATCAGCGTGTACAAATTGTTAGAGCCTAACATGGAGGATAAAAACGATTTGTAAGCTGAGCCTTTCCTAATAAAAACTGTTTTGCTAATAACCGGCTCAAAAATAACAGGCAGCCTTTTGTATATAGAATAGTAGGGATGTAAAGTAATAAAGCCGGGATGAAATACGCTTAGTCATCCCACAGGGGCTTTCGCCTCCGGTACATTGCTGCGGCAAAATCATCCCGGTAATGCTCCCCAATCTTCAGTGTATAATTTTAACCATGCAGGTTTTCTTCCTTTCACTGTAATGTTGCACGGCCTGCAGGTTGACCGCAGCATACCTGGAGATTCTTTTAAAATCCACTTCCGGCAAGGGCGACCAGTTGATCCATGGTATTTCCCGTGCGGTATTGAACACTCGAAAAGCAACCTGCCAAAAGCTTCCTAAAAGAAAGCTATAAGCTATAATACCCCGTTCGCCGTAGTGTTCAGGAGGAGGTTCGGCGTTTTCCCCGGAAATGCAGTAAGCAGGCTCTGACCGCAGATAATCCGGTCTGAAATTTTTTAACTCTCTTATAGTCTCGAACGAAAATTTGAACTTTTCTCACCGAAGGTAAGCACTCCTCCTTCAAATAAATGGATTGTGAAATAAAGACTAAAATATTTATCTTTGTCAAAATTTAGAACAAGTTTACTGACTTAAAACAGTATTAAAGACATATTAAAATATAGCGTTTCGATCTAAAATTTCCCGTTCAGAGAA
>CAZUSO010000029.1:0-34603 GCA_964622775.1 uncultured Taibaiella sp. | reverse complement strand
GGAATGACGACCGCTTATACGCTTCACCCGGAATGACAATACCTTTTACATTCTGGAGCTTGCTCCGGTGCGAAAATTTGGGATGTACCATCTACAGCCCGCAACAACAAAATCCATATTTTACCCGTACCTTTGCCGCTGGACAGGCTGTTGTTCTTGCCTTAATCTGATATAGTCCGGAGTATTTTTTCCCCGCTCAGTTATAGCTTTTCCGATTGCCACATTTTCAATTTGAAGATTGTTTCGCTGCACAACTTAATCTGTGCCGTGCATATTTTCAGAGAGGCATATTGTAAAATGATTGATCCGCTTTTTTTCAAAAAAAGACTTATCATGCTTCTTGAGTCAATCTAACGCTAACCGACGTTTTCGGTATTTATTCATGAGTTTTCAGGAATTAAAATTAATCAAACCCATTTTGCAGGCTGTTGCAGATGCAGGTTACAGCACCCCTACGGCCATACAGCAACGTGCCATCCCGCACATTTTGAAAGGGGAAGACGTATTGGGCTGTGCGCAGACCGGTACCGGGAAAACCGCCGCCTTTGCCATCCCGATTTTGCAACGCCTCAGCGAGGTAACCCCCTTGAATCGCAGCATCCGAACGCTTATTCTTACGCCTACGCGTGAGCTGGCTATCCAGATAGAGGAAAGCTTTAAGACCTACGGTAAAGAGCTCCGCCTGAAATGCTGTGCTATTTTCGGAGGCGTGCCGCAGGGCAGGCAGGTAACGACCATCAGAAATGGTGTGGATATTCTGATCGCTACGCCCGGTCGTTTGCTTGATCTGATGGGGCAGGGAATCCTGTCGTTGAGAGACGTGGAAATTTTTGTGCTGGATGAAGCAGATCGCATGCTTGATATGGGCTTCATTTCCGATGTCAAAAAAATTCTGCCTAAATTGCCAAAGCAAAGACAAACGCTTTTTTTCTCGGCTACCATGCCCAATGATATCAAAGCATTTGCCGGCACCATGCAGCAACGCCCGGTAGAGATTGCCGTAACGCCCATGTCTTCTACCGCGGAAACGGTGAAACAATCAGTGTATTTTGTGGAGAAAAAGGGCAAGACCAATCTGTTGATCTCCTTGCTGAAAGAAGGCGATATCAAGCGCTCGCTTGTATTTACCCGGACAAAGCATGGCGCAGATAAACTGGTGAAGCAGCTCGCAAAAAGCGGCGTGCATTCAGCAGCAATACATGGTAATAAATCGCAGGCAGCGCGGCAAAAGGCTCTGGCTGAATTTAAAGACAGCCGCATCCGTGTGTTGGTTGCTACGGATATTGCCGCCCGCGGTATCGACATCGACGAGTTGCCTCATGTGGTGAATTACGAGCTGCCCAATGTGGCGGAAACCTATGTACATCGTATTGGCAGAACCGGGCGCGCAGGCCTGGGAGGGACGGCGGTTTCATTTTGCGATACCGAGGAAATGGCAGATCTGAAAGGTATTCAAAAGCTGATCGGCTTTAAAGTGCCGGTGGCTGGAAACCTGATGACAGAGTCTGCATATTAAACATGGGAACAGGTTCGGTGATTTGCATCATATTGTTTTACCTGAGGCTTAATAAGTGTGGCGGTATTCGTCATTTTTGCAGGGAAACGATATGGTTAACTTTTCTCACCGCAGGCAGCATGGTAACAAGAAAAACAGATGCTTAAGCATGACACTGCTTGTTCCTTATTGTGATGTCATTTTCCCGGTGCCATGAGCCGGTTGAGTACGCGACAGCTAAAAGAAAAAAGATCGGGGAAAGATTATTCACCCATACGAAACCCCCAACCGTTTGCGTTATCTGCTAAAATCCCGTATGTCTGTACTGAAATATTTCTCCTGTTCATGGCTAATATTTTATGCGATCAGCGCTGTTGCACAGGAGGAGTCCCGAAGTATAAATCCCTGGCTGGATTATTCCCGGAGTGTCCGCTTGCATATTGGCCGGCAACTGATACATGACCAGTTCAGCCTGGATTACATTGGCTATAGTACTATCGCCGGCGCATCGTTCCAGTGGAGGAATAAAAAATACCATTTTTATGAGATCGGACTGAACGGTATAAATTCTAACTGCGAATTTCCGGGAAAAAGCCGGAGTGTCTCATTGCGGTTTGAATTTATCGTGAATTTCCTGAAACTCCGGCCAACACGCTGGGTCCCGGCATTAGGTGTTGGCGCTATACCCTTTGTGAACTGGTATTCTTATGTGTCGGATGTTTCAACGGAATTTCCCTGGCATCAGCTGGATATAGGCACGCGCTTTTTTTTCAGTCCGCGTATTACCTATCACTATAACAAAAAACTTTATTTTGGCCTAAGCGCTCCTTTTAGTCTTATGAAGATCGGCGTTGAGACAACGCAGGTTAAAAATCCCGGTCTGCCGATTGAACAACAAAAATATACAATTATCAACTTTGATCTCAATATGGGTGGTTCCGGCATTAGCCTGTACGCCGGCTGGAAGTTTTAGCGCAAGCCCGTGGTGAACCGATGTTCGGGGTGTTTTCCCCATGCGAGTCTCCCGAAGGGAACTCGCGGAAAAATATTCAGGGAAGTTCCCACCAGTTACTATTATCAAGCTCCATCCAACTCTTTTCATCACGGCTTTTTTTACACACGTAAATTTTCAAAAAAATATTGTTTTTGTGTAGTTATACCAATTTAACCGCTACATGTCATAGAGAATTGCTCCACCCACTTTGTCGATGTCGAAATGACCGTACTCTTTATGGTTTTCGAATAGGTCATTTTGTTGCTGAATTGGTATTAGTTGTTATCAATAAAATCGACTTTCCTGTTATGAAGGGGCAATATATTTCCGACGGTAAACGCAACACGAGAGGCCTGTATATTCCCATTAATGAATGGAACTCGCTGAAAGAAAAATACCGCGATATTGAAACCGAAACGGGAAGCAACATTCCCGATTGGCATAAAAAGATTGTGCAGGAACGCCTGAAAGAATATCAAACGGGCAAGGTACAAGCTTTGGATTTGGAGATAGCTTTGGACGATATTGAGAAAAACATTTAGATGCACAAAGCCGTTATACTTCCCTTAGCCAAAGCCGATATTCAGGAAGCCGTGTTGTGGTATAAGAGGCAACAAGATGGGTTAGGAAAACGTTTTCTTCAACAAGCCAAAAACAAACTATCGCTCATCTGCGATAATCCTTACTCTTACAGCATTTGCTACGAAGCTATTCGCACGGTGGTTATTGATGTTTTCCGTATATGGTTCATTTCATTATTGAAGAAGAAAAGAAAACCGTTGTAATTACGGCAGCACTTCACACAAGGTTAAATCCTGAAGTTTGGAATGAGCATAGCTAAAAATCTTGTCAGGCTCATTGTAAACAAGATCGTAGCAATCGGAAATTTGAAATAAAGGCAACCATTGATAGCAGGTAAAAGTGATAAAATAGTAGCCTTGGATATCAATGATAGGTTTCCGCACTGCCATTTAGTAAAGATATAATCTTTCGTTCAGTATTCCTCTTCGTGCGAGTCTCCCGCAGGGGACTCGCACGGGGCAAAAATGAGAATACCATTAGAATTATAGGTGTTATTCATACTTCACGTTCGCCCGCTGTTTGGTTTAAAAGAACTTAAATGTTGACGAAAGTCTTTCACTCCTGGCAGCATAAAAATTCCCTCCGCTGCCCGGCGTGTCCCGGAGAGCGGGATCTGTTTAGATGCTTACAGCATGACACCGCTTTATCTTGTCATGCCTTATCTCCCTCGTCATTCCGGAATTTTTAGATGCTTACAACATGACAACGAAGCGTATTCCGAAGAACCGGCCAGACCATATTTCAAAAGTGCTTTTAAGCCCTTAGCTTTGCATCCGTATGCCAAAAGCAATCAGCAAGAAAAAATCGACTAAGGCTTCCGCCGGAGATGAAATTCTCATTCAGGGAGCCAGAATGCATAATCTTAAAAATATAACCGTCTCCATTCCACGCAATAAATTAGTGGTGGTAACGGGCGTTTCCGGCTCGGGGAAAAGCAGTCTTACTATGGATACGCTTTTTGCCGAGGGTCAGCGCCGCTATGCAGAAAGCCTGAGCGCTTATGCCCGCCAGTTTCTGATGCGTATGGATAAGCCCGATGTGGATTTTATCAAAGGTATCTGTCCCGCAATTGCCATAGAGCAAAAGGTAAGTACCCGAACACCGCGTTCTACGGTGGGCTCCATGACGGAGCTACAGGATTATTTAAGGTTGTTATTTGCAAGGGTGGGAAAGACCTATTCCCCCGTTTCCGGCAAGGAAGTGAAAAAAGACGATGTGAGCGATGTGACGGATTATATTTCCGGATTGGAAGAAGGCGCAAAGGTGCAGATACTGACTGCTTTTGAAACCCGTAGCGGCCGCAGCTTTGAAGAGGAATTAATTATGCTGATGCAGAAAGGATTTTCGAGAATATTTGTGCAGGCAAAAGAGGAAAGACAAAAGACAGATGAAATTCCGGGAAGGGAAGTTTTGAGAATAGAAGATATACTGGATAAAAATTCAAAATTCAAAATTCAAAATTCAAAATTCAAAATCTATGTCCTCATAGACCGCATCGTGGTGAGGCATCCCATGGAAGAGGACGAATTGCATCGCATTGCTGACAGCGTTCAAACCGCTTTTTATGAAAGTGAGGGTGCATGCTGGATCGAAACGGAAGGCCGCCTGCAGGGGTTCAATAATCGTTTTGAAGCGGACGGAATAAGCTTCGAGCAACCAACGCCTAATTTTTTTTCCTTTAATAATCCTTACGGCGCCTGCCCGGTTTGTGAAGGCTTCGGGCAGGTGCTGGGCATTGATAAAGACCTGGTGATCCCCAACCGATCCCTTAGCGTGTATGAAGATGCGGTAGTTTGCTGGAAGGGTGAAAAGATGCAGGAATGGAAGCGGGCATTTATCCGGGAAGAAGGCGGAAAAGGCTTTCCGATCCATAAACCTATTGGCAGTTTATCCGCCCCTCATCTGGAAATCCTGGAGTCCTGGATTGATGATTTTTTCAGGATGGTGGAAGAAAATTTGTACAAGGTACAATACCGGGTTATGCAGGCACGCTATCGCGGACGGACGCGATGCCCGGAATGTAAGGGCACGCGGCTTCGCAAGGATGCTTTATATGTCAGGATGCAGGATAAGCATATTGCCGACTTGTCGGATATGCCGGCAGATCAGTTGGCAGAATGGTTTGAAAAGCTACAGCTGAATGCTCATGATAAAGCCGTTGCTCAGCGGATACTGATCGAGATCGATCAACGCCTGAAAACATTACTGGACGTGGGCTTGGGTTATCTTACATTAAATCGCCTGGCTAATTCACTTTCGGGAGGCGAAAGTCAGCGTATACAACTCACTAAATTTCTGGGCAGCAACCTGACCGATTCTTTATACATCCTGGATGAACCGAGCATCGGTTTGCATCCGCGTGATACGGCGCGGCTGATAGGGGTACTCAAGCATCTTCGGGATTTGAATAATACCGTGGTGGTGGTAGAGCATGATGATATGATGATGCGGGAAGCGGATCATATTATCGATATGGGGCCGCTGGCGGCGCATCTGGGCGGAGAAGTAATTGCTGCCGGGGATTATAACACCATCCTGAAAAACCATGATAGTCTTACTGGAAAATATCTTTCCGGCCGGCTCCGTGTGGATGTAAATGAAGGAAAGGCCAAAAGAAAACCGGTAAACTTTATTCAGGTAGAAGGCTGTAGTCAACATAATCTGAAGGATATTGATGTAGCGTTTCCGCTGAATATGCTCTGCGTAGTAACCGGGGTGAGCGGTTCGGGAAAAACGACCTTAGTGAAGCACACATTATACCCGGCATTGCAAAGATATTTTGGGGCCGGGCTTGACAAACCGGGCGCTTACCGGGCGCTTTCGGGAGATATGAAAATGATCTCACAGGTGGAAATGATCGATCAGAATCCCATTGGTAAATCTTCGCGGAGCAATCCCGTAACGTATATTAAAGCCTACGATGATATCCGGAATTTATTTGCAGGACGGAAACTGGCTAAAATGCGCGGTTACCAGCCGAAACATTTTTCTTTCAATGTGGACGGCGGGCGATGCGATACTTGTAAGGGTGATGGTGAGATCGTTGTGGAAATGCAGTTTTTGGCGGATGTGCATCTGGTGTGTGACAGTTGTAAGGGCAAACGGTTCAGGGACGAAGTGCTGGAAGTAACTTACCGTGAAAAAAACATCAGCGATATCCTGGATATGAGTGTGGATGAAGCCATACAGTTTTTTGCAGATGAAAAATCCATTGCCCATAAACTGAAACCCCTGAGTGATGTGGGCCTGGGCTATATCAAATTAGGTCAGTCCAGCAACACGCTGAGCGGCGGAGAAGCGCAACGGGTAAAACTGGCCTCCTTTTTAGGACATGGCAATACCAAAGGCAAGGTTTTGTTTATATTTGACGAACCGACTACAGGACTGCATTTTCACGATATCAACAAGCTTTTGCGGTCTTTTAATGCGCTGATTGAACAAGGTCATTCTATCATTGTTATCGAACACAATACAGATGTGATAAAAAACGCCGACTGGATTATAGACATCGGTCCCGAAGGCGGCGAAGGCGGTGGGTATTTGTTGTACAGCGGAGCGCCGGAAGGCTTGAAAAAGGTAAAGGAAAGTTATACAGGAAGGTATGTTTAAGCACGTATAGGAACGGAGTCTAAACTTGTCAAATTGATAGGCAGTTCGTACGCCATAAAGAAAGATAAAATACTGCCGGATGAAGTATCCTCATTAACCGGCAAGGGTCTTCAAATAATACACTACCCAGTTTTTCCCGAAATTATTGATCAGCCAGATACCGGGATAATCTCCTTTGAGGGACAGCGCCGCATAAGCAAGCCCAAAGGCGGAAGCTGTAGGGTATTCCCCACAATATCCTTTAAAGATGCTAACGGGATTATCGGTAAAAAATACCGACTCCAATTGTCGGTAAACTTCCGGAGGTGTTTCGTTTTGGAATGCTCCTGAAACCATCAGATCATTCTTGTCTATCTTCAAATGATTGCGGTTTAGAAAGGATTGGAAATAATCGGAGACCATGGCATCATTTTCCGCCACAAACATATCGAATGCAATTATCTTTCCGATCAGGCCCGGTTTGTTGCCGTGTTGGGATAAAGTGAAAAAGGCTGCTCCTTCTCCGGCAGGAATATTTTGGTCGTAAATGCCGAATCGCTGCAGGATATCAAAAGCTGTTGGCGTACATTCTTCCACAGCTCCGGCTAATACCACAGCTTCCGAATGGCTTTGAAGGAAAAGAGAAGCATCTAACAAAGCGCTTTCAAAGGAATGGGCATTATGCACGAAAGTAAGATTGTGGGCATGGCAGCCGGTGGCCAGCGCTATTTGCCCGCTTACCGTATTATGTGTTGATTGTATGAAAGCAGTAGGAGTGAGAGTCTGTTCGTTTTGCGTGATGAGACTGTTCAGGAATTTTTCGGAATCATCCAGCACGCCATAAGCTGTACCGATATGGATAGCATCCGGTTTTTCCATACCTGCTTCCCGCAGGCAAATCTTTGCGGCAGCTACGCCTGTTCGCAGCGTTTTGCTCATACGCCGGAGCTGCATGGGCGCAATAAGATTTTTATAATCCGGCTCCTGGCACAGTAACTTATTGCCTGATAACGGTTTCAAATGATCCAGACTGTCCGTCATTAATCCGGAAGGGCTGATGCAGCAAAGACTATGAATATACATCGGATGGCAAATTAAACAATAAAAGCCGGTAAAATCAATTAGTGTCAATATCTACAATAATCTGCAATGCGGAATTGCCCCGAATATGCAGGGTTTCCCGTACTGAGGCAGCAATAGCCTGTTTGCAGCTTTGCAGCTCACTTATTTGCAAAGGCATTCTGAGCCAGATTTCCTGAAGATAAAAATTGCGCACCCGCGGCACCAGAGCAGGTGCAGGCCCCTGGAGCTGTAGCTCTTCCACTTTGATGAGCCGTTCACTAAGCTGCCGGGCTCCTTCTATGCACTTTGCTTCATCGCGATGTTTGCAAATGACCCTGGCAAATTTCATGAAAGGCGGGTATTCAAACTGTTGGCGGGCGGCAAGCTCCGTCTGGTAAAAGGAGCGAAAATCGCCATCGCGTACCCATCGCAGCACCGGATGCATCAGGTTGTGCGCCTGGATGATTACGCTTCCGACTCCATCGCTTCGTCCCGCACGTCCGCTGACCTGAACCATAAGCTGAAAAGCCCGTTCGTTGACCCGGAAATTCGGATAACTCAGCAGGCTGTCCGCATTGAGAATACCTACCAGACCCACATTGTCGAAATCCAGTCCTTTCACCACCATTTGGGTGCCGACCAGGATATCTATGCGCCCGCGTGTGAAATCCTCTATAAGCCGTGCATGGGTATTTTTACCCTTCACACTGTCCCAGTCCATGCGTGCAATCCTGATTTTGGGAAAAATGCGTTGCAGCTCTTCTTCTACCTTTTCCGTACCGAAGCTCTTCGCTACGATGTGTTTATTGCCGCATTGCGGGCAATACCGCACCGGTGGAGTCCGGTTGCCGCAATAATGACAATGAAGCTTGTCGGATGATTTATGATAGGTAAGCGATACATCGCAATGTTTACAGTGAGGCACCCAGCCGCAACTGGAGCAAATCAGAAAGGGAGCGTAGCCGCGTTTGTTCTGGAATAAAATAACCTGACGGCCTGCCCGCAGGGTTTGAGTAACGGCGGCTAACAGGGGGGTCGTGATGAGGTTGGATAATGCAGCCTGAAAGTTTTTTGCAGATACAATCTCTACCTGAGGCTTTGCTACGTTCTGATAGCGCTGCTTAAGGGTAGCGTATCCGTATTTCTTCCGTTGTACATTATACAGGCTTTCTATGGATGGCGTTGCGGAACCCAGCAGTACTTTTGCCTTATAAAGCGTAGCCAGATAAATGGCGGCATCCCGCGCCTGAAAGCGGGGAGCAGGATCCTGCTGCTTATAGCTGGGATCATGTTCTTCATCCACGATGATACATTCCAGATCCCGAAAGGGTAGCCATAGCGCAGAACGCGGACCCAGAACGACCTTGTATTTCCCATCCTTCACTTTATTCCAAATCTCTACCCGTTCGTTATTGTTGAACCGGGAATGATAAACGCCCAATTCATCGCCGAAAAAATGCTTCAGCCTGGACACGACCTGTGTGGTGAGCGCTATTTCCGGAAGCAGCAGCAGCGCCTGTTTGCCATGTGCCAGGGCTTCTTTAATCAGTGAAATATACAGCAATGTTTTTCCGCTGCCCGTAACGCCCTGAAGCAATACCACATGACGGTCTTCCCATTGTTTCTGTATAAGGTGCAGCGCATCGGTTTGCTCTGCATTCAGTTTAAAATCTTTTTGAATTGCCGGTGCATCGTCGAACAGCCGATCGGTTTCCCGGTACTCGCTGACCAATATTCCGTTTTTTATCAGGGTATTTACACTGGAAGCGCTGGCCTGCTCTTTTTTTATTAAATCTTCAAAGGACACAAAACGGAGTTGCTGCCGGAGGTGGAGAAAAGACATCAGCGCCTTCATTTGCTTAGGTTGCTGCTCCAGACTAATAAATAATTGCCGCAGTAAATCTTCGTCCTCATATCTTTTATCCAGAAAAACATAGCGGATTTTTTTTGCCTTATAGCGTTCTTCCAGCAGCTCCATTACAAATGCCGTTTCGGTACTCAGCAATTCCCGGATGACTTGTGCCGGATTCTTTTGTTCCAGTATTTCCCGGGCTTCTTTAATGGTAATCCTTTTTCGCACCATCAGGGCTTCGGCCACGATGAATGCTGCATCACTCAGCCCTTCAGGGATTTCCGTTCTGGCATCATTCCAGACCAGCAGGGTCTCATTCATGAGTTTCAGATGGGCGGGCAAAGCCGCCTGCATCACCTCTCCCAATCCGCAGAGATAATACTCTCCTACCCATTCCCAGAAGCGTAATTGCTTTTCATAGACGATGGGTGTTTCATCAATAATGCTTCTGACGGGTTTTATGGCGTAGGCTTCCGGACGGTCATTGTGAAGCCGTAATACGAGGCCAGAGTACAGCTTGTTTTTTCCGAGGCTGACTTCCACGCGCATCCCAGGCTGTAGTGTTTCCTGGTATTGCAAAGGGACACCGTAAGTGAGTGCCTGCGGAAGATTTAAAGGGATGATTACGTCGGCGAATTGCACGGGGAAAAGAATAAAAACTGCAATTTACCTTTTTAAAAATAAAATTGCCAGAAGGTGATTATGAAATTACGACAAGAAGGGAGCATCAGTCTTATCCAATCGGACATCAGCAGATAAAGCAACAGCATGAGCTGCACACCGGGCTTTAATTGAGTGCATCTCATATTGTAGCGACTATGGTTATTGGTACGATAAAAGATATGACATCACGACTGAAATTAAAATCACTCCACTGCGCTACATGATTTTAATAGAGTGGGAAATTGAAAATCGGTGAAGTCAAATTTCTCAATCATTGTGAGATGACGGGAAGCATGTTGATGCCATTGCAAACGTAATCGGAGATCGCTCCATGCGAAAATTCTGATCAAATTACACAGTAATTTGGAATTTTCCTAGTCGATGACGACCGTGAAGATAGGATGACAAAAAATTGTGCTGTCATTGTAATGCGACAAATCAGGGTGCAGACCTTTAATCAACCGGGTGCAGTTTGAATCTGAGATGGTGCATGGATTCATTCAGTTTCAACTGGCAGGCTAAGCGGGAATTGGGTTCTGCATCGGGCAGGGTATCCAGCATGGCATATTCGTCATCACTTATTTCGGGGAGACGCTCTGCGCCATCCAATACATCAATGCAGCAGGTGGCACAAAGCGCCATACCTCCGCAGGTGGCCGGCACCGGGTATTCCAGCGCTTTCAGCAGCTCCATAAGACTCAGGCCCATATCTGTGGGCGCTTCTATGGGCGTACTGCTGCCATCCTCATTTTCGATTATTAATTCAATGGTATTTTCGGTCATACTGCGCAGGAAAGATACAGTTAAAATTCGTTGATACCGTTTACTGTCGTATATTTCATCGTGTATTTTATTCCCGGATTGATATACCTGTAGGCGCTATGACTCATCAGCGCCGCTTCATGAAAGCCACACAGGATCAGTTTGAGCTTATTGGCATAAGTATTAATATCGCCAATGGCATAGATACCGGGAATATTGGTGGAATAGTCGTCCGTATTGACTTCAATGGCGTTTTTATCAATATTCAGCCCCCATTGTTCAATGGGTCCCAGCTTGGGACTCAGTCCGAAAAGCGGAATCAGGAAATCTGTTTCTAGGGTATGTACTTCTTTGGTTTTACTGTTTTCGTAAGAAACGCCATGCAGATGGCCGTTGCCATGCACGCTGGACAAATTGCTGTTGAGCACCAGGTTTATCTTACCGCTTTCCGCCAATTGAAAAACTTTGTTGACCGAATCCGGCGCACCGCGAAATGTTTCGCTGCGATGGATGAGGGTTACGGCTCCGGCAACCTCTGACAGGAAGATGGTCCAGTCTAAGGCGCTGTCGCCTCCGCCGGCAAGCACCATCCGTTTATTGCGGTACATTTCCGGATCGAGGATCATGTAATTAACGCCTTTCCCGTTCTCGAATGTTTCCAGATTCTGAACGGCAGGTTTGCGGGGCTCAAAACAACCCAGCCCCCCGGCAATTACCACTACCTTGGCGTGGAGCTGTGTTCCCATATTCGTTGTGAGGACAAAATCCCTCTCATCCCGTTTTTCCAGGCTTTCTATGCGTTCACCTAATGTGAAAGCCGGATGGAAAGGATCAATTTGCTCTTTCAGGTTGTTGACCAGATCCTGCGCTAAAACAGCAGGGTAACCGGGAATATCATAAATAGGTTTTTTAGGATATATCTCAGACAATTGCCCGCCGATCTGCGGCAGATAATCAATCAGATGACAGCGCATTTTCAACAGTCCTGCCTCAAATACTGCAAAAAGACCTACCGGGCCGGCACCAATGATGGCAATATCGGTTTGTATCATCTCCAAAATTTGGCTGCAAAATTACAAAAAGCTTTTCATGATTGTTTAAAGAACGACCGCCGATTTGATTTCCCTGATATAAAACAGACCATTTCCATCAGGTTTCGGGTCGGGTAAGCGCTATTTTACTAAAAAAACTCTAAAATGCCGGTAGGGAATGATAAAAATCTGTTGTAATGACGGCGTCCGGCATGAATATCAGGGCATTTCCCGGGATCGGGATTCGGCTCCCGTCCCGCTGCTCATGCATATTTAGCGCGGGATTCCGGAATTTTTTTGTATAATTACTGTTGGAAAACAGGTTTGGATCCGGCTTTTTGTAAAACGAAAAATTAATTGGCAACAATTACTTTTGGCATTTTATTTTTGTGCAGTTTTGCATTCACGCATTATTATACTACAGTATATCCAAATCCATAAATTTTTTTTGAAGAAGCGCTCATGGGATTATTTAATTTTTTAACACAGGAAATTGCCATTGATTTAGGCACTGCAAATACATTAATCATACATAATGACCAGGTTGTAGTGGACGAACCATCCATCGTGGCTAAAGACCGTGGCAGTAATAAAATCATTGCCGTAGGGAAAAAAGCCATGATGATGCACGAAAAGACCCACGACAATCTGAAAACCATCCGCCCGCTGAAAGACGGGGTAATTGCGGATTTCGATGCTGCGGAAGGTATGCTGCGGGAAATGATAAAAATGGTATATCCCAAAAAGCCTTTTTTCCCGCCAAGCTGGCGTATGGTTATCTGTATTCCGTCCAGCATTACGGAGGTGGAAAAACGTGCCGTGCGCGACAGTGCGGAACAGGCTGGAGCCAAAGAGGTATATATGATACACGAACCTATGGCTGCTGCTTTAGGAATCGGCATTGATGTGGAAGAGCCTACCGGGAATATGATTATCGATATCGGCGGCGGTACTACCGGCATTTCGGTGATCTCCTTAGCCGGTATTGTTTGTGATCAAAGTATCCGGATTGCGGGTGACGAATTCACCACCGATATTATGGAAGCCATGCGTCGCTACCACAGTCTGAACATCGGGGAGCGTACTGCGGAGCAAATCAAGATTCACGTTGGCTCCGCGCTGAAAGACCTCGACAATCCGCCAGATGATATTGCCGTAAACGGCCGGGACTTAGTGACCGGTATTCCCAAGCAAATCCAGGTATCCTACCAGGAAGTGGCCGAGGCGTTGGATAAATCCATCTTTAAGATTGAAGAGGCCATTCTGAAAGCTCTGGAAACCACTCCGCCCGAACTTGCTTCGGATATCTACCGGCGCGGGCTTTACCTGACCGGCGGCGGCGCCTTACTGCGCGGCCTCGACAAAAGGATTGCCAATAAGATCAAGCTGCCGGTTCATGTGGCGGAAGATCCGCTTCGTGCCGTAGTGCGCGGAACAGGAATGGCGCTGAAGAATATTAACCGTTTTACTTTCTTAATGAAATAGCCTGAGTCGCCGTGTAGTAAATCCGGTTGCCTGCTGATAGATAACTATAAAGGGTGTGCGCAAAGTCTTACAACTCATTCGCCGTTTTTGGAACCTGATTCTTTTTATTACATTAGAAATAATCAGCCTGAGCCTGATTGCCAAAAGAAACAGTATGCAGGGGGTGGATATTGTTAATTCTTCCAATGCCACAGTCGGTTATTTGTACGAAAAACAAAACAATATTGTTTATTATTTCCGGCTGAAGCAAATGAACGACAGCCTGCTGCAGGAAAATACCCGGATTCGCAATGAGCTGGCACAATGGACCGGCATAGATACCTTTGCCGATACTTTAGTGCGCATTCCGGTTCGCATTATAGATACGGGACAGTCTGCGCGAATGGTGGATTCCGCCCGAAAGCCGGCAGCGGTGCGCTATAACGCCTACCATTACATTCCGGCGCGGGTTATTAATAATTCCATTGCTAATGACCGGATGAATTATATCACCCTGAACCGGGGCTCAAAAGCGGGCATCCGGCCGCAAATGGCTGTCGTCAGCAATAATGGGATAGTAGGCCGGGTGGCACATGTTTCCGAAAATTTTTCTACAATCGTTTCCCTGCTGAGCGAAGGGCGCAATTATAGTGCAGAGCTGGCTGACGGCACTACCGGTTTTATTGCCTGGGAAAAGGGATCGCCTGATTTTATCAATCTCACCAAGATTCCATTGGAACAAAAAGTCAAACCCGGCGATAGTGTTTTTACGGCGACATATTCTATCTTCCCGGCTAATATTGTTATGGGTACGGTAGCCGGAATAGACACGGTAAAAGTTAACAATACAAAGACACTGAAGATCAGGCTGAGCACTAATTTCCGCAAGCTGCAATATGTATATGTGGTCGATAATAAATATGCTTCGGAGCAGCGGGACTTAGAGGCTAAAAATGAAAAATCGGAATGAGTATATACCTGCGTAATTTTATTCGGTTTGTGATGCTGGTGCTGATTCAGGGGCTGTTGCTGAACACGCTCAGCCAGCGCTGGTGGCCCTCACCGGGAGGATTGCCCCCGTTCATCCCCTTCGTCTATCCGCTTTTTATCTTGTTATTGCCATTAGCTACTCCGGTTTGGTTTATGTTGATTGCCGGCTTTGTATTAGGAATAACGATGGATGCTTTTATGGATACCGGAGGTATGCATGCCGCAGCATGTGTACTCATGGCTTTTCTCCGGATGAGCGTCCTGGCCGCCCTGCTGCCCCGAAAGCTCAGAGACTATGGGAATGTGACTCCATCCGTAAAGATGATGGGGTGGACGCCGTTTCTGACCTATTCAGCCGTCTTACTGCTGCTGCATCACCTGGTGTATTTTATTCTGGAAATCTGGAATATCCACAGCATGGGCTACCTGTTGATGAAAACTTTAGTTACGCTCATCACCAGTATCGTTTTCGTGGTTATTTATGCCATGCTTTTTTCCAATTCCATTACCAAAAGCGATTGAGGAGGGGTGAAAATCGTGGCGTCTTAGAATACGATCAAAATCTCCCGGGCGGGTTGTAAGGTGGCTATGTAAGATGTGGCCATTGGCACGCAGATTCGCGTCAGCCAGGGCAATTCAAATTTGACAACTCCGCACAGCAGAGTTGTCAAATTTAGTAGTTTTAGTTTATCGACAGCACATTTGCCCGCCTGTTGCCAATGCGATGTTTACAAAAAGCACCCAAAAGGATTGTACATATAAGGATAGACAACAGGCGCATTTCAAATTGTCGTACCTATTATATTTGCTGCACCAGCAAATAATATGACTCCGTTGCGAAAAAATGTGGTGCCACGACCAAAGAAGTCCCAAATTGCAAAGCAATTTGATTAGAATTTCTGCGTGGAGAAATCTCCCTTAGCTGCTTGCCAATTGATTTAGTAGAAGCCTTTTCCGTAACCCTGAATGATGAGAAAAGCGAGATGTTATTATAATGCGACAATTGGAGATGCACCCCAAACAGCGCATCATTCAATACCATAAAGCAACGCGGTCATTTTGCCGGTCATTTCTTTCAGAAGTGCCGGTGATGCCTGCATACTTTCCACCCCCACCACTTTGTGGCTGTATGATTCCAGCAGGGACAGGCTGCGGTGGATGCGGGACAGAGATATGCGCCCCGCCAGCTTGCGGTGATGACTCCATATCCCCAATTTGCGGTCTTCCTGAAAATTATTGGGGCTGTAATGCGACAGCAGCAGCTTATTGATGAAGCTGTAAAGAATACCAATAGCCGCAGGCATGGGGGCCGATTTCGGATTGGCATTAAAATATTGCACCATGCGCGCCAGCTTTTTGGTGTCACCGGAAAAAATAACCAGGGGGAGATCTATGATGTTGTACTCCTTACTGATGCCGATATATTTTTCTATCATTGCGGCGGTAAGGGATTCCAGATCCGGTTCGTTAATCCTGATTTTTTCAAGCTCATTGGTAATTTTCTGCAGATCATTACCCAGGTAAATGGTCAGCATTTCGGCCTCCCTTTCCCCCACCTCATAACCTTGTTGCCGGGCATAACCGGCAATCCACTGCGGAATCTCCTCTTCTTTTAATTTTTTGGAAGAAAAATAAACACAGTGCTTACTGACCAGTTTGGAAAAAGCGGTTCGCTTGTCCAGCTCCTTCAGCCGGTAATCAATTACCAGCACTGTGCTTGCCGAAGGCTGGGATATATAGCTGCCCAACGCGTTGATATCTTTCAGTTGTGCAGCTTCTTTCAGGATCACTACGGTTTTTTCTGCGAACATCGGGAAGCGGCGTGCAGCATTTACTACGTCAGCCCAGACGGTATCTCTGCCGTAAAGAGTAATGAGATTGAAGTCACGCTCTTCCGGAGTCAGGATTTTTTCTTCCGCTATCCGAATCAGGTTATCAATATAAAACGGCTCCTCTCCATCCAGAAAATATACCGGATGAAAGTTCCCTTTTTCCATGTTTTGTTTTATTTCAAAATAATCCGTCACGTCATTATTTTTTTACCGGTTCAGGCATATTCAGGGCTAAGGTCAATCTGCATTTCTTTCAGCCTCAAATATACCATAGTCGTCGTATAAATATCCTGTAAACAATAATTCGCAATATCGTCCAGACGGTTTTCCACCCAGTAAGCATTTGCAACCTGGCTGCCGTCCATCGTTGTTTTGGAGGAAGGAACATCCAGGCAATTCGCCAAAAGATCCAGGGAAGAATAATGTTTATAATCGCCAAAACGCCATAGTTCCAGCGTATCCTCATGCAGAATTTCCCAGGGCTTTTTACCGCTTAACTGAAGACATGCCGGCAGGGGGATACCGTGGATCAGCAGGCGACGGCAAATGTAAGGCAGGTCAAATTCTTTTATATTGTGCCCGCAAAAAATAATGCCGCGTTGCTGGCGGTTGAGATTATTTATTATTTCACAAAAATCGTTCAGCAGAATAATTTCATTATCATTTTTTAAGGCTTTCATCCGCAGGATATGCGTGTCGCCTTTCTGAACAATGGCACCCAGTCCAATGCAGACAATTTTGCCGAACTCGGCATATATCCCCGCCCGTTGCGCATAGGACATGGCGGGATCATGAGCCTCTTCCTCACTCAATGACAGCAATCCCGACTTATGCTTCCAGTGTTTTTGGAGGGGTTCGGATACCTCGTTCCAGTTCCTTTTTCCGGGAACCGTTTCAATATCAATAATTAAGATTTTGTGAAAAAAATTTTCTTTCCGGGTGTTTTGAGCGTTCATAAAATAAATTTGTTCGAAATTACGGCTATTAAAAATAAACAACAAGGGTTATGGACACAGAACACAATTATGAGTTGAAGGAACCGGAGCACAACGACCATCCTCCGGCAAAGCCTGGCAGGAAAAAATACAACACATGGATATACCTTGGAATAATAGGTCTGCTACTGATAACGAACGGAATTCTTTTCTTTCAAAAGAATTCCAGGGAAAAAGAAATCATCACGGTTACGGAAGTAAAAGAGCAGGCGGTTATGGATCGCGACAATATACAGCAGGAATACAATGCCGCCCTTGCACGCCTTGACGAGCTGACCAGCGAAAATTCAAATTTACGCAACCGGATCAATGAACGGGACACCGATCTGGCAAAGACAAAGTCCCGCATTCAGGAGATACTGAACAAAAAAAATGCTACCGATAAAGAGTTGCAGGAAGCCAAAACTTTAATCAGCTCCCTGAATACGAAGATTGGCGATTACGAAAAAGAAATTGCTGTATTAAGGCAGGAAAATACCGGCCTGGCATCAGCCCGCGATTCCCTCTCTACCGTCAACAGGAATCTCGAACAATCCAATACAAACTTAGCACAACAGGTCGATTTGGGTAAAATACTCCATGCCTCTAATATTCGCATTACCGGCTTAGCGCTCAGCCGCAGCGGCAGAAAGGAAAAAGAAGTATCGAAGGCAAAACGGGTGGACGTACTCCGAATCACTTTCGATATTGATGAAAACCGCCTTACGGACGACGGCGTTAAAGACCTTCAAATCCGAATCATTAATCCTATGGGAAGCCTGCTGAGCAATGCCGCATTAGGTTCGGGCAGCTTTGTAAATGCGGGAGACAAACAGCCGGTATTATATTCCCTGTCCAAAAAGGTAAATCTCAGGAATAATCAGCCGGTGAAAAACATCGTGGCCGACTGGCAGCAAAGTGCGGAATACGAGAAGGGCGGATATACCGTGGAAATATACAACCAGGGCTACCTGATCGGGAAAGGTGTAGCCACATTGAGATAAAAATTCTACAGGTTGCGCATACCGATTGTACCCATGTATTTGTTACTGGTGAAAATACCTGTAACAGAAGGGCTCTTTTTGATCTTCTGCCAATAATAATTTTATATCCAATTGATGGTAAGCATGCCATTCCCGGCTGGCGCGCGAACCGTAGCGTGCCAAATGTGTCACAGCCTTCATCGCCATCTCATAACACGCCCGGGAGATTGTTCCGCTCCATTAAAATCATGAAGTGCAGCGGAATGATTTTAATTTCGGTCGTATGACGCCACATTTTTTATCGGACCAACAACCATAGGATAGGCGCGGCACTTTAGCCATAACAGGTAAAGGTGCCCATGTTATAAGTTCAGGGCGTAGCATTAAAGACATACTGAATGATATTCGCACCCATTTGTAAGGCCTGAAGGCGTTTTTCCGGAGCGTCGTTATGCACTTCCGGATCTTCCCATCCATCGCCCAGATCCGTATCATAGGTATAGAAGCATACCAAACGGCCTTTGTAAATCAGGCCATAGCCATGCGGTTGCTTGCCGTCATGCTCATGCACTTTGGGCAGCCCGTTGTTGAAATCATATTGCTGATGATAAATCGGGTGGGAAAAGGGCAATTCCACAAAATCCAGTTCCGGAAATACTTTTTTCATTTCAGGACGAACATAGGGGTCAATGCCGAAGTTGTCATCAATATGAAGGAAGCCACCGCTTTCCAGGTACAGTCGCAGATTTTTGGCTTCCGCATCGGTAAAGGCTATCCTTCCATGACCGGTTGCATGCACGAAAGGATAGTTGAAGATGTCGGCGCTGCCTACCTCCACCTGAGCTTCCTGAGTCTGGAAAGCTGTTTTCAAATTTTGATTACAAAACTGCGCCAGGTTTTTCAGCGAAGTAGGGTTAGCATACCAGTCTCCGCCACCGCCGTATATCAGCAGGGCAAGCTTCATATTTTGCGCTCCGCACACCAGAGTGCAAAGCATAATCACAACGGCAAGTCCGGTTTTTTTAATCATCATTCAAAGCATTAAACAGTACACAAGCATATATTCCGGCGGTTTCGGTACGCAGACGGTTTGGCCCCAGGCTGACCGGCAAAAACCGTTCATTACGGCATAAAGTTACTTCTTCTTCGGTAAAATCCCCTTCCGGACCGATTAATATCATTGCAGGTTTTCCGGGTTGCAGGCTATGGACAAAAGAGCGTTTTTCCCGTTTATTGCAATGGGCTATAAATCGTTGCTGTTCCGAATCTGATCGTGTCTCCTGCAAAAAATTCCCAAGCAGCATCGCAGCATGCAACACCGGCAAAAAGCATTGCTGCGACTGCAGCATCGCCGCAACCAGTATGCCCTGCAACCGGTCCTGCTTTAATTTTTCCCTTTCGCTTCTCCGGGTTAGCAGCGGGTAAATATGGGCAATGCCCAGCTCCGTAGCTTTTTCCAGCAGCCATTCATTGCGACTGTTATTTTTTGTGAAAGCGATGCCTAATGAAAACCGGCAGGCGGCAGGTTGCGCCTGCTCCGATTTCAGGATCTGCACCCGGCAATGTTTACGATCCGGCGTTACAATACGAGCCAGCGCTTTAAGTCCACGACCATCCGTCAGACACATTTCTTCCATTGCCTGCATCCGCAGCACCTGGATGCAATGTCGCGATGCAGCTTCGCTGAGCAGGAGCATACGATCCGCATCCGGTTCTATCGTTTCTATAAAAAAGTAAGGAAGCATATTTATTGAAAATCCGGGAACTTATAAATAACTCTCAACTCTTTGGGGCCGGACACGTCAGTTTTCTCAAACTCCTGGATCTGGATTACCACATCCGGCTGATACAATAGCTTCTGAGACCGAAAATGCAGCCGGTTGTCCTCCATCGTTTCTATATACACACTACGTACCCTCTGGTTATAGCTGTCCATGGAAATGATCACCTTTCGGGTGAGCAGCTCCGGGGTTTTTGCATCATAAGTAAGATTATACGCTCCGGAAATATTATCTTCCGTAACGGAAAAATCGTATTTCCCCAACAAGTTTCTTTTACCGATATCGGCAGCATCAAAAGGAGCGCGGATAGTGGCAAAAAAAGTACTGTCCCATGCCACGAATGCGGTATCACTCCGATCATTCAGGGTAATGATTCGGGTAAGCATATATGGTTGGTTTTCCCGATTTTTCCATTGATCATCCAAAAAATCTTTAGTAGAAAAATAAAGATCTTCCTTGTTCTCCTCCATTACCGGCGGGTTCAGCTTTTCTTCAATCTGCCTGCATCCGGCAAGGAGACAGGCGATTACAAAGAACGCTCCAACAAAATTTTGTACTCGCATAAGGGCAAAAATAAGAATTTTGAAATGCGGGCGCTCAGGAATTGTTATTTTTGACGGTGTTATGCAGTATGCCGCATGGCTGCTGCTTTTTTAAATTATTTAAAATCATTTTCAAAAAATGTATCAAACAATTCTGACCGAACTGAACGATGGCATCTTTACCATCACCATTAACCGCCCGGAAAAAATGAATGCACTGAACAAAGACGTCATTGCAGAACTGGGACAAGCCCTGGCTGAAGTGTATAGCCGTACCGATATCAAAACCGCAATCATTACCGGTGCGGGCGCTAAGGCTTTTATTGCCGGTGCAGACATCTCCGAGTTTACCAGCTTAGATGCGGAAGGCGGAGCCAATTTAGCTGCAACAGGCCAGGAGCTGGTATTCCATAAGATAGAAAACAGCCCTAAGCCGATCGTTGCAGCCGTAAACGGATTTGCCTTAGGCGGAGGATGCGAACTGGCAATGGCCTGCCATTTCCGTACGGCAAGTGAGAGCGCAAAATTCGGGCAGCCGGAAGTGAACCTGGGTCTTATCCCCGGATATGGCGGTACGCAGCGCCTTACTCAGCTCGTTGGAAAAGGAAAGGCTATGGAATTATTAATGACGGGCGATATGATCAAGGCCGATGAAGCCAAATTGCTTGGTTTGGTCAATCATGTGTTCCCCGCAGAAGAACTGTTGCCGAAAACCACAGAGCTGCTCAAAAAAATTCAGAACAAGGCGCCGCTCGCAGTTGGAAAGATTATCGGCCTGGTAAACGAAGCCGCAACAACCAGTGCTGAGGGTTACGCTCATGAAATTACGCGCTTTGGCGAATGCTTTGCCACGGCTGACAAACAGGAAGGCACGGCGGCGTTTTTAGAAAAAAGACCGGCAGTATTCAGCGGAAGTTAATAGTAGAATATTAACCGGATAATCATTGCTGATCTTTTGAGGGTATCCCAAATTGTAGCACCTATGAAGCTGTCCGTGCAACAAAAAATGTGACACCATTGCGGGTCTTTAAAAGGACTCCCTTTATTCATGGGAAATGGTATGGAGTAAAGGTACCATCACCCGAGCCAAGATTTCCAAAGCAGGGTCAAGGCGAGGATATAAGATGCGATGCCATTGCAAACGCAACCGAAGATTCTTCCATTCGGAAATTCGATCGGATTACTGCGTAATTTGGATTTTTCTTAGGCGTATGACGTCACTTTTTTTAACGCCGCTGTTGGTATTTTCAACAACATCAGCGTGAAAAGCCGCGATTTGATTAATTTTACCCGACGGGATTATCATTTTTATAGCACGGATAAAAATTAGGGCTTTGGAGCAAAACCAGGATCAGGATAATATGCGGCTGGCAAAGCGAATGGCTGTTTTGGGCTATTGCTCCCGCCGCGAAGCGGATGCTTACATCCTGAAAGGATGGGTGAAAGTAAATGGCGTGGTAACTACCGAAAAGGGCTTGCGCATTTCAGAGCAGGATGTGATAACTCTGGATCCTGTCGCACGGCAGCAGCAGGAAAACCGCGTTACCATCTTGTTGAATAAACCGGTGGGCTATGTGAGCGCCCAACCGGAAAAAGGCTATAAGGCTGCTGTCCAGTTGATCCGCCCTGAGAACCGCTGGTCGCAGGATAAAAGTCCAATAAGGTTTCGGGAACAGCATATCTCAGGACTGGCGCCCGCCGGACGTCTGGATATTGATTCCGTCGGTTTGCTGGTGCTGACTCAGGATGGAAGAATTGCCAAGCAACTGATCGGAAGCGCCACCAAAATTGAAAAAGAATATTTAGTTCGGGTAAGGGGAAGCATGATTCCCAACGGCCTGCAACTACTTGGACACGGTCTCAGTCTCGACGGCGAAAAGCTGCGCCCTGCACGGGTTATGTGGCAGAATGAAGATCAGTTACGCTTCATCCTGAATCAGGGAAAGAAGCGCCAGATCCGGCGGATGTGTGAGTTGGTCGGGTTAAAGGTAATTGGCCTGAAACGCATTCGTATGGGAAATGTAATGTTAGGCAAACTGCCTCCCGGTCAGTGGCGCTATCTTAAAAAAGAAGAATCATTCTGAGCATTTACTACGGAAATCAGGGTTAATCCGGTATCCTTCTTTATCAAAGATAAAGGCCGGCATTTATAATGAGTAAAGGCCGGCCTTTATGTATTGTGGAATTATTTTTTAATGATGGACTGCAATGTTTTTTCATCAATCTGCAATGAGTATTTTTTCATCAGGTCGGCGCTCCATTGCTTTTCCAGATAATCCTGATAGTCGGATATCACCGCACCCTGAGCTTCTTCTAAAGTTTTCGGCTCTGAATCAGAAAATACTTTTCGGGCATAAATTACAAAATCCGTACCCGGCTTGCCATCATTTACAATGCGGGTGGCCTTTCCTTCCGTAAAATCTTCCGGTTGCAATTGCGGAAAGCTGCTGAACTCAAACCGTCCGTTATGGGTTTCTAAAATGGTTTCGGGTCTTTCAGGCGTATTGAATTTTCCGAGCGCACCCGGAACATCTGTTCCGCTATTGACATCTTCCCGAAATTGCTTCAGATATTCGGCATCCCCACATTGATAAACCGATCCCTCAAACCCGGGTTTCCAGTTATATTTTCCTTTGTTTTCAACAAAGAACTCCCGAAGTCCGGCAGTGTCTTTAGAAGCCCTGGTCCAGATTTTTTTATCCATAAGCGCAAACAGCAACGTGCCGTCCCGGTACTCATTGAACAAGTCACGGTATGTGGCGTTAGTCTTTTCCAGATTGGCCATTTGAATATTGTCAATGGTTGTGGTTTTGTACATTTTCAGGAGATCGGTAAAGGCTTTCTCTTTTTTTCCTGCAATACGTCCCTGTGTAATATTGGCCACATAGCCTGCGAAGTCCGATTGCAGGTATTTTTTGCCTTCCAGTTCAAACAAAGACTTATTCATGCCGGTATAGGGCGCAGCAGAAAAAATCTTGCTGTTGAGCGAATCATCCGGAACGGCCTTCAGCAATTCTTCAAAATTATCCGGGTAGGCTATGTAATGCAGTTCCTTTTCCACTTTTTGCTGATAGGCTTCTTTTGCTGCAACGGAGCGGCTGTCGTTTTCTATCTTCCTCAACAGTCCGTTTTCCATAGCATCATAAGATTGCAGTGGAATTTTTCGCGTGAGCTTGATAATATGATAGCCAAATTCCGTGTGAACCGGCGCTGAGATATCGCCGGGATTTTTCAGCGCAAAGGCTGCTTTTTCAAACTCCGGCGTCATCTTTCCTGCACCGAAAGGCTCCAGTTTTCCCTGATTGTTTTTTGAATACTGATCATCGGAATATTTCAAAACCAGGCTTTCAAATGAAGTGCCGTTTTTTAATTCCTGTTCTACTGTGTCTGCCTTTGCCTTCGCTTCTGCAAGACCTTCGGCGCCTTTAGACTGAGGTGCAAGAATCATGATTTGCTGTACTTCCACCATACCTTCCGACGGCTGTTTATCCAATACTTTCAGGATATGGTATCCGAACTGGGTGCGAAACGGAGCCGACACCTGCCCGACCGGTGTGGTATATGCCGCATTTTCGAAAGGATACACAACCTGCAATGCAGATATATAACCAATATCGCCTCCTTTAGGCGCAGAACCTTTATCATCGGAATATTTCAGGGCTAAGGTGTTGAAGTCGGCTTTGTTATCCCGGATTAAGCGGTAGATACTGTCGATTTTTTCATAAACAGCCACCGTATCGTTCATGCTCCGGGAGGCAACCAGGATATGCGCCACATGCACGTTTTCCTTCATGCGGTCGTAAGCTTCCCGCGCCAGCCTCTTAGATACTTCCTTATCGGAAAGATAGGTTCGGGCCAATTGCATTTTATAGCCCTGTATTTCATTGCTGATTGCGGGAACCGTATCCATCTTTTCCTCATTGGCTTCCCGTACTTTCATTTTGTATAAGGCATAGAGATCGAGATACTCCCGGACAGACTTCTCGGAGAAATTCGCTTTTTTATCAGCATTATTTTTCTCATAAGCTTTTAAAAATTCTTCCTTGCTGACGGGTGTGCCGCCGTAGGTGAACAGTGTCTTCTGTGCAGATGCGGTATTCAGAAAAAGTGCAAGGACGAAAGCGGTATAAATAGCGATACGCATATTTGAAATATATGGTTTGTTGAAAAAGTGGCGTAAAGATAAAAAAGAAATAGCTTGGGGACTATCTCTCTTTGCCTAAGCTTGTTAACATGTATGTTAATCATCTGTCCCTGCTTCGGTAAAGATTCGGCAAATGCATCGTTTATTCTGCGGCTTTCCGGCCGAATACGGACACATTGATATAACGGGAAGGCCGCTGCTTCACATCCTTAAGCAGTGTGTCCAATGTAGAAAGCGAGCGGTTCAGGTTGTCATATAGTTGCCGGTCTCGGATCAGCAAACCCATGGAGCCCTCGCTGCTTTCAATCTTCTTCAGGGTGTTTTGCAGGCTTTGGGCAGCCGCTTCAATATTCGCAAAAGATTCCTGAATCTTTGCATTAGCAATCTTTTCTGTTGCCGTTTCGGCATTGCTAAGAATAGCGGAAACCTGCTGGTTGTTCGCTGCAAGATTGCTTGTTACGCTGCTCAGATTATTCATGACGGCATTCAGGTTGCCGGTCTGCTGGTTCAACGATTTTGATATAGCAGCCAGATCTGCCAGCGCATCATCCAGCGAATTAAAACTGTTTTCCAGATGAGTTCTTGCCTGGGTATTCACAATCATATTCACCGATTTGATAAGCGTGTCCACCGTGCCGATGGTGTGATGCAGCGATTTCACCAACGGCCCCATTTCAGCAGAAATATTATCAAACATTCCGGCAGAGCCAATAGATTCCAGGGTGTCTCCAGGATGCAGCATGGTACTGTTTTCGGCCAATACCAAGGTAATAATCTTCGTGCCCGCAAGCAGATTGTCGGAGGTAAGTTGCGCCTGAGAACCGGCCGGAATCTGAAATGTTTTATCAGTCAGACCGATAGTAACCCTTATCCGGCGGTCTTCCCGAAGTTCTATGCCAATTACCTTACCTACCTGAACGCCTTCAAAAGTAACTATGGCTGATTTTTGCAGTCCCGATACGTTCTCATAGTAGGCGTAATATTGATCTTCATTGGAAAATAATCCACGTCCTCTTAAGAAATTGTAACCCAATATTAAAAAGACAATCGCCACGGCTACCAACAGCCCGATCCGAAATTCGTTTTTGATTTTTAAAGCCATATTAGAAATGATATATAGACGTTCAAAAGTAGGTAAAAACAGACATTAAACATGGAAGACTTATTGTAGTCTTTATTACCGCATATCATCCACCTTATTCCGCAGACAAAAGGAATATATTAACAGGTATGTTTTTACTATTTATGATATTACCTGCAATAATTATATTATTTTTATCCCCTAAAAATTCCAACAATTAATTATGAAAAAAGCATTTTATTTACTGGCGCTTTTAGCGATACCGGCTATTGCCCAGGCACAAAACAACAATACGGTTAAAGAAGAGGACAAGCAGCGCATCATTGCCAAATGCGTAGAGGATGGCAAAGAAATGGCCACTACCGATGATATGAAAACCGCTCTAAAAAACTACTGTACCTGCCAGACTGAAAATCTCCTGAAGGTAATGTCGGTGGAAGAAGTGGAACATTGGGGTGAAAATATGGAAAAAGCTGATGAAGCCACACAACAGGCGATGGCAGAAAAAGCAATGCCCCTCATCATGCCCTGCTTAGAAGAGCTACAGTCCAAGATGAGCGGTCAGTAAACCGGCATACTCCTCCATATTGTCATACGCAGTGTTCAGGATATCAGCACAACACAGCCGGAACACTGCGTATGTTTGTCTTCAATTTCCAATGCATAAACAACGATCCGGGATATATCCCCTTTTCATTTAGCGGGTAATAATAAAAAGAAATTATTATCTTCAACCCCGGATTTTGAAGATAATACATGAGCACTTCCTCCCGTTCTGTTTTTAATCTGGCCGTTATTGTATCTGCCCTCGGATATTTCGTAGATATCTACGACTTGGTACTGTTTGGAATTATACGGGTCAGCAGCTTAAAGGATTTGGGGTTTTCTCCCGAAGAGATTAGTCAGAAAGGTTTACTACTCATCAATGTACAAATGGCCGGAATGCTGTCAGGCGGCATTCTTTGGGGCATATTGGGCGATAAAAAAGGACGGCTGAAGGTACTCTTCGGATCCATCATACTATACTCGTTAGCCAATATTTTTAATGGTATGGTGCATGGCATTGAAGGCTATATCGCCTGGCGTTTTCTGGCGGGAGTAGGATTAGCCGGTGAGTTGGGGGCAGGAATTACCCTGGTGGCAGAAGTATTGCCTAAGGAAAAGAGAGGGTATGGCACCATGCTGATCTCCACCATAGGAGTTAGCGGAGCCATTCTCGCCTTCATGATATCCGAGGAGTTCAACTGGAGGGTATGTTATTATATCGGAGGAGGACTGGGTATCGTGCTTTTATTCCTGCGGATCGGTGTTATAGAATCCGGGATGTTCAAAAACATGCAGCAGGTAAATGTACGAAAGGGAGATTTCCTGTCTATCTTCACCGATAAGAAGCGGTTCGTAAAATATTTAAAATGTATCCTGATAGGACTGCCCACCTGGTATGTAGTAGGGATACTGGTATTCTTTTCCAACGATTTTGCGAAAGAAATGCAGGTAACAGAGCCAATAAAGCCCGGCTTTGCAGTAATGATTAGTTATGCCGGTCTCATATTCGGGGACTTGCTCAGCGGTATTATCAGTCAGGTCTGGAAAAGCAGAAAGAAAACGGTCGCGTTGTTTTTAATATTCACCGGTCTGAGTGTCTTATGGTATTTCAGCCTGCACCATGTCACACCTGCTTACTTTTATTGGGTTTGTTTTATTCTTGGAATAGCAGTCGGCTACTGGGCCATTTTTATTACTATTGCGGCCGAACAATTCGGAACAAATTTGCGGGCAACAGTAACTACCACCGTTACCAATTTCGTGAGAGCCACGCTTATCCCCATATCTGCCTTATTCACTTTTCTTCAGGGATTTTTATCCAAATATACCAGTGGTATTGTCGTTGGCATCATGTGTATTCTTATTGCCTTTATAGCCGCATTCACTCTTGAAGAAACATTCCACAAAGATTTGGATTATATCGAAGAAGATCAGGCAGCATAAAGAGGCATCCCAAACATTCACTACTTACCAACCTTTGCAATCAGAGATGGCAGTCTTATAAATAGAAGTGCATTTCAAATTTCGCACCTGCGAAGTTGCCGGAACGACAGAGCGTACAACGTCATTGCGACTGCGGGGAATGGAGCAGGAAGCAATCTCAAAAACAGCAATCCTGATGAGATTGCTTCAAGCGTTGCCAATAACACCAACCCGTTCGTATGACGAAAAAAGGAGTGATATCATAGGTAACGCGACAATTTGAGATGCTCCCGTTTATATTGAAGAAGTTACTAAGATCGCTTACAGCATATAACGATATTTATTACCATTACATTCGCCTCGTGGTGCAGCAATGAACACTAAACAATCGTTCGGAAGAAACGGAAACCATGGCAATCATAAGGTCATAAAAATCCCCGCTAATAAATAAGCGAACGCTCTCCGCAAAAACTAATCCCTGTATGCCATATTGGAAGCTCAGCATATCATCTGTTATGATTGCTCAATTTCACTTTGCTGTATTCGGAATGAAGAACCAGGCTTTTCGGAGGGTTTCGTTTTTACTTCCCCCAAGGGGCGCTGATTTTCGCTTCGGAGGCGTACCTTTGCACATCCCCAAAAAACGAAGCAAAAAACAGAAGCATATTATTATGGCAGAAAAAATCACGATGCAAAACGGGCGGATTCAGGTACCGGATCATCCAATTATTCCGTTCATTGAAGGCGATGGCATAGGCCCGGAAATTTGGCAGGTGGCTCAAAAGGTGTTTGATGCTGCGGTAGCCAAAGCATACGGAGGCAGCCGTAAGATTGAATGGAAAGAAATGCTGGCCGGGGAGAAGGCTTTCCGGCAAACCGGCAACTGGCTTCCGATGGAAACCCTTCAGACGGCACGGGATTATATTGTTTCTATTAAAGGCCCGCTCACGACCCCGATCGGAGGCGGTATCCGCTCGCTGAATGTGGCCATGCGCCAGGATCTGGACTTATATGTTTGCCTGCGGCCGGTACGCTGGTTTAAAGGAGTGCCCTCTCCTGTCGTGCATCCCGAGCGGGTGGACATGACCATATTCCGGGAAAATACCGAAGATATCTATGCCGGCATTGAATGGAAAACCGGTTCGCCGGAATGCAAGCGGTTCGAAAAATTTCTGATTGAAGAAATGGGCGTGAAAAATATCCGCTTCCCCGGCAGTTCCTCATTCGGCGTGAAGCCGGTTTCGGAGAAAGGTACCAAACGTTTGGTGCGCGCGGCGCTTAACTATGCCCTGGAGAAAAACCTGCCTTCCGTTACGCTGGTGCATAAAGGCAATATCATGAAATTCACCGAAGGAGCCTTCAAAGCCTGGGGTTATGAAGTAGCCCGGAAAGAATACGGCGACCGAACCTTTACCTGGGACGAATGGGATGAGATCAAAAAGCAGGAGGGTGAGGAAAAGGCCAATGAAGCGCAGCGTTCCGCCCTGTCGCAGGGTAAGCTGCTGATAAAAGACATTATCGCGGATAATTTCTTACAACAAATACTGATTGCTCCTCAGGACTATTCGGTAGTGGCCACGCTTAACCTGAACGGCGATTATATTTCGGATGCGCTGGCCGCAGCCGTTGGCGGCATTGGTATTGCTCCCGGCGCGAATATCAACTATAAAACCGGATATGCGGTATTTGAAGCCACACATGGTACCGCTCCTAAATTTGCAGGAACCGATTCCATGAACCCTTCTTCCGTGATCCTGAGCGGATGTATGATGCTGGAATACCTGGGATGGAACGAGGCCGCAATGCTGATTACGTCTGCCCTGCAGGCCACCATTATGCGCAAACGGGTAACTATTGACTTTTATAACCTGATGTCCGGAGCCACTCTTTTAAAGACCAGCGAGTTCGGGCAGGAGATTATTGATAATATGGGAATTGTTACGGAAGATTTTCAGTTGAAAAAATCCAGTAGTTTGTAAGGAGAAAGGGTAATTTTATATTTCAGCTTCTTCTTTAGATTCGTGGTATTCTACCCAAACAGGTACATGCCCGTGGTTCGTGCGCCGGAGAGAATAATACACAAGCTCTGCAGGGAAACAAGCTGTATTGTTATACCAGAGTATCAGTAGGTTATTGATATTAATCACCTGTCTTTCTACATAATTAACAATTAAACAACAGAAAATTTTTAACCTGTCAGGCATTTTATTTGTCTATTACCATTTTGCTCTGCTTTATTTTAAAAACATTAAAATTATGAATATGAAAATTAGAACTATGCTTAAACCTGTTGCTTTCGGGTTAATGTTTTCGGCTTTTTTAACAAATGTGAATGCACAATATTGTACTCCTACCTCTGAGGAAGCATGTTCGGATGGAGATGAAATTAATACGTTTATTTTAAATGGTGAAAACGGCACTTCGATAGTAAATAATAATACGGGATGCGCTCCAAACGGATATGATAACAGAACCGGCGAGTCTGTAGATTTAGCGCCTGGAATGTCTTATACCGCAAATATATCATCCAGCTACTCCTACATAGACCCGGATTTCCCGGAAGATTCTGACGGCGATTACTGTGCAATATGGATTGATTTTAATGACGATCAGATATTTTCTCTAAATGAAATGGTTGCAGCACATAATGATTATTTATCAGAAAGCGGCTCCAATGTAACCATTGCAATTCCTTCGGGTGCACTATCCGGTGAGCACAGAATGCGGGTGATGGTGGCTTACCCCTATTTTGAAGAATCCTTTGAGCCTGAAAGTGCCGCGGATTTCGACCCCTGCAATCAGGGAACAAACGTATGGGAATACGGAGAAGTCCATGATTATACCGTAAACATTACCGGAACCGTAACAGCAGGTATTGACAGTGTGGTAGCAGCAGTAGAAAATAATGGCAGCCCGGTTATTAACACGGCAGGGGGTACGCTACAAATGGTCGCTACGGTATATCCTGCAACTCAATCGCAAAATGTAATCTGGAGCATTGTTGCAGTGGACGGCAATGCTACCATTTCTGCAAACGGATTAGTGACCGCAACTGCTGATGGTAGTGTGTGGGCTAAGGCTGTTGCTAATGAGGATATAACTATAGCTGATTCGGTACTGATAACTATCGCTAACCAGTCCGTAGCGGTAGAAAGCATTCAGGTAATCACTCAGGGTAGTGTGCCGGGTATTATCAGCACATTAAACGGTACATTACAAATGGTGGCTATCGTATCGCCTGCCGCTGCAAACCAAAATGTAACATGGAGTATTGTACCGGCAGACGGCAATGCTACCATTTCTGCAAGCGGACTGGTAACGGCTGCTTCAGACGGGAATGTATGGGCTAAAGCTACTGCTGTAATCAATACGGCTATTGCAGATTCGCTTTTAATAACAATAAGCGGTCAAAGTACCCATATTGATGAAATGATAAAATCAATAGGCTATCAATTATTCCCAAATCCGGTAAAAGGTACGCTGAACATCCAAATACAACGGGAACACCCTGCCTTAAACTTAATGATTGTTGATGCGTTTGGAAAGAAAATCACCGAATTAACCTTTAATAAAAATGCCTTGCAATCTGCAAAAACTATTGATGTAAATCATCTGCCGGCAGGCTTGTATTTTATCCACGTAACAGGAGCCGGCCTGAACTTTAGCGATAAGTTTATCAAACAATAAATAATCATATTATGAGGCGATAGCCTCAGCGCGCTTTTAAAAGCGAACGGCGAAGTATCACAAGGCATTTCATCAAAGATGAAATGCCTTGTGTCCTTAAAAACAAGAGCCCTCTGCTTCACAAATAATATGTCCGTGTCCCTACCTGCGTGATAAGTTAGTGTCCAAATTTATCCTCAAACGGATAATTTACTTTGTAATCATTACACTGAGGAGTTTCTGCTGAAGAAATCCGGCAATTTGTATGGAGAAAGAGCAATCTTATACTATAGAATCCTCTTTGGATTCATGGTATTCCTGCTCGGTATTGATCTCCCAGATATTCGCTTTATGCTTTATGCCTGACAGGATATTGTCCACGGCAACCATCGCGGTAAGCATGGAATGATCGCTGTTATTATATTTATGCATACCGTTACGCCCTACTAAAAACATGTTCTCAAAATTATCAGTGTAAATTTTTATTGTATCGAAATGATCATAAGTGCCAAAGTAGGCGGGATAGGCTTTCTCCATACGCAATACGGTGCTGTCCAGTACATCTTCCTTATGAATGATATCAATGGCTGCTAACTCATCAATGGCAAGCTGTTTTATTTTTTCGTTGTTCATCTTCCATAATGTGTCGCCTTCATTACAGAAGTATTCCATTCCAATCCAGACATTTTCGGGGTCGGCTACCATAAACGGGCTCCAGTTATTAAAGATCCGTAGCCGTCCCACCTGCACATCACGTTCCTGAATATAAATCCAGTTATCTTCAACCATATTCTTTTTGCCTGCCGGGCGGTCTTTGTATTTCTTAATTTTTAGTTTTTTCATCAGTAAGCCAACGGTAAGAAAATCCCGGTACATCAGGCCGTTTGCAATAGCCGTTACCGCTTCCGGGGCTTTGGGATGAAGCGCATTGATTAACTGTTTCACCGGCATGGTAGAAAAGAAATACTGACATTCAAATTCCGTTTCTTCTTTCGTGATATTGTTTCGTACCCGAACAGACCGGATCAGATTGTTTTCCGTATTAACGGCAATTACTTCCTGCTGCATAAAAATTTTTCCGCCTTTATTTGTGATGCGGCTTGCCACCTCTTCCCACATTTGGCCCGGCCCGAATTTGGGATAAAGAAAACGTTCTATTAGGCTGGTTTCCGTTTCTTTCTGGCTGATGCCATTTGAAGGTTTTTCCCTGATGCTCAGCGCATGAAGGACAGCTTTGGCGACCGACAATCCTTTTACACGCTGGGCGCCCCATTCCGGCGAAATTTTGTTGCAGGGCATACCCCATACTTTTTCCGTATAATCCCGAAAGAATGTTTTGTACAACTCTTTCCCAAACCGGTTGATGAAAAAATCTTCGAGAGATTTTTCGGGGTTTACAGGATTGATTTTCGCAGCAAGAAATGAAAAGAAAATTTTTATGGAGCGGATCAGCCCTAAATTCCCTAAGGTTTCCATAGAAAGCGTAACGGGGTAGCTGAAAAATTTTTTCAAAAAATAAATCCGGGAAAGCCGCTTGCGCACCAACATTATCTTATCACTTTCCTTTTCATCAATCGTATGATAATGTCCGGCATCAATAGCTCTGGTTTTATTTTGATATTGAATGGAGAAACTGGTGTTTCCGGTTTTTTCGAGCGGCAGCATATTGAGCCACCATTCCATCACCCGGTCGGATTTTGAGAAAAAGCGATGCCCGCCGATATCAATACGGTTGCCTTTGTAATTTACCGTTTTACTGATTCCTCCGATATCTTCGCCTTTTTCAAAGACCAGAGGGATAATGTCGGTTCGTTGCAGCAGTTCATAAGCTGCGGTAAGGCCGGCAGGGCCAGCTCCGGCTATTATCGCTATTTTCTGCGCCATTGCTCTTTTATGTTAAGTAATAAATATGGTGATTAATCATTAAAACCTGTTACGGTCAGGTTATCTATCTCACAGCGGGTTGATCCGTTATTGTCGTTTTTGAACTGTATCTCAATATGGTCATAATCTGTACTTTCCACACAGGCATCTAAGTAAATATTCCTCGTCTCATCATCGTTTAACAAGCGCTGCAACCGGATATAGTTTTCCTGTACCGTTTGTTCTCCTTTTTTAAAGCGGATGATAAATTCCGTCATAAACCAGACATTCCCTTCCTTCCGACCGACAACATGAATATCGGCTCCGGCTCTTATCCATTTACAAGGCTTTTCCGGCCGTAAAAGGGAGTATGTTTTACTTTCAGGATTTTCATTGTCAACAATAATTTTCCCTTCGTCATTTTCATTATTAAAATCAGTTGCATAAATCAATTGGGGGTTCGTAATTTCTCCTGTATAATGGTCTTTATTATCCCTTAATTTTTGTACTTCTACGGGTAAATTGTATCGCAAAGCAGTTGCCAGGAAATATTGGCTTGTTACAGGAAAGCTGCCGATTAGTCCTCCATTCGAATGCGCCTGATAGGTCCACCATAAATTGAAATAAATAAATATCAGCAGAAAAGGAGCGGCGGCCCACAATAAAAATTTCTTTTTAATTAAATAATCAATCAGCGAAGCAAGTAAAAACAGGATTACCGGATAGCTTTGTACCATAGCTCTGCCGCCATAATCCCATTTATCCCAGGAAGCCACCACATAGTAATTTACGATAATAAATGTTATTACCGCTACCCGGTTTTTTCCAAATCTCAGGAAAGGTATAATACCAATTGCAGCAAACATTATTAATGGCGTATAAACTAACCAGCCCGATTCGAAATTAAATGCATATTTTTCTAAATGCGGGCTAAGCCATACAAATTTCTGATCCTGGTAAGTATAAACTAACCAATGCCCCGATGCATATTTCCAGTACATAAGCTGCAGACTGACAACCAGGCCGCCGGGAATAACGGCGAGAATAAAATGATGCCGGCACCTTTTTATCAATTGCAAACGGGCAGCAATGGAATGCAGGGATATGTTTTCCACCTTCCAGAGCAGGGGAATAAGAACCGAAATAAATTCCGGAGGCCTGACGAGAGTGGCCATGCCCACTAAGAGACCTATCCGTATTGCATATTTTAGTTTAAAAGTCTGATAGTAATAATGCGTGTTCAAAATCAAAAACACATATATGGTAAACAGCCAACAGTGGCTCAT
>CAZUSO010000028.1:0-36387 GCA_964622775.1 uncultured Taibaiella sp. | reverse complement strand
GACCGCTCTGTATGCGCTGTTTTCAAATATTTCGGTCAGGTCTTCACCTTTCGCGATGGCTTCGTTGAATTTGTTGCCCGCCTGTTCTATGGATTTGAGGGCGGAAAATAGTTGGGGATTCATTTTTATTCAGTTGTATATTTCATTATAGCCGCTCTACCTGCTTCAAGGATAAAAGTGTCGCCTTACTGATTATTTCATTGTCCACACCATAACTTTTTAAGTTCAGGGCAATTTGCTTTAGTGTCGGCTTGCTTGTTTCTTGATTGTAATAGCTTGAGCCATATTTTACGAGTATTTGATCAATCGTTATCACTTTAAGGCTCGCTATTGCTGCAATTTGCCCGACTGCTTTTACGGCTTTAATGTCTGTTAATCCCGTAAAGCCAAATTCATATTCCAGAACTTCCTTCACCCGTTGATCCGGCTTAACGGTATCAACGCCGAACACCATTCGTAGATGTTGAAAAGTGGCCAGTCCTATATTGTTAAGGCTGCCAATAGGGTCTTGCCTATAATTAAGCAGGTCGATGTTCTCTGGTGCTCCCCATTGATTCATTAAATCAAAATCGTTCTTTGCGGTTTTAAAGACTTGTTTAAGTTTTTCAATTTCTGCCAGCAAAGACTTTAGCGTTTTATATTTTTTCTCGTCTTTGTGTCCCCAAATATCATAAAACTCCTCCGGGCTTTTAGATTTTATAAGTATTGATAAATCGTTAAATGATTTCAATTCAGGATAGTTTTGTTCTATTCTTTTTAAGTTTGGCTCAACAACTTTGTTGTATGCTCTGTTTGCGGCTAAAACAACCGATATTAATCCTATAGCAGGTTTTTGCTGCCATTTATCAGAAAAAATCAATGTAGATGCTTCCGCAGCCTGCCTGATGGGCATTGCGCCAAAGATTTCAAAACCATGCCCTGTCTCTGTAAGAAGTGGCTCCCCTATCCGTTTCAGTGTAGATAAAACATCTTCCCTTCTTGTAGTTTTTAAAATGTCAAATTCTTCTTTCTTCATTATTAAATATGGTTGTATATATAGTTCTAATTTTATTGTAGTCTATACCGTTCTTCTTGTTAGGCAGCCGAATCAACGAATTTAAAATGAAAAACAGATCCACTATTCAAATATTATTTTTTTATATTATTCCCATTGACATCTTAGCTCATATAGGGTGTGGGGATATTAAGGCAACATATCGTTTTGTTGTTTATTCCGGTAAGGAGGCGTATGCGCTGACACCGGAAATCATGGTGATGCCGCTTCCTGATATGATGCAGGAAACTGAGGTAATAAATAAATAATCTTTCAATATTCGGTACTTTCCGGAATACACGATAATAATTCAATATGTGATGGGTGAGGACATTCATGATGGAACCAATGGCATGCACATTCTCGCATGTACGCTTCGAAAACCTTCAATGTGGCCATATTCATACGCTGCCAATGATTATTACCGTTCATGCCAATCCTTTCAATTCCAATCACCCCTCGTCAATCTTCAATCAAGCTCATTCAATATGTATGCAGTTTAAGTCTAATGCTAACAGGACACAGAATATTGATTGCGTTTTTCCAGCATTTGCATTGAGCATCAATAATAAATAAAATGCCCCAAGCATTCATTAAAATGCAGTCACCTTCAGGATTGTAATCCCTATTTATCCCTATTTGGAGTAGTATTTATGTGTAAGTACCCCAAAATACAGACAGCTATTGTTTAGAGTTTTCTGTTTTTTTGTGCCTATAAACCCTGGAGCCTGAAACAAAATTTTCTTCCCCTGTTTGGTTGTTAGCTGCAGCACAAAGTTTTACTTTCCATTCTTTAGGCGTTAAGTTATTCAATGCCTCGTGAGGCCTGCGTTCATTATATTCTTCCATCCATTCCGCCGTAAGCTGCTTTACCTGATCCAGTTCAAAAAACAAATAAGCATCCAGTATACTTTCCCTGTAAATCCTGTTAAACCGTTCTACAAATCCATTCTGCATGGGCTTGCCCGGTTGTATATATTGTATGTCAATGCCTTGTTCTTTTGCCCATAAAGAGAAAACAACAGCAGTAAACTCAGGCCCGTTATCTACCCGTATCGATTCTGGCTTCCCTTCTCGTTCTATGACCCTGTTCAATGTCCTGATCACACGCTGTGAGGATATAGAGGTATCGATCTCGATCGCTAATACTTCCCTTGTACTGTCGTCAATGATATTGAATGTCCGGAATTGTCTGCCACTTATCATGCTATCACTCATGAAGTCCATGCTCCAGACCTTGTTTATGCCATGTTGCTGTTGCAACGGCTGTTTAACCCTGGCCGGAAGCCTGCGCTTGCCGCTGCGCTTTTTATTCAACTTCAGAAGCTTGTAAACACGATACACCTTCTTGTGATTCCAGGTCTTACCGGAACGCCTGATGTAGGCAAACAGCTTGCGGAACCCATAACTCGGATGCCGGAAAGCAAGCTCCTGCAGAGCTTCTATAACTTCTCTGTCGTCCTTTCGGGTAGGATAATAATACCCGCTACGTGGTAACGATACTATCTTGCAGGCCCTGCTCACCGATATGCCTTCCTCTGCAACTAACGTTCTACTCAACTGTTTTTTTGCGGCAGGGCCCAGCCTTTTTTTGTGAAAAGATCTTTGAGTATCTTATTGTCCAATGCGAGATCTGCGTACATCTTCTTAAGCTGGCTATTTTCTTCTTCAAGGTCTTTCAACCTTCGGACATCAGAGGCTTCCATACCGCCGTACTTACTTTTCCAGTTGTAAAATGTAGCTTCGGATATACTCTGCTCGCGGCAGATATCCTTAACAGAAAGGCCTCCTTCCTGTTGCTTGAGAATAGAGACAATCTGGGTCTCTGTGAATCGTGTCTTTTTCATATTCCTTAGTTTAAAATTAAATACATTTCTCTAATTTTAAACTGCCCGGATTTTAGGGATGCTTACATATGCTATTACCGAAGAGGGGAATATGGCCGTATAAAAGCTGCCGGCCGTCGTGATTCTTGAAAAATCCGGCATTGATGCAATCCGGAATATATTCATCCGGCGCAGTACTCCCTTCTGCTTACCGTTTGGTATTTATTCCGGCCTGGAATCTGTTCCCAGAAAATGTAGCACCTTTTCCGGGGGCCGCCCGATAATTGCTTCGCCGTCCTTCACAATAATGGGACGTTCAATGAGAATGGGATATTGCAGCATGGCTTCTAAATAATCATTTTCCGTTGGCATCTTTTCCGCAAACAACTCCTGAAATAAAGGCTCGTTCCGCCGGATCAGCTCTGAAGGCTGCATCCTGAGCATACGCAGCAAGTCCCGAAGCTCCTTCGCTCCGGGTGACGTTTTAAGATATTCCACTATTTCGGCCTGAACGCCTTTCTCCTTCAGCAGGCTGCAAACGCCCTGGCTTTTTGAGCAGGATTCATTATGATAAACGGTAAGCATTACGGATAGCGTTTTGATTTTTGTATAAAAATACTTCTGTTTTGCCTTTTGACTTAACATTCAAAATTGCATACGGTTTCAAAGGTACAATGTAATCGGAGTACAGAAAAACGAGTGATTGGGCATTTGAAAAATCCCGGAACCTGTAATAAAAACTGCTTCCGCCGGAATGCCAGCTCCTTAACCATTCAGTTGTTCCCGGAATCCGGGCGGGATAGCAGTAACCTTCCGCAACCCGTAGTCGAAACAAACCATTCCGGTTTTCACTTCTGCAATCAATATCTCGGTGTCCTGACGCATCGTGGTGATCTTATAAAGCAGGTCAAAGCCATAGGTGGACAAATCGCCAACGAAAATGGTAACACTGAAGATGTCGCCATAAAACCCTTCGCCGCGGAATGCAATTACCGCATCCGACATAATCAGTCCGCATCCGCCGATATCCAGCTCCCGGTAATCCCCCAAATAATGAAGCAATTGCACACGAGCCTCATGAGCAATTGATAATATTTTATCATTGCCAACGTGATTGCCATAATTTAAATCGGTAATCCGAACCGGAATCCGGACGGTTAGTAGTGGTTTTTTATCAGGAAATATTAATTTTACACGAGCCATATTTAAAGGAATTGCTATGAAAGTTTTTTGTATCGGGCGAAATTACGCAGATCATGCAAAAGAGCTCAATAATCCGGTACCCGGAGATCCGATAATCTTTATGAAGCCGTCCACTGCGGTATGCGGGCCGGATGTCAATATATACTACCCCGAATTTACGGATGAGCTGCACTACGAATGCGAAGTAGTATTGAAAGTATGCAAAAACGGACACCATATACCGGAACGTTTTGCACACCAGTATGTGGACTTCTGGACCGTAGGCATTGATTTTACCGCACGCGACCTGCAGCAGAAGCTGAAGAAGCAGGGGCTGCCCTGGGAGATTTCGAAAGCTTTTAATAATTCGGCCTTTATCGGGTCCCTACTGCCGATAGAAAACCATAATGATATTCACCATGCCGACTTTTCATTGCAACGGAACGGGAATATCGTGCAGCAGGGTAATACTGCGGACATGATCTTTCCTTATGAAAAAATCATCAGCTATATCTCTAAGTTTTTTACGCTGCAAATCGGTGATTATATTTTTACCGGTACCCCGGAAGGAGTCGGACCGGTATTGCCTTACGACCGGCTGACCGGATACCTGAACCAGGTGCAATTATTTGATATGGAGCTGAAATAAATTGTGTAATCTTTTTGCCGCTGCTGGTGCCCTCGCTGCTGCACGAATAGATTCGTGTGCTAAAAATAATAACAGGTATTGCGCATGTTTGCAGCACATCAAATCACAAAAACGCCTTCAATTAAGCCCTCGTGGCATACAGAAACAATACCGGCAGGATAAGGATTCCGCTGATTTCCGGTTTGAATTTTCGGGGGATACGCCTGAAATGGGTTAACTTGCGAGCATCAAAATTAATGCAAAATTATGTCGGTTATTATAAAAGGCGCAACAGTCGTCAATGAAGGAAGTCAGCAAATCGCGGATGTGCTGATCCGCAAGGGACGTATTGAAAAGATTGCTCCGCATATTGATCAGGCCGGTCATGCGCAGGAAATCAATGCGGAGGGCAAATGGCTGCTTCCGGGCGTGATTGACGACCAGGTGCATTTCCGGGAGCCGGGATTCACGCATAAAGCTACGATTGCTACGGAGTCTGCTGCAGCCGTTGCGGGCGGAGTTACCTCGTTTATGGAAATGCCCAATACTAATCCGCCGGCGCTTACCCAGGAATTGCTGGAGGAAAAATACGCAATTGCGGCCTCTGTTTCGCCAGCTAATTATTCCTTTTTTATGGGTGTTTCCAATGATAATGTGGAAGAAGTGCTGAAAACAAATGAGAAGAAAGATCGTGTTTGCGGGATAAAAATTTTTATGGGCAGCAGCACGGGAAATATGCTGGTGGACAACTATATAACGCTTCAGAAAATTTTCTCCGGAGCAGAATTGCTGATTGCAACCCATTGCGAAGACGAACGGGTTATCAAAGCGAACAAAGCAAAGTATCCCCATGCCAATAACGCTTCTTTTCATCCGCTGATTCGCGATGCCGAAGCTTGTTTTGAATCTTCTTTTTCGGCGGTTCAACTGGCTAAGCAAAACGATACGCGCCTGCATATCCTGCATATTACCACGGCTAAAGAATTGCAGTTGTTTACCAATCTTTTTCCTTTAAAGGAGAAGCGGATCACCTGCGAGGTTTGCGTGCATCATCTGCATTTTACCGCTGATGACTATGCCCGTTTAGGTACGCTCATTCAGTGTAATCCGGCAATTAAATCTTCAGAAAACAAAGCCGCTTTATGGGAAGCGCTGTTAGACGACCGCCTGGATGTGATTGCCACCGACCATGCACCACACAGCTGGGAAGAAAAGCAAAAGCCTTATCCCGCTTCGCCCTCGGGGCTGCCCTTAGTGCAACATGCGCTGCCTTTAATGTTGCATTATGTGCAAAGCGGCAGAATCAGCATTGAGAAAGTTGTGGAAAAAATGAGCCATGCGCCGGCAGACTGCTTCCGGATACGGGAGCGTGGCTATATTCGCGAAGGCTATTTTGCCGATTTGGTATTAGTCGATCCCCGGCAAGGCTTTACCGTACAGCCGGAAAATATCCGTTATAAATGCGGCTGGTCACCTTTAGAAGGCTTTGCTTTTCCTGTGGCAATTACGCATACTTTTGTCAACGGGAATCTGGTGTATGAAAATGGGGTGATAAACACAACGGAGCAGGGGCAACGATTGCTCTTTTACTAAACGCCGGAAGTGCTATAAGTGATTAGCGGTTTGAAAGAGTTTGATCACGGGTTCAATTGGAATGAACGTATGGCAACCCGTTTGCAATGATGATAATGTGCTATTGGAGGTAAGAGATAACCGTAACGTCACAACGCGGGCTAAGACCAAAAGTTGGCAACCAACCTACGGAGATTTCTCCACGCAGAAATCCTAATTAAGTTGCTTTGCGATTTGGAGTTTCTTTGGTCGAAATGATGACCTGGTTATCAATGCATTAATGCACTTTTCATTGGCAGGAACGAAGCAATCTCAAAGTCAAAGCAAGAATTGAAAAAGAGCATCCTGTATCAGGAATTGCAATTCAAATAAATTTTCAGTTAGGAATTTTCTTAGCCGGAATGATGAAAAACCGGAGGAGGCGACGAAAAAAGTGCAATGTTATTTCCGAAACTTCGCGCTTTGGCACACGAAAGAAATCGCGTGCCAGAGCGCTCAATCTTTTTGTAACAGCTTATTGTTATTTATTCAATGCGCTGCTAATCGTATTGGACAAAAAATCAGTCAGGCGGCTATCGGGCAGCAGCGCTTTTCCGTTCCATTTATAATTCAGTCCGTCTAATCGTTCTGCCACAGCGTGCTCCCGGCCTCCTGAGGAAAGAAAGACAGGGACAACAATGACGTTTCCGAATTGACCGGACTGACGTACGATAGTACGCAATTGTTCTTTGGCCTGGTTGAATATCGCTTTGTCCGCATCATCCCTGACGGTTAGTGCATAAATCTGCTTGAATCCTGTCCCTTTGGTCTCCTGAATCTTTTCTATTTTTGAAGACAAAGATTCCAGATTGGTAATCCACTTTTGATTGTCTTCTTCACTATTCGGACCATGTGCCACCAGAACGACCGTTTCTTTTGAAGGGTTTGAGCTGAGTTCGGCAATACGGTCACGAAGAATATTCGCTACCACATCGTTGTCATCAAGGGCGGGTGTAACAATCAGCTCAGCCTTAATTTTCAGGGGCTCTAATGCTGCATCCTTCTTGTCGTGTGCATGGTGCATATCATTTCCATCTTCCATCCCGGTCATGTGGTGAGCGCCCCCGGAATGATCCATCGAAGGCATAGGAGGATCGGCGAGTTTATCGCGCAGTCCCAATAAAAATTCCGTTTGGCGTATTACCATACTATGGCTGGAAATAAACAATGGGACAGCAATAATCTTCGTCACCCCCTTGCTTTCCAGCTCGTCAATGGATTTTTGCAGGGTTGCCGGATCTCCCATTCCCCAGGCATAAGAAACGATGTATTTTTCCGTAAGTGGTTTTCCGGCATCCATGACTAAGTTGTTCCACTGCTGGCTGCCGCCATGAGCCATTATCATCACACCGGTCTTTTGAGCTTGTACAGGCATATTCCCGAATGTGAAAATTATAAAGACAAAAAGAATTTTTCTGAATACCATCATTGTTGTTGTTTTTATGCTGAAAAAATTTTGATTTATTTCAATTTCATGACAAAAATAGAACAATGCATATTGTAGCATTTGTAAAAACGGGAATTTTTTACTCAGGCATCTTTCCATATCCGGTCAGGTATAATTTTATGCAAGCTATGGTGGTGTGATGAATTAGCTGAAATGAGATTCTAATACAACAGATGATCAATATTTTGGAAATGAATATCAACTAATTCGCGCCACCCCCCAAACTATTAATCGCATCCTAAATGGCTATTTGATACAATTTCCTTTATGCACCTCCTCATATTTTTCCCCGGAAGGGGTACTGATTTCTGCCTGAGCCATAACAGTAAATCAGCTTTATAATGCAGCTTATTTTTGATACAAAAAGATGAGCAGGAAATGTAAATTATACGAAACTGGAGAATCTGGTTTTTCAAATTTTGCTTAGTTCATCGATGGATTTTTTGTCGGAAAAAATTGATTTCGTGTATTGACCGGATGCATAACTTTTCATTGTTTCGAACGCATGTTTGTCACCTTATAACGATCAAAGGGAGCAGCTATTTGCGCTGTTTCAAAGATACCGGAACCGGGGGAACATAAAGCGGTTTCGGGAGGATTTATATTTCAACTTACTAAAGATGAGTATGAGCATTTGAAGCTACAAATCGAAGCTTTAGAAAGCAGCAATGCTTTAAGATCACAAATTGTGATCTTAAAAACCGGCAGGGGGAAATATAGAAAAATTTATGCCTTACACTTTTACCGAACAAGGTGTAGCTATGCTTAGCAGCGTACCCAATAGTGACCGGGCAATAAATATGAATATCACCATAATGAGGGCTATTGTTGAAGTTCGGCAGGTGCTGTTATTGCAAAGCGATATTAAAGATCAGCTCCGGCAGATCCAGGAACATATTGCCAGGCACGATATACAACTAAGCCAGATTTATGACAGTATAGAAAACCTGTTGGACGAAACAGCAGCCCAACGCAATTAGGATACCAGAGAACGGGTTGGGTTAAAAAAATCAACAGCCAAGGCAGAATAGGTAACCCAATAGGACAAATGGCTGAAGACAATAAGCTGTCTGCCGGAAATAAAGCGCTACCTGAAATAAAAAACATTGTTCATATTGATGAGAATTTTGACATACAACAGGGATGAAAATATCAATAATGCTACATTGCAGATACAGGTTACATAACTAAATTTCCTGCTCCGATGGATTCTATTGAATGATATTACTTAAATAAAATCCCACTGTAATTTGGTTTATTATCTGAGGCTTTTCCTGTATATCCAAATCATAATTGACAGTAGTCCGAATCGATATTCTCAGATATTTCAAAAAGAGATAATGGAGTGCATTATTAAAATCTAAAGTATAATATTTGATCTCCGCGATATGCTGATTAGGGATAAAAAGCTGGGTATAGTTTTCCCAGGCAAGATGTTTAGTCAGCATTTTAGGCAAGATATTGGTCTGAAGGTTAAGCCCGAAGAACATTTTCCTTTTATTGCCTTTTTCGATGCCAAACAGCATGTCGGATCCCCTTTCTTCAAAAACCATTTGGTTTTTTATTTTGGTAATCTTTCCACTCGCTATTCCCAGTTCCACTGTGCAGCCTTCCCAGAAATTGTAAGTAAAGCCTCCGCCAAACAACATATAACCGGGCGAATAGTAGGAGGAATACAAATAACGTACTTCATGGCCTAAACTGTCCTCCATATAATCGTAATGTTTCCATAGCTGGCTTTTTAGATTCACCATAAAATTGACATCTATCTTATCTTTTACAATCGGATAATTAAAGGTATTTTTGAAATAGTACTGATCTTCCGATACCGTACCCACACTGTCTATATAAAACCGCTTGCCAAATTCATTAAATAAATACGTGTTGACTCTGACTTGGTTTAATTGCAGGCGATTATTGAGGGTGATGTTGTAATAGAAATAAATATTGGATTTATCAATGCTGGGGTCAACAGGATTTTCAGCAAAGCTGGCCATGAGCGTAGTGAAAAAGTCGTAGTTCAACCGAAAATAATACGGGTAATCGGTGTATTTTTTCTTAGTGGCAGGCATCATCATCATTGTCTTCTGTGTCGGTGACAGCGTATCGTAATGTGGTAATTCCGGTATGCCTATACCGCTTTGGGGCAATTGTTTTACGCTATCCTGTGCAAAAAGACAAGGAGCTACGAGAACAATTGCCATAGTCAGTAACAGGCTTAACATTATGGCATACCGGGGCATCTTTTAAACTTTATAAACCTTTAAGTGGAATGGTGATGATAAAGGCATCATCCTTTCGGCTTATCGTATAAGTGCCCGGTGGAATAATAGTGCCGGTCGGCATTTTTACTTTTCTGCATATTTCGGCGGCTATAGGCACCTCATCATCATTTACAAACCGGTTGTGCGTCTTTAAGTAACCCAAGGCATCTTTATTGGTGTTTTCCACATCATCCTGTAGCAGGGTGATGGACAGCACAGATGTGGCAGGATTAAAAGAAAGGGAAAGTGGGGTAAGTCCGGAACGCATCGCTTGTATCCCGTTGCCGCCCTTAACTATACAGGAGAATCCAAATTTCTGGCAATTTCGATTCATGATGGAAGCCCCGAAATTATTTCCCTGAGCATGGACGTTTAATAGGACAAGATTCATGAGTCCGAAGACAATTAATGTTTTCATGGCATAGGATTTAGGTGTCCGGTAAAAATACTATACCCGAATACCTGTTGCCAAATTTTTTGGGGATAGAATATTCTCCGGGAATAAATTATTCTTTTGTAAAAAATGTCTGAAAGCAATTCAAGGGAAATGCTGAGAGCACTCATAAGGGAAATGTAAATGAGACAATTCAGCGTGCGACGGATCGTCTTTATGTACCTCAGAAATAATAGAAGATGACTATGTTTACCATTACAGAAATGACAAAAGCGAATGCAATATAAAAGCACCAGATACCGCTTCCGGCAATTATGGTTTTGAGCCAGGAAAAGTTATACATTTTCCGGAGTGAAAGCAGAAAATAAATTCCGGGGATGATTATGGCAGAAGTATAGAGCCACCACAAAGCGGACAGGTTGATAAAGCATCCGGAAATGAAATGGCAGGCCATACTGATAAACAGGAACAAATGTGCGTGCATGCCCAATACCGCATGGTCAATATAGAGCATGCCCGGCTTACTGAAAAACAACCCGATCAGGAAACCCAGTACAGGCATCATAAAGAAAAACAGCTTTGGCAACAGGTGAAAATAGTCCGTGGCAAATGCAGAGAATGGCGCATCGAGATCGCTGTAAGTTTTGTGTTCTGCTAAGTATTTTAACATCAGGTATTTTCTGAAATAATTATCGTAGAGATAAGCGAAATCCCATTTAAATGCATCATGCATCATCATGTATAAGGGAGGACGATCCGTTTTCCATTCGTTTGCTTCGCGAATCACGGTTCTGATAGTTGAGGTATCCTGTTGATAAACATCAAAGACCTTATATTTATCTTCCTGCATCTTTTTAATAACCGGGTAGTTATACCTGCCGAATGAGGGTTGGTATTTGTAATAGGCATAATAAATTGCTCCTTTCATACGCACTTCCGTGACGAAGCCTATCTTCACGGTATAATTCACTAAGATAAAAAATACCACGCTCAGGAAAATATACAGGTTGATTGGGGGTACATAGCGCATACGTTGTTTCTGGTGATAAGCGATGGCCAGAGCGCCGGGGCAGGTAATCAGGGTTTTGAAGGTAAGCCGGAATTTACTTTCAAAATGAAAATAATGGGCGAAGAAATGTGCTGCCAGGCTCCATATTGTTTCTTTATGCAAATGATTTTTTTGTCCGCAATGCGAGCAGTAGTTTTCCTCCGTATGATGATTACAGTTGGGGCAATTCATAGCCAAATTATATTTTGCACTTTTTTATTTCCGGCAGATGCCTTTACAAGCTTAGCAACAACACTTATCTATAAGTTCACGATTATTCATCGTGTTTAGCCTTGCATATAACCAACAATTCTGCATTCAGGCATTCTTACCGGCTGCTTTCGGACAGGTATTACTGCATCCTTTTACTGCTCCTTTGTATCAACGCCTGTTAAAGGCAAAGGGGTTGGAAATCTGAAATCTTTAAAAACTCTTTCAGCAATACAAATGCCCGGCTATTTTATTATGGCCGCCAAAACCTGCTCCCAATTGCTGGAAGGGAAGAAGCGTAGTATTGCATTTTTTTCGCGATCAAAAACAATATAGAAAGGTACGCCTATTGCCTCATATTTGCACAATCCACAAATGTCATTCCGGAAAAAGAAACCCTGCTTTCTGTGATCCCTCCTTGTTTTGTATTGTTCTTCATCAATCAGGTAAACCGTTGCATTGAACTTATACAGGTCTAATATTTTCTGGAAGTTCCGGCGATCCCGGCCATTGGTTGACTGGCAAAGGAAATAACAGGTTTGGTTATGGGTGATGTTGTCAATTTTCCGAATGAGGTCATTAATTTGTGCAGTTCCGCCGCAGTAGTTGGTAAAAATTACCACGACAAAGTATTTATATCTGGCGGATAAGGAATCTATATCCTTATATAGTATTTCCTTGTTGATTATTGGCGGACTTTGAGCCTGTTGGCCAAAAGATACAGTAGATAAGAGGATACACATTGGTAAGGCTCCTGCAATCAGAGTGTGCTTTTTTGTAGAAATGCTCATAATAAAGTTTTTAATCAGGAAAGGCCGTCCCTGGGAATAATATTGACGATATAATTTGAGCGTTTGGCATAGCCCTGATAAGCGGGGATTAGCAATCCTGATTCTCCCAAAACCTACATACTCCCACAACAAATGCCCGGCTATTTTATTATTGCCGCCAAAACCTGCTCCCAGTTGCTGGAAGGGGCAAAGTGCATTATTGCATTTTTTTCACGATCAAAAACAATATAGAAGGGTACGCCTATTATCTCGTGTTTGCACAATCCACAAATATCATCCCGGAAAAACAAACCCTGCTTTCTGTGATCCCTCCTTGTTTTGTATTGTTCTTCATCAATCAGGTAAACCGTTGCATTGAACTTATACAGGTCTAATATTTTCTGGAAGTCCCGACGATCCCGGCCATTGGTTGACTGGCAAAGGAAATAACAGGTCTGGTTATGGGTGATGTTGTCAATTTTCCGAATGAGGTCATTAATTTGTGCTGTCCCGCCGCAGTAGTTGGTAAAAATTACCACGACAAAGTATTTATACCTGGCGGATAAGGAATCTATATCCTTATACAGTATTTCCTTATTGATTATCGGCAGACTTTGAGCCTGTTGGCCAAAAGATACAGTAGATAAGAGGATACACATTGATAAGGCTCCTGCAATCAGAGTGTGTTTTTTCATAGAAATGCTCATAATAAAGTTTTTAATCAGGAAAGGCCGTCCCTGGAAACGGAGACAGCCTTTCCGAAGGTTTGAGTGTGTTATTTAGCTTTAACTTTCAGATCATAAACCATGTACCCGCTTTGTGCTACCGGTTTGTATGTGCCTGCATTGATATGATCGGCGCTACAGCCATTTTTTTGCAACAATGAGATTAAGGCATCGTCAAATTGTATAGGCATACTTACATAGATATTACCTCTTTCGTCAAACAGGTTAGCAATTTGCCTGTTTCCCATATCGCCCTCCTTAACAGCAAGCCCCAGGTTTCCATTGTCGGTAGTAACAAGGCTCACTAAAGCGCTTGCGCCTCCACCAATTTTAATAATGCATAATCCTCTCCCGTAACAATCAGTTTGGGTATGGTCTGCATTCCATTCTTTATGTCCGGTGATAATTTCAATATTAAAATTGAATTTAACAAACGCAGCATTAGCGTTTTCCATTGAGAATAATGATAATGTTGCCGCACAAAGGGCAATAATTAATCCTTTTTTCATGATAATAAATTTGTGTCAGGTTAAATAAACAGTGAATGCATCTTACATCCCCCGGCTTTACAAAGAATTAAAATCCCATTAACAGCGCGCTTGTCTTTGAAGCCTGTAATTATCTGTAATGCCCCACAAAAATACCACGAGACATAGCCCCTCTCCAAACTTTTAGGGAATACATTATTCTTTGGGAATAAAATATTTTGTTTGCCGGAATGGTTGCTTTTAAAGTTTCGGGAACCGCCCTGTTCCCTTAGGTTGCGTAATACGCTGGAGCCTGAAGACGATTGATGGGAGATGGAAATGATTGTATGGATGGAAAATGAAGCATTCGTTCGGGACGCACATCGTTGCATCCTCAACTATTGATAATGAAAAATCTTTATCTCCAATAAGTCCTGAGTTAATCGCTACATCACCATCCTTATATGCCAAACATATCTGCCACCTGAAGCAGTAATGAAAACAGGCACTGGTTAGAAAACCAACACCTGTTGTTAAAGATGACCAGTCAATCATTTCAGTATTTTTCAATAAAGCTGCATTTTTTGAAAGACGCTCCACGGACTTTCGCGCTCGACCTTTTGTTTCAATATGGGAATCAACCAACATTATTTTTTGCTGATCTTGATGGTCGTTATACCCGAAGAACTGCTATAACGTATATAGTAAGTTCCGCCGGCTATATTGCAGGTCTTAATTTGCAGTGTGCCGGGTTCCGTAATGGACTGCTGAAAATAAACCCGCCCCACACCATCTACAATTGCCAGCGCAGCATCCCGCTCCACCTTGCCAGCAATGCGGATGTTTAATATATCGTCCATAGGATTCGGATATGCCGTAATGATCATCTCATCGGAAGGCAATACCATAGCAGAGACTATTGCGCTGTATCTTATACCGCCATCATTTTGCACTAATTTCAGACGATAATAATTGACGCCTTCAAAAGGTTTTTCGTCCCTAAATGTATAATCCTGATTCACAACGCCAACAGCAGGAAGCGTACCGACAGGGTCAAATTCGCTGCCATTCCGGCCACGCTCTATGGCAAAATAATCTCCGGCTGATTCCGAGGTGGTTGCCCACTTTACTTCATTAACTGCACCCAGATTGTATGCATTCAGACGGCTCAATTGCAACAACAACGGCGCTCCGGAGTTATTGGTATGCGCAAAAAAACCTGAAAATCCAGTGATAGTAAAACTGGCCTCAAAATAGCCGCTGCTGTTAATGACAACTGTCGGGCTATACACCTCTTTTTGCGTACTGTCATATTCCCCGTTAGGCCCCGTGGCGCCATCGGAAGGCAAACCGTGAAAGGCCGTAATCAGCAGGTTGCTGCCGTCAGCTGCGATGGGAGGAAAATCTCCGGAAAGCACACCGGCCGACTGGTTATACGCATCAAAATCATCCTGGGAAAAGTATAGCGTAACGGTGGCTGTACTGTTGGCATGCTGTGACGGATGGATTTCATAATAACGTCCTACAAAGGGATGATCGTTGTATATGCCCGGACCGGCAGTAATCGTTACCGTAGTGGAAACAATACCCAGGTCAAGGGTAGATTCAACCTTGGCTATTGCATCGCAACTGTTGCCGGCTGTATATAGTATAGTGCTGTTACCGTCCTGTTCCGCCGACTCCGTAGTGGTATTTTGTGCAATTCCGGTGGGTGCAACTATAATATTGACTGCTGAGCCAATCTGAGCCCGGGACAACTGCACCGAACCTACAAGCGTCATAATTCCGGTTACCATTATTTTTCTAATGCACATAATTGAGCTGTTTAATGAATTCTTTAGTCTGAATTAATGAAACAGCAGGTTGCCCTATTCGGTTGTATTGCCGGTAAAAACGGAGGCAACCTGCTGTTGGAAAGTTTTATTTTTTATGACACCCTTTTTACGACGCTAAAATACTGTTGCACAAAAGATGTTGATCCGTATGAATACATGCTCATAACTACTGAGCTGTACAGCCGTTGCCATTGGTCATGGAAACCAGCTCATACTCGTTTGCGCCTTCGGCAGAGCTAACATTGAATGTTTCTGATGCCGGAGTGGCGATAGCCTGAGTTTGCGCGATCCCCCCATTGACGGAATAGCTGATACTGGTTATATTTTCTGTAGAAGAAAATGTAATCATAGCCTGATCAGCGGAACATATATCAGCATCTACCGCAGCAAGCGAACCATCGGAAGGCAATGCATTGACGGTTACCGTTGTAACAACGGTGGCCGTCCCCATACAGGAGCCCAAAGACGGAATTACCGTAATTACAGAAGCGCCTGCTTCTGTTGCAGTAGCCGCTATATCTCCTGTACCGGCTGCACCCACCCCGGTAATCGTATTGTCGTTAGCCCAAGCAAAGGTAGCGTCTGTAGTTCCGGTGAATGCCATACCGATGTCTTCCCCCGAACATACTGCAAAATCAGGAATGGTGTTTACAACAGGCGCAGCAATGACCGACAGGATATAAGTTACCGGAGTTCCGGCACAATCGCCGTTGTACGGAGCGATGGAGATTGTGGCGTCTGTCCCGGCTATAGCTGTAAATGTCGGAATTTCTGCAACGGTTACCCCCTGGTCAGCTAAACCCAGGGCAGCGCCGCCGGAGATGTAAAAGGAATCGGCAACGCCGGCAAAGGTTAAAGCATTTACGACAGTACCGGCGCAGGCAGACTGGTTCCCGGGAGTAGTAGCCGTGGCAATAGTTGCTTTATTGATGGTTACCGAGGACCCGATTTGGGCATTTGCAGTCTCCATTGCGATAAATGCCAGCGATAATGCGGCCATGGAAATAGTGATGGTCTTTTTCATGTTTTTCATGTTTTAAGGGATTAAAGAATGATTTATTTAGGGTAAAAATTTTTCGGGTATGAGCTATTCTTCTATAGTGCATCCATTGGCATCCTGTATTTTGGTGAGCGTATAAGTTTTTGTAATAAGAATGCCGGCTTCTATCGGTATTTCTGAAGGTATTCCGGCAGCGGCGTTGATATTTTCAAGAATGAAGTCGACATTTCCGTCGTTTAAGGTCAGGATAAAAGGCGCCAGCCCTGTATTGGCAGTAAAATTCACTATAGCTTCCGTTCCCGGGCACAGCACATCAGATATAGCGCTGCCGTTTAGGGCGGTGATGCTGCCCCCGGGGATGGAATGAGCAACAAAAACGGCAGTATCGCTGCTTGTCGTTCCGCTGATAACCCGTATGGAATAATTACCGGTACTCAGCACATTAGCCGGTACGGAAAGTATTATCGGTGAAGAACCGGTATTGCTTGCTGTTGGCGTGGTAAAGTTGCCTGAAGCATCACTCAGTTGTGCCGTAAATGCCGGAGCGCCCTCAAAACCTGCTGCGGAATAAGCCACGCTGATCATATTGGCCACATTCACGCAGGCTCCTGAAGATACTGCTCCAAGGGAGATGACCGGACTAACCGGCGGCATCGTACAATTAGTCGTGTGTATGCCTAAATTGCTTACCGTGTTCAAAGGCAGTACGGACCACTCCGTAGCCAAAGCAGGAAAGCTGCCGGCATTACAGGAGTCGGCAGGATTAACTGCTATACCGCTACACACCTCCGGATTCCGGATTAGTGTTTTGTCCAGTGTGGTAAAACCGCCGGGGGCCGTCCAGGCAGTGCCCGGATCACAGCCTGTCTGCCCAAAAATGTCAATGATAACGCCGTTATTTTTGAGAACAATTGCATCGTTGCCATTAAAATTACAGACCGGACTTCCATAAGTAATGATGGTTGAGTCATGAATATTAGCAAAGTTGTGCCTCAGCACCATAACCCCACCTGACGGTAATGTACCCAATAATTGACCCAGGTTCTGGGTATTACTGGGGAGCATCGCACCATTGGCATAAAGCGCAATCGTATAATCGCTCAAATCAACGGCTGTCCCGGTGCCGTTATATATTTCGATATATTTATTGTCACTGGTGCCCTTAATATATTCGGAAATGAACAGGCCGGCATTTGCCGGAGGAGCCGTTGCTGACCCCGACACACTAACATTCATGCCTGTAGCGCCGCCGCCTGACAGGGAAATAATATCATTATAATTCCCTGCCGCTAAGCCGGATTTCAAACGGGCATAAATGGTTTTATCAGCGCCATCATAAGCGCTCAGGGTGAGTACAGCAGAATAATTGCTTCCTTCATATTCGGAAATCTCAAAAGCCGATGTGAGTGGCAGTTCCGGGGTCACATCAGAGCCGTCTAAATCCGAACCGCTTAATATAAATGACTGTGCTGCGGAAGGCCCTGAACCGATATAATCCAGGCCGGTTAAAGCAGTGACGGAAGTGGTGAGGATTGAAGCGCCGGCTTCATTCCACGTAATTTCCACATTATCCAAAGCAACCCCGTCTCTGCTGCCCGACCCGGAAATATCAGTATAACTCCATCGGATATAAACGCTGCCATTGATATTATCCAAAGCAGCAAGGTCAATGTCCATATAATTACTGACGGTATTTTCAGGAATGCTGTTTGAGGCGTACGCGCCACCGGTTACTGGCGCAAAGCCGGATGTAGGCGATGTTGTGCTGATTTCCAAGTTAAAAGAATTGCTTCTTCCCTGTTCCCGCATCTTAATGACGTCATAGGATATTTTCAGGTTAACTTTCCCGCTTGTATTGGCAATGTGCAGCAATATAGCGCCCGGAAGAAAATTGGCGCCGCTTCCCAGCAAACCAATCTTACTGCCATAGTTATAATTTGCTCCGGTGGCACTGCTTCCGCTTCCGGTATTCATTATACTGTCGCTTTCGTTACCATTGTAGGCAACCCATCCTTCAGGATAAGATATTCCGCTTATCCCCGGGATACTGTCAAAATTTTGCAGATAAGGGGAAGATAGGGGAAGTGATACCTGCGCCCGGCTAATCCCCATTCCGGAGATCATCAGCAATGTGAATAAAAACGGGGCTGGTTTTTTAAGAATAGATTTTTGCAGCAATGTTTTCATGGCTTTTATAAAATGGTTTTGATAGGTTGGGTTGGGTGGTTCGGTACTCGCTTACGTTATTCTTTATCCTGATTCATCATTTATGTTTTATGAGTACAAAGATGCGCATATTTTAATAAATTAATGTTATTCGTTAGTTAATAATATATGCGGACATTGATTTTTTTCTGTTTTAAAAAAATATACCGGATTGATTCCTGTATCGAAGTATGAAAACACTTCATTACAAGGTCGTCACCTTCCTGTAACAAGCCTTCTGTATATTGCACATATCAGGCTATTCCATGGGACTTTCCGATGATGAGATAATTTCTTTTCCGCCCTAAACTCCCTTTTAAAAATACACGGTAATTTGAGGTTATCCTGATTTCATCGTAATGGTAAATATTGTTTGCATGATACAATCTTGCACCCTCCGACAAGTTGCTTAATTTGACAGGGTAGGAGAAGGGTCCGTTCACTATAGGAAGCAAAGCACAGTATTTTATTTATTCAACTGGTGCAATTGCCATGTTTTTCCCATAAAGTAAAGGGTAGTGAAACACCGCAATTAATTGACCTGATAGTTGATCGTTACTGCTAATACCACTCCTGTTTCCCCCTGTATGCTCAAAATTTGTTAACTTGATTATCCGTAACTCCGACATGGTGCAACGTATATTTTGACTTTTGCATTTTCGCTTAACTCCGTAATTGACTATTTAACGGGGTTGGTATTATATAGTACATTTGTTGTATGCATTCAAAATTTTATGAGCATAGGTCCCGTCAACAAAATAAATATCCACATTTCCTGTAAAAGGTTTTTTGCTGCCTGGCAGGATTTAATGATCTTTGTGAATAAGTATTTCCACATATACCTTGTGATTATTTTTTATCATTTTATAGATTATCCACAAAAAATAATCCAATTCACATTTAGCAAACAGTTATCCACACTAAATGCTTAAAGCTATGCCCACAGCGCATTTACATAAATACGTATTGTGGAAAAAATAATCAATTTCTTTTAGTGGGGAATTGTGGGAATTTGTGTTATTTTGTGTCATATTTTATCCAACCCCTGATATGACCGGCTTTTTAGGCGAATATGAAGTTTCAATGGATGCCAAAGGGCGTTTTTTGTTGCCGGCAGGCTTCAAGAAGCAACTGCCCGATGGTGCAGGGCAGGTCTATGTGATTATGCGGGGGATGGAAACCTGTTTGAACCTCTATACAATGGAAGACTGGGATCGGCTCAGTGAAAAAATCAGCCGGTACAATGATATGAAACCGGCGGTGCAAAAGTTCAAACGCCTCTTTTTCTCCGGCGCTACCCGGCTGGAGCCTGATAACACCGGAAGGCTGCTGCTGCCGAAGCAATTACAGGAATATGCCGGGCTTAAAAAAGACTTAGTGTTTTCCGCGCAGGGCAACCGCATTGAAATATGGGACAGTAAAGCCTATTACGATTACCTGAATACCCATGCGGCTGATCTCAGCACGCTGGCCGATGAAATCAGCGGTTCGGAATATCTGGATCCTTTTCAATAATAAACCTTAAAAAGATTTTTGAAATATCGTGTCAGGCTATCATACATCCGTACTGCTACAGGAAGCTGTGGATGCCCTCCAAATCCGGGAGGACGGTGTGTATGTGGACTGTACCTTAGGCGGCGGCGGCCATTCCCGTGAAATACTGAACCGGCTGGACGCCAAAGGAGTACTGCTGGCCTTCGACCATGACCGGGATGCCTGGAATAATGCGCCCGATGATCCGCGCCTGATATTGATAAAAGAAAATTTTCGCTACCTGAAGCCCTACCTGAAGTTTTACAAATTCCCCCAGGTGGATGGCATATTAGCCGACCTGGGTGTAAGTTCTTTTCAGTTTGATACCGCAGACCGCGGATTTTCCATCCGCTTTGATGCAGCATTGGATATGCGGATGGATAACAGGCAGGGGAAGACCGCTGCAGACGTGCTGAATCATTATTCCGAAGCACAACTGCATAAGCTGTTTGAACAGTACGGCGAAGTGCGTAATGCCAAAACCCTGGCACAAACCATCGTTGCAAAACGGGGGCAGGCTAAGCTGCAAAGCATTGAACAGTTTAAGCGGCTGATTGCTTCCTGCATCAAGGGTAACGAAAACAAGTACCTTGCTCAGGTGTTTCAGGCGCTGCGCATTGAAGTGAACGGAGAGATGGAGGCGCTACGTGATTTTCTGGAGCAGACTCCTCTTTGCCTGAAGCCCGGAGGCCGACTCTGCATCATCACCTTCCATTCATTAGAGGATCGGTTGGTGAAGCAGTTTATGAAGACGGGCTCCTTTAGCGCCATTCTAACTGATGAATTTGGCCGGCGCCGGCAGGAACCGCCCTTTGTAGTGCAGAAAGATATAGTACCCCGGGAGGAGGAACTGAACATAAATTCAAGATCGCGGAGCGCCCGTTTGCGCATCGCAGAAAAAAAGTAATTTTTAATAAAAAACATTGCCACAGGAAACAATACATACACAGGAACAGAAAGCCCCTAAAAAAAACTGGCGGGAAGTAGTGGAAAAGATTTCCTACAACGGGATTGTACGCAACATACCCTTTCTGTTGTTCCTAGCAATTCTGTGCGTACTCTATATTGCCAATACCAGCCGGGCTGTATCGCTTATGCGGTCGCTGGCCATTAAAAATAAAGAATTGAAAGAGCTGCGCTGGCAGTACCTGGATGTGCAGTCCCGACTGATGAAAGCCACCTCGGAATCCGAACTGACACGGGAGGCGGAATCTTTAGGATTAAAACCATTGGATAAACCACCTTTTGAAATAAAATATAAAGCAAAACCGTCCCCGGAAAACAGAAAATAATAAAAGCGCAGGCTGACTTGGATATCAAAAAAGACATACGGCTTAGGGTGTATCTTGCATTTACCGGAATACTGATTTTGGCTATAGCCATTATCGTAAAGGCCGCTTCTATTCAGATATCGGAAGGGGAGGAACTGCGTCTGAAGGCGCAAAAGGCGCATACGCACAAAGAAAAATTAGAGGCGGAACGTGGCAATATTTATTCCGAAGAAGGCCAGTTGCTGTCTTCTACCATACCGCAATTCAACCTCCGGGTTGATTTTAAATCAATCAATAAAGACACCTTTCAACGATACTTAGACACGCTGGCTGCGGGACTGTCCGGAGTGTTTAACAATCAAAGCGCGGCCTGGTACAAACAAGCGCTTAAAACAGCATTCCGCAACCAGGAACGTTACTGGCTGCTGCAAAGAAATGTACTATACTATCAATACCAGGCCGTACGGGAACTGCCGGTTTTCAATAAAGGCAAAAATGCAGGCGGCTTCATTGTGGAGCCCAGCCCCAAACGTGTGAATCCATACGGCTGGCTGGCTTACCGCACTATCGGTCTCTGGCGTGAAAATGTGGACAATATCGGTTTGGAACAATCTTATGATTCCGTACTGTCCGGAAAACCCGGCAGCCGGGTGGTGCGTAAAACCACCGGCGGCGTGTATGTGCCCATGGAAGGCTCCGAAGTGGATCCTGTAAATGGCCGCGATATTGTTACTACCATTGACATGAATATCCAGGACGTGACTGAACACGCTCTGATGAATATATTGACTCAGTACAATTGCCAGTACGGCACCGCCATTGTCATGGAAACTAAAACAGGGAAAATCCGGGCTATGGCTAATCTGGGCCGACAGAAGGACGGCACTTACTGGGAAGATTTCAACTATGCCCTCATCCCTACAGAACCAGGCTCTACCTTTAAGCTGATGTCGCTTTATGCCTTGTTAGAAGATGGATATGTGACCATTAACGACAACGTGAATGTACAGGGCGGCATTGCCTATTTTGGCAGGCAACGGGTCATAGATGACCATACAGGACTCGGGACAATCCCCGTCATTAAGGCGTTTGCAAAATCATCCAATGTGGCATTTGCAAAAATGATTAATCAATATTACTTCAATGATCCGATGAAATACATCCGGCACCTCCAGTCGCTCGGTCTGAATAAACGAACCGGATTAGACCTGACCGGTGAACGCAGGCCTTTACTGAAGACCACGGAAAGTAAAAACTGGAATAAGGTCACCTCCCTGCCCTGGATTGCTTATGGCTACGAAAGCCTGATCACCCCCCTGCATTCGCTGATGGTATATAACGCGGTGGCCAACAACGGGACTATGGTAAAGCCCTACCTGGTAAGCGCCATACGGGAATATGGAAAAGATATTCGTGAGATTGCCCCTGTTGTAATCATTGATAAAATCGGGAAACCATCTACTATCCGCCAGATGCAGTTAGCCCTGAAAGCCGTAGTGGATGAAGGCACGGCCAGGAAGATAAAGTCACCTTATTATAATGCAGCCGGGAAAACCGGCACCGCTCAGGTGGCGGATAAAGGCATTTCTTATGGAGACGGTGTACGTCAGGGGTCATTCATCGGCTATTTTCCCTTTGAAAATCCGCAATACACGATTGCAGTAGTCGTGCGCTCTACACCCCATGGCGCCTATTACGGAGCAGTGGTGGCGGCGCCTGTTTTTAAAGAAATTGCCGACAAGCTATATGCTTCACATGTTGGCGGCTGGAAGGTACCGGAGCCTGCCGTAAAATCTGCTGAACCGGCGGTAGCCAAAAAAGCCATCGGCAGCAATATGAATGAAGTGCTGAGTGCAATGGGACTGATGTTGAAAGCGGAAAACCCGGGAACCAATATCGCCGGCATTTATTACAACGAAAAGGGAAAATTACAACTCACCGGAACGAAGATTAACGGTACTACCGTGCCCGATGTTACCGGAATGGGTTTAAAGGACGCTTTATTTCTTTTGGAAAACGCAGGACTCAAAGTGCAGATCTCCGGCAGCGGAAAGGTGACGATGCAATCGCTTTCGCCGGGGGATGCCATAAAAAAAGGTGCATATATAAAGTTACAATTAGGATAAGCGAAGATGACCATAGCAGAACTGATACAAGACATCAAAACCACGTCCGTCGCCGGCAGTACGGCTATGGACATCGCCAGCCTGGTTATAGACTCCCGGCAGGCGGGTCGTGGTAGTATGTTTTTCGCTCAGCAGGGAACTATGGTTGACAGTCATCAGTTCATTGAAGATGTGATTGCCGCCGGTGCAGCGGCTGTCGTGTGTGAGCGGCTTCCGGAACAGTTTCACCCGGAAGTCTGCTATATTCAGGTCCAGGGTGTAGCGGAAATCGCCGGCATTATGGCCGCACAATTTTACGGGCAGCCTTCCCGGGATATTAAGCTGATTGGCGTAACCGGTACTAACGGAAAAACTACGGTAGCCACCTTGTTGTATCAGTTATTCACACAACTGGGTCATCGTTGCGGTCTGATATCAACCGTTCAGAACCATATTGGCGATCGTATTGCGGAGGCTACTCATACCACGCCTGATGCCATCAGCCTGCAATATCTGCTGAAGCAGATGCAGGATGCGGCATGTGAATATGTATTTATGGAAGTCAGTTCCCATGCGATTCACCAGCACCGCATTGCCGGCACCCTGTTTCAGGGCGGCATTTTTACCAATATCACCCATGACCACTTAGATTATCATAAAACCTTTGACGAATATATCCGGGTAAAAAAATCGTTTTTCGATCATTTACCCAAAACAGCATTTGCCCTGACCAACCTGGATGACAAGCGCGGTGCGATCATGCTGCAAAATACAGCGGCACAAAAAATCTCTTATGCACTGCGTGTCCCGGCAGGGTTCAAAGCGAAGGTGCTGGAAAACGGGCCGGCCGGCCTGTTGATGGAGATAGACCGGCAGCAGGTACATTTCCGTATGACCGGACTATTTAATGCTTACAATCTGCTCGCCGTTTACGGAACAGCCCGCTTGCTGGATCAGGAGAAAACGGAAGTGCTGGCTTTGCTCAGCAATATGTCCGGCGCACGCGGACGATTTGAAACCTATATGTCACCGGAGCAAAAAATTATCGGGATCGTGGACTATGCCCACACTCCGGATGCCTTGCTGAATGTGCTGAGCACAATCAAACAGTTCGGAATGCAGGATGTGATTACCATAGTGGGATGCGGCGGCGACCGCGACCGCGCCAAAAGACCGCTGATGGCTGAAGTAGCCTGCACCCACAGCACCCGTGTGATCCTGACCTCGGACAATCCCCGGAGTGAAGATCCGGAAGCTATCCTGAACGATATGGAATCAGGATTAAACCTCAGTCAGAAAAGAAAAGCGCTGCGCATCAGCGACCGGAGAGAGGCTATCAAAACGGCTTGCAGCTTAGCCACTCCCGAAAGCATTATTCTGATAGCCGGCAAGGGACACGAAACGTATCAGGAAATAAAAGGAGTCAGACAACATTTTGACGATAAGGAAGTATTACTGGAAATGTTTGAATTATTATCGTTATAAAAAATATTCAGCAGGGATGTTATATTATTTATTTATTTACCTAAGGCAGCAGTTTCAATTAGCCGGAGCGGGTGTTTTCCAGTACATCACGTTTCGGGCCTCTATGGCCATTATCCTTTCGCTGGTCATTACGCTGGTGCTTGGGAAAAGTCTCATCCGGTATCTGCAAAAGAAACAAATCGGGGAAACCGTTCGGGATTTAGGCCTGCAGGGAGAAGCCGGCAAACGCGGCACCCCTACAATGGGCGGACTTATCATCATTGCAGGTATCGTAATTCCTACGCTGTTGTTTGCACAGATCAGGAACGTGTATATCTGGATGATGCTCTTGTCCACGCTCTGGCTGGGGCTTATCGGGTTTATTGACGATTATATTAAGGTATTCCGTAAAAATAAAGAAGGACTGGCCGGACGCTTTAAAATTCTGGGACAGATCGGGCTGGGCATCATCATCGGTTTCACCATGTACTATAACCAGAACGTGAGCATCACACGGGAAATGCCACCCGGAAAATCGCTTGCCGATGTTATCTACAATGATGCGGAATATCCCGTATCGGAGCCTTATATCCGAATTGATGAAAAAGGCATAGCACGCACTTATATCCAGGTACAGACTTCAGTAACTACGCTGCCGTTTATCAAGACCCATGAGCTCAGCTATGCTAAAATAGCTTCGATATTCGGTGATTCCGCAGTAGGCTGGCTGACCCCAACGATATACATCCTGTTTGTGATCTTCATTATTACCGCCGTGTCGAACGGCGCTAACCTGACAGACGGATTGGATGGACTGGCTACGGGCGTTTCCGCCGTAGCAGGGCTTTGCTTCGGCGTATTTGCCTACTTGTCCGGCAACTACATTTTTGCCGACTACCTGAATATTATGCACATCCCGAACTTAGGCGAACTGTCGGTTTTTGTGGGAGCCTTCGTCGGTGCCTGTGTCGGTTTTCTATGGTATAATGCCTATCCCGCTCAGGTTTTCATGGGCGATACCGGCAGCCTGGCGCTGGGCGGAATCATTGCCTCCTTAGCCATCATTGTACGTAAAGAAATCATGATCCCGATCATCTGCGGGGTTTTCCTGGTAGAAAATTTGTCGGTGATGATCCAGACCGGTTATTTTAAATATACCAAAAATAAGTACGGCGAAGGAAAAAGGGTGTTTAAAATGGCGCCTCTGCACCATCATTATCAAAAATCAGGTTATCACGAAAGTAAAATAGTAACACGTTTCTGGATTATAGGAATAATACTGGCAGTCTTCAGCATCGTAACGCTAAAACTCCAGTAAGCAAAAAAGACGCGGTATGGCGAAAACGGATATCAGGGTAATAGTATTGGGTGCCGGGGAAAGCGGTAATGGCGCCGCATTGCTGGCCAGGAAGCAGGGCTTCCCGGTTTTTGTGTCTGATGCAGGAAGGATTAAAGAGCCGTACCGTATAGAGTTGGAAATGACAGGAATCGAATTTGAGGAAGGAGGACATACCATGGATCGCATGATGCATGCGGATGTGATCATCAAAAGCCCGGGCATACCTGAAAAGGCTCCGGTGATGAAAACATTGAGGGCGGCAGGTAAAACGATCATCAGTGAAATAGAATGGGGATACCGGTTCCGGAGCGACAGCAAGATCATTGCCATTACAGGAAGCAACGGTAAAAGCACTACAGCCAGCCTTACCGCTCATCTGCTGAAGGGAGGCGGCCTGGATAGTTCCTTAGTGGGCAATATCGGATATGGTTTTGCCCGTCAGATCGCTACCCGGCCAACGGAATGGTATGTGATAGAAGTGAGCAGTTTCCAGTTGGATGACATCGTGGATTTCCGGCCGGATATTGCGGTTTTACTGAACATAACACCCGATCACCTGGATCGGTATAATTACCAGTTTGAAAATTATGTGGCGTCAAAATTCCGTATAGCCATGAACCAAAAGGAAACAGACCTTTTGATATTGAATAAAGATGATACGGCCATTAATAACTATATCGAACAGCATCCCGTTAAACCTAAAATATTAAACATAACGATGAACGAGCACAATTTACAACCCAACGAAGACGGAGCATTTATCAACGACGATTCCCTGCATATCCGGTATGAAGGAGAAGAGCTTAAACAATCTATTCACGAGCTGGCTGTCAAAGGAAAGCATAATCAATACAACACCATGGCCGCAGGAATTTCCGCACGGGCAACCGGCTTACGCAATGACGCATTACGCACCAGCTTCGCTTCATTCAACGGACTGGAGCATCGTTTGGAGTATGTAGCCACCATCCGCGGCGTAGAATTTATCAATGACAGTAAAGGCACCAACCTCAATTCCGTCTGGTATGCTTTGGAAAGCATGAAGCGACCTGTAATACTGATTCTTGGCGGCCAGGACAAAGGAAATGATTACAGCGAAATTGCTGATATCATTCAGGAAAAAGTGAAAGCAATCGTTTGCCTCGGTATAGATAATTCGCCTATTGTAAAAGCATTTGAAAATATCATAGAAAATATTGCAGAAACAAAGAGCGCAAAAGACGCCGTGGCTGCCGCTTATGCATTTGCAGACAAAGGTGATGTGGTGCTGCTCTCGCCGGGATGCGCCAGCTTTGACCTGTTTAAGAATTATGAAGACCGGGGAAGGCAATTCAAAGAGGCGGTGCGCGCTTTATAAGCAAAGGAAACAGCGCAAAACGTGTTTTTTATAGTAGTAATCTTTTGAAGGCGGATTGATGATTTTGTTTTTTAACAATGGAAAAATGGGAAGAGAATTATTGCACATGCAGCATAAAAAGCACCGGTTTTATTGGTGTAAGTCTAAGGAGAAAAAATAAAAGGTTTTGGCATTTACCGCTGAACGGCACAACTTATTCTGATATTATTGACTCAGGGAAAACAACAACATTTAAAACAATAAAAGCGTGCAACAGTTACTTCAACGCATAAAAGGAGACAAGGTGATCTGGTCGATCGTGATATTGCTGTCACTGTTGAGCGTGCTGGCCGTTTACAGCGCTACCCGTTCTTTAGAATGGCGCAATGACAAGGCGTCCGGCTTTTATTTATTGAAACAAATCGGCATCCTCCTGGTAGGATTAGGGATTATTTACGTGGTGCACCAAATTAATTATACCCGCTTTGCACGCTTTGCCGTAATCCTTTTTTTACTGAGCATTCCCCTCTTGTTTTATACTTTGTTTTTCGGAACCGAGCTCAACAAAGGTTCGCGGTGGATCACCATTCCCGTAGCAAACATTACTTTTCAGACATCCGACCTGGCGAAGCTGGCCATTTTTATGTTTCTGGCCCGGCAGCTGAGCATGAAGCAAAAAGTGATCAAGGACTTCCGAAACGGATTTTTACCGGTATTAATACCGGTACTGATTATCTGCGGGTTGATTGCTCCGGCCAATTTGTCCACCGCATTGCTGCTTGGCGTTACCTGCTGTATGTTGTTCTTTATCGGCAGGGTGAATATCAGGCATATTCTGTTGCTGATGGTGGTCGGCCTGGCAGGTGTATTACTCTTGTGGGGCGTTTCCAAAGCCTTTGGTTTCGGGCGTGGCGCCACCTGGGAACAGCGTATTGAAAGCTATCTCGGGCATGGGAGCAGTGAGGATGATTATCAGATTACCCAGGCAAAGATCGCTATTGCCAACGGCGGACTGATTGGGAAAGGTCCCGGGAATAGCTGGGCGCGTGATTTCTTACCACACCCCTATTCCGATTTTATTTTTGCCATCATCATTGAAGAATACGGACTGATTGGCGGCAGTTTACTGGTCGGATTATACCTGCTGTTCCTATGGCGCAGCATTCAGATTTTCCGGCGGTGCCCTTACGCATTCGGCGCTTTCCTGTCCCTGGGATTAAGCTTTACCCTGGTGTTCCAGGCCTTGATCAATATGGCAGTCAATGTGCATCTGGTACCGGTTACGGGACTTACCCTCCCTTTAGTCAGCATGGGCGGATCGTCCATTTGGTTTACCAGTATTGCCATAGGAATTATTTTAAGTGTAAGCAGGTATGTAGATGAAATGGAAGGACGGCAGGCTATTGAAACCCAAAAAGAAATTAAAAAAGCAAATGGCTAAAGTGATTATAGCAGGCGGCGGAACGGGCGGGCATATTTTTCCCGCAATAGCTATCGGGCATGCGTTACAACGCATACAGCCCGGTACAGAGCTGCTGTTTGCGGGGGCGAAGGGAAAGATGGAGATGGAAAAAGTGCCTATGGAAGGATTTAAGATCGTTGGTCTCGACATTGCCGGGTTTAACCGAAGTCATTTTTTCAAAAACCTCCTGTTGCCTTTTAAGCTGTGGAAAAGCCGGCGCAACGCCCGGCGCATCTTAAAAGAATTTCGTCCCGATGTAGTAGTCGGTGTGGGCGGTTATGCCAGCTTCCCCATGCTCAGTGTAGCTCAGGCGAAAGGCCTACCTACGCTGATCCAGGAGCAAAATTCTTTCGCCGGTAAAAGCAATAAGCTGCTGGGAAAAAAGGCACGCATGGTTTGCGTAGCCTATGAAGGCATGGAACGGTTTTTCCCTGCGGATAAAATTGCCCTGACCGGAAATCCGGTTCGTCACGCCATTGCTCACAGCAGGGTAACACGGGAAGAAGGCATGGCCGCATTTGGGCTGAACCCGGATAAGACTGCCTTGCTGGTGGTCGGCGGCAGCCTGGGGGCGCGCTCCATAAATGAAGCTATCGCACTGCACCTGGATGATCTCATCCGAATGGATATGCAGCTCATCTGGCAAACAGGAAAGCCCTTTTATGAAACCGCCTGTTTAAAAGCGGGAAGCAAAGGAATTGTGGTGAAGGAATTTATCCGCAATATGGAATATGCCTACGCCGCAGCCGATATTATTGTGTCCCGTGCAGGCGCTATAGCCGGTGCGGAATTGTGCATCGCCGGGAAGCCGGTCATATTTGTACCCTATCCTTATGCCGCAGAGGATCATCAAACCAGTAATGCTATGGCGCTGGTGAAGCATAATGCAGCAACTATCGTGAAGGATGTAGATGTGAAAACAGATTTAATAGAAAAAATAAAAACAATAGCCGGCGATAAAAATATGCAGGAGATTATGGCTGCGGACATTCGACGCTTTGCGGTACGGAATGCCGACGAGCAAATCGCAGTTAAAGTATTGGAATTAATCGGAAAATGAACTCATGGAAATAGATAAATTGAAACGGATATACTTCATCGGCATCGGTGGTATCGGAATGAGCGCATTAGCCCGTTTCTTCCGGCAGCGTGGCGCCACCGTAGGCGGATACGACCGAGCCGAAACAGCGCTGACCTGGAAGCTGGCGGCCGAGGGGATATCCCTGCACTATGAAGATGCCGTGAATACGCTCGATCAGGAAGCCGATCTGGTAGTATATACGCCGGCTGTTCCGGATACGAACGAGGTATTGAGCTGGTACCGGGCGCATCAATATCCGGTGTATAAACGTTCGGATGTGTTGCAATGGATCACGGAAAAGCTATTTGCCATCACCGTGGCCGGCACGCATGGCAAGACCACTATTTCTACCATGATCGCCCATCTGCTGCGGGAAACAGGCTATGGATGCAATGCTTTCTTAGGGGGTATTTCTGTAAATTACGATACCAATTACTGGGGAAGCGATCGGGCAGTTGCTGTAATAGAAGCCGATGAATACGACCGCAGCTTTCTGAAACTGTATCCCGATATTGCCGTGCTTACCGCTATGGATGCCGATCACCTGGATATATACGGAACGAAGGATTCCTTAGAAGCAGCATTTAACCAGTACACGCAAAACATAAAAGCAAACGGAACCTTATGGTATAAGCACGGCTTGCCTACCGGAGGCTTTTCCAAAGATATTCTAAAAAGAAGCTACAGCCTGCAGAATGATGCCGCTGAGGTTTATGCGCAAAACGTGCAGATCAAAGACGGAGGCTATTGCTTTGACGTCCAGGGTAAAGACTGGCGGATAGACCAGGTACTGCTGAATATAGGCGGTATGCACAATGTGGAAAATTGTATTGCCGCACTGGCGGTTGCCATGCAATCAGGGATTGATCCCGAAGCGCTCAAAAAAGCCGTTGCCGGGTTTAAAGGAGTAAAACGCCGGTTTGAATTTATTATTAAAAATGAGCATACCGTGTATATTGATGATTATGCCCATCATCCCGAAGAACTGGCCGCTTTGATCAAAAGTGCAAAATCCCTTTTCCCCGATCGCAAATGCGTTCTTGCTTTTCAGCCGCATTTATATTCGCGAACCCGGGATCTGGCGGAGGATTTTGCGCATAGCCTTGATATGGCCGATCAAATATTATTGCTGGATATTTACCCGGCAAGAGAGCAGCCGATAGCAGGAGTGGGACCGGAATTGATCACATCAAAGATGGGCAATCCTAACCATACAATCTTATCCAAAGAAGGATTAGTACAATATGTGCGCAGTGCAAAACCCGAGTTATTCATTACGGCGGGAGCAGGAGATATTGACCAGTTAATACAACGAATTGCAGCAGCATTAATGACAAAATAAATGAGTCAGCAAAAGAACATATCATTCAGAACAGTGCTTCGCCTCATTGCAGGTGTAGTAATGGTCATGGTGTTTTTTGTTGTGCTGGTGGCTGCTTCTTATTATCAAAACGGCAAAACCATCAGCAGTCTCCATATTAAAATCCTGAATGAAAACGACCATAATTTTATTCAGAAAACCGAAGTGGAAACCCTGATAAAAAACAATGCCGGAAGCAACCCCTTTGGAAAGACGCTGGATCAGCTGAATCTGGATATTATAGAAAAAACGGTAGCGGATAACCCCTGGGTCATGAAAGCGGAAGTGTATCTGGATAACAACCGACAGTTGAATGTGGAGATTACCCAACGCATCCCTGTCGCAAGATTGTTTCATACCACAGGCAGCAGCGCTTACTTAGACACTACCCTGCGCACCCTGCCCCTGAGCAATAACTATGCTTACCAGGCTCCGGTGTTTACGGGCGTTCCGTATCTGGGCGATGATACCCTTAGCAAAAGCCTGAAAATGAAGATAGCTTACCTGAGTAGCCTGCTCAGTAGAGATACATTCTGGAACGCTCAGATCACGCAAATTGAGGTAAGGCCAGACCAGACTTTTGAGCTGATTCCTTTGCTGGGAACGCAACGCATCCTCTTTGGGGATACCAGCTTTGCGGAAGACAAACTCCGGAATCTTTTCGTATTTTACCGTGAAGTAAGCAATAATATAGGCTGGGATCAATATAAAGAACTGGATCTGCGTTTCCGGGGACAAATTATAGCCCGGCCCGCATTAGGATATGTACCGCCTCCCGTTACCGATACGGCAACAGCAATATTTGTAAAGCAGCCGGAAAAGCAACAAAGCAAACAGCAGGGAAGCAAACCGGGTACGGGAAAAACGAAAGATAAAAAACCGGATAAACCATCATCAATAAAAAAATAAAATCATTACCATCAATACGGAATCTAAATATAACCATTTAAAAATTACTCCACAATGAGCAAAAAAGAGCAACCGATCATTGTCGGACTGGACATAGGCACTACGAAGATTGTAGCCATGGCCGGACGGAAAAATGAATTTGGAAAACTGGAGATTCTCGGTTTAGGAAAAGCCGAATCCGCAGGGGTGAAGCACGGTGTAGTGCAAAATATAGAGCAATGTATTCGCGCCATTGAACAGGCTTTGGAAAAATGCCATCTTTCCAATCCCGACTTAGAAATTAAAGATGTTTATGTGGGCATCGCAGGGCAGCATATCAAGAGCCTCCAGACCCGCGGGGATATTGTACGCAACAATTCGGATGATATCATCACGCAAATGGATCTGGACCGGTTGATCAAGGATCAATATAAAACCGTGATTCCGGCCGGCGACAAAATAGTGGATATCATTCCGCAGGAATACTTAGTGGATAATGCGTCTCCGGTTATCGATCCCCGTGGTATGAACGGGGTAAAGATCGGCGCGAATTTCCACATTATTACCGGCGATAAAAATGCCATTAAAAATATCCACCGCTGCGTGGAAATGGCCGGCCTCCATACCGTAGATCTCATCCTGCAACCTCTGGCCTCGGCGGTAGCCATTATCAATGAGCAGGATCTGGAAGCCGGTGTGGCCATTGTGGATATCGGAGGCGGCACTACCGATATGGCCATATTTCACGACGGCATTCTGAAGCATACGGCGGTGATTCCTTATGCCGGCACCAATATTACCGAAGATATCCGGCAGGGACTGGGTGTGCTGCGCACACAGGCCGAACAAATGAAGGTGCAGTTTGGCATGGCGCTTCCGCAGGAAGCCAATGCGAATGCCTACATTACCGTTCCGGGTCTGCGCGGTATGGAACCCAAGAGTATCTCAGCAAAAAATCTGGCGAATATCATTCATGCACGCATGGAAGAAATATTCGATTATGTGCTTTACCATATCAGGCAGCTGAACCTGGAGAAGAAACTACACGGCGGCATCATTCTCACCGGGGGCGGCAGCCGCCTGAAGCATATTGTACAACTCTGCGAATTTGTAAGCGGCATCAGCACACGAATCGGCTATCCTAACGAACATCTTGCAGGCAGCGCCGGCGATGAAACTTATGCCAACCCCATGTATGCCACCTGTATCGGATTAATCCTGCGCGGCTATGTGGATTATGAGAATAATAAGCTTCGGAATTCCGTAAGTGGTAATTCCATCCAGTCCCACAATACGGCAGTAAACCCGATGGCTACTGAAGATGTGTATATCAAAGTAGAAGGAGCAAAAAATCCGGAGCAAAAAACACCGGCAAATACCGAAGAAGATAAGGAACGTAGAAAAGAACGTCAGAAAAAAATCAACGACAGTATCAAAAAGGTATTTGAGCAGATTAAGAACCAATTCATGAGCCTGTTTGAAGAGCCGGGTGATATGAAAATGTAAAAAATAAGTAAGCAGTTCACATTCATCCACATTAATACTTACTAACCTCCAAAAAAAGAACGACAATGATACATTTTGAAATCCCCAAAAATCAGTCTTCCATTATCAAGGTAATCGGAGTAGGCGGCGGTGGCGGGAACGCCGTTAATTATATGTATAACTTAGGTATTGAAGGGGTGGACTTCATCGTTTGCAATACGGATTCGCAGGCGCTGACACAAAGCCCTATTCCCAACAAAATTCAGTTGGGCCCCCATCTGACCCAGGGCCTGGGAGCCGGCGCCAACCCGGATGTGGGTAAGCAGGCGGGAGAAGAATCCATTGACGATATTGCCAAAATCCTGAAGGTAAATACGCGCATGGCGTTTATTACCGCAGGAATGGGCGGGGGCACGGGAACAGGCGCCGCACCGATTGTGGCTAAAGTCTGCCGCGACCTGGGTATCCTTACCGTAGGCATTGTCACTACGCCATTTGCTTATGAAGGCCGCAAACGGTTGGTTCAGGCCCAGAAGGGTATAGAGCAAATGCGCGAGCAGGTGGATACGATCCTGATCATTTCCAATGACAAGCTCCGGCAGCAATACGGTAACCTGCCGTTTACCCAGGCATTCGCCAAAGCGGACAATGTGCTTTCTACCGCTGCAAAATGCATTACCGACCTGATCACAGTGGATGGTAAGGTGAATCTCGACTTTAACGATGTGCAAACAGTGATGAAAAAAGGCGGGGTCGCTATCTTAGGCAGCTCTCAGGCTGCCGGCTCCGATCGCGCACAGGTGGCGGTACAGGAAGCCTTAAACTCTCCGCTCCTGAACGACAGCGAAATTCAGGGCGCAAAATGGATCTTGCTGAATGTGACCTCCGCATCCGGCGATTTTGAACACACCCTGGACGAGCTGGATATCATTCAGGGCTATGTGCAGCAGCAGGCGGGCCATACCTGCGATATTATCCTCGGTATGGGCCATGATCCTAACCTGGAGGACAAAATATCCGTAACCATTATTGCTACCGGATTCCAGCATAAGGATATTGCTGCCGATATTCCGGCGGTGAAAAAATCCGAACCGGAAAAAATCGTGGTTTCACTTGATCAGAAGGATGCGGCGGATTTAATCAGCAATCATCCCGCTTCCGAACAAAACGCGACCGTTAAGCAGGAAGATCCTTATGCACCCCGGCTTGTCGGACCGGAGGAGCCGGATGAAAGATCCACACCCATTTCCGGAACATCTGAAGCGCATCCGGGAATGGAAACATACACTTTAGTATCGGAACAACAGCACGGAGCAGAAGCTGTATCGGCGAGGGTTGATCCTAATCCGGAACCTGAGAATGCATCGCAGTTTGAGCTCATTATAAAAGCACCCGGCAAAACGACAGATGAAACAGCCGAAAAAATAAAAATCGGGGAGCGGTATCTTACCGAACAGGAAATTGAAGAGCGCCGCCAGTTTGAGGCGCAGAAGCGGGCGCTGGAAGAAAGAGCGGAACGGCTGCGCAGAATGAGCTTTAACATTTCCGGAACAGATAATGCCGATGAAATAGAAAACATCCCGGCATACCAGCGTCGCAATGCCAATGGGAAAACGCCCGAAAGCAATAGCGATGATGAATTATCAGGATACACGGTCAACGACAATAAGCATAATAATATCAGCACTATCAATACTTTTCTCGATGGTAACAAACCGGATTAGTTGTTTTACCTTCCGCTTTGATGGCTAATAGAACGCCCCGGTTTCCCGGGGCGTTTCTTTTTAATCCCTGACTCCGCAGAATTAAGTAGTCTATTGTCGATTAATAAATAATTATCAATTAGTTATTATCAATTTATAGACGAATAATTAGTACCCCTGCTTTCAAACATAGATATTTTATTTTCAAAAAATTAAATCAAATAGCAGGAGTAAGAATGCAGAGTTAGGGTTAAACCCCTTCTGGCTTGAGCGATATGGCGTTAATCAGCCGTCTCACCTGTGGTTATGCGAATTGAATCTCTCCGGTCTTCCAAAAAACAATAAATATAGCGTATATGGTATATTAATGAGCATCGTTCGCGACATTTTGGGATACCCCCGATGCGATGGCAGTAATTACCTCTGGTGAGAGCGTATCTGTGCCGGCCGGTAGGAGTGTCGTCTTGTCTGCTCGCTCAGGAGTTTAAATCTTATCTTACTTTAAAATGTACATTTTACCGAAATACTATAATATTATGTTAATATTAATATTCTATATTTATAATAAACCGTCAATTTATTAGCATAATAAAATGTTAACACATAAACAATGTTGTAACACTCCAAAAACTTTTTATAAGTTTAAATCGATTTTTCTTTAACGGGTGTGCCGAAAACCGATTCAGAGTAGGCAAAATAATTTTTGTTATGATGA
>CAZUSO010000027.1:0-39093 GCA_964622775.1 uncultured Taibaiella sp. | reverse complement strand
GTGGAGCCGGCGGGAATCGAACCCGCGTCCAAACATCGGTTGAAAAAGCTTTCTACATGCTTATTCCGTTATTATTTTTCGATAACCGTCCGGAAGCGGACTAACCAAACGATTACTTAGCTGCTTGTCTTAATTCGTAATCACAGCATCTTACGAAAGCAATCTGTTTTGAGTTTTGAGTCGGCGGCGGAGCCTAGGTAACAGACCAACCTGCTCAACGCGGCCCTAATGGTTACACTAATCGCTGATTAGGCAGCCATGGCATACTGAGTATTGCCATTTGAAATTTGAGTATTCAGATTAAAGCGCTAATTACACAACGCGCTGCATGCTTACACCTTCCCCGCCTTGATGCTGTCAAAACCGGGCGGCCCCCAATTTATTCAAAGAACTATTTCTACCCCGAAGGAAGCCTGTAAAGTTATGCTTTTTATCAATAAGAAACGGCTTCTGCCTGAGCATAGGGTGCATCCCAAATTTTTGCTAAATAGAATACAGTCAAATCCCCCTGTCATGCTAAAGGTATCTATAGCAAGTTCTTTAGATTCCTACGGAATGACAAGAAGGAGATATGGGTGCAAAAATTTGGAATACACCCTTTCCCCTTTATTCCGGTATATTACACAGGACTCTCATTATTTTTTGTAGGTTTGCGCTGCATTTTTTCTAAAAATATGAACCGGTTTTTTCTCTTCATTCTCTTTTTATCCAATAGCTTATTCCTCCATGTTTTTGCACAGCCCGGGGCTGCTACCGATACGGCCCGTTTTAGCAACAGCCTGCGCATCAGCGTACTGACCTGCGGTACAGGTGATGAGCTGTATGCTTCTTTCGGGCATACCGGCGTTCGGGTACAAGATACGGTTAAAGGCATTGATGAGGTATATAACTACGGTACCTTCAACTTTTCCGACCCGGATTTTTACTCCAAATTTATATCCGGCAAATTGCTTTATTATCTGGATAAAAGCAGTTTTGAGGATTTTATGTCCACCTATCATTATGAAAAACGAAGTGTGGACGAGCAGGAATTATTGCTGAGGCAGCCGGAAAAGATCAAAATCGTGGATTATCTGGAAAACAATCTCCTGCCGGAAAACAAAGATTATCTATACGATTTTCTTTACGATAACTGTGCTACCCGTGTGCGCGATGTCTTTCCCCAAACCTTAGGAGCGGCATTTCATTACGGCAGTATTCTCGAAGGCCGGAAGATCAGCTACCGCATCGTCATCAACCAATATCTTTTTCAAAAACACTGGGAACGCCTCGGTATCAACCTGCTGCTGGGAAGCCCTGTGGATAAGGACATGTCGGATAGCTCAGTGATGTTTTTGCCCGATTTTTTATACAAAGGATTAGAAAGGGCCACATTTCACGGCAATAATATTACGCTGCCGAATCGTGCCCTCATTGAAAAGACCCATGTTCCTGCAAAACCCGGGCTGAACACCCCTTTCTGGGTGCTGACCGGCATTTTGGCACTGCTGATGCTGAGCTATTTTGCACCCTCGCTGGCCCGGTTGAAAATCGTATTGAACGGCGTACTGCTGTTTCTTACCGGAGCCTTAGGATGTTTCATGCTGTTTATGTGGTTGGGAACGAATCATAAGGCTTGCAGCGAAAACTGGAATGTGTTATGGGCTTTACCCTTTAATATTGTCACAGCCTTTTTAGCACACCGGAAAATGCCCATTCTGAGGCTGTACGCGCTGATTGGAATCAGCCTGCTGATTGTAGCTTTACTGCTCAACATCATCGGGATGCAGCAACTGCCCCTGCTGGAGATCATCCCCCTGCTGGCCATACTCACGTTCATTTATATTGATCTTTACAAAAGGAATATGCCCCTTGTCAAAGCTGTAGAGGCTTAATTCTTCCGGCTCATTTTGATGAACTGTAGCAGGTGTTCAATTTCAACGGCATTATCAACCTGATGATTATTGTCATAGCAGCGCGCTAACTCTTCCAGAAGACGATAAATGATTTCAAGGGTTCCCATCGGCTGGAACAGATCCTCACGAATTTCCACATTTATTTTCCGCAGGTAAATATCCACTTCCGCCTGGGTATATACCATGCCGTTAACGGGATCCAGATAAAACTGGATTTGCTGAACCGGCTCCTCATTTCCCATATTGAAAAAAGGATACACATTATCGAAATAAGCCAGCACAAACTGCCGGGGCAATCCAACTGCAAAAAGCGGAATATCTAATATCTCACACAATATCAGGTACAACATGCCGATGCTGAATGCATTCCCCTTTTTGGCATCCAGCAGGTAATTGAGGAAAAAGAAATCCGGGTTATTGGCCGTCAGCTCAAAACCCTGGATCTTATGAAAGTTAAACAAGATACTGTTGACTACATTCGCCTGTTCCAGCGGAGTAAGGTAATCATTCATCTCTAACCAGATATTGCGCTTTATCTTTTCATATTGCCCCATCAGCGCACTGATGTCTAAGTCAGGATATTTATATTTTGAAACCAAAATGGCGCCACGCATCAGCCCCGGATTAGGCTCGCGTATCCATTGCAGAAACTCCTGCTGCAGGTCGCTGAAATGCACCCGGTGAATCAACAGCTCTATGCGGTTCTGAACGGCTTCATCCGCAGTCACCTCCCAAAGTTGCTCTAAACTCGGAATGATATTTTTCCCGTAACGCAGCAATTGATCAGCCACCGTTTCGAACACTTCGCTGTCGGGATCATCCACTAATTGAAGCAAGGCCGTTATCTTGTTATTGATACTCATCAGTATAAAATAAAATGAAGCTCATGCTAAGATAACGATAAAGAATAGTCCCACGAAAAATAATAATCAAGGTTTTGTGAATATCCGGGATTTTATAGGAATACAGTAAAAATTCAGCGGGAGAGTGTACCGATGATATCAATCTTTTCCGAGCGGGAAAGCCCTCCGGGATTGCATCCCGGCTTTCCTTCAGGAACAGGGATGTTCCGCTCCGCATAATATTGTTTCCATACCGGAAAATATTCATCGGAACCGGGTTGCTTAAAGGTCATTGGTTCAAGACGAAAAAACGGCTGATCCTGATTAGCTTTTTTGAAGGCATCATACAACAGTTCGGAGCAGTAATATTTCCCGTTATCATAAAGAAAGATATCGTCATAAGGCACACCGATTTGCTGCTGCATAAACGCTGCTGCCTCAGGAATGAGATCCTGATATCCCGGCTTCAGACGACCCACTGTTAAGGGATGATCGGAGCGCTGCTGAAACATATCCAGCGCAGTGCGGTGTACATCTTCACCGATACTTTCCAGTACCCACAGTGAATCCTGAACTTTAATTATCATCCCGACATGCGAAAATTTCCTGCCGTCAAAACCCTGCGTTACAGATTCAATAGCATCACACAGATCACCGCAATCCAGGTTCTGGAACAAGAGATCGCCCGTGCGCAACTGATCCGTTGAAAGGGATTGTGCAACTATGCATGGAGACCAGAATAATAATGCAATCCAAAGTATTTTTTTCATCAATACAGCATATTAAAATTCAGCGCTTCCCGGTGTACGCGGGAATGGAATCACATCACGGATATTGGTCATGCCGGTTACAAACTGCACCATACGCTCAAAGCCCAGTCCAAATCCGGCATGCGGAATAGTGCCAAAACGGCGGGTATCCAGATACCAGTACATTTCTTCCACCGGTACATGCATCGCTTCCATACGCTCCTGCAGGTTTTCCAGGCGCTCTTCCCTTTGGGACCCTCCTACGATTTCTCCTATGCCCGGCGCCAGGATATCCATTGCAGCGACGGTTTTTCCGTCATCGTTCATGCGCATATAAAAGGCCTTGACGTCTTTGGGATAATCGGTAACTACAACCGGTTTTTTAAAATGTTTTTCCACCAGGTAACGCTCATGTTCGCTTTGCAAATCCGTTCCCCATTGAATATCGTATTTGAATTGCTTTTTCTTAAACGGCTTTGAGGCCAATAAGATATCAATAGCCTCAGTATAAGTAATACGCTCAAATTCATTACGCACTACAAATTCCAGCTTTTCAATCAATCCCATCTCGCTACGTTCCTGTTGCGGCTTTTGCTTTTCTTCATCTGCCAGACGTTGTGCCAGAAACCTCAGGTCTTCCATATTGTTTTTTAGGGCGAAAGCAATGATGTATTTAATAAAGGCTTCCGCCAGATCCGCATTATCGCTGAGGTCGTTGAAGGCAACCTCAGGCTCTACCATCCAAAATTCTGCCAGGTGCCGGGTGGTATTGGAATTTTCCGCCCGGAAGGTTGGGCCAAAGGTATATACTTCACCAAGCGCAGTGGCTGCCAGCTCCGCTTCCAACTGTCCGCTTACGGTAAGATTGGCAGCACGTCCGAAAAAATCCTGTGTCCAGTCCACAGCGCCATCCGCATCCCGCGGCGGGTTTTCAACGGGGAGCGTGGTTACCCGGAACATCTCTCCGGCGCCTTCTGCATCGGACGCTGTAATAATAGGCGTATGCAGATAGACAAATCCCTGCTCATGAAAAAACTTATGAATGGCAAATGCCAGGCTGTGACGCACCCGAAACACTGCGCCAAAGGTATTGGTACGAAAACGCAGATGCGCGATTTCACGAAGGTATTCCAGGGAAGGCCGATTCTTCAACTGTAGCGGATATTTTTCCCCGTCGCAGGCGCCTAATATTTCTATGGATGATACCTTTAGCTCCACCTGCTGACCCTTACCCTGTGAAGGAACAATATTACCCGATACGCTGATAGCCGCACCGGCAGTAATGCTCTTTATTACGATCTCACTAGTTTGATCGGGGTCGATAACAGCCTGTAGGTTGTCCAGGCAGGAGCCATCATTGATGGCAATGAACTGGTTGTTCCGGAAAGACCGTACCCATCCCTTTACAGTTACGGGATAATCCGTTTGTTCGCCGGTAATAATCGCTTTGATCTTGTTACGCACTTTATGGAAATTGAATATTGAAATCTGGTTTGTAATATAAAAAAGACTGCCCTTATAAAGTTGCAATACATTTAAGTTCTATCGCAATCGGCGTGGGCAATGCATTGATAGCTACCGTAGTTCTGCAGGGCTGATTATCCTTAAAATATTCCGCATAAATGCGGTTATAAGTTGCAAAATCGCGCTTCATATCTACTAAAAAAACAGTAACGTCAATCAGCTTATCCCAACTGCTGCCGCTGGCTTCCAGCACGATGCGGACATTATCGAATACGCTGCGGCATTGCGCCTCAAAATCGAATGCCAAGAAGTTCCCGTTTTTGTCTGATTGCAGTCCCGGAATCTCATCGCTAACTGTGCGCGGTCCAATTCCGGAAAGGAAAAGGAGATTGCCCGCTTTACGTGCATGCGGATATAATCCTACGGCTTTGGGCGCTTTATCGGTAGTAATTTTATCTGACATGCCGCAAAGATAATTAATTCGCACATTGACAAGAGCGACAATTTAGAGGCAATCTTTTTTGAGAAATGTCGGAAAATTGGCTACACGATCTTTTACCCGAAACAGGCAGGCCGTGCCCTACCCTGCCTGCCTGTGCTCCTCTCCGCTATAGGCATCTAAAACACAAACGGTAGAAGAATCTTGAATTATGAATATTGAATTATGAATTTTGAATTATGTATGCTCAAATTTCCACATTTTCCACTCTCCATTCTCCCCGTCGTCATGCTGTAAGCATCTAAACACGAACGGCAGAAGAATTTTGAATTTTGAATTTTCCATTCTCAATGAGCCAAATTTCCATTGCATATTTTTACCCGCTGAGCTATATTTGTTGCTGCCTTATAAATTAATCCCCATATTGTAAAACAGGAAGCTCCAGATGTCGGTTTCTTCATCGATCTGCTTGTCCGTAGGCTTACCTGCTCCATGACCCGCCTTGCTGTCAATACGAATCAGGGTCGGCTTATCACATGCCTGAGCTGCCTGCAAGGCAGCTGCAAACTTAAAGGAATGTGCAGGTACCACCCGGTCATCGTGATCGGCTGTAGTCACCATAGTTGCCGGATAGCAGGTGCCTTTACCGATATTATGAAGGGGCGAATACTTGATCAGGTAGTCAAACTGTTCCTTATGATCACTGCTGCCGTATTCTACAGCCCATCCCCATCCGACGGTAAATTTATGATAACGGAGCATATCCATTACGCCCACCTGCGGAAAAGCCACCCGGAACAATTCCGGACGTTGTGTCATACAGGCTCCTATCAGCAATCCGCCATTGGAACGGCCACGGATAGCCAGTTTTTCACTACTGGTATATTTTTCCCGGATCAGGTATTCCGCAGCCGCAATAAAATCATCAAATACATTCTGCTTTTTATCGAGCATGCCCGCCTGATGCCATTGCTCACCGTATTCAGCACCACCGCGGAGGTTGGCTACACAATAAATGCCCCCGTTTTCCAAAAACGCAATATTGGATATGGAAAAGGCCGGCGTAATGCTGATATTGAATCCGCCATAAGCATAGAGCAGGGTTGGATTATTTCCATCTAATGTTATCCCTTTTTTACCGGTGATGAACATCGGGACTTTAGTACCATCCTTACTGGTGTAAAAAATCTGCTTTGTTTCATAATCAGCTGTATTGAATTTTACTTCCGATTTTTTATACAGAGAAGATTGTCCCGTGCTGATATCATATTTGAAAATTGTAGCCGGATACGTGAACGAGGTAAAGGTGTAATACAGTTGTTTGTCCTCTTTATGCGCGTAAAAACCGCTGGCAGTACCCAGACCCGGTAGCGCTATTTCCTTTTCATTTTTTCCGTCCAAATCAAATTGCTTCACCTGCGTGCAGGCATCTTTCAGATAACTGCAAAACAATTTGTCCCCTCCGGTTGATACTGCTTGCAGCACTTGTTCCTGCTCAGGAACGACAACTTTCCATTGAGCTGCCACAGGCTTTTTAGGATCCGCCAACACCACTTTATAATTAGGTGCAGCCTGATTGGTCAGCAATAACAACTGATCGCCGATATTATCAATTACCATAGCATTAGTGTTAAAGCCCGGCACCAACGTAATAAATCCCTTTGCATTTTTATCATTCAGATCTTTCACTTTTATTTCCGTGCCATCCGTGCCTTCCGCAATGGACAGTATCAGGAAACGTTCATTTTCGGTAATACCGGCGCCTACATAACGCAAGGGGTGATTTTTGTCTTCATAAATAAGCTTGTCTTCACTTTGCGGGGTACCGATCTTATGATAAAACACTTTTTGATATTCCGTAGCGGCGCTATATTTTGCCTTTTCATTTTTCGGCTTATCATAACCGCTGTAATAAAAGCCATCATCACCTACCCAGGCGATATCAGTAAATTTTACGTAGGATATCTTTTCGTCTAACAGTTTGCGACCGGCGAAATCCATGATATATACTTCTTCCCAATCGCTTCCCGACTGGGATACGCCATAAGCAAAATATTTTTGATTTTTGGAGAAGCGATAGGATTGCAGGGCAAGGGTTCCGTCCTTAGAGAGCTTGTTAGGATCCAGCAATTCTTCGGGCGTACCGTTTTCTCCTTTTTGCATATACAATACGGATTGGTTCTGAAGACCGTTATTTTTAGAAAAAATGAGCCATGTGCCTTCCTGCTGGGGTGCTCCGTATTTAGGATAATCCCAAAGTTCCGTCAGGCGTTTGTGTATTTTTTCCCGGTAAGGAATCTGGGAAAGAAATTTTTCCGTTACGGCATTTTGGGCTTTCACCCATTCTTCGGTGTCTGCTGCAGTATCATTTTCCAGCCAGCGGTATGGGTCGGCTATTGTGGTGCCGAAATAATTATCGGTCTGATCCACGGTTTTTGTAACGGGATATACCGGCATTTCCATAGGCTTCAGTTGATTGTTTGCAGATTCCTCTGACGTGTTATTACAGGAGGCAAGCAATAGCAGGCAAAGCGGCGCGATGATCTTTTTCATTGAAAAAATTTATTTGTTTTTTTGATAACTCCTGAACTTTTTTATTCAGGCAAAATTTAGTCCACGAGCGGTACCAGGGTTTTCGGAAATATGTCCGGACAGGGAAAATGAATAGGACAAAAATATAAAAACAGGCAATATGCTGCGGAATTATTATAAGGTTTGCAAATGATAATTACTTAACGATTCAATAGGACTTTTGATAATAGCGCCTGTTTCCAATCCGTATTGCTGATGCAGGGAATGAATGGTGGAACGAAATTCATAGGCAACAGCGCCCACAAAATGCACAGGGCATTGCCAGCTTTCACGATATTTCAGCACATGCCGCTGATAAAAATCAATGAAAGCGTCTTCTACAATATTCTGTACCATATAATGTTCCTTATGCTCCAGCAGAAATACGGAAAATGAGGCTAAATAACGGTTGGCATTGGGCGCGCCATAGATATTGCTTAGGATCGCATTAAGGTCGTCTCCGAATTTTATCCGGAAAGCATCCTGTAGTTCATCGTCAAAAGTTTTATAGAAATAATATTGCAACACCCTTTTTCCCAGGTACACGCCACTGCCTTCGTCACCGACGATATAGCCTAAGGAGGGATTTTGTTTTACAATTTTTTTGCCGTTGTAATAGCAGGAATTACTTCCCGTACCCAGGATGCAGACCATTCCTTTTTGAAAGCCGGACGTTGCCCGTGCAGCGCCCAGCATATCGGAATACGCCTCCACAGTTTTAATGCCGAAATGCCGTTTCAGTATCTTTCGCATAAAAGTCTGACGCATGCTATCCTTCACGCCTGCTCCGTAAAATATCACCCGGTCAATGTCTGCCTCCTTCAAATTAATCTTTAATTCGAAAGACAAAATATCCCGGCACTCTTCTTCCGTCCGGAAAAAGGGGTTAATGCCCTGTGTAATATAACGGCGCTTTTTTTTGTCCGCGCTCAGCAGACACCAGTCCGTCTTGGTGGAACCGCTGTCGGCGATCAGTAATGACATGACAATTCGTTGATTTGAGTTGGAAAGTTAATGGTTGTTTGCTGATTTTTTTACGAAAAGGATAAAAATTTTTAGGCTAAATGAAAACCTCTGCCGGTCTGTATCTGATTTTTCCGGGATTATTGCTGCATTATCATATCTTTTTAACGGGGAAAATAAAAGAAGATGGATGCACCTCAAATTGAAGTATTACAATGACAACACATTTTTTCGTTATTCCCTCAAAGAGTTTTCACCTCCTTCCAGGTGTCATGACGAGCAAAGAAATTCCAAATTGCAAAGCAATTTGATTAGAATTTCTGCGTGGAGCAATCTCCGATTGCGTTTACGATGGTGTCAACATACTTCACATAGCTGTGACAATTTGGGATGCACCACCGCAGGAAATAGCGAAAATAATTCTGTCAGAATTATCCTGAAAATGCCGGCAACCAAAAATGAGATTTTATTGTTTAAAAGAAAAATCCACAATAACCGGCAAATGATCGCTGAGGTTAACATCCGGAGAGCGATAGGAATTGGGCTGTAGATAGTCTCCGTCATACAAGATATAATCAATACGCAGCGTGGGCATAATATTGCGGTAGGTACGCCCGAATCCGAGGCCTTTGGAGACAAAGGGATCAAGCAGGTTGCCTTTCACGGTATTATAAACATACGAGCCCGGCACGTCATTAAAATCGCCGCAAATAATGATTGGATAATCCGTTTCACCTTTGGCGGAGTCAATGATGTTCGCCTGTTGTGCTCTTACGGAAAAAGCGTTTCGTAAGCGATAGATTATTGATTTTGATTTTTGACTAACCTCGGCCTTTGCACCTTTTTCCTTGAGTGATTCTAAGTAATCAATGTCCCGATCCTGAAACCGCACCGATGCAAGATGGGTTACATTCAGGTTGAAGATATGTGCACTATCCACTACGACGTCCATGCTTATCAAATTATAATGTGATGGCCCAAGCATGTAACGAACTTCATTCTGTAAAGGAAATTTTGAAAATATAGCGTGCCCGATGAGCATTTTTTCACCGCGCAATGCTTTTGCATTCATAATGCGCTTACTCATCTCCGATTCCTTTGAAAATTTGAAATAAGGATACCCCAATTGCCGGATAACATTTGTGTAAGGCTCGCCGCCGCTGCCATCATCCATAAAAAATTCCTGGAGGCAGAGAATGTCCGGATTTTCCTCTTTAATTAACTTTAAAATCTTTGCCTTCGACGTTTTATCCCGTGTCCATTCTCCAAGATCAAAAAGGTGCACATTCCAGGTCATCACCTTAATGCCCGACGGCGTTTCGGGTGTGGATGCTCCAAAGGGATGAATTCCAAAAACAGGCTTAACCACACTCCAGGAGAGCAATATGGTGAGGGAGGATAATAGCAGCAGCCATTTTCTTTTCTTGGAAAAAATCCAGTAAAAAATGAAAAAAATATTTGCAATCAATGCAAAAAAACAGGTGAAGCTGACGAGGCTCAGGTAGCTGGGCTGGTCGGACACATTCATATACGAAACCCATTTGCACAGGAGCAGCCATACTGAGGCGCCCAGATTGAGCAACAGAAATATACTACGCAGTATCTTTCTTAATATTGGCATTATGCTATGTGATTATCGTTTATTTTTCCTCGCGGCTGGCTTTGAACAATGCATTTTTTTCTTCCTGGGTTAGCGAATTGTATCCCTTATTATGAATTTTTTCCAGCAAGGTGTCAATATAATCCTGCGAGTATTGCTGTGATTTCCGGATGCTTTGAAATGTTTTACTGCGCCTCCCGGATTTATTCCTGCGGATATTTTCTTCGTTAGGCGTAAAGACGCTTTCCATCTTCCCCATTTTCCCATAGAGCCACCGTCCCGGCCGGCTGCCGTTCTGAAGCATGCGCATGTATCCAAATCCAATGCCGGCAGCAGCGCTCAGTAAGATTATTACAGCCGTACTGCCCTGCATTCCGGCCATCACATTTAACAGCAGGTAAATTACAAATACCACTAAGATAGGAATAGCCAAACGCTCACCAAGATAATACCGGTAATGCGGTGAAAGGGTTAGTGCGGCTACGGCCACCGTCATCACACCACTCTGGGCATTCAGTATATAGCTCGGACTGCTCCAGTGCGGTAATACGAAACTGAGTATCGCATACACCACAGCAGAAAGAACGGCACCGGAAAGATACAGGAGTATAATCTCTTTATAGCCGATCAGGTTTTGAATGATGCTGCCGAAACAATACAGCCAGAGCATATTGCTGATCAGATTCCAGAAAGAGATATGCCCCAGGAAATAGGTCAGTAAAGTCCAGGGTTTATGAATAACGCTGTCCCAGTCCTTCAGGCCAACCTGCGGCAGCACAATATTGCTCATAACCGTTTTGGTATTTTCCGGATAAACAACCATAAAGATAATGGCCAGACCATGCAAAAGAATATAGCAAACGGCCGTTGCAAAAATGAGATGCAGTAGCGCGTTCTGACGGTAGTTTGCTGAAAAGGGCAGGCGGGGCGGTTTGAAAGCGGTCTTCATAAGTGTAGCAAAATAAGCGAAAAAATGATTGTGAAGCACAGAAATTGACACGAGAAGTCAGGAAAGTTTTATATGAGCAATTTATGCTTAATTTTGCATCCTTATTTTTTACATCCGGCGACTTTTGAAACTGAACAGGAAAAGGGCGCGGACACAATACATCAGACCATAAAATTTTAAATGCTTACAAATGAGTAACGGTTATTTTTACTTCCGGGAACCTAAAAACGAACCCGTAAGGAGCTATGAGCCAGGAAGCGCCGACAGGCAACAACTTCAGCAGGCAATTGCCGATTTAAAAAAGAAAAAGCGCAATATCCCCATGTATATCGGCGGGAAGGAAGTGCGCACGGATAAGCAGGTCGATATCCGGCCTCCGCATGAATTAAGCCATCTGCTGGGACAATTCCATCAGGGTGATGCCGGCCACGTGGATAAGGCTATTGCCGCTGCGCTGAAAGCCCGCGAAGCCTGGGCAGCTACCAGTTGGGAACAACGCGCCTCCATATTCCTGAAAGCAGCGGAACTGCTGGCAACAAAATACCGGTTTAAGATGAATGCCGCCACTATGTTGGGGCAAAGTAAAAATGCCTACCAGGCCGAGATAGACAGCGCCTGTGAGCTGATTGACTTCTTACGGTTCAATGTGCATTTCTTAAGCCAGATATACAGCCAGCAACCGGTATCGCCGCAAGGCTTCGACAACCGTATCGAGTACCGCCCCTTAGAAGGGTTTGTGCTGGCCGTAACGCCTTTCAATTTTACGGCTATCGGCGGAAACCTGCCGACCAGCGCGGCAATGTGCGGCAATGTAGTGGTATGGAAGCCGGCTAATACTTCCATTTATTCCGCCAGCATTTTTATGGAGATTCTTCGTGAAGCCGGCCTGCCGGACGGCGTGATTAACCTTGTTTATGTCAGTGGTCCGGTTGTAGGGGAAAAATGCTTTGCCCACCCGGATTTTGCCGGGGTGCATTTCACCGGATCCACCAGTGTATTTCAGGGTATGTGGAAATCAATCGGTGAGCATATTGCGCGTTATAAAACTTATCCGCGCATCGTAGGGGAAACCGGCGGAAAGGATTTTGTGTTTGTACATCCCTCTGCCGATGTGGATGCCGTAGTGGCGAATTTGGTTCGCGGCGCATTCGAATACCAGGGGCAGAAATGTTCTGCTGCATCACGCGCTTATTTACCCTCCAACCTGGCGGACAAGATTAAGGAAAAATTATTTTCCGAACTGCAAACCCTTAAGATGGGCGTGGTGGATGATTTCAGCAATTTTATCAATGCTGTTATTGATGAAAAATCATTCGACAGCTTAGCCAGGGCAATTGACAGTGCGAAAAAAAGCAAGCTGGCCAGGGTTATTTACGGAGGCAAATGCAGCAAGAAAGAAGGCTATTTTATCGAGCCTACCATTATTGAAGCCTCAAAACCGGACTACGTAACGATGTGCGAAGAGCTATTCGGGCCCGTGCTGACTATTTATATTTATGATAAAAATAAATGGGAAGCGACCCTGGATGTAGTGGATCAAACATCGCCTTACGCCCTGACCGGCGCCGTCTTTGCCCAGGATCGTTATGCCATAGACCAGATAGCCGCTAAACTGGTCAATGCGGCGGGTAACTTTTATATCAACGACAAGCCTACCGGCGCTGTGGTAGGGCAGCAACCTTTCGGCGGCGCCCGGGCTTCCGGCACCAATGACAAGGCAGGCTCCGCCATGAATCTTTATCGCTGGCTCAGTGCCCGCACGATTAAGGAAACCTTTGTACCGGTAACGGATTACCGTTATCCGTTCCACCAGGAATAATGATCTTTCTTTATATTTTGAAAAAGCCTCCCGGCATACCGGGAGGCTTTTTTATGGGTGGTGGGGATGAAAAACAATATATATCGCGGTGAGCGCCTAAATGAAACCCGGCGTTTTTTTGGATTAAATTTCCTGTTCTGATTTAATTTTATTGGGAATAAAAATCAGCAGTAGCAGGCGGCCTTTTCACGAGAGCTGACGATGAATTTAGCATGGCCTTATTTTAAATGCACCTTTTTACAAACAAACCAACACTGCATTTTTTGCTGAACATACCGCTACCATTGTTCCTGATTCCATTTGCCCGTATCTACCCTTTTCCATGCTTCCCCAACCTGGTAAAGTATGACTATACCGGGTGCCGGCGGATGCTTAAAATGAAGCTGATAACTGAATCCGTTTTCTATAAATTCCAACCGGTATAGCTCATTTTCGTAATCACTTGCTCCCAAAGTGCCAAACCACCACCAACTGCCGGCATTATTGAGAGTTACCTTCAAAGACAGGCTGTCCAATACGACAACATGAACGCCATCCCACCGATTTTGTATATTGTATGACGACACATCATAAATCTTAGGTTTCAGATGGTGTCCCATAAATACATTATAATGCGAGTTGAGGCATTCTGTTGAATCAGGATTGGTTGGGGCAATGAATATTCCGTCGAAATTATTGGGCAGATTTAGTAACAAAACCGTATCGGCATTTTGCCATTTAAAGTTTTTAACTGTCCCCGATTGTACCTTGCCGGCAGCTCTGAATTTAAACACCATCTTTTCGGCCCCCCAAATACAAGCGATGAGAAACAATCCACCTATTGCATATTGGAGTTTTTTAAAGCCGCCGCTGTAGAAAAGAATAGAGGAGGCCAGAAGGAAAAAGAAGATACCCGGTAAATAATAATAACGGTCTGTCATCATCATCATAACATCATCATACCACATCTGAATTATCAACACGCAGCTTAACAGGCTGAAAAGGAACAAGACAAATATTGCTTTCCTCTTTTCATTGGTCTTTTTGTATCCTTTCAGCCCAAATAGTAAACAAGCAACTATTCCTGAACCAATGATAAACCATACCACCCGATGTTCTATAAAATGATATAATGACATTCTTATGCCATTCGGCAGAAACCGCTCAATGGTCAATACATGAACAGCATACTTACTCAATTGGATTATTACATTTGATGGCGTAAAAGCAGCGCCCAAGTCCATACTATAATGAGCTATCCATCTGCCATAAATCAGGTGGAACAGAAAAAGGTGGAACAGAAAAATCAATACCTGCGGCAGCACTATTTTTAGCAAGGCTCCTTTAAAAACTTTAGCGCTGATGGCGCCGCCTGTATCTAATGCACTCAGGACAATAAATACAAATGCCGGCGTCAGATAAAACAGCTCAAGCATAAAAGAAGATAATGCATACACCAATGTAATAATCCAGACATATCGGTGCTGTTTCGTATCAGTATATTCAAGCATCAGATTGAGGATAAGGAATAAAATACCAATGGCAGTATGATAATGAAAACAGGCTTTCTATATAACTACCTGGGCAGCAGACGGAGCAACCAGAAAAAATACAACTCCAAATAAAACCGGAGTACGTGCCGTTACCCATCCCAATTTATTGAAAAACCGGATAAAGAATTTGTAAATAAGATATCCGTTAAAAGCGTGCATGGCGGTAAACAGCAGAAACCACGGTACCGGATTTGTCTTAAAAAGGCTGATGAAGCAATAAAGTAATACCTGAGTTGCCTGATACAGGTTTAAATTATCAATGCCTTTCCGGTTAATAAAATCAACAAAGCCATATTGTTTGTAAGCCTCCAGCGTATCTTTAAAATCAGTATAAAAGCCTGCCTGGTATGCGGGAAAATATATCAGCATTATGCCGATCCAGAAATACAGGATCAGCATCTTCTCATTAAAAATTATTTTATGGAAATTCATGAAAAAAAGCTATTTGAGATCAATATCACCAGCCGGTATTTTAATAAAAAACTCAGGATACCTTTACAAGGCGAAACACTTTTTTATCTATACCCCATGTTATATATGCCTGTGCCAGGCCGGAAATATATGTTGGCAAAAACCTCAAAGAATAGTCCCAAACAATACAGACTGTATTTTTAAGCGCTTCACATTTTTAAGCAAGTTACGCTCATTCGTCCTTCTTATAAATATGTTTTGTCGGTATGATACGCCTGCCGGTTACTTTACGGATCAGATTGCGCAGGTTGCGGTCGGCTTTTAATACTACCGATTTCAGGGCAGACTCTTCCGGTCTCCCGTAAAATGAAGTCACATGGGAATATCCTTCCCGTTCTGCCGGTTGTTCCGAAAAATAATAATTGGATATGCAGCACCGCTTTGCAGGTGCGGTCACTTTGCTTACGGAATGATAGGAGGATTTGTTGGTGATCATCAGCGCAAGACGGTTGAAAGCCGAAACAATGGTGCGCTGCTTACCGTTCATTCCTTCATCCCAAAGCTCCAGGTTACCTCCGTTTTCTAAGGTCCATCCTGGGCTTACATAATACAAAAGATTGAGTACCCGGTAATTTTTCCGGTCATTGTCATGCGAATTGTCCAGATGCGGATTCAGGAAATTGCCCTGGCTCATCAGGCTGATGCCGCCGGCATAAAGATGTTCATCGGGAATCATGTCCTTTATACCGGTTATGGTCTCACAGCATCTTACGATACGCGGATCCTGAAAGGCATATACAATCTCTTCCAGCAGCGGGTGATACAGATTCATTTGCGCGGCCACCCGCTTATTCTCCCGGATGGATTTGTGTATCGCCATTTCTTCGGGTGAGGGGAAGGCGGCATAAATTTCCTGGGCGATAGGTTCAGGCAGCACATCGTCTATTACACAGGAATTGATTCGTCCGGATCGGGAAAATTCCTGCCGGAGCTTTTCCTGCTCTGCCTCCAGTCTTTTCAGGATTAAACCCGCAAGATATTGTCTGGTGTGGGGTGCTGCTAACTGCATAGCTTTATCGTTTTGCTGAAATTACAGAGATGATTCGGAAGAAGGTTGTGCCAAAACGGTATCCTGTACACTTCCGTCCGCTATCTTTACGATACGGCCCGGGAATTTTTGAAGGATACTATAATCGTGCGTAGCCATGATGATGGCAGTCTGGTGTGATTTACAAATGTTTGCTAATAGTTGCATGATATAATCCGTGGTATCGGGGTCTAAGTTTCCCGTAGGCTCATCGGCCAATATGAGTTTAGGATTATTTAGCAAGGCACGCGCAATATCCACACGTTGCTGCTCGCCTCCGCTCATTTCATAAGGTTTGCGGTAGCCCTTGCCTGCAAGATGCACCTCTTCCAGCACGCTTTCAATCTTGTCTTTAATGGTCTTTTTATTCTTCCATCCGGTAGATTTCAGTACGAACAACAGATTGTCGTATATGCTCCGGTCGGTAAGCAGCTGAAAATCCTGGAAGATAATGCCGAGGTTACGCCGCAGCAAAGGAACCATTTTCCAGGTTAATTGTGTAAGATTAAACCCGGCTACACGCCCGCGTCCTTCTTTCAGGTATAACTCACCATACAGTGTTTTCAGCAGACTGGATTTCCCCGAACCGGTTTTCCCGATCAGATATACAAACTCCCCCTCTTCCACCACTAAACTGACATCTTGTAGTATAAGCGATTTTCCCTGGTATATTTGGGCATCTTGAAGCTTAACAATTTTTTCGGACATAGGCTGGCGATGAAAATAATTTTAGCGGATGAAATGAGTTAATGCTTCAAAATTAAAAAATAATTAAGATTCCGTAACCGGAATTGCTTATTTATCGGCCGGACGGCTTATTTCGGTTGAAAATAGAGAACCGTTTCCTGGGTTTTGCCGGATCAGCGTTCTCTGGAATTGCCCGGCTGGAATTTTCCCGGAAATTACCTCCGCTGTTACCGCCCCCCTCTGCCGTTTCCGGCTCCACGGCATCATCGGCATCACCACCCTGCCATCCTTTTTTAGCCGGATCCCAACTAATCTTGATCCTTCCGTCTTCGCCGTCCGTAGCCCGGAGATAGATTACGATACCCTGTTTAGTCTTGGGTGTAAGCCCGTTTCGGATTCGAATCTTATCCTTCTCGGGGTTCCGCATGGGTATCTCAAAATTAATGTCCGTTCCTCCCTGAAATCCGTAAACGCCCTTCACATTAATATTGAGGGCGCTGGTTTCAATATTCATAGGCTGAATAACCACCTTACCGCCGGCTATATCAAATCGCCCGTTCAGGGGCTTTACGACCACGCTGTCTAAGTTCCTTCTTTTGAATGCAAATTTTTGAATCTTCACTAATGGATCGAAATTGAGCAGCTTACCATTTTGCAGCGAAAAGTCAACACTGCCATGATAGGAATACGGCAACAGTCTGCCCGCATCAGTAAAGCCGCCACCCAGATTTACATCCGCAGAAACAAGTCCTTTAATATTTTTATCCGTGAGACCCTTCAATCCGAAATTGCTAAACGCCTCAAACAATTTATCCACCTTGGCATTCACTACCCTGACTTTCATATTGAATGGATTGGAAGCAGCGCTTTGATTGATATTCCCACTCAAATCCAGGTAACCGCCGGCATGGGCAATATGAAAATCCTTTATGGTGATTCCCGAAGCCAGGAGGCTGATATGCGCCTTGATATGCTGCCCTTCAAATTTCTCGAAGATCATCTTCTTTACATCCACAGTCAGGTTCATACTGCCGGTCTCCAGCAACTGATTGAGTTGCTGGTTGAACTGTTGAATCTTGACATACGGATTTATTTTCTTACCCGGATTATTGCCGGCTCGTTTTCCCAAAAATCCTGTAAAATGATTGAGGTTGACCAGATTGCTCTGGATATTCCAGTCGATCAATACCTTTTGCGGATCGGAAAAATAAAGATTTGTAAACCGCTTAGCGCTGCCTTCCATACGCAATTCATTGCCCTTTGCATGCAGCACGGTATTTTTAATAAATAGATCATTGCCGGTAAACAGTAAATTAATATTGCATTTTTCAAAGTTTAATCCTCTTGGAACATAGGTCAGCGCCGCGTTGTTGATCAGAATATTTCCGTTCAGCATACGATCATCCTTGTTGTCCGGCAAAACCGGCCCTGAGTACCGGAGATCAACCCGCGCATTGCCGCTTCCAAAGGAATAGGATCTGCCGACAATATTATTGAGCTGCCTGACGGGAAACTGTGACTGAATACGAAAGCGGATAAAGGGATCCAGCAAATCGAATATGCTGACGGAGGTAACCGTCACAGGAATACCTTCCCAGGTGGCCGTTAGCGCAGGGATGCCGATAGCCGTATTGTGATCCGAATGACCGGCTCCCTGCACGACTTCGTTATTGAATGTGCCTTTGAACGTAGCAGATTCCAGCACACCATAATCCGTAGTTAAGCGGTTGCCTTTCGTTTCAAAATTCACTTGTACCCGCGGCGTATCCGGATAGGTGAATCGCCCGTTGATCGTTGTATAAACTTTAAGGGGATTTTTCACTTTAACCATATCCAGCTTATCCTGAATATGCTGATTCAACAGGGCTACAGCCTTCTGATAGTCAATAGCGGGGGCATCGATCAGCAAAGAAAAAGTAACGGGTTTCCGGGCAAAATGAAATACGCCCCCAAATAACACCTTTTCACCGTTGACCACGAGCAGCTTCTTTTTTATGGTCAGGTCTTTACTGTTCTGGTTGAATTCCAGTTCCAGGTTGCCGCGGAGATCCGTATTGCTGAGAAAGCTTCCTTTGGAAAGTTTGAATCCGAGCTGCACGATATGCAGGTTTGCCGGAGCCGAAATGCGCCAGATTGAATCACGGACGCTAATAGCGGTCTCTAACTCCCGGATTTGAATCTCAAACTTTTTTTCTCGCGGTCGGTGCTCAGAGATAAAAATAAAATTTTCCAGGGTAATATGGTTGAATTCCAGTTGTTTCCCTTTTTTCTTTTGGGAGCTGTTCTTTTTAGGCTTCAGCAGATAGGTGTTGGAATAATAGCTGCTGTCTGTAAACAGATGCATTATACCCCCCGTAGCGGTGATCTTTTCTATTTCCGGGTGTTGGGTGAGCAGGGATTTCAGGTCGATCTGCAGGTACAAACCATCCACCTGTAGCATAGGAATCTTATGGATCGGGTAAAGCGTATCGCATAACATCACCTTTTCCAGTTTTATTGAAAAGCTCGGAAAGTTTTTCCAGACGGAAGGCTCCATGTCCTTAATGGTCAGAGTGCCCTGTAAGCGTTCGCTTAATTGTCCGGTAATATTCTTCAGAATCTTCGCTTTGTTTGCCTGGATATACCAGGAAAAGCCTGCACCGGCAATAATCAGCAGCAAGAGCAGACCGCTCATGATAAAGATCAGGACACGACTCCAGAGCGGTAGTTTTTTAAACCCGCGCCGGGGGACTTTCTGCTGATTGGGATTGTTAGACATTGACATAAATATAGGCTAAATTCAGACGAAACACAAATATAACGTAAGTACCTGAAAGGTATTATAGGAGGCTGTCCTTATATTTTATATATCTCACAGGATTTGTACAGAATGATAACGGGGAGTCAGCAGGAAAGCGTCAACGGAGCATTAATCACGATTATAGAGACTTTGCAAAACCATGCTGCCCACCGTAAAAAGACATTACTACGGTAAAGGAAAATATTGGCGTTAATGATATTGGCGTTAAATAAAAAGTCAAAATACAAAATGTAGAGCAGGGAAAGCCATAATAGTCAACTTAACAGGGCTTTATAATCCAGATATAGCATACTAAATTTATACTTCACGCCGCATAGTTTTGTGCATTGAGTTTCATGCAACGAATGCAAAGAACCAAGAGCACAAAGCTTTTTGATTGCACAATTTTATCCGGCAGGCAGTATAACACCACTTTTTTTAAGCTAAGCTTTACTTTGGTTATAAATCCCACCTTCATCAGGCTGATTATAAGAAAATCGTATATTATATACTTTACATCATACATTGTGGCTTTTGCATTTTGACTTAATACTAATTCCTGGGTCTGAAGGCTCAGAAGTACGACACATTATAATAAGCAGAAGCCCGGCAGTTGCCGGCTTCTGCTTCAACAAACAGGATGACAAGCACCTGATTAAAACGGCAGACCTTCTTCCTCCGCCACATCTTCAGGAGATATGACGGTTTCACCTGCGGCACTTTTGTCTTTCTCCAGCGGTATAAACGTATTGGCACGCACTTCTGTAAAATATTTTTTCACACCCTGCGGGTCGGTATAGGTGCGGGTGACCAGTTTACCCTGCACCAGGACAAAGCTTCCCTTGTGCAACTGCTTTACGGCACGTTCGGCAATGGATTCCCAGGCGACAACGGTATGCCATTGCGTTTCATCCTTCCATTCGCCGTTTGTGCCTTTATAGCTCTCGGAAGTAGCCAGCCGCAGCTTAGCCATTTGCAATCCGCTTTCAAAAGTTTTAATTTCCGGGTCGGCTCCCAGATGCCCGATCAACTGTACGCTGTTTTTTAATGTGCTCATGATCTTAAAATTTAATAGTTAAAAAGTGTGATTAAATCAATTTCGGAATTCCTGATGCAAAAATGGGATGGTTGCAATACCTTAGTCGGTTTTTAATTAATTATGTTCACATATAACTGATTGTAGTCGTTTACAAATGAATATTTTTCCGTAATTTTATGCGGTGAATGAAACAGAAAAAATATGTCTGAATTGCGGCAAGGCTTTGAAAGGCAGGGCAGACAAGAAGTTTTGTGATGATTATTGCCGGAATAATTATAATAACCGGCAAAACAGCGATGAAAATAATTTAGTGCGAAATATCAATAACACACTCCGGAAAAACCGCAGGTTGCTGGTTCACATTTTAGCAGAAACCGGCGAGGATATGAAAGCCGTAACCCGCCAGAAAATGCTGGAGGCGGGATTTAATTTCAAATATTTCACCCATCAGTATCAAAATCAAAAAGGGCAAATCTATTTTTTTATTTATGATTACGGCTACCTCCCGCTGGAAAATGAGCGGCTGTTAATAGTTCACCGGAAATAGCATTTTGGGAGCATTGCGCTCTGTATAAACTTACGTACCAATCTAAAATAACGATATAAAAACCAGGCTGCTGCATTTAAGACAATCTCAATGGCATCGTAAATGGAGTGCATTCCAAATTGACGCACCTGTGAAACAGTCAATACGACAAATTATCAACGGATCCTGCCGCCGTGGTGGGTGCCACCACCCAAGCCTGCTTATGTACCGGACTCAATACCTCCCCTTATTATTTCCCGCATTTATTGCCACAGATGCGCGGATAATTAATACTCATCTGTGAATCTGTGGCTGTTTCAGATCTCCCTATATCACAATGCACACTCAAACTCATTGTTTATTGAAAGTCCTAAGGGCTTCATTGTGCATAACCGCCGGTAAAATCTGCGGCTGACAGATATCGTTTCGGGTATTTATGAAGGACGGAAAATAGCGAACCAAAAGTTCAGTTTTGCACCGCAGCAAGTCGAAGCCGTTTTTTATTATGCTAAATTACAAAAAAGCAAATAAAAACGGCGAAGGCGAAATAGTAGTACAAAAGTTGAGGATTAGATTTCAGCCCGTCTCTCATAAATACCTTGTTGACTGCATACTCATCTGCTTTTTTTACCTTTCAATCGGTCTGTTTTAAAATAGCCAGTCAGTTGCATTTTGTATTTTTTCTCATTGCCATTATTAACTTCATAGTATTCTTCGCTTGTTAATTCAACAATTCCTTCTATGCTTTCGCCCTTTTTGAAAGTTGGTTTGTTAACCAAAGTCAGTTTGTAATTTTTACACGGTACGGTAACTCCAAAAGCTAAAAGGTCTGTTTTTTTAAGTTTGTATATTTCTGCGTCGGTCTTTGTGAAATAGGTAACAATGCAAGTGTCTTTAGAAAGTTGTATTTGGTAACCAAAACCAGCAGTTAACCCCAAAAAACTAACTATGTTTATTGTATTATTATCAACCGATGCTGTTGTAAAACATTCGTCAATACTTTTTCCTGTTGCATAAGTATCCCAAGTAATACTGTCATTCTCAAATATTTTTATATCCATAGAAGTGAAAATTATTTTATCTGACGAAATTACTTTACTATCTATTTTGGGTTTTATTATTGGGTCAATCAAGTACAAGTGCTCGCTAGTTTTTATTGATTTTTGCCCGCAAGAACTCAATGTTATAATAAGAGAAATAAAAGTCGCAATTAATGGAATTTTTGTCATAAGCAGAGGGTTGGATTGAGTTGCAGCTAACATACTGCTCAATCCCGAAGGGGTTGAACCGCACCTTTACAATAATACTTTTCCCCGATATCAATACTATTTTATCTGTGTAAATCTGCGGGGAAAAATTAAACAGGAAAATAACATCACCACCTGAATAATATCCGAACCTTTACGCCTTACGTTCAAAGGAATTGGCTTCCCAAGCCACATCGGTAAGGTTATAGATCTCCTGAATATCATGAAGGATCCGGGTAAAGTCCAGATTCAAATCTTTCAGCAGGCCGGTTTTCAGGTCAAAGACCCAGCCATGTACCACCGGAAATCCGTTGGCTACGTAGGATTGCTGAACACAGGCATCCTTGATAACATTCACACATTGCTCCTGTACATTCAGCTCCACCAGGCGGTTGTAACGATCATGCTCATCTTCAATGGCATTCAGCTCATCTTTATGCAGGCGATATACATCACGGATATTGCGTAACCAGGGATTCAGGATACCCAGATCCTTGTGTTGCATCGCGGCGCTGACTCCTCCGCAGTTGTAGTGGCCACAGATGATGATTTCCTTCACTTGCAGGTGCACCACGGCATATTCAATCACCGACATGCAATTCAGATCTGTTGCGCTTACCACATTAGCAATATTCCGGTGTACAAAAAGCTCGCCTGAATCCAACCCGATAATTTCATTGGCCGGCACCCGGCTGTCGCTACAGCCGATATACAGGTATCTCGGATTTTGATGGCGTGATAAGTGTTCAAAAAAATCAACGTTTCCGTCGGTTTTGGACTTCACCCATTGCCGGTTATTCTCAAAGAGATTTTCATATTCAGTCATTCAAAAAAAGCGGATGGATTTTAAAGCCCTCCTGAGGTCAAAATTATAACCCGGACGGCAAGCGACAAAATGAAAATAAAGAATGGAGCAGATTTACAAATAAGCATGTTTTGCCCCCGCATTAAATCATGCCATTATATTCCATATAATGAGCAGTTGAAAACAGCGCATTCCTACTTAATTCGTAATTGACAATCAATTCAGGGCACGCATCCTCTACTCCGGCACAGAATTTTACACACATGTGTATTACTTTTTCCGGAAAAACGCAGAATGCCTTTTACTTTCGGCTTTTATATTATTTTGCAATGGAAACAGAACAACTGATGCCTCATGTGGAAGCGTTGATCTTCGCAAGCGAGCGGCCGCTGCCGCAAATGGAAATTATAGAACTGCTGCATAATGTGCTGACAGATGAAATTATAGAAGGTGCTCAGGTAGCCGTCTGCGTACAGGCAATCCGGGAAAAATACGATGCCGGTTTTTATCCTTTTGAATTGAAGGAATCCGGCGGCGGTTATCAGTTTCTAACCAAAAAAGAATACCACCAGACGGTGCTGCAGCTTAACGGAGACAAATATATTAAAAAGCTTTCTGCCGCAGCAATGGAAACACTGGCTATCATTTCTTACAAGCAACCCGTCACCAAATCGGATATTGAATTTATTCGTGGGGTGAGTTCGGAATACTCTATCCAAAAGTTATTAGACAAAGAACTGATCGTAATTGCCGGCCGTAAGGAAGATGCGGTAGGGAAGCCGCTGATCTATACTACTTCGCGGTATTTTATGGATTACCTGGGCATTAACTCCACCGATGAATTACCCAAAATGAAGGAGATTTTCAATACGGATATTGTAATACCAACCCATGGTGATCAGGCCATCCCGGATGATCAGAAAAAAGAATCCGGGGACGATGGCGGAATGCTGTTCTCTCACATGATGGTGGACGACAAAGGCGAACTGTACGAAAATTAGCTATTGCGACATTACACTAACCGTATCAATTCAGAGCTTCATATACTCTAAGCGGGGGCTTCCTTTTTCACCCTGCTCATTGTAATACCCGGTGAAGTGTAGCTTCCACCGGTTTCCGGCCTGGTCTTCTATCACATACAGCAGTTCAGGGATAACCGTATATTCTCCGGTGTTGATGTTAACGACCTTCCAGTCGAAGCCAACCACGTCCCGGTTATTGACCAGCTCCATTTGCTCCGCTTTTTCCCGGTTCAGCTCTTCAAAGCTGATGGTGAATGAAGAGTCTATGGCTCCTTTAGTCTGGTAGGGGTTTAACAAAGCGCCAGAAACGAAATAAAGAAAATCACTGCCGTCGGGGTTGAAATTGCGGTATATATATTGGTAACGGGTAAAAACCAAATCCCATTTTGCCTTAGGCGGCTCGGGCTTTACGATACCTTCGGTTAAGGAAAAATACGTGTAGTTATAAGCCGTATCCACGGGAAGGGTAATCACATCCCCGGATTCGGCTGCGATATCACCCGTTTCAATAACATAATGGCTATCGGTAACCTCACGAATCTTCAGCTTATAGAATCCACTTTCGCTTTTAATGACAATGACTTTATTCAGAAGATCATTACTGTTGATATTGCCTAAAGCGCTACTTCCGGGCAGGCCGGACGGGTCGTCATAGCGCCAGGCATCGGAAGGAATATCCGTAGCAGTAGTTATTCCCGCAAAATCCATATTACCGGCAGTATAGACCAAAGTCGGTTTGGGCCCGTTAATCCAAAATTCCGGCTGACCGGTATTATTTGTGAAAGCCAAATCCCAGCTCTTATAAAGACTGGACGACACCACACCATTGGTAAAGCTGAAAAATACCTGAGTGGAATAATCAGCGCCTAAATCAAACTGGATGCTTTGCGCCTCTCCCTTGGGCGGGAGCGGATAAGGCTGTTCCTTTTTCTCACAGGAACTCCACAATACGACTGCCATTAATAAAGGCAATGCGAAACATACCGGTATGGTTTTCATAACTGCAAAGTTGATTATTGGTATTGCCAAAAATGTCATTGCACTGTCATTATTTATTGATTGGATTGCTGTGCTTAAATATTCCGGGAAACAAGAGATAATGAGTGAATAGCGAATAATGAATTTGACGCCGCACGTTCAGGGATAAATAATGGCAAAGGATAATGGATTGTCAATAGCTAATCCCGCATGTGAGAGAATAGCTAAAGAATGAAATGTTTTTCATCCATATCCCCTCCATCTCAATCAATCTTCTTCAATCTCCCATCAGCCAACTATGTCATGTTGATTAATAATCTTATCGTAACTTCGCGCATTAATTGGAACGAATGTCGATAGTAATAACAGGTACGGGACGGTATATTCCGGAGGTGGTTGTCGGAGATCAGGAGTTTTTGAAGCGTACATTTTACAATGCCGATGGTTCGCGGATTACCCTGAACAGTAAGGAAATTATCAGTAAACTGACTTCAATTACCGGCATTGAACAACGGCGTTATGCCCCGGAAGGACAGCGTACGTCCGATCTGGCTTACTTAGCCGGAAGCCTGGCTATTGACGATGCAGGCATAGACCCGGAAACACTGGACGGCATTATTGTGGCTCAGAATTATGGCGATATGGCTTCCGGGCAAAGTCAGATTGACCAGGTGCCCTGCCTGGCTGCACGGGTAAAGCATAAGCTGAAGATTAAAAATCCGCGTTGTATGGCTTTTGATGTTTTATACGGTTGCCCCGGATGGATCCAGGGCGTGATCGTGGCACAACAATTTTTGAAATCAGGATATGCCAAAAGATTTCTGGTCATTGGTTCCGAAATTCTCTCCCGCGTGAGTGATCCTCACGACCGCGATTCCATGATTTACGCAGATGGTGCGGCAGCCGGCGTCCTCGAAAACAATCCCGACATTGCTGATGCAGGCATACTAAGCGTAGCCACATTATCCTATACCAGCGATGAGATTCATTTTATCCATAACGACACTTCCTTTAATAAGGAATATACGCCTCAAACCCGGTATATAAAGATGGCCGGACGAAAGATCTATGAGTTTGCGCTGAATAATGTGCCCAAAGCAATGAAAAGCTGCCTGGATGAAGCCGGCATCGGCATTCAGAATCTCGCTAAAATCTTTATTCACCAGGCCAATGAAAAGATGGACGAAGCAATCCTGGAGCGGTTTTATAAGCTTTATGGCATTACCGATATCCCTAAGGATATTATGCCGATGAGTATCCGGAAATTAGGCAACAGTTCAGTAGCTACGGTTCCTACTTTATATGATCTGGTCAGAAAGAAAGAATTGGGTGATCACCGAGTTCATCAAGGCGATATCATCCTTTTTGCATCAGTAGGCGCCGGAATGAATATCAACGCCATTGCCTATAAGGTGGCATAATCCCACGGATATTTTTTCTGATCAAATAACACAACGGGTTAAATCACTTACTCCCGGCAGCAAAAGAATATTCCACGGAGCACATCCCAAATTGTCGCATTACAATGACGTCATTCCATTGGTATAACGTCTCAGCCCATATGCAGGAATAACAATACACTGCTGTCATCAGCAATCTTAACGTCTCAACATGAACTAAGCCAAAAGCATGCCGTGACCGGGAGGCGGGAAGCAATCTCAAAAAAACAGTAAATGAAATGGGACAAAATGCTCAAAAAAATTGGAGGTTGCTGCAAGCGTTCAATGACATCGCATTTTTTGTCGTACAGACAGCCTGCCCTGTAGGTGCGACGATTCGGGATGCATACTATTCCATGTTTCCGTCAAAGAATCAGTATCCTTTCCCATCTCTACAGGGAGCCATTATTGCTGCTATAAGTTTATTATATAGATATGATTATATATTGTGAAGTGTAAAAAAAATCAATACTATACATACATATCCATAATCTTATTTTGATAATCTTAGTTTTTTATTTAAAAAGAAAACGACAAATACAAAGTGAGCAATGGTGTTGGTTCCCGTTACCGGTGTTTTGAACAATAACAAACCGGGAAACCTATACTTTGTTGTTGATGGCCTCTTTTTTAAAAGGCCATTGGGAGATTTTACAAACAAACATCCCCGCATTGCTTAACTTTGTTCCTAATGGAACCATCTCATATACGTCCGAATGACAAGCTGACCAATGCTGAAAAAGAATACGAAAACAGCATTCGCCCGCAAAGTATTGAAGACTTTTCGGGGCAGCCGCAGTTAATCGAAAATCTTTGTATTTTCATCAAGGCAGCCAATATGCGCGGAGATGCCCTGGATCATGTACTTTTTCACGGTCCCCCGGGGCTGGGAAAAACTACATTGTCCCGGATTGTGGCCAATGAGCTGAATGTAAATATTAAAGAAACTTCCGGGCCGGTGCTGGAACGCCCTGGTGATCTGGCGGGTTTGCTGACCAGCTTAGAGCCGCGGGACGTATTGTTTATTGATGAAATTCACCGCCTAAGTGTAGTGGTAGAGGAATATCTGTATGCGGCGATGGAAGATTTTAAGATTGATATTCTGATTGAAAGTGGCCCCAATGCACGTTCCGTACAAATTAACCTGAGCCCCTTTACCCTGATTGGCGCTACCACACGTTCAGGTTTGCTGACGGCTCCGCTGCTCTCGCGTTTCGGGATAAAATCCCGGCTGGATTATTATACTTATGAAGTATTGCAGAAAATCGTTACGCGCTCCGCTGCATTATTACAGGTGAAAATCACTTCCGAAGCAGCAGCGGAAATTGCCCGCCGCAGCAGAGGAACGCCCCGTATAGCCAACAGCCTGCTCAGGCGGATGCGTGATTTTGCCCAGGTATTGGGCAATGGCGTGATTGATCTCGGCGTTACCGAGCATGGCCTTCATGCCCTGAATGTGGACGTTAACGGCCTTGATGATATGGACAACCGTATCTTAACCACATTGATTGAAAAATTCAAAGGCGGCCCCGTGGGCATCAGCAATATTTCTACCGCAGTGGGAGAAGAATCCGGAACGATTGAAGAAGTTTATGAACCTTTCCTGATTCAGGAAGGATATCTGGTGCGTACGCCCCGTGGCCGGGAAGCTACGGAAAAAGCATACCGCCATTTGGGAAAGGATTACCAAAAACGCGGCGGAAGCCAGTCCTTATTCTGATACGACGGAAGAAGAATCCTTCACGGGATTACCGTTAATTTCCTTATTGATCCGCTCCACCCGTATGCCGATATTGATAACGGCCGGCAGGGGATCCTGCCGCATAATCTGCTTCAGCTTTATCTTATACGTACCGGGATGGGAATAGTCGGGAGCGGCTCCTCTATAGATGGGAATACGGTGTTCCCATATCCCGCTGAGTCCATTGGCCAGCCATTTGCCGGTTACATCTGCCAGTGGAACCTCCAGGCGCCGCCCTTCTTCAAATACTGCTTCATCAGGCCCCTGAACGCTCATCTCCAGCCAAAGGTTGGAGAATGGATAATCCGCACCGTGGCGGACAATGATATACGTGATGTACTGATGACTGCTGTCCGGTATTTCCAACTCAAATTCGGGCTGAAAATCGTGGGACCATGCAGCTCCGGGAATACCCGCCTGCTTTTGATAATAAGGCGATGTTCCGCAAGAGGTCATCAAGGCAGTTAAGCTGAGCAGGAGTATAGCTATTTTCAGGGCATTAAAACGCATTCGTTGGGTTAATTTCCGGTTGAAAAATTAAAACAGTTTTTAAAACTTACATGACATTTAAGGCTTGTTCCTTTGCTTTTTCCAGTTCATCTTTCATATTAACTACTATTTGCTGAATAGTGGCATCATTAGCCTTGGAACCCAGCGTATTAATCTCTCTCCCGATCTCCTGTAGCACAAACCCTATTTTTTTTCCGACTCCTTCCGAACCTGCCTCCGCAATAATACGGGTATAATAATTGCAGTGCGTACGTAATCGATGTTTTTCTTCCGAAAAATCAATCTTTTCAATGTAATAAATCAACTCCTGCTCGAAGCGGTTCTGGTCCACTTTCTCGTTTGTAATCATTTGCTGTAGCGCTTCCTGAATTCGGGATCTGATCCGTTCCACTCGTTGCGTCTCGAAAGACTCCACCTTTTCAAGCAGGGAAGCAATGACGGTTACCCGTTGCAGCAGATCAGCTTCAATAGTTTTGCCTTCTGATTCCCGGTGCTTCATCAGGCCAACAGCAGCCTCCTGCACCAACACTTTTATCACCTGCCACACTTCTGCAGAGATGGTATCGCTGTCTGCGGCCACCACTTCCGGCATGCGCATTACCGTACCCAGCAGCTCGGCTTCATGTTCCTGCGTATTCAGATTCAGGTCAGCGGCAATTTGCTGCATAGCACGGAAATACACTTTCGCCAGATCGGTATTCACCTGCATGGGTCTTGCCACACCATCCTGTTTAACCACAATGCTTACATCAACAGAGCCCCGTTTCAGTATCTTCATCAGTTCATTCCTGATTTCTGATTCGTAGGCTTTCAATAAAGGGTTCATACGGTTGATGATCTCAAATTGTTTCCCATTCACGGATTTAATTTCTACGGTTACTTCCCGGTCTCCGGCCAATCCTTCTGCCCGTCCGTACCCTGTCATTGAAAATACCATATTGCTGATTATAAAAAATTAAAACTGCGATTAAAACATTAAGGATGCAAATGTACTCCAAAAGATACTTTTTAATTCAACACATTACCGACAAGCGTTTGTTTTTAAACTTCCGGTAAAACCTAACAAGCAAAAAACCCGGAGACTGATAAGCTCCGGGCAGGTGACGCTAATAAATATTGGCCATAGCGTTCAAATTATTTATACACCCGTACCGCACAAACATAGTCCATAGCTTTTTTCACCTGATCGGTACGACTGAGCCGGGATAAAGCATTCCCCGAAGGTGCGCTTATTTTGTTGGCTTTGGGTAATGACTGGATCAGATGAATGAGCGCCTCGGAATGGATAGCATAGGTAGCATCGGTTTGTTTGGCAGTCAGGATGGCTACAATGTTGCCGTTTTTATCAAAGATCGGAGATCCGCTTTGGCCGGGGTTGGCCGTAATCACTAAGCGGTAGGAGGCATCATCGCCTTCATAGCCTTTTTGTGCGCTGATATAACCTTCGTTATACACCGGATCATCGGAAGGATAACCAATCGAAAAGACTTCCTGGGCAAGATCCGCGCGTTTTTTCAACAGAGAGTAAGGCAGGCTCCGGCTGTTATTGTTGAAGCGGAAATCACTATTTTCTATCTTCAGCATTGCAATATCGGAATTAGGGTCGAAGGATACTAAAAAGGCTTTATAGTACTGACCCTTGCTGGTTTGGATAAAGATAGAATCGGCGCCTTCCACCACGTGATAATCGGTAGCTACATACCCGTCGTTAGTGACGGCAAAGCCGGTGCCTACATAGTTTCCGGGCATCGGGATGTCCGCGCCCGCTTCTTCGCGCGCCTTTGCATCTTCAATTTGCTTTCTTGCGGTCTGGGTATGTTTAATATCCGCAATTTCCCGACGCAGGCGCGTATATTGCAAATCGCTGTTTTTTCGGGAAGTATTGGTGGCAATTACAAAAGTAAGAATAGAGGAGACTAAAGCCACGCTTGCCGCAACCGATCCGAATTTCAGGTATTTCCGGAAAGGTAATTGCTTCGGGCTTGCCGGCATAACAGATTGCATCAGTTGCGGCTCATGACTGGGATGCATTTGTTCTGATTTGGATTGAGCCACCACGGAGGCTATCATTTGCCGGGCACGCTGATATTCGCCGGCCATTATTAAAGATTTTTGCAGAGAAATGCTTTGCTGCCATGCGTGCATCAAATCCGCATTACGCGCCAGATCGCGTTCTATTGCTATCCGGTCTTCCTCACTCAACGTATTGTGGAGGAATTGCCCGGCACATTCGTCAATATTTCGTAGGGACAGTTTCATCTTTTTATAATACTGATTGCATCAGGTTATTATTCATTAAATTATTATTCAGGGCAAATCAGGCTGAATCGTTACGCTGTTTTCAAAAAATATTTTCCTGAGCCGCACTAAGCATTTATATTTTTGTGTTTTTGCATTCTCAGAATTGGTATAATTAAACTCCTGCGCTATTTCCTGCATGCTTTTATTTTTGTTATAAAATGCCTTTAACAACGAACTACAAGGCTCCCCCAATTTTTCCATAGCCATTTCCAACTGCCTGAACCGGGCTTCCTTAGCCAGGTGTTTGCTGATATCCTCATCATATATCAAACCGGCCGGGTTATCATCTTCATCATCCATATCCATATAGGACACACTCGAATTATTCTGTAGTTTTTTATACCATATTCTCTTACTGACAGCAAAGAGATAGGTGCTTAGTTTACAGGTCAGGCAAAATTCCGGCGACTTAGCCTTGTCTAATAAAACCATCAGTACATCCTGAAACACATCGTCCGTATCCTCATCCTTACCACCTCTTGCCATCATCCATTTTGCCAGCATCGGCCTGTAAAGCCGGTATATTTCAGCTGCCGCCTCCCGCTCTCCCATAGCAAGACCTTCCAATAATGCGGTATCCGTACTAAAATCCTTGTTCACTGTGTTTATTCAAATTTGTATAAAAAGTAACCCAAAGGTGCGATAAATATTTTTTTTACAAAACCGGGTTACCTTTTTTTTGTTTGCGTATTAATATCTGATATTATGAAATACTAACCAAAAAATTTATTAACAATGAAATTTGTAAAATTCGGCCTTTTTGCTATCGCACTGGCTTGCTTCGGCACTGCCTGCACTTCTTCTACAGATGATGCTACAAATGAAGACGCGCTTCCTCCTACTGAAGAAGTTATGCCTCCTGCTACTCCTGATACTGCTATGGCTCCCGTAGTGGATACCACAGCTTCCGCAACCACAACTGCTGCTCCTGAAGGACAATAATCCGAACGGGCTTTATAAGAAATCAATTACGAAGCACAGGCCATCCCAAGGGATGGCCTGTGCTTTTGTATGCTTCCTGAAGCGCTTCTTCCTGAAATACGTTTATTTTTGACGCATTATAGTAGCTTATGAAAAGTGTTTTAGGATTTTTATTGCTGTACTTGTCGGGAATAACCATGGTAAATGCCCAGGAACTGAGCTTTACTTTTATCCCGGCAGACTCTGCTGCGGTGCAGGCGGCAGGAGCAATTCCTGAAAAATTCCCCGGCATCCCGGAAGCACGTAATTATTTAAGTCGGTTAATACCGGCCATGCAGGAACAAGGTTACCTTGCCGCTTCTCTTGATAGTGTGGAATATGGTGAAAACCACATCAGCGCTCATGTCTTTGCCGGCCGTCAATATCAATGGGCGCAGCTTTCCTTTGCCGGCATTCCGGTTACTTTGCTCAGTGATATCGGCATGTCGGAGCGGGAGTGGAGCAACAGAGCGATGAGTCCAAAGCGGCTTGCGGCGCTTACGGAAAAGATACTGCGCTATAGCGAAAACAATGGCTATCCATTTGCGATGGTTTTTTTAGACCAGGTACAGATAAAAGACCAGGGTATTGAAGCGCAGCTGCATTTGGATTACGGCAAAGCGGTGATGATTGACACGATTATTATAGAAAGTAATGTGGATATTTACCCGCCTTTCCTGTATGCTTATCTGGACATTCGCCCCGGCAGCCCTTACAATGAAAGCCGACTGCGTGCGATTCGTAAAAAAATAAACGACCTGCCATACCTTCAGGAATCCCAACCCTGGCAGATGGAATTTACCATTGGAGAAAACACCCTGTATTTATTTCTTGAGCCGAAAAAAGCCAACCAGATTAACGGGCTTATCGGGCTGCAACCAAACAGCGGGGAAACCGGAAAGCTGATGCTGACAGCCGATGTGCTGCTGAATCTTAAAAACGCGCTTACTTACGGAGAACACATAGGGTTGTTATTTCAGCAGATGCAATACAAATCGCCACGTTTCCAGGTTAATACCAACTGGCCTTATCTCCTGGGTACGCAATTGGGGCTCGATGGCGACTTTGAATTGTTCAAAAAGGATACGACCTTTTACCGCACTACGCTGAATGCCGGCATACGGTATTTGTTCAGTGCAACAGATTATCTCCGGCTGTTTTATAGTCAAAACAGCAACCGTGTATTCAGCCCGGATCTGAATTATGTAAAAGCCAATCATGCCCTGCCTGCCGACATGGATGTGGCCGGCAATGGAATTGGCCTGGAATATGCAGTGTCCCGAAGTGATTACCGGCTTAATCCCCAAAAGGGGGTTGAGGCTAAGGCAAGCATAGCCGGCCTGCAACGTAAACTAAGAACCAATGACGCCATTGTGTCCTTAGATGACGGCAGCGGTTTTGACTTTTCGACCTTGTACGACACCTTACAACAGCAATCCTACCAATATCGTTTAAGTGCAGAAGCAGCCTGGTATCAGCCTTTATGGAAAAGTGTGATCCTGAAGCTGGGCTATCATGGCGGATATGTCAGCGGCAATAATCTGTTCCTAAATGAACTGTTTCAAATCGGTGGATTTAAGCTGTTGCGGGGATTTGACGAACAAAGCCTTTATGTGAACCAGTTTCATATAGCTACCATAGAGCTTCGGCTGATGCTGGATAAAAACTCTTATTTCTATATCTTCAATGATGACGGATATACCACTACACGCTATAATACCGTACACAATAAGGATGTGCCTGTCGGTCTTGGGGCCGGTGTTACCCTTGAAACCAAGACCGGTATCTTCAGCATTGCGTTTGCAGTAGGCAAGCATGACGGCGAAGCGGTTCAGTTCCGGCAAACCAGGATTCACTTCGGTTATGTTGCTTATTTTTAAAGAAGATTTAAAATAGCCGCAGATACACAGATGAGCATTAATTATCCGTGCATCTGTAACAATAAAGTTGATAAAACAGGATTTTTCTGTAAGTCGGCTTATGTACTGCACCTTCGCTATTGTTGAACACATCAACAAGGGGAAAATAATAGGGGAAGGCATCGAATCCGGAACATACGCAGGCCCGGGCGGTGAGTGAGGACAATTTGAAATATTATTGAAGAATAATCATGAAATATTATTGAAGAATAATCGTTACTATTGTAACCTCATTACAATCTTATTGAAAGATGTAACCGTATTTGAATTTCTTTCCATAAAGTAAATTTTTTCGAGGCAGCACAATCTCATATTGTTATTATCAACCTAAATAAAATCGACTATGCATATAAAGTGTTTACACATTAGCCTGGGCATATTGCTTGCGCTGTCTCTCTCAAGTTGCCATCAGGAAACCCAGCCATGTATGGAAAGTACGGAAAGAAGTAATAATGGACACCTGGTGGATTTGGGCATTTTACAAACAGACGCTCCGGAATTTATTGACTCCTTAAACGCCTATCCGCAACTACAGGCAGCCTCGATCAGGAAAGAAGGAAATAACCTTAGAATGGACTGTAATGTATATCATGAAAATGTTCGCTTATTTTTTGCCAGTTATAACCTGCTGAAGAACCTGGAAACCGGGAGTATTCATCCTGTTGGCACAAACCAGGTAGCATATTCCCTGAATATTGAACCGGAACCTTCCATAACCGGTGAGGAAGCTGTGGAAGCTGCACGCCGGGCAATGGATTTTGGGGGCAGTTGCCTGACCTATACTCTGGGAGTGATCGAGCAGGAAACCGGAAATTATTACCTGATATGGTTTGTTGCAGCAGAGGAAAACACAGATCGCTTTGTCATGCTGGATGCCCACACCAATGAGGTGTTACGGATCAATACCGGTATATGGGAATAGCGTAGGGAAGCCATATCATTAATAAGCTGTTTCTGCCTTTGAAGATGGATTTACTAATGGAATAATAACCCTCACACAAGGCAATGACTTTAGTCAGTGCTTTTACGGAGCTACTGCATTGTCCGAAACTCATTGCTTTGCCACCTCATAATGCAACACTTCGTTTTTAATCGGTTTTACAGTCATTAAATATTCATAGACTGCCGCAAGGTCGGAAGAGTCCATGCCGCTGTACATCACCCAGGGCATGATGGTATTAACGGAATTTTCGGGCATCTGTTCCAGGTCGCTGATGGGTATATCATAAGCTTTGAATCTGGAGATAAAAGCTTCCTGTGTCCATGCTCCAATGCCGGTAAGCGGATCGGGGGTTATATTGGCCGACCTTACAATACCATTGGGAAGGGCAAATTCACGCCCGCCGCTGAAAGCCAGTTCGGGTATAACCTGCCCTTTGTCTGCCTTAGTATGGCATTCCATACAAGCAGCAATTTTCACCAGATATCCGCCATATTTCACGGTATCGGATTTCGGCGGCTTGCTGACCAGCGAAGATTTTTGAGGAATCGTATTCACAATAAAATTCATCGGGAAATCAATCGTACGCTCCTGAGTCTTGTTTTCAACAGGCTTAAGACTCCGGATATAAGCAATAATATCATACACATCTTCCTTATCCATCTTTCCATAATACAAATACGGCATGACCGGGAATAGCGCTTTCCCGTCTTTATTCACACCGGTAGTGATCACCCTGAATATTTCGCCATCTGTCCAGTCTTTTAAATTTGCGGGAGTAATATTTTTGGAATAAAAACTACCCGGAAATCCGGCATCTTCACCGAAATACTGACCGCCCATTCCTTCCGTTCCAGGCACCAGAGGACCTGAAAAGCGGCTCCAGTCGCGTGAAGAATGGCAATCAATACATACCGTGACATGATTGGCGAGATACCTTCCGTGGATGACCCTTTCAGGCGTAATGTCCACTTGCAGATCCGGCGCAGCACCTACATTGGGAAGAACAGCTTTTACATATACCAATGCGCCGGTTATTACAAGGACCAGCAATAAAATAACAAGGAGAATTTTTTTCATTTTAGTATATAATTAAAAAAATAAAGAAGAATACAAGTTAGTTAGCTGCACAAAATCGTTCGGTATAAATAAAAAGCATTGTCAATACAAATTGTATCTAATTAGGTATCATTGAGGTAATAAAGGTAAAAAATATCCAAATAAACACTTTATTATTTTTTCATACTCCTGATTGTGTGCCATAGTTGAGTTTGGTATGTTGTTGGTAGTGAAATCGCCAGCAACAACAGGAAGATAATTTGGTCCCTCCTGCCCAATGTTGAACTTTTCGGTCCATAAAAAAACTTCCGTACTGTCGGAACGGAAGTTTTAAAGAAAAAATTTAGCCCTGTTTATTGACTCAGAATGTCTCTGGAGATCACTAATTTTTGTATCTCCGTAGTGCCCTCGCCGATGGTGCAAAGCTTAGCATCGCGATAAAATTTCTCTACCGGAAAATCCTTGGTATAACCGTATCCGCCAAATATCTGTACGGCATCGGTTGCGATTTCCACGCAGGATTCCGAAGCATAATATTTTGCCATGGCCGATTCTTTCGTCATTTTTACCCCACGGTTTTTCATATCCGCAGCCTGGTAGATCAACATTTTGGAGGCTTCAATCTTGGTTTCCATATCAGCCAGCTTAAAGGCTATTGCCTGGAAATTGGCTATAGGCTGATCGAACTGATGTCGCTCTTTGGAATATTGCACAGCCGCTTCAAAAGCCCCCTCAGAAATGCCCAGCGACAAGGCCGCAATGGATATACGTCCACCATCCAGCACCTTCATCGCCTGCTTAAATCCGTCGCCTATGGAACCCATACGTTGTGCATCGCTTATCCGGCAATTATCAAAGATCAGCTCTGCGGTTTCCGAAGCCCGCATGCCCAGTTTATTTTCTTTTTTTCCGGCGCTGAAGCCCGGTGTGCCTCTTTCCACAATGAAGGCCGTCACATTATTTTTAGCACGCGGCTCTCCCGTACGCGCCAGTACCACCGCTACATTGCCGCTAATGCCGTGCGTGATCCAGTTTTTTGTTCCATTCAGAATCCAATCATCGCCGTCTTTAGTTGCCGTGCAACGCATATTTCCCGCATCGCTTCCCGTATTGGCTTCAGTGAGCCCCCAGGCTCCGATCCATTCCCCGGCAGCTAACCTGGGGAGGTATTTTTTCTTCTGCTCTTCATTGCCAAAATACAGGATATGACCGGTGCAAAGCGAATTATGCGCCGCTACGGATAAGCCGATAGAGCTGCATACTTTCGCCACTTCACTCACTACGGTCACATATTCGAAATAGCTCAGACCTGCACCGCCGTATTCCGCAGGCACCAATACGCCCATCAGTCCCAGCTCGCCCATTTTATGGAACAATGCTACAGGGAACTTCTGGCTTTCATCCCATTCCATCATGTACGGACGAATGTGTTTATTGGCAAAGTCGCGTACCATGCCGGCTATCTGTTCCTGAGTTTCGGTATAGGCAAAATCCATGTGTCTTATCGTATTTTTGAATCAGTTAAGCTTTAAATAAGGGGCAATTTTACGATATTTTTCTTCATTAATCAAAGGTACGAGCCTCAATTGTTCAATTTTGCTGAACTCTTTCAGGTCATTCCTGAGCCGGACGATCTGTTCTGCCATCTTTTTACCGATATACGGATGCTGCTCCAGCAGTTCCAATGTTGCTGAATTAATATTCATTTTTTTGATGTCCGCCGGGTCAATCATGAAATGATCTTTCAACAATTGATAGGTGCTGTCGGGGAAACCATAGACCTCCTTCAACTGGGCAACTTCGTAAAAGCCACCTAATTTTTCCCGGAATTTTATAATGCGGTTTGCATACGCCGGGCCAATTCCCCTTAGCCCAACCAACTCGTCAAGGGTAGCGGTATTCAGCAACAGGGGTTGCTCAGGCAATGGTTTGTCGTGTTCCTCACCGGAGCGGGAACGGACGCTAAAAGCATCATCAATCCGGATATAAGGTGCAAGACGCTTATAGTCCACATCTGACAATGTATAGATTTTCTGGAAATCTGCCGCTTTCCGGAATTTTCCGCCTTTGTTGCGATAATGGGCAACGGCTCTTGCCACCCTCGGCGATAAGCCCAGGCGTACGAAATCGCCTTCCGAAGCCGTGTTGGGATCAAAGAGGAATAAAACCACTGCGGTATTTGTTGTTTTCTTCCGCTCAGGACGGCCTGCGGCATCACCTGCTCCAGGCCTTGACGTCGCTTCCGAAGCGGTACTGTTTTCATTTTTGAGCTGATTCCAGGCAGCCGTCAACCGGGCATCATCCGCTTTAGGTTCTTTTGGAAAAAGCGCCGGCAGGAGGCGCCAGAAAATGAAAAGAGCTATTGCAATGCCAAGTATACAGACAAGGCCAATACGGGCGCTGCGTGAAAGCCCGTTGTCGAAAGAATGAGGAGGCATAATGAAGGGTTTTATAGTTCATGGAAAAAATGGAGATTGGCGAATGATAAGACGGATAGCCGTTTTGCTCCTGTAAAAATAAGGAAATGCTTCGTGATTTTATTGATGGAAAATGCAGGGGGGGTGAAAAATAAAAGAATTGTTAGCTTTGTGTGATATGAGCAGACAGGCGTATTTTCAGATGTTGCAACGCATTAAAGCTACAGGGCAAAAGTCTGTATTGCATATAAGAATGATGGAAGAAGTCAGGCAGATATATCCGGGAATGGGGGTTGAGAACAATGTATAATATGCTTATGCCGGAGGGTGTATCCCAAATGTTGCATATGGTGTAAGGTTTTTTGTCATTCCGAAAAAACGTGCCGTCATCCTATGTTTGCAC
>CAZUSO010000026.1:1738-39136 GCA_964622775.1 uncultured Taibaiella sp. | reverse complement strand
ATAAAGCAAAGCCGTCCCGGATTAATTTTCGGGGCGGTTTTCTTTTATGGAAAATTGGTATTGTCAATGGAAAATGGAAAATGAATAAAGGGGGAAAGGACGTTCATTGAGCCGGAAACGCTGACGGAGTGGCGGGTGAGCATACCACGGCGAGAGTGATGTATGAAGCTAATAATATTTGTTGTATTCTGATCACCGTTTCCGCTATTGAGGATTTAGTTTCCGTTTAACAAGACAGAGCTTCCACCGGACAAGACAGACTTTCCATATCGTAAGATTTAATTTCCGCCTGACAAGACAGACTTCCCATGTCCCAGGTTTTAATTTCCATTTAACAAGGTAAAGTTTCCGTCTGCCAGGTTTTAATTTCCATTTAATAAGATAGAGTTTCCATGTCCCAGGCTTTCATTTCCATTTAACAAGGTAAAGTTTCCGTGCCTCAGCCTTTAATTTCCGTTTAACAAGGTAAAGTTTCCATGTTCCAGACTTTAATTTCCATTTAACCCAAGTTGCGCATTTAGATTTGTATAGTGTTGATTATCATCACATATATAAAATTGAAATGATGTTTTGTGCTTATACATTCCCTGCCGGCGTATGAGCCCTTAAAGTACGCCTGCTAATCCAGGCGATTTCTGTAAAATTCTTTATGAGGATTAGATAAAATGGCTCAGGAACAGACAAAAAAGCTGCTCGGTGGTTGTTGAGCAGCTTTTTAATCTTCAATAAATATTTACTTCAGCACTTCAAATTTCCTGATTACAGCTCCCCGGTTTGTGTTTAAACGGATAAAATAAAGGCCGTTTGCATATTCAGATACATCCAGCTTGTAAATAAGAGCCGCGTGATGTTTTTCTTTATGAATAACGCCTCCCCGGATGTCCATTACGGCAATATCTTCAATAGTCAGATTGCTCTTGTTTTCAATAGTCAGGATATCACGGACAGGATTAGGATAGATATTAATAAGGGCGCCATCAACAATGATATCATTCAGGCCAACGATATGAACTGATGTTTCGTAGTGAATGAGGCCGCAATTAGAGGTTTTTAAGGTAAGCGTTACCGTATAATTACCCGGGGCGGAATAGGTATGGGTCGGGCTTAATGCATGACTGACGGGCGTTCCATCACCAAAATCCCAGGAGTGCTGGTCTATGGCGCCCTGAAGATTATAGGTTTCAAACCGGAAACTATAGGGGCCCTGATTGGTAACTAATATGGCATCAATGGAAGGGAGGTCGCTGCTAACCGTCACATTGATTGTGTCACTGTTTGTGCATCCGGCATTATTGGAAACGACCACAAAATACTGACCGGCATTTGTTACGGATATATCAGCATCGGTAGAGCCGGTATTCCAGCTATAAGAAACATTCCCCTGACCTCCGGCGTCGGCGCTCAGGGTTAGGGTCATCCCATTGCAAATGATTGTGTCGCTCGGACCGATATCTACAAATGGAGATACCGAAATGGTTTTAGTAACAGTATCCGAGGCCTGACAGCCAAATTCGTTAGTGACTGTAACGGAATAGGTGCCGGATTCATATACCGAATTGGTTTGGCCGGTGCTGGCGTCGTTCCATAAAAAAGTGCTGCCGGGATTACCTGCATCTAAAGTAATTGATTCGCCCGGAGGCAGACATAGTGCCTCAAAGGGGCCCAGATCAACCACGGGAACCGGGTTGGCTGTTAAAACGACAGTGTCACTTGAATTGCACCCTAACTCATTGGTGACGGTAACGTAATAAGTCCCCGAAGTGTAAACCGTACGAGTGGATCCCGTGGATCCGTCATCCCATAAATAGGCAGAGAAGGAGCCTGCATTAATCAGGGTGCTTTCACAAAAAGAATAGTCAGAGCCTAAGTTGACAACCGATCCGGCGGAATTGACTGTTGCCGTTACCGGAACCCGCTCACTTTCTGCACAAGCGTTGGATGCGGAGACATAATAAGTGGTGGTGCTACTGATCACGGGAGTATTATACACATTGCCCGTGCTTAATAAGCTGCCACCGGTTGGGCTGTCATACCAGTTAATCGTGGCGGAAGCAGGCGAGGGAGTTGCCTGAAGTGCTACCGAACCCGATCCGCAGGTACTGCCTTCCGTTACAGAAGCTACGCTTATTACGATGCCGCCGCCTAAGCAGTTTGTGTTGAGGGTGGGCGTATATACGGAGCCTGATTCCAAATCCGGCACCTGAAAAATATAGGTAGCGGAGGGTAAAATATTGGCTGTAGGCTGAATCACCCATTCATATTCTGTTTTTTGCGCATCGTACAAGTTGAGCCAGGGTCCGGAAGGGACAGCAGATATTATTTTCCCGGCAACATAGGAGCCTCCGGTGCCGGCCATCTGGTTGGTGGCGGGCGTTCCGTCTGCAACGAAAGCACTGGAGACATAAACAAAGGCATTATTTGTATTATTATTGATAGTGGTCCACGTTCCTCCTCCATTACTGGAGTATTGCAATGTTTGCGACAATTCCGAATATTCCCCAAAGCCGTTGTCATTGTCAAATTCCATTCTCAGGCGAATTACGGCTGACAGGTCATTAACCTCGACCGGTGTATTGGCGGCCGCCATCCATGTTGCGGTAGTTTCATCACCATCGTCATTACGCCACCGGTATTGAGTTTGTCTTAAAGAGGCATGGATTTGATCAGATGCCAATAAGAGGAGTAATACTGTAAATAAATGCTTCATTATTTATACTGTATTTTAAAAAACTTATGAGGGAAAAATAATCTGGTAAAAAAACAAACAACAAAACTTTACCGCATACAATTATAGCGCGCTTTTCTTAAAAATCAAAATCTGCGTAATTTTATTATTTATTGATAAACCTGCTCAAGCTCATAAAATTATCACGTGTTGGGTGTATAAACTAAAAAGGAATGGGTCCATGTACCCGAATATATGTCTTTATTCTTTTTCTCTATTAAAAGATTCTTAAAATAGAATTAGACAGGACAAAATCTCAATTCGATGGGTAGGTTGTGATTTTCTTACGCTGTGTAATCAGGATATTCTGCTGAACCGATTGCCGTAGGATATTTTCACCAATAACAAACGGGGCTCCGAAAGTCCTACAGGTAGGGGATGCTTACCAACTACTGGTCCGCTTTAATATAGTAGGTTAGAATACCTGTCATTGCGCACCCGTGGGGACGATGGCAATGGCTGATATCTATTCTGTGTTATCACTAAAATCAGCGAGACAATTTTTTCATTCCTTTTATTGTTTCCACCACGGCTGCCATTGGGCACACGCGGGGATAGGTTTGACGGCATGGGGGTTTTGCAAAGAAGTTTCATTAACCTTGAGTGTCAAAAAAGTAACGCCATGATAATAAAAGACCAGATATTAAAAGAAGTAAAAAAGATTGAAAATTCCGGCTTGCTTAATCAGTTGTTTGGTTATTTGCATTTAATGCGTGCAGCAAGCAAAACGGCTGGCAACCGCGATAGTGTATTACATTTTGCAGGAAGATTGTCAAACGCGGAAGCGCAACGCATCAGCAAAAATATCAACGAAATATTTAACTCCGTCGAAGGCGAATGGCAAGTCGCGTTACTTTAAGCTATTAGCCGTGTTGGGTAGCCATGCCGAAGTGCTAAGAGTGCTTACTGCTTACGATGTAATATGGCTTCCAGTTACTGTTTACGGCGAATTGATTTTCGGTGCAATAAACTCCAGCCTGACATAGCCTTGCGGTGGATGAAGACACCCGCTACCGCAACCGGGAACACATACGCCGACAAGAGCAAATATTTTCTCTGTATCCATATGCGAAATCCGCGCGATATTTTTCCCCATTCCCATATCTTTAAAACCATTATAACACGCATTCTTATTCTGCAAAGCATGAAATGTCCTGATGTTTATTATTTTCCCTTACAATGTCATCATTTTTTATCTTTACATCCTTATGGAAAAATACGCATTAATAACAGGCGGCTCCCGTGGAATAGGGCGCGCAATATGTGAAAAGATGGCCGGCTTAGGCTATCATGTCCTGATCAATTTCCGGGGCAATAAGGAGGCCGCAACGGCAACGGCAGCTCTGGTAAGCGCTCAGGGAAAAGAAGGGATTCTCCTTCCTTTTGATGTAGCCAATGACCATGAGGTGAAAGGTGCAATCGGTGCCTGGCAGGAGGCCAATCCAGATAAGAAGATAGAAGTTCTGGTGAATAATGCCGGCATCCGGCAGGATGCTCTGCTGGCCTTAATGACGGATGAGCAATGGGACAGTGTGCTGAACACCAGCTTGCGGGGGATGTTTCAGGTGACCCGGCAACTGATGCAACCGATGCTGATGAACCGTTATGGCCGAATTATTAACGTAGTTTCCCTAAGCGGTCTGAAAGGTATGCCGGGGCAGGTGAACTATGCTGCGGCAAAGGCTGGTATGATAGGCGCTACCAAAGCGCTGGCTCTGGAGGTCGCACGCAGAAATATCACTGTAAATGCTATTGCGCCGGGATTTATCAGAACCGATATGACCGGAGACCTGGATGAAGCGGAACTGAAAAACATGATCCCGATGAAGCGTTTCGGCGAAGCCGGCGAGGTAGCCGCATTAGCCGGGTTCCTGGCATCGCCCGAAGCAGGCTATATTACCGGACAGGTTATTTCCATTAATGGAGGCCTTTACACATAAGCGCAAACAGCGTAAAGGCATTTCAGCAATAACTATGCCCGCTGAGTGTTTTCTATAAAAGACCACAAAGGATGGCTAAATACGATACAAGCAAAAAGCCGGCAGTTTATTAACTGCCGGCTTTTATAATATGTGCTGATATTAATTTAGAACGGATTCTGATCTTCGGGTCCCATGGCATCATTGTTATCAATCTCAGTCTGAGGAATCTTCAACAATAAGTTAGGATCATTTTTATCAGCATTAATCAACGTAGCCACACCCGGGGAGTGATTGCCCGAACCGGTCGGACGATGCAAACCCAGCATTTGTCGCTTCATATCGCGATACCCGAATCCTTCGCCCCACAATTCAATACGGCGTTGTTTCCATATTTCCTTTAATAAAGTAGAGTCGGTAGCTGACGGGGCAGTATAACTCGGGTCACGAGCGGTCACCAAATCCTCTAAAGCAGTTTTAGCTGCACCGAAATTATGCAAATACCATTCCGCTTCCGCCTGGATCAGGTACATTTCGGAAGAACGCATAAACAGGTTGTCCGCTACAAAACCTGTAGGATCAGCCACGTGGAATTTTTCCTGAACACGGGACGAAGAATTAAACACCTGCTTACGAATATCCGTAGAAGGGATTTGATCATATAAAGCTTTGGAAATGGAACGGGTAGCGCCTACACTGGCATAACCCGGACAATCCTGATCCACATGGGAAAAAAAGCAGATGATGCTTTGTCCAGTGTATTGCTCGGCAGTCAGGGAAGAACCCCACATCCATTCCACATTATTTGCATTGTTAAATCCACGAGTATATTCTGTCGGAGGCATCAGCGGATAATCCTGAGCAGCAATAGCCGCATGTAATCTTGCTTTATCCCATTGACCCATTTCCAACGCTACACGAGCATAGATACCATGTGCAGTTGCAGCAGAAATATGTGATTTCTCATCATGAATTACAGCGTCTTCCAATAAGTCAATCGCTTTATCACAATCAGATACCATCAGGTCAAAATTCTGCTGCAAGGTTCCACGCGGATTACCGGAATCTTCCGGTTTAGTGCCATGTGTGTAAACCGGCACCCCTGGAGCAGAGGAGTTTTGACGATAGGTGAACTGATAGAATTGTACTAAGTTGAGATACGCCCATGCCCGGTAAGCATAAGCCTGACCTTTAATGTCATTCTTTTCTTCTTCAGGGCCTTCCGCAGCATCAATATTATCCAAAATATTATTGGCATTATTAATAACCTTAAAATAGAAGGTCCAAGGAAGGTTACCCATCCAGTAAATGGAATAACCGGTAGCGAAGTAAGAATAATGATAATACATCCAGTCATAGCCGGAACTGGTACAAACCATATCTATACCCATAACATCGCTGAACAAATCCATGGCCTTTGCGCCAAAGTCAGCATGGGCCGTAGTAATAGTATAGCTTTCATTCATATAGGAATGAATACCGTTTAACGCAGTATAGGCGCTACCTGTAGTCTTGAACAGATCATTACCCGCTAACTGGTCCGATGGGGAAGTCTCTAAATAAGACTTTTTGCAACCGACAAAGCCCATGCCCAGAATGGCAGCTATTGCGATCACATATATTTTTTTATTTATTTTCATTTTGCTGTTTTTTAGATTTGAATTAAGATTAAAGACCTACATTGATACCGAAATTAATCGTACGGGAAGGCGAATAGATATATCCCGGATTACCACCGAAGGTCGCCTGAGGATCCATGCCCTGACGTTTAGAGAACAGCCATACATTATCCAAAGCCACATACAAACGCAGAGAGGATAATTTCATCTTAGTCACCATGCGGTCATTAAAAGAATATCCAACATTGACATTCCGGATATTCAGGTAAGAGCCATCTACTAAGAAGCGATCGCTGGTCTGGGCAATGTCCAGATTACTGAACTGAGCCCTCGGTATTGAAGCGTCTTTATTTTCTATAGTCCAACGATTCAGCATATCTTCATGCATATTACCACCCGGAGATAACTGATTACCCATCAGGGTCTGATAAATCTGATCATAATATTTACCGCCTAAGGCATAAGAAACCATAAACGACAAGTCAAAACCTTTATATGAAAAGTTATTGGTCAAGGCACCCATAATCATGGGAACAGAATTTCCAACATAAGTACGGCCGGTTAGCTGAGCTTCTCCGAAGAGATTGGTTTTTGCTTCCGTGTTACCCGTAGAATCCGTATAATAATACAATTCATCTCCGGTTTCATGGTCAACACCGGCGCTTCTAATCAGGTAATAATCATAAATAGAATGGCCGACAGTATAGTTACTATAAGTACCCAAAATAGTATCAACACCTTCAGGCATTTTAGTAATCTTATCTTTAAAGTGTGTCAGGTTGAAGTTGATATCCCAACTGAATCCGTTCGTTATTTTCGGTTTGATGATGTCTGCATTCAGGTTCAGCTCAACACCATTAGTTATCATAGTGATGGTATTTTCCCAACGATAAGAAACACCGGTCGAAAGCGCACGGGGCCTTTGATACAATAAGTCAGAGTTCGTTTTGTTGAAATAGTTGATCTCACCGCTTACCCTTTCGAAGATGCGAAATTCCAAACCGGCATTAAATTGTTTTTGAGCTTCCCAGGTAAGATCACGGTTCTCTAACTGATCTACCACAGCACCCGGATAAGAACCGTTCGGGAAATCAACACGGTAAAGAGACTGCCAGCCATAATACGTGCTGATATCCTTATTACCCTGTGTACCATAGCTGGCCTTTACTTTAAGGGTATTCAGATCTTTGATATTGCGCAAAAACTCTTCCTGGCTAATGATCCATCCGCCACCAACAGACCAGAAGCTACCCCATTTACTATAAAAACGGGAAGTGCCATCGGTACGGATGCTGGCGCTAACAAAATAACGATTATTATAGTCATAATTCAGGTTAGCCAGATAGCTTTCCATACGATCCATATCGGTATAAGAAGTTGCAGAGTTCGGAGTAGGCATACCCGACAATTCTGCATTACCCGGCATCACTACGCCATAACGGGCGGCTGAAAGAAGCCGGTAAGTATAATCATAGTTTTCGTGACCGGCAAGGATAGTCAGGTTATGATTATCAAACTTATGCGACCAGGTCAATAACTGATTCCAGGTATAGCTTACCATTGACCCGGAACCTTTTGAAACTGAACCGTTATTTTCTGCAAATTGTCCGTGGAAGGGATTGTTATAGCTTGTTTGATATATATTGTAATAAGTAGCCGACAAATTAGTACGCAAAGTAAAATCTTTTAAGAATTTAGCTTCTAAATAAGTGGTTGTATTAAAATTAGTAATACGGTTTTCGTCCTTATCCATAGCAAGCGATCCTAATACATTGGATTGCGGCAGGGAAGCGCGGGTACCGATACTGCTTTCGGGGTCGGTGTTTATAGAACCCCAGTCATATTTATATTCACCGGTTGCCGGATCAATTTCCTTGTTACCATCCTCATCGCGGTAATATACCGGATAAATCGGGGCATTAGTGCGGGACGCATAAAACGGGTTATAACCGCCGGAGGTACCTGATCCGCTAAAGAAATTTTGCTTTACTAAAGCGCCGGCAATATTCATTCCGGCTTTCAGCCAGGAAGTTGCCTGGGTGTTCACATTTAATCTTGCGGTGAAGCGCTCATAGTCGGAATATTTAATAAAACCCTGCTCTTTCAAATAACCTGCTGAGAAATAGTAGTCTGACTTTTCATTGGCATTGGACACGGAGAGATTATATTCCTGTCTTTTTCCTACACGGGACAATTCCTTTTCCCAGTCATCGTGGTATCTGAGCTGTGCATTTGGATTCAGTTTACCAGTTACCGGATCGATCAACTGATCATCCGGCACATCGTAGGAATTGTAACCATTACCTAAATAAGAAATAAGACCTTCTTCTGTAGCGGGATCCAAACCGGCAGCAAGCTCACCTGCATAAACAGTATCATAACCACCTCCAAAAATCAAGGAATTACGATAAGCATCCCAAGCCGTTTCATAATAATCTTTTTCGCTCTTCATGACCTTATAATCCGGCATGAAGCGGGTTACCAGGCCATACTTAGCATCGACATTCACTCTAGGCTTATCGCCTTGCTTACCACGTTTGGTAGTTACCACGATAACACCGCCCGAACCACGGGAACCGTACAAAGAAGTAGCTGCGGCATCCTTAAGCAGGGTGATGGTTTCAATATCAGTAGGATTAATGGAAGACAGCGAGCCGTCATACGCACCGCCATCTAATATAATCAAGGGATCAGAGCTGGCAGAAATGGAGCTGGTACCCCGGATACGGAATGAAGCTCCCGCTCCTGGCTGGCCACCGCCGTTGGTAGTCTGCACACCGGGTGCGGCGCCTTCAATAGCCTTAGTGAAACTGGTTACCGGAAATTTCTCTAACTGCTCGGAAGTGATCTGGTTAGCCGCACCTGTAAAGTTTTCTTTGGCTACGCTCCGGTAAGCATCCACAATTACGCCTTCAATTTGCGTGGAGGTATTGATGGAAACAGATAAAGGTGCAGAACCATTACCGGCAGCTACTTCCTTTTCATTACCGAAAAACTCAACTAACAGTGTGGTTACCGCTTCCGGCACCGTCAGCTCAAAGCTGCCGTCATCATCGGTAAAGGTAGCGGCATCGCCGCCTTTTGCACTTACTTTCGCCCCGTTTAGCGGAGCATTTTTCTCATCCAGCACAACGCCTTTTAGCGTCTTGGTCGCTTGTGCCATCACTGCCTGTAGCCCGGTAATCGTTACCAGTACAAGCAAGAGTAGTGTTTTTTTCATAAGCTTGAATTGATGTTTTATTTAATTGTTAACCTGTGTTTAATTTAGTGCAAAGTTATAAAAATTTCAAAAAGAAATACAAGAACCTGAAATCCAATATAATTATTATGGACGATTTTCGATAGCCGGATATTGGGTAAAGCCAAAACGGGATAAAAAACAAAGTGCGCCATGCCCTGAGCTTATAAAAGCGCAACAAGGCATAGTAACCATTTTTATCTGTTCAAAATAACTTTCTTGCCTATAGTGGCTTTATCAGAGCTGATCCACAATAAATACATTCCATTAGGCAGCGCGGACAAATCGATGGATACTTCTCCCGATTTCACTTTTCCCATGGTTTGATAAACTCCCGTTTGTGTACCGGTGACATTCAGCACTTCAACCTTCAGGGTCGTGGAATTGGTCAGGTTCATTCTCAGGTTTACGATACCGCTGGAAGGATTGGGATAAACGCTAATGCCTTCATCCAGTTCATTGGCTTCATTAATGACCAATCCTGTCTCCCCGCAACTTACGGTAGTTCCACTATTAATCTTATAAGTATTCAGGCTGTTCGCATTCGTTCCCGCAGGGTCTAAGTGGTCTTTCAGGCGATAATTCGGATCTCCACCGCCTTCCGGGTAATCCCAGTTGCGTGTAAGTTTACTATATAAAGAAGGGTAAGTCGTACTACAAGGTCCGAGTGTATCATCTTGCCCGCCACTCAGATCCCCAATGATCCTCCCGGTGCTCATGCTAAACAGCGCACTGCCCGATGAACCACCCTCTATGCCGCCCTTCTCAAGCTTAGCAGCCCAATGGGTACCTGACATATTGGTATTGAAACTACCATTACCCTGTACATGAGAAAAAACGGTCACCTTCTTTGGATCACCGGCCGGATGGTGAAAATCAATAAATTTTCCGCTGAAAGACACAGCACGATCCCAGCCTCCCAGGTAAGCATCAAAATCTTTACCCAGTCTGTTTGCCGGATCTTTTAATTCCAATAATAAGAAATCGCCTATTAAAGGTGGGTGCACGGGTCCCGGGTCAAACAGAGAACGCGCTCTGAATTTGGCGCCGGTAAGAACATGATTGGAAGGTGCCGTACCCGGCACATTACCAGTGCATTCGGGGTATTCATAATTAAAGTAAAACTTCCAGGAAGAAAAATGAGTAGCAGTTGTTCCCAAACCATCGTCACAATGGCTGGCGGTTAAAAATAAGGGCGTACAGTCCAAAGCGGTATTATTAATCAGATTACCCGAACATACGTAACCACCCATTACTATATGCGCAGCAGTTTGCTTCAGCGCATAATAATCCCAGCCTTCGGGAGGGCAAACCGCGTTAATATGGCAGGGATCTGACCGATCGATCTCATTCACAAATACCCTATCATTTCCATAATCGCCAAACTGATAATTGAGATTATCAACTAATCCACCACGATAATAAGCGCAGACCGTGTTGATTACAAAATCAATATCAGAAGGCCGGATGCCTGCGGGAATATCCACTTCAATTTGAATGATGTCACCCTGGATGAGCGGAACGGAATAATTATCGGTATTGTCTAATTCGGTAAAGGAACCTTCTAATTGTTTACCGTTGGCATTGGTCAGATACATGGCCACGCCCTTAGGCAGATTAAACTTATCGAAGGTCACATCAATCGCGCCGGCTCCTGCCGTCCGGATAGCCGTACGCCAGATCATGGAACCATTATCCAGATAAGTAAAGACACCCGAATTGTTCATATCATAATGCACCGGTACATTCAACCCGATGCGGTATCGGCCGTCAGCATGAACCCTGTCTTCTTCCTTAGCTTTTGCATAATCCGGCGTTTCGGTGCTCACAACGGGAACATGCTGCGACATGATGATTCCGGTATTATCAGCAAGACTCCAGGGAATGCCTCCCCTATACTGCTGCGCATCCGCATTCCCAAAAAAGAAAACCATAGCAGCACACATGCTTAAAACAATTCGTTTCATGTTTCTGTATTAATTTTTTGACGATAAAAAATTTTTTTAGCGGGTAAATGTATAGATAAATTTCTAAAAGCGGCAACATTGCTCCTGAAAAATTACAATCAGCTTGTTATTACAGCTGTTGCTTTCAGAGAAAAACAGTTCGTTATCATTCCTTGTTATGAATCATATTCCAAAGCTCCGGCAACCGCTTGATCCAGGCTAGCTCCCTCATCTTTGTCCTCGCTTCCTCCACCGGCGAACCAAAATAAACTTTACCGGCTTCCAGATCTCCGCCCACACCACTTTGCGCATACACCGTCACCCCCTTCTCAATGGTCAGATCTTTATTGACGCCCACCTGACCCCATAAAGTCACTTCATCTTCGATGATGACCTTGCCGGCAATGGCAACCTGCGCAGCAAACAGGCAGTTTTTCCCGACCTCCACTCCATGACCGATATGCACCTGGTTGTCAAGCTTAGCACCTGCGCCAATTATGGTATCGCCGCTTACTCCTTTATCAATGGTACAACCTGCACCAATTTCCACATCATCATGAATCAATACACGACCACAGCTTTCTAATTTATCGTATTGCACTGCCCGTTCCTTTCTTCTTTTATAATAAAAAGCTTCCGACCCGATTACCGTGCCCGAATGGATAATTACATTACTGCCGATTTCGACATGATCATAAATTGAAACGTTCGCATGGATCAGGCAGTTATTACCAATGCGCACATCCGGGCCGATAAACACGCCCGGTTGAATGATGGTGTCCTCTCCAATCACTGCATCGGGATGGATCATTTCTTTTTGCGGCTTCAGACTGCGAAAATGTTTTACAATTTTCACATAAGCTGCAAATGGATCCGCACATACCAATAATGCTTTCCCTTCCGGGCAGCTTACTTTTTTATCAATGATAATAATGCTTGCTGCCGAATGCAGACATTTAGCATAATACTTCTCAAAATCCACAAAAGAAATATCGCCGGGCGTTACTTTATGAATCTCATTGATACCGGTCGCTTTTATGCCGGCATCCCCTACAATTTCGGCACCGATAAATTCCGACAGCCAGGCAATAGATTGGGCTTGTTCAAACTGCATTGTGTTTTATTTTTTGGTAAAGATAAAATAGAATCTCCGGGAAATTTCAAAAATACAATTCAACAGATCGGGTATTGTTCAACATATCTGCAAGCATAAGGAAAGCAAAAACATGCGTGATTTTTTGGGAAGGAAAAAACATTATCCACATTTTTGATTTCATTGTGAATATTTTTTTTGAAAAAATTTTTTCAACATCAAAATACTTATTAATATTGTGCAGAGAAAGTGCTTACTAACCCCTCCTTAATAGAAGTCCCGGTAAAAAATTTTACCGGGCTTTTTGTTTTTAACCCGCTGTAATGCTTATCCGGCAACACTTTCAAAGCATCGTATTTTTTATGGAAAGCGTTTTTGACTACTACCTTTTTTATAAGCCCTTTCAGGTGCTTTCGCAATTTTCCGAAGAGCAGGATAAAAAAACGCTGAAGAATTTTTTCAGCGGAATAAAAAAAGACATATATCCTGTTGGCCGTCTCGATTACGACAGTGAAGGATTACTCCTGCTGACCAACGATAAAAAACTCAACCATCTTCTGCTGCATCCTACATTCGTCCACGAAAGAGAATACTGGGTACAGGTGGAAGGTATCATTACTAATTCCGCATTGCATCAATTGCAAAACAATATCACGATTCAGTTAAACGGAAAAAACTATACCACCCAAAAAGCCCATGCCGTTATGCTGGACTATCTGCCGATACTACCCGAACGCTATCCGCCGATCCGTTATAGAAAAGACATTCCCACTTCCTGGCTGTCCGTTACGCTCACGGAAGGGAAAAACCGACAGGTTCGTAAGATGACCGCCGCAGCAGGATTCCCTACGCTACGCTTAATGCGCTACCGCATCGGAAGCTTTACCATTGATGGCATGCAACCCGGCGACATCATCCATACCCGCAAGGACATAAAACAGGGTTTGTTCCACAAAAAGTTTTTCCTTTGACAAAAATTATCAGGCTTATGATGACATTATTTGATACCGCGACGCAACAATTTTCATACGAAACATTTCTTAATCTGGCCGCTTCGCTGCTGAAAGAAAATAAAACTACGGGAAACAATCAGTCCGATGAATACCTGCATTATTCCCGGCTCAACCTGCAGCGTATGAAGCGCTGGAACAAAACGTATTCGCTTCCTGAAGATTTCATGGAAAAACTAAACCATGTGGCGCCGCAGCATTGGTTCGTCATCACGGAAGCCTGGTGCGGCGACAGCGCGCAGAACCTTCCTGTAATCGCAAAGATAGCAGCATCATCTGAAGGGAAAATTTCATTGAAGATTGTGCTACGCGACGATAATCCCGGCATCATCGATCAATATCTTACCAATGGATCAAAAAGCATTCCCATCCTCGCAGCCTTTGGCCGGAATGGTAACCGCATTTTTCGCTGGGGGCCAAGACCGGAGGCCGCGCAAGCCCTGATGGCCGCATGGAAAAACGATCCGAATCCAAAATCTTTTGAAGACTTTGAATTGGAAATGCACAATTGGTATCATCAAAACAAAGGCGCAGATACCTTAGCGGAATTGTCCGCATTACTATTTTGAATACCGGTGCAAAAACCGATTGATGCTCATTTCGTACTTTCGCGGTGTCGTTTTTTTTAAACAAAGAAATTTTTATGTTGAACTTAATACTCTTCGGGCCGCCCGGTAGCGGCAAAGGCACACAATCTGCACGACTCATTCAGCAATATGGCCTGCAGCATATTTCTACCGGCGACCTGCTTCGGGAGGAGCTTTCCAAAGGCACACCGCTCGGGCTTGAAGCAAAGAAATTTATGGATCAGGGACAGCTCGTTCCGGACACAGTAGTAATTGGAATGATTGGTTCCAGATTAGATGAAAACCCCGGAGCTACAGGATTTATTTTCGACGGATTTCCGCGCACGACCACCCAGGCCGAAGCATTAGACGAATTGCTCCAAATGAAAAATACCGGCATTCATCTTCTGCTTTCCTTAGAAGTGCCGGAGGAAGAGCTGAAACGGCGCTTAATACACCGTGGTGAGCTATCCGGTCGCAGCGATGATAATGAAGCAATCATCAACAAGCGCATTATAGAATATAAAGCCAAAACCGAACCTGTTGCCGGTCATTATGCCCAACAACAGAAATTAGTTCGCATAAAAGGTGATGGTGATATTGAATCGACTTTCGGATTGTTACAGCAGGAGATTGAAAAGCTGATCAACCCCGGCCTTTGACCTGAACCCAAATGATTATTTTTTCAGCGTGCTTTTCTTCCGAACGGCACGCTGTTTGTTTTTAGGAAAGATACGCGCTGTTTTGGCTGCACTATATGCAAACCATATTTTTCCTGCATCTTTGCAACAATGGAAAAAGCAAATTTTGTTGATTACATCCGTATTTTCTGCCGTTCGGGCAAAGGCGGCGCGGGAAGCGCTCACTTCGCCAGGACCAAGTATAACCCGAATGCCGGACCGGACGGCGGTGACGGCGGCCGGGGGGGGCACATCATTTTGAAAGGCAACAGCCAGTTGTGGACTTTATTGCATCTGCGCTATTATAAGAACATATTAGCCGAAAACGGGGAAGGTGGCAGCTCCAACAATAAAACAGGGCGAAGCGGTAAAGACATCATCATCGAAGTGCCGCTGGGGACCATAGCAAAAGATGAAATTACAGGAGAAACGGAAGCGGAAATCCTGGAACATGGTCAGGAAATAATCTGGTTGCCGGGTGGAAGGGGCGGACTGGGAAATACCAATTTTAAAAGCGCCACCAATCAGGCACCGGAATATGCCCAACCGGGAGAAACAGGGCAGGAAGGCTACAAATTTCTGGAGCTGAAAATGCTTGCCGATGTGGGTCTGGTCGGGTTTCCCAATGCGGGCAAATCAACCCTGCTTGCTACCATTTCCGCAGCAAAACCCAAGATTGCCAATTATGCATTCACCACCCTTAACCCGCAATTAGGCATGGTGGCTTACCATAATGAACGCTCCTTCTGCGTGGCAGACCTGCCAGGTATTATTGAAGGCGCTGCGGAAGGTAAAGGGTTGGGACATCGTTTTCTCCGGCATATCGAACGCAATTCCCTTCTGCTGTTTCTAATTCCGGCCGACAGCAATCACCATAAAAAAGAGTTTGAAATTTTAAATCATGAACTGGAGCAATATAATCCGGAGCTCCTCCACAAGAAAATAATCATCGCCATCAGTAAAAGCGACATGTTAGATGAAGAGCTGAAGCAAGAAATCGCCAAAGAATTACCGGCAGATATTCCGCATTTATTTATCTCCTCGCTCACCAATTCGGGCATACAGGAACTGAAAGATATTTTGTGGAATACCTTAACCGAAAAAGACAGTATCTGACATCAACCTAATGCACTCTTTTATTAAATATACCGGTAAAAATCAAATCATATCCTGAAAACGAAAACGATATTTTCTGCATTGTCAGGTTCAATTAATCACAGGTTTTCATATCAGCTTTTACTGTTTTGACTTTTGAATTAACCCTGTTTTATCTCCATAAAAACAATAAATATTTTCAGATGAAAAACATTGCCCGGCCACACTTCACAGAATATGCCCGGTACTACGAGGACTACCTGCAAGCTGTTCCGGAAAGCCTGAAGGTATTAGATGCATTGAAAGCTCAGGCCAAAACCCTGGCTCAGCTTTACAAATCGCAAACCGAAGCGCAGCTGCTTTATGCTTATGCAGCCGGCAAATGGAACATGAAAGATATCCTGATGCACCTGATAGATGTGGAGCGGGTATTTGTTTACCGGGCGATGCGTTTTGCCAGAAAAGATAAAGCGCCACTTCCGTTTTTTGATGAAAATGAATTTGCAAAAAATGCCCGTGCCGAACGCATTTCCTTAGCACGGCTATTGAAAGAATACAACTGTACCCGCGCAGCAACGCTGGCTTTTTTCAACAATCTCCAGGCCGCACAACTTAAAGAAGCAGGGATTGCAAGTCATGCTTCCATGAGCGTGCGTGCCTGCATCTGGATCATCTACGCACACGAGTTGCATCACCTGAATATCATCAGAGAAAGATATCTGACTGGTGAAGTGCAGTAAATCCGCCGCAAGGATTGGGTACACCCCAAGTATATTTGTAGCGGTAGTTTTACAAATCGCCCTGCTGAGGACGCATAATAATATGCTCTACATTCGCCTGGGGAGAAAGCTGATATGCCGCCCAAAGCATATCCGCCACATCTTTAGCTTTCATAATCCTGCTTTCCGATACTCCGCTACTGCTCCAGCTATCAGTCCAGACCGCGCCGGGGCTAATGGCAGTAACCTTTATGTGATGCGGTCCCAGCTCATGACGGAGATTTTCGGTTAACCCCAGGAGGGCATATTTACTGATGCTGTATGCACCTCCGCCGGGGTAAGCTTTCAACCCTGCAATAGAACAGATATTGAAGATATGTCCGTATTGTTGCCGCTGCATGACCGGCACCACTGCACGGGAAAGATGGTAAGCGCTCAGCAGATTTACCTGCAACATTTTTTCCAAGTGCCCTTCCGGCTCATCAATTACATTTCCGGGCATAAAAAGGCCGGCATTATTTACTAAGATATCAATACCGGCAAAGGAAGCGGCGGCCCTGTCCGCAAAGGAATTTAATGCTGCCTTATCCGTAACGTCCAGAGCCTGGGTCAGGATGACAGAATCGCTGAAATCCTTTTCCCATATTGCTTTAAGCTCATTCAATGCCACCTCGTTTCTCGCGCACACGGCAAGGTCGAAGCCTTCATTCAACAGACGTTCGGCAATAGCTTTCCCAATTCCACGGCTTGCTCCGGTAATGATTGCTGCGGGCATAATAAAGATGAATTAAAACAAAACAACGCCGAACAATTTATCCGGCGTTGCAAACTAAACGGATTTTACAATTTATTCTACTTCGGCTACTACTTCGCGCACTTCCGGAATCATCCGCTTCATCATACCTTCAATTCCGCTTTTCAGGGTAATCATTGAAGATGGGCAACCGGAGCAGCTTCCCTGAAGGGTCAGCTTCACGACTCCACTTTCATATCCTCTGAAATTAATAGCGCCCCCGTCCATCTCCACTGCCGGCTTTACATAGTTCTCCAGCATTTCCTTAATACGTTTCACCACATCGGTTTCATCACCGGTGATGGCATTAGGCTCTTCGTGTTTTTGCGGTATCATGTCTTCATTAATCACCGCTTTTCCATCCTCAAGATAATTTTTGAGGAACTGGCGCATACTTGGAATTACTTCTTCCCAAAAGGTATCCGGAGTTTTGGTCAGTGTTACAAAATTGCTGGCAATGAATACGCCCTTTACAAAAGGAAATCCAAACAGTTCCTGAGCTAAAGGCGAGGGGCCTGCCAATGCTTCATCGGAGAAATCAATACTTTTCCCGGGATATAATAATTTGTTCGCCACAAACTTCATCGTTTCCGGGTTAGGAGTCATTTCAGTGTAAATGCTCACGATGGCGTTTCCTGTTTTCAACATAATACTCAAATTTTAAACAAAAGTAATTAATCATTCAGAGATTGTAGTAATGAATTTGTAATACCCATAAAGCATTTTTCGATAAAGTCATTTGATTAGCAGAAGCCCTTATCTTTGCCGCATGCCGCTATATAAGCAATGGCATCCTGTGCCGGATACGGAAATTGCCATCTGGAAAGTAGAAGAACCGGAGGAGTTTTTCATCAATCATTCGGGATTCCGATCAGATCGGAAACATGCCATGAGACGTATTGAACATGTTACAGGCCGTTTTCTGCTCCGGCATTTGGACGCCGGTTTTCCTATTCATAAAATTGAGATCTCAGCGCTTCGGAAACCTTTTTTGCCTCCCGTTGAAAATCGTCATTTTTCCATCTCCCACTCCTTTCCCTATATTGCAGCAGCTGTCAGCAGCACTAAAAATGTGGGCGTGGACATCCAGGTTTTCCGGGATAAAATTGTTCGGCTACAGCATAAATTTCTTTCGGAAAAAGAACAGCTTTTTTGCAATAATGAACCGGGAAAACTCACCTTAGCCTGGTCTGCAAAGGAGGCGGTATTCAAATGGTACGGAGCCGGCGGACTGGATTTCATCCGGCAAATCCCCATCACGGATATCAACTGGCAGGAACAGCCGGTGCAGGTTGCCATGAATCTTATGAAAGATGTAAACCCCAGGCCGCTAAGTGTGGAAGGATTTATTGACCTCGATTTTTCCTTTGCCGGTATTGTGGAATGAGGAAACAAATACAGGTCATGCCCTTATCTTTGTCGGATAAACCGAACCTGATGGTAAAAAAATACTCAGTGGCATAAGAAGATGTTCATGCCCGCGGAGATGCGCTATCCGCCCTTCAAAAACAATAAATTTTTCAGATGAAAACAAGGATTGTCTTTCTCGGCTCCAAACCTATAGGCTACAGGTGCCTGGACTATCTAATCCGGCATCAGGGTGATTTGCAGGCGGAAGTTATCGGGGTTCGTACTCAGCTCCGTAAAGAATTTTCGGGAGCATTTGATTTGGAAAAACTATCGGAAGATGCCGGCATTCCATTGATTGCTTCCCTGGAGGAATTGCCGGATTGTGATCTGATTTATTCGGTTCAGCATCATGAGCTTTTAAAGGCGCAACATATTGCCAAAGCGTCAGAGATAGCCGTCAACCTGCACCTGGCACCACTTCCGGAATACCGGGGCTGCAACCAGTTTTCCTTTGCCATCTTGGATAATGCTAAAGAGTTCGGCGTAACGATTCATGAAATCAATACCCGGATTGACCATGGCGATGTGTTGTTTGAAACGCGCTTTGACATCCCCCCCGACTGCTGGGTAGCAGAATTATACGACATCACCGAGGCCAAAGCATTCGTCTTATTTCAGGGAACTCTGGAGCATATTATTAAAGGACATTACACCCGAACGCCGCAATCGGCCTATGCCGGGCGCAGCAGCCAATTGCATTTCCGAAAGGAAATCCGGGCGCTCAAACAAATTGATCTGAATGATTCACAGGAAAAGATAACGCGGATACTTCGGGCAGTTTCGATGCCGGGATTCGAGCCGCCTTATTGTTTAGTGAATGGAGAAAAGGTCTATTTCAACAAAGAAAAAAATGATACTGCATCATGAGACCTTCGGAAGAGTTTGATACCTGGTTGCAACAACTCGGACTTGTCCGGGAAGATTTGGTATCGGAAGAAAAAATATTAGCTGCGCTGTGCCGGCGGCTTGAATATATGATGGAATATGCGCCGGAGCAATTGTTTTCCCTGCTGTACCGCCTCGACATTTCGGAAAGAAAACTCAAACAGGCGATGGAGCAGGAAACGGATATCGTTGCGAAAATTGCCCTGCTGATTTATGAACGACAAGTAGAAAAATCGGCCTCCCGAAAAGCCCATAAAAGTACGCCTCCTGATCCGGATATCGCCTGGTAAGGTGCTGTTCCGGTTAACCCATGTCCAAACGTATGCCTGCGTATTAATTTGTTACACTTAATTTAGATTTCCCCCTAATCCCAACCTGATAATTCGCATTAAAGTTGAAAGCCTGATGTCGCTTGCATTGTGCTCAATCCGTGAAATATATGTTTTCGTCGTGCCACATTTTTCCGCAAGATGCTCCTGGATCAAACTTTTTTCTTTGCGAAGTTCCTGTATCATTACACCGGGGTTGAATGCTTCAAACTCTTGTTCGTATAGTTCTCTTTCGTCAGCTCCTCGTTTTCCATACTACTTGTCTAAATGCGCAGAAAACGAAGTTGATTTTTTATTGTCTGTTTTTTGTTCATCGAAATATTGTTTTTAAGTTTCTCTGCTAATTCTATTTCTTTCTTTGGAGTCTTTTGAGTTTTCTTTTGAAATCCATTTATCAGGATTATTAAAATTTCCTTTATCAAAGAAACTGAAAGCCCTTTAAATAGTTTCTGCCCGAAAACCGTCTAATTGGCAACAGACAGGCCTTCCCTATAAAAAGTAGCTATGAATATTTATCCACAGAGTGTGCATTTGCTGTATTTGAGCCCGATTTTTGCTGTATATTCGAGAAAAGATATACCATGCGTCAACGATTTGAACAACAACTAAGCCTCAGTACAGTGCCTGTTAGCGAAGTAACATTTCCGTTGAAAAGCCGTGATGAATTACCACCTGTTCTCATGGCACTACAACATATTTTCGTTACTCCAGAACTGAACGAAGCAATATTTTCCCTGTTGGAAGAGCAAATTTGTAGCGGCAAAAACAAGACAGGCCGTAAGGGTATGGACTTGTGGCACATATTAGTACTGGCAGTGGTACGCCACGCATTGGGTACCAACTGGGACAGGCTGGAGTATTTATCCAACTACGACCAATTGCTACGCCAGATAATGGGTGTACACAGTACAGCTTTTGACGAAGAATCAAAAATAGAATTTCAGTACCAAACCATTCTCGACAATGTGAGTTTGACAGATGAAAGCCTGTTGCAGCAAATCAACCAGTTGGTGGTGGAAGCAGGTCATTCATTAGTTAAAAAAAAAGAGGAAGAAGCCCTTCGGCTAAAAACCGATAGCTACGTTTTGGAAACCAATGTTCATTTTCCTACAGACCTGAACTTGTTGTGGGACAGTCTGCGTAAATGCCTGGATACGGTAGAGAAGTTGCAAAGCAAAACATCTGTTGCCGGCTGGCGCAAGATTAAGCAAATTAGAAAGAACATCAAAACGCAGTTTCGTGCCACATCCTGGCAGGTGTTTAAAGGTAAAAAAGAAGCGCAAAAAAGGCAAAGTGTAAAGGCTTACTTACACCAGGCCAGGGCTCTGGCAGCACGTTGTGCGCAACTGATTAACGATATCGTTGTTGCTGCATGTTCAGCCCCTGCCATACTTTTGTTGATTACAGAGTTAAAAACTTATCAGCAATACGCTGTTAAAATGATTGATTTAACAGAAAGAAGATTGCTCAAAAACGAAGTCATCCCAGCAGAAGAAAAAATCTATTCCATCTTTGAAGAACACACCGAATGGATTACCAAAGGCAAGTTGAACAAGAGAGTAGAATTAGGACATCTGCTGCTCATCACTACCGACCAAAACCATTTTATTGTGGACTACAAAATCATGGAAGGAGAAAAAGACCCTGCGCAAGTCAAACCATTAGTGCAACGCATCGGCCAAAACTTTGCTGATAAAACAATAGCAAGCCATAGTTTTGACAAAGGATTTTGGAGCAAAGACAATCTGCAAACCCTTCAACAGTCCGGCATAGAGCAGCCGATACTACCCAGGAAAGGTAAACGCACAAAGACAGAAACCGAAAGGGAACAGGATGCCACCTTTATCCGTCTTCGTTATGCACATTCAGCTGTAGAAAGCAACATTAACATGTTGGAGCACCATGGCCTCAGTCGCTGTATGAATAAGGGGTTGAAAGGATACAAAAGATATGTTGGCCTGAGCATACTGGCATACAACCTGCATCAGTTAGGCAACATACTGCTATCACGCAGAAAGCAGAAAGCAGAAAGCAAAGACGGAACTACAGCAGGCTGCCTAAACCCCACTGGCCAGGCTTCCAAAACCAAGGGCTATGGCGGAGCTGTGCCATGGTGAAACCAAAATGGCATAAATCAGGCTATAAAAAATGCGCTCATCAAAAAAAACAAACAACAGCTGAACTCTGTGATGAAAAACTGATAACCAAATATGATATTACTTTAATGTGATGGAAAAATGGAGTGTTTTCTTGCAGACACTAAATATCAGAACCAACTTCAACCCGGATTTGAAATATTCCGTTTATGTTAGTCAAATGGCTGAAATAATAACGCCATTCCAAGCGCAGCCGGAGATTTCTCCACGCAGAAATTTAGGATTTCTTTGGCCGCAATAACACCACAAAGAAGGAAAATTATGCATTGCTTATCAATGTATTAATAAGTCTGTCATTGTAAGTGCGGGAATTTGTGATGCACCCGATTGTAATAAGGAAAGATGATTTGCTACCCTGCCGGAAATCAATGCTTCAGCTTTTCCTTAAATACCTTTCGGAATTTCTCCAGTTTAGGCTTCACGACTAACTGACAATAGGGTTGGGAGCCGTTCAGGTTATAATAATTCTGATGATATCCCTCGGCATTGTAAAAAGTCGTGTAGGGTTTTAGCTCCGTAACAATTGCCTTGTCATAGGCGCCTTCTTCATTCAGTCTTTGAATATAGTATTCCGCTTTTTCTTTTTGAGCTTCATTATGGTAGAATATGGCGGAGCGGTATTGTGTGCCGATGTCATTGCCCTGACGGTTGAGCTGGGTGGGGTCATGTGCCACAAAGAATGCCGCCAGCAGTTCGTCAAAAGAGATTACGGAAGGATCATAAATAATATTGCAGGCTTCAGCATGCCCCGTGTTGCCGGTGCATACCTGCTGGTAGCTTGGGTTTGGGGTTGTTCCGCCGGTAAATCCGGAAATGACGGTATCCACGCCTTCTAATTGCTGAAATTGTGCTTCCACGCACCAAAAGCATCCGGCGGCTAATGTAGCCGTATCTTTCGATGCAGGTTGACCCGTTGTGTGTTGTTGATTCATTTCATTCCATGTTTTTGTTGTATTCCGGTTACTTTCCTGCGCACAGGAGATCAGTACGCTGATGCAGAGGGCTGCACAAGCTGTTGCTGAAGTCAGTTTGGAATACAAAGATTTCATGACACAAAATTAATGTATTCCCGGCGCTAAATGCAGCGCTTTCACAAAGGGTTCTGCGATCAGCAAACAAATTTTTTGAAAATTGGATGGGTTACTATTATTTTGCACGCGGAGAGATGGCAGAGTGGTCGAATGCGGCGGTCTTGAAAACCGTTGACTGTAACAGGTCCGGGGGTTCGAATCCCTCTCTCTCCGCCAGTAATAATTTCGCCTTGTAGCACAGAGTATGCTACAAGGCGTTTTTGTTTTAGGTGTATGCCGGATTGCCTTTTACGAAGCTTGTACCTGGCTTTTAAATGGGTTAGGAACTCACTGAACCATTTACGGCTTCCAAAAAACATATCAATGTGAGGCCTTCATTTGATAATACATACTATCCTTTGTAGTATGTAAGAGTAAAAAAGTCATGTAATTGCTCCACTGCTATATCTGCTAAGTAATGTAAGCTCACTTCGTACAGGAGCCGTGATTTGTAAGAGTATTCAGAATGAGCGTTTTATAATTATATATATGTAAAAATCACAATGATGTTAATCCTGTTTTATCTGAATCATCATTTGTCTGTATCATAAAATTTTACTTATATGATTATCAGTTCTTTAATATTTTGCCTTAACAGTAATAAAAAATACACTTTGGAAATTTCCCGGAATCAGGTAACCCCGGTGCCTGGCTAAGGCAGTTTTGATATTTATTATGTAAAACGCGGCCAGCCTTTAGCTATCTACTCCTTTACAATTCCTGTTTTGCGGCACGAAATTTTCCGGCCCTCTTCCCGGGAAATAAACATATATGTATTTGATATATTTATTGTCCAAAAATAGCAGTGCATTTATTATTGAATATTATAAAATTAGTTCCTGTATCATATTGAATTTATGATTTATAGCGACCTGTTCGATATTGTTACGTTTTTGTTACGCTCTGAATTTGGAAATCGCAGATATTAAAATCTACATTTACGTAAAATAATTTAAATTATAAAAATGTGTTATGCCAATGGTGGTTGCAACCTGCTATTAAATTAGACAGGGGAAGTTGATATTGTAGATTGGATTAAATATGCTACAGGAAAGTATGAAAAGCGCCTTCAACACCTATTATGAATGACGTTAATTTGAAAGACTGTGTATCTCACTACATATTCTATACTAAAACAAGGCGTTTTCGGTTTACAGCACCCTTAACAGGCCTGATTGGGAATAGTAATCATATTATTTCAATTACTATAAATAGCGGACGCTTCCGAATCGTTATTTAAAAAATCATTATAAAAAATAAAATTCGTTTATTAAAACAAAATAAAAGCAATACTTAATGATGAATTCACTATTTAAGCACAGGTTTATACCACTGATTTTGGCTATGCTGACTACTACGTGTTATGTCTTCGCCCAGTTAACACCGGCCTGCTCGCCAAATTACTCAGGAGGAAGCATTAATTGGTATATAACGAACGTAAATATCAACGGATTTAATCATAGCCCATCTTATGATACTAATGATTATACGGAGCATACCATTAATTTAGAGCCGGGAACGACTTATACAGCCAGTCTGACTACAGAAGGCTGGTGTGCTGTAGGCGCTGCTGTAGATTTTAACAATGACGGCGACTTTGATGATGCCGATGAAATGCTGGCACTTCCCGGCTATATTGGAAACTCCCCGGCGATCTATAATTTCGGTATTACTATACCTCCTACTATACCAACAGGGAATTATCGCATACGCTTTTGGAATCGCCTGGCAAATGCCGGGGATGGTAATCCTGCCAATTCACCATGTGGCGAATACGAATTAGGAAGCTGGGCAGACTATACATTGCATGTTGATAATAACGATGATTGCCTGCCTCCATCCGGCTCGACAGTATCAAACATTCTTTCCACCTCTGCGGATTTCAGTTGGGCAGCATCAATATCGACGCCCGGAGGCTATAATTGGAAAGTAGTTAATCAGGGCGATGATCCCGGCATTGTACCCGGTGTTGCATCCGGAACGGCTACCAGTACAACTGCATCCGCCTCCGGACTTACACCTGCTACCCATTACCAGTTGTTTGTTCAGTCGGACTGTGGCGGCTCCGGTATCAGTTTGTGGAGTTTGGCGACTAATTTTCAAACACCCTGTAACGGTATGCCTGAGGCAGGAGCAGTACATTCAACCGAAACCAGCGTATGTCCAAATACCCCTTTCACATTATCGCTGACAGGAGCCGGTATAGCGGCACCCGGTATCAGTTTCCACTGGCAGTATTCCTATACGGGAACGGCACCCTGGACGGATATTCCCGATTCATCGGCATTCGTCAATATCCCAAATCAAATGGTGACTACTTATTATCGGGCGTATATGAGCTGTTCAAACAGTGGTCTTACAGATACAACTGATGCATTTCTGTTAGCACGGAATCCGGGTGCGGAGTGTTATTGCACGCCATCCCATACCTATGGATGCAGCAGCAGCAGTCCCTCAATCCTAAATAGTGTAGTTGTTTCGGGAGGCATTCAGGATGTGGATAACAGCAATACAGGATGTGGAGGTGGGTACACAGACTATTCAGGAGCCATAGGTGTTATTGCTGCTCAGGGTGCAGAATTGAGTATTATGACCAATATTGTAAATATTAGCTGTGGCGTGAAAGTCTGGGTGGACTGGAATCAGGATGGTATATTTGCTAATGATGAGATTGTTGCACAGTCTGAGTCTGCTTTTACGTCTGGAAATTTTAATGCCAATTTCACGGTTCCTTTTTCCGCTCTGCCCGGGGAAACGATAATGAGGGTACGCATTGTTCAACAAGATCTCAATTTTAATGCCTGCAACAACAAGCCGAAAGGTGAGGCAGAAGACTATTCCTTTACCGTAATGGGGCTTGAGGACTGTGATGGAACCCCTGCTCCTGGTTTAACCATTGCAGACCAGTCGGACTTTTGCATTTCCGGCTCAACAACATTAACATTGGAAGATAATTATAATACTTTTTCGGGAATTACCTGGCAATGGCAAAGCAGCCCTGACGGAGGTAGTTCCTGGAATGATGTTCCCGGCGCTACTTTTTACAGCTATACCACCCCTATTATCACAGCAACAACAATGTATCGCTGTAAAATCTCCTGTAATTCTGCTACAGACCAGGGGTATTCTACTCCTGTAACTTTAACAATTCACGGTTTGCCAATAATAACCGTAAGTCCGCAAACCTCCGCGTTTTGCAGCAGCGCTCCGGTAGCACTAACTGCTTCAGGAGGTGTAAACTATATCTGGTCTCCGTCAATGGGCTTAGATGCCACAACAGGAACAACAGTTAATGCCACCCCTGTTGCGCTCACCACTTATACTGTTACAGGAACGGATATTTACGGATGCGTATCAACAGCCACAGCAAATGTTGGCCCCATTGCCGATATTGTGCTAACCGGATCTGTTTCCTATTCAGGAGCCTGTGCGGCCGGGAATCCTGTTACGGTAAGTGCAATGCCCTTAGCAACACCAGGCGGAAGTATGGAATACCAGTTTACTGATACGCTGGGTAATGTACTCCGGGCATGGAGTGCCGCTTCTGACTTTACCACCACACTTTCAACTGAAGGAACTCATCTTTTTAAGATTTATGCAAGAAATACAGACTGCCCCGGCAATATCTCCAATACACCCGCAGAAGTAGTTGCGGAAATAGGATTTACAGCCATGGTTACCCCTACGGACGCCACCTGCTCCGGAAATGGTTACGGTAGCATAACGGTAAGTGATATAACCGGTCCCGGACTTAGCGGTTCGGGCTTAACCTGGTACAGCAACGATTTTTCATCATCTACGCTCAATCCGTCTGAGGCTGCCTTATATCAGGACGCATTCATAAGCAATGGAGAACTTAAACTCAATTTGGATGCACCTGCACAACGCGGTTCGTTCGGCATATTTAATCCTGATGCTATTGACCCTTCTTCTCTACACATATCTTTCAAGATGGGCGTAACCCAGGAAGACGGAGCAGACGGCTTATCCTGGAATTATGGTGATGATGCAGAATTCAATGGATATAATGGAATCCCCCATAACGGTGCCACTTCCAAACTGGCTATCAGTTTTGACAGTTACTCAAATTCCCTAGCTGTAAACGGGAATAAACGCGGCATTTATCTGATATATAACGGCGCATGGATAGAAGATGCCAGCACGCCATGGTTAGGAACACCCTGGGTGCCAGAGCCTGTCACTCCGGGTGTGCTTGCTTATTCCAATTATATAATCTGGGCAGGTTCTTATCAAAATGTAGTGATAGACATTACAAAAGAAGGTTTGCTGACCCTTACAATGGGGCCTTCCAACACGGTAATATTCAATAATATACAGCTCCCTCCGGAATATGTAAATGCTGACAAATCAGGCTGGAAGCAATTGTTTGATGCCGGCACCGGTGCACTAAGCGAGGCGCATATTATTGACAATTTAAGCATTACTTACAGTAATCTGGTTTATTACTTTGGGATCAGTGAGGGAGGTTCCGGAGCCTTGCCTTCAGTTTGGCAAACATCCGCAAAATTTGACAGTCTGGCACCGGACAGCAGCTATGATGTGTGGGTAGCTAACCCGGTTGATCCTGCGATATGTAATAAATTTTTGGGAACCTATACCATTAGCGCACCCTTACATATCATACCAAACCCAGCTAATACATCCGGGCAGCAAACCTGTAATGTGGATGATGCCACGCTTGCCATTCAGGTAAATAATGCCGGAGTTTACAATGTGCAATATTCTACAGATGGCGGTGCCACTGAAACACAAAGCGGTGTAGCCTCAATTAATAACGGCACCGAAGAACTTGTCATAGTGGCCAATCTCGCCCCGGGTGCTTATACGAATATTAAAATATTAGACCCCGTTGCCTCCTGCAATAGCAATACCCTTTCCGGCCCTATAATCTTAGACAGCTTAAGCTCCGTTGACATCACCATTACTCCGGCTGCTCCGGTTTCGTGTTTCGGCACACCGGTAGTTTTGGAGGCAGGCGGCGCAGATACTTATATCTGGTCTCCCGCAGGTGGTGTGGTCAGCGGCGCTAACGGAGCAATATATACCGTTAGCCCGGATTCTACCACCACTTATTCTGTAACAGGAACGAGTGCTACAGGCTGTAGTACAATAGCTTCGGTTACTGTAACGGTACATCCCGTTGCCGCCACTACACTGAACGAAACAATATGCAGCAACGAAGCGTATAGCTTTGGCGGAGAAGATTTGAGTGTTGCCGGAATATATTCCGATACTTTAACTGCAACATCGGGTTGCGATAGCATAGTAACACTTACGCTCACGGTAAATCCTGTTTTGGAAACGGCTCTTGCCGCTACGATTTGCAGTAATGAAACATACAGCTTCGGTGGAGCAACTTTGAGTGTTGCAGGAACCTACTCTGATACTTTAACCGCAGCATCAGGTTGTGATAGTATCGTAACGCTTACACTTTCTGTAAATCCTGTTTTGGAAACAGTGCTTGCCGCTACGATTTGCAGTAATGAAACGTACAGTTTTGACGGAGCAACATTAACCACTTCCGGCACGTATGCAGATACCTTAACTGCAACATCGGGTTGCGATAGCATAGTAACACTTACGCTCACGGTAAATCCTGTTTTGGAAACGGCTCTTGCCGCTACGATTTGCAGTAATGAAACATACAGCTTCGGTGGAGCAACTTTGAGTGTTGCAGGAACCTACTCTGATACTTTAACCGCAGCATCAGGTTGTGACAGTGTAGTAACATTAACGCTCAATATAAATCCTGTTTTGGAAACCGCTCTTGCTGCCACGATATGCAGTAATGAAACATACAGCTTCGGTGGCTCAACCTTAACCACTTCCGGAACGTACTCTGATACCTTAACCGCTGCATCGGGTTGTGACAGTGTAGTAACATTAACGCTCAATGTAAATCCTGTTTTGGAAACTGCTCTTGTCGCTACGATTTGTAGCAATGAAACGTATAGTTTTGGCGGAGCAACATTATCTACCTCCGGAACGTACTCTGATACCTTAACGGCTGCTTCGGGATGTGATAGTATAATAACACTCACGCTCAATGTAAATCCTGTTTTGGAAACCGCTCTTGCTGCCACGATATGCAGCAATGAAACATACAGTTTTGGCGGTTCAACATTAACTACTTCCGGAACTTATTCCGATACCTTAACCGCAACATCTGGTTGTGATAGTATAATAACACTCACGCTCAATGTAAATCCTGTTTTGGAAACTGCTCTTGCCGCTACGATTTGTAGCAACGAAACGTATAACTTTGGCGGAGCAACATTATCTACCGCAGGAACGTATTCCGATACTTTAACTGCTGCATCGGGTTGTGATAGCGTAGTAACATTGACACTCACTGTGAATCCGGTTTTAGAAACCGCTCTTGCCGCTACGATTTGTAATAATGAAGTGTATAGTTTTGGTGGAAATGATTTGAGTGTTGCCGGAGTTTACGCTGATACTTTAACGGCTGCTTCAGGTTGCGATAGTATTATCACATTGAGTCTTACGGTACATCCTACACCGGCACCCACCGCTGCTGTAGCATCAAACCCCACAACCTGCGGCGGTAATGACGGCAGCATTACCATTGAAGGTCTTATTGCCGGAACTGCGTATTCCGTAGCTTATGAAAAAGACGGAGCTCCCCAAACCGCACAACCGGTTACGGCCGACGGTTCGGGTAATGCTGTATTGACCGCTTTAGGTAATGGTGCATACACGAATATTATCGTAACAAATTCCGCTACCTCCTGTTCCGACACTACTGCATTATCGGCTGTATTAAATGATCCTGAGTTTACCATCACCGCTACGGCTTCCGATAATACGGATTGTTCCACGCCTGATGGTTCCATCACCATCACCTCACCTTTGGTGGTAAGCGGAGCAACATATAACTGGAGCTATAATGGAATAAACGGTACGGAAACGGCCAGCTCCTCTGGTGAAATTGTGTTGAATGGTCTGGATGCAGGTTTATATACCAATGTGTCGGTATCCGGCGGCGTATCGGGTTGCAGCTCTGATATTATCGCTTCGGTAACCGTAGGCAGTACTCCGGTAAGCACTGATATTACACCTGATGATGCTTCCAGCAGCCAGTCGCAGTCAGGAGGTATCGTAGATTACAATAATGCAGACTGCGAGAGAATTGTTACTATTGAAGCTACAAACGGAGACCTGGGCAGCGTAACCGCAGACGTAGAAGTGACAGGTGCCGTCGGTACCTATAATGAGGAGTTCTACTTTGGACGCGTATATCATCTTACTGCAAGCAATAATATAGGCGGAACGGTAACGCTGTACTTCAGCGATGCGGAAATCAGCGCCTACAATACGGGAGTAGGCAGCAGCACACCGGACTATCCTGTGGTTGCAGGTGATGGTTCCAATATCGTGATTACGGCCTTCCACGGTACACCGGGTTCAGGCAGCGGTCCGTTAGATTATGATCCTGCTACGGCAGAGCTCATCACTCCGACTTCTATTATACACAACCTGAACGGCTATTACGAAATAACCTTTAACGTTGGTTCTTTCTCCGGATTCTTTGGTACTACCAATGGTACTGCCCCCTTACCGGTTAAGCTCGTTGACATCAGTGCGGTAAATTTAGGTGCAATGAACCGGGTGAACTGGAGTACAACAGAAGAATCCGAAGGCGGCCGCTTCGTGGTGGAACGCAGCGCAGACGGCAAGAGCTTCCATAGCGTTAGCATGATGAATGCGGAAGGCATCTCCGGCAGCCGTTACAGCTTTGTAGATGCGAGTCCGTTTACGGGAGTGAACTACTACCGCATAGAAGTGCTGAACAATGACGGCAGCCGCTTTTATAGCAGGGTGGTAAGCGCTATGGTAAGCATCGGTAGTTTTCATATCAATGCCTATCCGAACCCGGCGAGGGATGAGCTGACGGTGAAAGTTACCGGTATCGTTACCGGAACAGGTACTTTACTCCTGATGGACGTGTCCGGAAGAGTATTGAACCATGCGGATATTGAAAGTAATGGCATAGCCACTTTCCCGATGGAGCATCTGGCACAAGGGATGTATATGCTGAAGTACCAGGATGATGCTACTACGCAAACCATTAAGGTGAACAAGGAGTAGTGAGGGAAATGATGTGACATTGAGCATATTTCCTTTAACAAGCCGCCCTATATTTATTTACGGGGGTGGCTTTTTCTATAGACCATTTACATGATAAAAAATGGCGCCGACATTAAAATCCGGAAGGACATTATTGTCATACGGCTAAAGAAAAAATTAAACCAGTATTGTCTGTATCATCTATATTAATCCGGTTATCAGAGCACTTACTGTTTTTCATTTGACTTAACACTCACAGCGTTTATGCCGGCATCTCAATGGTTTCCAAATACCTTCTGTAACAGACCGGTAACCTGCGCGGCCGGGTTGGTTCGGATCTTTTGTTCTTCCTGGGCAATTACCACAAATACGCCATGAAGCGCCCTTTCGGTAACATAAGCCGTAAGATCGGGATTCACTTTTTTAGATACCAGCGGCAAACTGTTATAGGTGTTGAATACCGTATTCCAGATTTTCGGTACATTGTATTTATCAAGAGAACGCTGGATCACCGGCCGGAAAGCGTCGGTTAGCGCAACAGTTGTACGGTTACGCAGATAATCAGTAGCAGCCTGGTTGCCGCCTGTCAGTATCCGTACCCCGTCCTGGATGCTCATGGATGTAATGGCATTGACAAAGATAGGCGTTGCCTGCTTTGCAGCATCTTCTGCCGCCCTGTTCATGGCGAGGAGCGCTTCATCGGCAATATGACCCATTCCTGCTCTGCGCAGCGTACTTTCCACTTGTTTGGCTTCGGGAGGCATCAGAATTTTCACCAGAGCATTCCCAAAAAAGCCGTCCTTTGCGGAGAGCTGCCGTCCGGCATTTTGTGCGCCTATCCGAAGCGCTTCTTTCAGCCCGGAGGAAATCTCGGCATTGGAAAGATTACTATAACCTCCCGATTGTTGCCCATTATTATTACCGGAGCCCTGATTGTTGTTTCTCCGGTTGAGCAGTCCCTGAAGCAGTTGATCTGCGGTCTGCGCCTGTACGCCATAGGCCGACAGGCAAGCCAGGCTTATTATTCCCAATAATTTTTTCATGCTGTTTTTTATTTAATGAGTATTCAGATTCCAGAATGCCGCGATTTGCTCAGTATGGCTTTTGGTTTTTACCTTATCAATAATATGAATAAGTCTGCCCTTTTCATCAATGAGGAATGTCGTGCGTACAATGCCTTCGTATGTTCTTCCCATGAACTTTTTCCATTGCCACACCTTGTACAGGTTGACAATCTTTCGGTCTTCATCTACAATCAGTTTAAAGGGCAGCTGGTATTTTGTGGCAAATTTTTTATGGCTTTTCATCGAGTCGGTACTAACGCCTAATATTTCGATCTTGTTTTTTTTTAATAAAGAAAAATTATCCCGCAGGTTACATGCCTGAATGGTGCAACTTTCCGTATTATCGTGCGGATAAAAATAGAGTGCCACTTTCATTCCTTTATAATCTGATAAACTGATTGAATTTCCATCCTGATCAAAGGCCAGAAAATCCGGCGCTTTTGAGCCGGGCAATAGCGTTTGACTCATGAAATGATTTGATGTTTAAAGGTACGAAAAATGCTTAGTTTTTACGGAAAAAGATACCGCAAAATGTAAGGGTGGAGCCCAACAGGATTAATACCAAAGCCGGCAACCCGATACCGCGAAGGCCGGAGCCGCGCAGGATGATACTATTAATGCCTTCGAGGGACCAGTGCAGAGGTGACACTAAGGCCACATGCTGCATAAATCTGGGCAGGATCTCTACAGGAACCCATACGCCGCCTATTGCCGAAATCAGCACAATGGATATGGCACCGACACTCATGGCCTGATTGGCGGTATGGAAAATACTACCTACGAAAAATCCATAAGCTGTTGCGGCAAACGCAATGGCCAAAGCCATTGGCAACAACAAAATCGGGTGAGTGCCCAGGTACAGTGCCGGAAGACCAATCCAGGGCAATACCAGAACACCGATCATCATCATCAATACAAACTGAATACAACACAGCATGATGTAAAAAAGGATGCGCCCTAATGCCACTCGGCCGGCTGCATGGGGAATTAACCGGAGGCGAATGGCGCTGCCTTCATCGCGCTCCCGGATCATATTGCCGGCGATGGGCACTACTATCATAAACATGCCGAAAATGGCCCAGGAAGGCACATTATGCTGAACGGAATTAATGGATGCTATTACCTGGGCGTCTTTTCCGGTCTGCTCCTCCTGAACGTAAATAGCCTGCAGCGATTCCTGAAGCAATGTGTTGCTCAGGCTGCTGTCGCCGGCAGACCGGGACAGGCGTTCTACCAGGATCTGCATCTGGGATTTAACGATGTATTGGTTGAGGGCAAAATTTATCGCGCTCCGGAAGGAAGGTTTGGAAACCGGATCGAAAACGAGCCGGATTACCGCGCTGTCGTTTTTTCCGGTAACCGGCAGACTGCCGGGGAACCCCATACCCTGCGCCAGCGCATTGGAGAGTTTGTTGGATTTACGTACCAGGACCGCAGTAGTGTTTTCCGGGATAATCAGGCCGATGGAATAATCGCCGTTTTGAATCTGTGACACTAAAACCGATTCGTTAAGTGCAGTATCGCCGACTTTTTCGATAATGATGAAATTTTTACTCTGCCTTAGTTCTTTAATAATTTTTGCTCCGACACTGCCGCGGTCATTATTGACCACCGGCATTTCAAATTTCATTTGCTGATAATCTTTATAAGGCGCGTCCTGCACTGTTGCCATGACAATTATCAGTACGGCAGGCATCAGCAATAACAGCATTAAGCCTCCCGGATCGCGGATCAGCAGCAGAAATTCTTTTTTAATGGTTACAAACAAGTTGCAGGTGTTTTATTCAGGAAAAGCGGTAAAATTAAAGAATTGAAGGTAAAAAGCATAGAGATAATATGCCAGGAAAACCAACCCCTCTTTATTTGAATATCTATATGACTTATAGCATATCAAATAAGCCTTTTTGTTATATTAACATATTCTTGACTATGCTTGAAAAGATACGTATGCCGCAAATAACTTTTTGTTTATAAATTTGAAATGCAATTCAGGTTATTATTGTTCCCATTTAATGTACAATTATGAAACATTCTTACCGTTATCTCTTATTATGCATTGCGCTGATCATTCAGCATTCCGTATATTCCCAAACATTCGATCCGAACTATCAGGATGGAAAGATATGGTTTAAATTAAAAGACGGTGCTGCCGCATCATCTCCGGCATCGCTTTCATTTTTGGATAAAATGAAAACAAGCTACCAGATTGTACAGACCATCAAAGCATTCCGAAATATACAAGGAGCTTCTCCGTTACAACAGACCTACCTGTTGCGCTTTAACAATATCTCCATCACATATCAGCTTATTCAGGAATTGAAGGCCAGCGGCTATGTGGAATATGCTGAACAGGTTCCTTTAGACAAACCTTTTCTTACCCCAAACGACCCCTCATTGGGCGCACAATGGCATTTGAGCGCCATCGGTGCCACGAATGCCTGGAATTATTTTTCAAGTGGCAGTACAGTAGTTGTTGCTATTGTGGACGATGCTATTGAAACTACACACCCGGATTTGTCCGGCAATCTTTGGGTGAATCCCGGAGAGATCCCCGGGAATGGAATTGATGATGACGGAAACGGGTATATTGATGATATCAATGGCTGGGATATTGCCGATAATGACAACAATCCTAATCCCCCCACAAGCAGTTTCGACCATGGTACCCATGTGGCGGGAATTGTGTCCGCAGTTTCCAATAACAATACCGGTGTATCCTCAATTGGATTCAGTTGCAAGCTGATGTGTGTGAAGTCAACAAATGTTCCGGTATCCGTAACCAATGGATATGAAGGCATTATTTATGCTGCCAATAATGGTGCGGATGTAATTAATCTTTCCTGGGGAGGCCCGGTATTTTCTACTACTGCACAAAACATAATTACCTACGCCCTGGGGAAAAACTGTGTCATTGTTGCCGCAGCAGGAAACGATAACATAAGTACACCGTTTTACCCGGCTAATTATACCGGCGTAATAGCTGTGGCGGCAACGAACAGCAGCGACCAAAAAGCGGGGTTTTCCAATTATGGAAGCTGGGTGGATGTCAGCGCCCCGGGAGAAAGTATTTACAGCACTACGGTAGGTAATAGCTACGGTTATAAATCCGGTACGTCCATGGCTTCTCCATTGGTAGCCGGGCTGGTAGGTTTAATGCGTTCTTTAAATCCCGGAATGCCACCGGCAGACATTGAAAATTGTCTCCTGAATTCCGCTACAAACATTAATGCTGCCAATCCTGATTATATCGGCCAGTTGGGATCCGGAAGGATTAATGCTGCAGCGGCTATGTCTTGCGTGTCCGGTACGCTGAGCAATCCCCCGACTCCCGATTTCTCCACCTCAAACACCAGTATTCAGGCTGGCGCCTCAGTAACATTTACCGACCTCACCACTTATAACCCAACTTCATGGTTATGGAGCTTCCCCGGAGGTAGTCCTTCCGGATTTACCGGGCAAAATCCACCGGCAATTCAGTACAATACGCCCGGAATTTATGACGTTACACTCACTGCTTCGAATTCGTTTGGTAATAATACGGAAACGAAGTCAGGGTATATTACCGTCGCGCCGGCCAGTGTCTGCAATACCATAAACTTACCCATACCGTCAGGATGGACAGGCGCAAACTATTATACAGGAAGCAGCGTGGGATCCGATGGATGGATAAATGGGGTCAATGTTTACTCAGACAAGGAAAAGGCTATGTATTTTGATGTTAACTCCTATGGTGACACCCTGATGACCAGCCTATATGTTGCTTTTGGACGTGCCCATTCCAACAATCCGGCTAAAACAGTACCTATACATATCTATGACGGAACCTCCGGCAGCCCGGGAGGATTAATAGGATCGGGTTCGCTGACTATGGAAACCATTATGGATAATGTAAATAATGGCAGCTATTCTTCCATAACCTTTGATACGCCAGTATCCTTACCGGCTTCTAAAAAATTCTTTGTGAGCGTGGTACTTACTAATTTGGAATGGAGCAGCTCCGTACACGATACCTTATCTATAGTAAGTAATTCCAGCGGACAAACAACACCTTCATCAATATGGGAAAGGCAATCAGACAATAACTGGTATCAATATGGCACGTCCGGTTCCTGGAGTTTGCAGGCTTCCTTGTATATACACCCATTCCTGACCAATGAACCTTCAGATGCCTCGTTTACGGCATCCGCTACAAATATATGCGCAGGAGAAATTATTAATTTTGATGCCACCAATGCCACAACCAGTGGCGGATTTTCCTGGGATTTTACAGGGGGTATCGCGGATAATACAAACAGCCTGACCCCATCAGTAATTTATAACACTCCCGGAATATACGAGGCAACACTGGTTGTTGCAGGAGGAGGCTGCAATGAGGTTGCAGATAAAACCATTACCATTATCGTGAACGCCAGCCCTGACATAGCCGTCACAGCAGGAAATAATCCCATCTGCTTAGGATCGACTACTACGCTGACAGCATTCGGCGCTGACACTTATTCCTGGACACCGGCTTCCGGTCTTAGCGCCACAACCGGAGCCTCTGTTACGGCTTCCCCAACCAGTACTACTACCTATACAATAATCGGTATGATTGGCGGGTGTAGTAATTCCAGTTCGATTGAACTACAGGTTTCCAACATTACGGCAATCTCTTCAGCCACCAATGTGTCCTGCAACGGCGGAACCAATGGTTCGGCATCCGTAAGCGTAAGCGGAGGAACCGGCCCGTACAGCTATTCCTGGTTCCCTTCCGGAGGAACAGCTGCAACGGCAGCGGGTTTATCAGCCGGCACATATACCGTAACCATTACCGATAACAACACTTGTCAAACTACCCAAACCGTAACCATTACCCAACCTTCTTCCTTAAGCGCTACTACATCACAAACCAATGTGTCCTGCAACGGCGGAACCAACGGTTCGGCATCCGTAAGCGTAAGCGGAGGAACCGGCCCGTACAGCTATTCCTGGT
>CAZUSO010000026.1:0-1638 GCA_964622775.1 uncultured Taibaiella sp. | reverse complement strand
AACGGCAGCGGGTTTATCATCCGGCACATATACCGTTACCATTACCGATGACAACACCTGTCAGACTACCCAACCCGTCACGATTACCCAACCTTCCGCCTTAAGCGCTACGACATCACAAACCAATGTGTCGTGCAACGGCGGCACGAACGGTACGGCATCCGTAAGTGTAAGCGGTGGAACAGGCCCTTACAGCTATTCGTGGTCGTCTTCGGGTGGCACAGCGGCAACGGCAGCGGGTTTATCATCCGGCACATATACCGTTACCATTACCGATGACAACGGATGTATGATTGTGGAAGATATGACGATCACCGAGCCGGCATTAATTACAGGGACGGATATCCAATCCATTTGTGCCGGGGAAAGCTATGCCTTTAACGGTGTTGAGTACACTTCCGATAATACTTCCGCTACCGATACTTTTGTTGCCGCAAACGGCTGCGACAGCATTGTAACCCTTAACCTTACCGTTTCTTCCCATACAATTGCCGGCTCCTCGACCTCAACCACACATACACAAAATAATGGAACCGTGTCTTACACAAATAACAGCTGTGAAATGGTGGCTACCATTAATTCCGGCGCAAATAATCTGGGCGACGTAACATCACAAGTAGTTGTGGGGGCCGTGATTGATCCCTCCGGCGATGCTTATATCAGTCGTTATTATAATATTGAAACAAGCCTTCCGGGAGGCGCTGAGGTTACACTTTATTTTACACAGCAGGAAATAAACGACTATAATGCATTGGTTGGAATAGCGAACCCTCAATTCCCTCAGATTGGCGCCAATGGGGAAAATCTGCAGATTACTGCCTTTCATAGCGAATCGGGAAGTGGTAATGGCCCCGGAGGATTTGATACTTCTGGCGCACTTAAGGAGGTAATTCCCTGTACCGCATTTTGGAATGCGATTGAAAGCCGCTGGGAAATCACATTTACCACAACGCAATTCTCCGGGTTTTTCGCACATACCAGCAGCAACGGAACACCATTACCGGTAAAATTAAGCAATATCACGGCTACGAATACCGGCGACCATAACCTGATACGCTGGAATACCCGGATCGAAGCCGGAATGGATTATTTTGAGATCGAGCGCAGCCGGGATGCGCTTAATTTCGACTTCCTCGGTAGCATACAGGCGACAGGATCTAACAGCGACTACCGGTTTATTGATGAAGATCCATATTCGGGTGTTAATTATTACCGGCTGAAAATCATGTACTCCAATGGTAAGCATGGCTATAGCCCGGTCGTTAATGCAATAATGAAAAGCGGAAGCTTCAACCTGATTGCTTTCCCCAATCCGACCACCGACAAGCTCACCTTGCGTATTGAAGGCTCCGTTTCGGGAAATGCACACATTACCGTCAGTGATCTCAGCGGAAGGACGCTGTTTAATACAGCAGTGGATAACCGGCCGGTTATGGAAATTTCCATGCATGATATGGCTCAGGGCATTTATTTCCTGAAGTATCAGGATGATATGACTTCACAGGTTATAAAAATCGAGAAGCAGTAAATAAAACCAGACTGAAACAAGCCGTTTCTTTGATATTTGATAATGGTTTCAACTGTTTTTTCTCAAGTTTGACACGTTTTTTTGTTTTTATGGGCTGCAATGCTTGATTT
>CAZUSO010000025.1:0-40067 GCA_964622775.1 uncultured Taibaiella sp. | reverse complement strand
CTTATACGCTTCACCCGGAATGACGATACCTTTTACATTCGGGAGATTGCTCCGGGGAGACAATTTGGGATGCACCCTGCTAATATATACACTCTTCAAATATATGCTCCTGATATCCGACAAATATCCTGCAAACACTATTTTTTATTGAGCTGATTATTCAGAAAATCGTTCCAGCCCTGAAGCTGAGCCCCTTTCAATACCCGCGGAAATTTATTCATCGCGCCGTAACGACCGATAGATTTCATATAGTCTGTAAAGATCCGGGAAGGCAGAATGCTCACGAAGACCTCCTTTAATGCGGAAGTTCGCTCCACCGCATAATCATCATTAATTTCACAAAGCGTACTGTCGAGAATATCCCGGACTTTTCCGGGCTGTATCTTTTTATCATCGCAACCTATATACCAGTGATGGGCGAAAAGATTATCATGCGCTGTACCGGCCACCGCAAATTCCCGGATTGTCGTATTCAGCTTTTTATTTACGGTTTCGATTGCCTTGTTCAGGTTGTCAATAGAAGTATGCTCTCCGCAAAGACTCAGGAACTGTTTGGTACGCCCGACAATAACCAGCTCATGCTCTTTCACATCCGTAAACCTTACCACATCGCCAATGATATAGCGCCAGGCGCCGGCACAGGTGCTGAGCATAATGGCGTAATCCGTATTTTCATTTACCTCATCTATCAGGTATGATTCCGGATAAGCAATTATCTCTCCGTTTTCGTCAAAATTTTTCTGATTAAAAGGTACAAATTCATAGAAGATACCTGCATTGAGCACCAGCTTAATACCCTCCACACCGGGTCGCGCCTGAAATCCGAAAGAGCCTTCCGAGGCCATATAGGTCTCGATATAGGTAACGGGCTTCCCCAGGAGCTTTTTGAAACTGTCTTCATAAGGCTCAAAAGAAACGCCACCATGAATATAGATAGCCAGGTTAGGCCAGATTTCATGGATATTTTTGAGCTGATACCGCTGAATGATTTGCTCCAAAACAATTTGCGCCCAGGCCGGCACTCCGCACAAAGTACCCACATCCCATTTATGGGCATGCTCTACAATCAGGCGGATGCGTTCCTCCCAGTTAGGGCTTTTGGATATCTTTTGCCCCGGCTTATATAATAAGCTGGACAGGAATTTGGGCATATTCTTGGCGCTGATTCCGCTCATATCGCCTTCATAGTAATCTCCCCGTGCTTCTAAGGAAGTAGAACCGCCCAGCATTAATATGCCTTTTGTAAAGGTTCCGTGAGGCACATTGAAATTGCTCATGCTGTAGAACTGCCGGAAACCTACCTTTTTGATAGAGTTGATCATATCCTTCGTAACCGGGATATGCTTGCTGGAAGACTCGGAAGTGCCCGAGCTCAGTGCGAAAAATTTCACCTTCCCGGGCCAGCAGACATTTTCTTCCCCTTCCAGACACCGGTTCCACCATTGATTGAACATCGAACTGTAATTATGAGCAGGTACCTTTTTGCGAAAACTATCGGTAAGATGCAGGGATTCCGACAGCATATTATCGTACCCATAATGCTTGCCAAATGCAGTGTACTGCCCTCTTTCAAGCAGGAATCGCAGGGTATTGAGCTGATAAACCCGCGGGCTGGCCATCTTGCCGGCCAGTCGTTTCCGGATATGAAGGGAGCGAGAAATTAGATTTCCTAGTATAGCCATTATTTAAACCAGATGCATAAAATATAAATATATTTAACAGACCTGAGTTTGCAAATGTAACGCTTTGTATTGGCAATACCGCTGTCGGAACAGAAAACGGGTACATCCCAAATGTTGCATGTGGTATAAGGTTTTTTGTCATTCCGAAAAAACGTGCCGTCATCCGAAAAGAAAATCCCGGATTACGCTTAATCCGGTTAGGATTTTCGCATGAAGGAATCTCCCAATCGGGAGGATGGGAAAACGCATGGGAGCTTCCTCCGCTCCATAAAATTTACTGCGCTGCATTCCGTAAATTTTACTCCGGTCGGAATGACGATACCTTTTACCTTCGGGAGATTGCTCCGGTGCGACAATTTGGGGTACACCCACAGAAAATCGGGGATTGTCATCGCGCTTATTAAAATATCCTTAACGGCTCTTAAAGGTCTGCCGGTGAAGGGGGCTAAAACCATGCAGCCTGACCTGCGCTTTGTGGAAAGGCGTCGGGTAGCCTTTATTTTCGTTCCAGTGATATTCCGAATATCGGGTATGCAAGCCGAGCATATATTCGTCCCGGTGCGTTTTAGCTAATATGCTTGCTGCGGCAATAGCTGCATATTTGCCATCACCCTTTATGATACATTGATGGGGAATGCCGAAAAACGGAGTAAAACGGTTCCCGTCAATCAGCAACAGCTCCGGGTGCATTGACAAGCTTTTAATCGCCAGATGCATGGCCTTGAATGTAGCTTTTAAGATATTAATCCGGTCAATCTCCTGGTTATCGACAAAAGCTACAGACCAGGCCAGCGCTTCCTGTTCAATAACAGGCCGCAGGCTCTCCCGCTCCCGTTCGCTGAGTTGTTTACTATCGTTGAGCAGAGGATGATAAAAATTTTTGGGTAAAATAACTGCCGCTGCGGTAACCGGTCCGGCGATGCAGCCCCGGCCTGCCTCATCACACCCTGCTTCAGGCAGATGTGGATGATAAAATGGTAATAAACTGTTAGCTCTCAAACTATAATTATTTTATAAGTAAATGATATTCAATTCATTTTGGATTAATGAGCTTATTAGATGCCTGTTAAAAAACCGGATAATAACCCGTTTTACACCCAAAATAAATATTTTTGAATGAACACTCAAACTAAAAATAGCGGTAGCATTACAGAAAGTTACCATTCAGCTAAAGATTATGATAGGAATTAAGCAGGTAATTGTCGCCGTTTTGAAAGAGACGCTGACAATTTCGGGATGGATATTGTTGCTTGGGATGGCTGCTCCCTATACTTATGCCTCCGGGAATAATCATCCCGTAAGCTCAGCCGTAAAGGCAGAGGAAAATATTATTGCGGAATTGTATAACCATATAGATTTTGGTTCGCATGCAAAGCTCCGGCAGGCGGTTTTTATAAAGGCTTATACAGGATACCTGCATTTGCGCCACAATAATTATTTATCCGAAGAAAAAAGCATATTGTCGGTTTGTGATTTTTCGCTTTCTGCTAATAAGCCCCGTCTTTGGGTAATTGATCTGGATGCTAAAAAAGTACTGTTCAATACCCTGGTGGCACACGGTGAAGGCACCGGTGAAGAGTATGCCGGAGCCTTTTCCAACCTGCCCGATTCTCATCAGTCCAGCCTGGGGTTTTATATCACCGGCGACACTTATATGGGTAATAATGGCTACTCCCTGCGATTGGCTGGAATGGATACTGGTTATAATGACCGGGCGATGGATCGGGCAATTGTGATGCATGGCGCAGCTTACGTGAGCGAGAGGTTTATCCGGGCAAACCGGCGTATTGGCCGGAGTTGGGGCTGCCCTGCCGTACCGGTTGAATTTTCACGACCGGTTATCAACACCGTAAAGGACAGTACTTGTCTTTTTGTTTTTTACCAAAATCAGGAATACCTGGCCGGCTCCAGATGGCTGAAGTCCGGAATCCCAGTTCCCGGCGCAGGTAACGGCCTACCTTTTACAATAACTCCTGCCGGCAACTTAGAGATTCCCGGAAGCAACGGCACTATGGAACCGCCAACCGGGGCCTCTTCGGGAAAAATCCCACGGGGAGATACAGGATTCAGACAGAATAACGCATTGCATTGACCACACCAGCTGACTGTCGTCAACTGACACTTACGCCGGCCTGATCATGACAGCGCAAATTTTTTCCTAACAACAACGCTTCTCAATAACAGCTATTTGTTTATTACAACCAATACCATTTTTTCATTTCCAAGATTATACTTTACCCTGACAAGGCAAAACAAACAATACCTGCGGCTATAGCTACATTCAGTGATTCGGCGCCGCCTCCGCCGGGAATCTTCAGGCGCCGGCAGGCGTGTTGAAGGATAGTTGGAGAAACACCTCTGGATTCATTACCCAATACAATGATGCCCGGAGTCAGGGTGCCGGCTCCGCGTATATCTTCTCCGTCTAAAGCAGTGGCATATACAGGAAGATGCACTGACCGGAAAAACACTTCCGGATCCTCCTGGCAAATTGTTACCCGAAGCAAACTCCCCATTGCAGACTGGACTACCTTGGGATTATACACATCCGCACATCCCGGTGTACAAATCAGTTGCCTTATACCAAACCAGTCGGCAATGCGGATGATAGTACCCATATTTCCCGGATCCTGCACCGCATCCGACATCAGCGCCCATTTGCCGGCTATTGGCTGAAAGGGCAGTCGTGCCGGCATCCGAACCGTTAGTAACGCGGGTGTTCCGGTTTTTAAGCCGGATAGTTTTTCCAGCTCAAAGGATTGCGCGGCTATGACTTCCGTTTCCGGGTGACGGCGGATCAGCTCCTGGTGATGCTCCAGGAATTCGGCTGTTCCGATAAGGTATTCCAAAAAGGATTCCGAGCTTAAATATTCCCGAACGATCTTATCGCCTTCGGCCAGATAAGTATTATGCGCTTTTCTGTATTTTTGCTGACTTAGCGAGCGGATGTATTTTAGCCGGGAGGTACTGACCATTGTCGAAAGGTATTGATGGGATTCTCTGCAAAATTGCAGGATAATTTTCGTTTTGGCTAAAAAACAGATTTTATTTTCGAAAGCAATAAGGGCAAAGTAATATCCCTTATTTGACAATAAATTTTAACCATAACTTGTGTCAGGCATTTGGGATAGATACAGAGGTATTAGTGTTAAGTCAAAATGCAAGACAGTAAAAGCAATTATAGTCAAATTAACAGAAGTTAATAATGCAGGCAAAATATGCTTAACTTACACATCAGTATAAAAAGATCTGTAAATAATTTTGGGTATTCGGAGCGGCACATAGTCTTTCCATCTTCGATGAAAAATGTCGTGTTTCTTTTTCAGCTCTAATTAATCTAAGCAATATGGAAAATGATGCGTTCCTGGTAATTGTTACAGATTGTACGGGACAGATTGTTGTTCAATAATGGGGTGTTTTTATGAAGTATTTACAAAGGCTATCCGGATCAGAATGAATAAAAAACTTTGGAGCTTAGGCGCCCTGTTGCCCCTTCTCATGCTGTTGGCCTGCTCGCCTGTCAGGCACCTTCAGGAGGGGGAATATCTGTTGCGCCGCAGCAATGTGCAGCTGAATACGGATCGAAGCGGTGCGGATAAAAGTGCGTTGAACGATCAGTTATTGCAATTGAGAACGCAGAAGCCCAACACCTATTTTTTAGGGGCTTTCCCCTATAAAACCTGGCTTTATAATCTTCGCTATAAAAAATATCAGAAGGATACTGCCAACTATCAGATTACGGCCAGGGTCGTGGAGAAACCAGTGGCGCTAGACACTGCCTGGGTGAGCCGGTCTAAGGAAGCGATGCAGGATTTTCTGCGTAACCGCGGTTATTTTTATCCGCGCATTACGGACACCATCAGGTACCGCGGCAACCGGGCGTATGTGACTTTCCGGGTGAATACCGGCTCCGGATACGTAATTAACGAGGTATATTACGACATAACCGATGAAGGTGTCCGGAAGATTCTGACAGATACCCGTTCGGAAAGTCTGCTTAAAAAGAACCGGTATTACAGCAATACGCTACTGGGTGAAGAGCGCAACCGCATTGCCGATAAAGTGCGCGACTACGGTTATTACCATTTTAGTGCGGAAAATATCTTTTTCGAACTGGACACTTTTCATACGGTTAATTTTCAGTTCCAAAACAGCCTGCTGCAATCGGCGCTGCATTACCTCAGCCTGCGTAACAGGCAGCACCCTACGCTGGACGTGAAGGTGATTGTGAGCCTGGGCAGGGACAGCTTGTCTTTCAATAAATTTTCCTTTGGAAAAGTGACCGTATTTCCTGATTATGTGGACACTGCGGATTTGCGTGATATTAATATGATTGAAAAGCGGGAAGACGGTGTTTCGTTTCGCTATCATCATGACTATGTACATCCCAATATTCTGCTGAAGAAAATTCCGCTTCGCCCGGGGCGTTATTATGCGCAAAGTGATTACAACAAAACCATTCAGCAGCTTAATGACCTGGGTATCTTTAAATACGTGCGTGTGCGTTTCTTTGATGACCGCAGCGATACCTTCAGTCGGACCCTGAATGCTTATATCCTGCTGAATCCGGTAAAAAAATACGATTTTAATACCAATGTGGAGGTCTCAGGTGGGGATATCTATGCCTTAGGTACCGCAGCTACATTATCCGTTACCGATCGTAATTTTATGAAAGGCGCAAATCAACTCACCACTTCCGTTTCCTATGGTATTGAGATGTCCCGCGACCGTAATGCAGGTTCCGGATTTTTCAACCAGCTTTATTTGTTTTCTCAAAATTTCGGAGTCAATTTCCGACTGCAGTTTCCAAAATTTATTCTGCCGGTAAACCAAAGCCGATTTAGTCCGTCCTCAGTGCCGAGAACTTTTGTCAGTGCGGGTTTCAACTCCATGATCCGGCCTAAATATTTTACCCTGCAAACTATCAACACGGCCTATGGTTATATCTGGAAAGAAAGCCCGTTGAAAACCTGGACCATTCGCCCCGTTTTTGTGAATACCCTGAATCTGGGCAGTATTTCAGACAGCTTTAAGCTGAAAATGGATTCCATTCCTGCCATCCGTAACAGTTATCAGGAAACCTTCATTGAAGGAGAGAACGTGGAGTTTGTGTTTAATAACGAACTGAGGCAGCCACGCAAAAACGCTTATCTCCGGCTGGCTTTTGAAGAGGCCGGATTATTACTGAGCGGCGTGAATGGCATTGGCCGGAGTATGGATCCCAATTTTAGCATGAACTACGCCAGCTATGTTCGTCTTGATTTTGATGCCCGGCAATATTTTCACTATCCCCGTTCCGCGTTTGCCTTCCGTTTCTACGGCGGCATTGGACTGCCTTATGCCGGCTCCGTAACTTTACCCTATATCAAACAATATTTTGTAGGCGGAGCTTATAGTATCCGGGGTTGGCGCCCGCGTGTGCTGGGACCGGGCAGTTATTATGATTCCCTACAGCAAAATTCATTAGATAATCTCTTTATCGATCAGTCGGGTGATATAAAACTGGAGCTGAACGGAGAATATCGTTTTGCGCTGATTCGTTTGTTTTCGGGAGCCCTGAGCCTGAATGGCGCTTTCTTTGCAGATGCCGGCAATATCTGGCTGGCTAAGCAGGATGCAAAGTTGCCGGGTGCTGAATTTCGGTTCAGTACTTTATATCAGGACATCGCGATGAGTACCGGAGCCGGTGTGCGCATGGACTTCGGCGGATTTCTGGTGGTACGCCTCGACTGGGCCTTCCCCTTAAAAAAGCCTTATGTGACACAAAATAATGGCTGGGTATTGCAAAATGTGAATTTCGGCGATCCGGACTGGCGCAGGGAGAATATCAATTTTAGCGCCGCCATAGGCTATCCTTTTTAAGGCCAATGGCAACAAAAGAATTAGATTTGCCTTATTACCAAAAAAGGGAAGAAAACATCTCAATAAAAACCGGGAATACTAAAAAAAGGAAATCTGTACTGTTTCTGCCGGGACAATAATCATTCAGCAAAGATATTCACGGCAAGGCATTCTGTCATTATTCCTCTTTTACGCTTCAAAATTTTTACTTTTGTCGCTATGGATTTGAATACACTTACTGCCATTAGCCCCATTGACGGCCGGTATCGTCGCCAACTGGAGGAATTAGCGCCTTATTATTCCGAATACGGACTGATTCGTTACCGGATTCGTATTGAGATTGAATATTTTATTGCATTAGCCGATGCGGGTATTTTTAAAATGCCGGAAGCGGTTACTGCCCGGAAGCTGCGCAATATTTATGAACAGTTCAGCGAGGAGCAGGCACAGCAAATCAAAACCATTGAAAAAACTACCAATCACGATGTAAAAGCCGTTGAGTATTTTATCAAGGAAGAATTGGATAAAATGCAAGCGGGAAATGCTCTGGAATGGGTACACTTCGGTCTTACCTCACAGGATGTGAACAATACTGCCATACCATTGTTATGGAAAGAATCTCTGGAAGAAGTTTACCTGCCGACTTTGCTGAATCTGGTACATTATTTGCAAAAACAGGCCCGGGATTGGAAAGAAATTCCCATGCTCGCGCGCACACACGGACAGCCTGCATCGCCTACGGTTTTGGGTAAGGAATGGATGGTGTTTGTGGAACGGCTGAATCACCAGATTGCATTATGGGGACATATTCCTTACGCAGCCAAATTCGGAGGAGCAACGGGAAATTTTAACGCCCACGTAGTGGCCTTCCCTAAAAAAGACTGGATCGGGTTCGGAAATGATTTCGTGCAGCGTCTCGGACTTCAGCGTATGCAGTTTACCACACAAATTGACCACTACGATCACCTTGCTGCACATTTCGATAACCTGAAACGCATCAATAATATACTGATTGATTTTTGCCGGGATGTATGGACTTATATTTCGCAGGAATATTTCAAACAAAAAACCAAAAAAGGCGAAGTGGGTTCTTCTGCAATGCCGCATAAAGTTAATCCGATTGATTTTGAAAATGCGGAGGGGAACCTGGGCGTAGCCAATGCCCTTTATGAACATTTTGCCGCCAAGCTCCCCATCAGTCGCCTGCAGCGGGATTTGACGGATTCTACGGTTTTACGTAATATCGGGATGCCCGTAGCGCACAGCTTGCTGGCCATTAAATCGCTGGAAAAAGGGCTTGGAAAATTATTGCTGAATGCAGATAAGCTGAATGCAGATTTGGAAAACAACTGGGCTGTAGTAGCGGAAGCTATTCAGACCATCTTACGGCGGCAAGGCTATCCAAAACCTTATGAGGCATTAAAAGACCTTACCCGCGGACGGGATCGGATCACTCAAAAATCCATCCATGGGTTTATTGAAAAGCTGGAGGTGAGTGAAACGGTGAAAAAGGAGCTGAAGAAAATTACTCCGCATAATTATACCGGCATTTCTGCGGATTATTAAGGCTGCAAAATAGGACTGCCGATATCTTGCAGGCTCAGGGAGTAAAAGCTGTAAACAATATTGAGCATTGTATTTTCCTGCTTCATAACTGGTCGTGATGTGTTATTTACCCAAACGTTTTAACAGCATATTTTTAAATTCGGTTTCGGCGGCATACATAGCCGCCAGTTGATCTGCTGAAACAACACTAAGAAATTCACTTTTATACTTACCCCGAATCTGGACTTTTTTTTCTTCCAGCTGTTGCAGTTTATCCACCTTGTCCCGGGAATTATTTTTTTGATCGTTCAATGCTCTTTTCGCACGCCAAACCTCGCGCATCTCATCTTCATAGCGATTATATACCGGCCAGAATTTTTCAGATTGTTTCGGCGTCAGTGTCATCCTGTCCGAAATCAGTGCAACTTTAATCGCCTTTAGCTTTGGATCCGGCTTTTTTTGTTGCTGCGCATTCCCGGCCATTGCAAGCCCGAAAACACAAATGATCAGCAATACAATTTTTTGTAGCATTGATTTATCTTTATTTTCTTAATTTATTAAAGCCCATTCTTTAAATAATCCCGGATCTCCTGATTGCTCACATGCTGCAAGGTATTTTTCCAGTCGAAGGGATCATCCTGTATTCGTAAAAAGGCATTGCTCAGGGACGTTTCGTCAAATTCATCAATATGGTTTTCAATATAGCGCCGGATTTCCTCATCGGAAACCTCGCTCAATTGCTTGTCCAGCTGTAGCTCAAACACTTCGCTGGTAGCTTTCCCGGCTATCTGCATAGCAGGCTGGTTCATGGAATCACTTTGCCCGTTAAAAAATGTCCATCCGGTAAAGACCACCAATGCAGCAACTCCTGCAGCAACCGCCCATTGTTGCCATAATTTTTTTACACGGCGTGGGGGGGTGGTAATTTCATGAGCTATATTTGCGTGTTGATCAAAATAACTTTCGGGCGTAGCAAAAGGCTGTGCTTCCCGTAATCCGGCAAGCAAGGGGGACAATTCCGGATCTTCGAGCTCCGCACCGTTATGGATCTTTTCCAGAACCTGCTCAGGCAGAGCATCAAAATATCCCGGGGAAACGCCAAAAGGAAATGCTGATTTCAGGCCGGGTAAAAAAGAACCCGTTTGTTCCAGCTCCTTCCCGGCCGGCAGGCTGTCCTCATTAATTTGTTGCAAAACGATACCGGGCAGCGTGTCGAGATATCCGGCAGGTATAATGTAGGGCATCTCCTTTTGCAAAGGCCAGGAAACTTCCTGATGTTGAATAATACGATCAGCCATTTTCACTTTTTCCAAAGTGGCATCGGCTAATTTTTCAAAATATTGATCAGGAATAAGATACACCTCGGCCTTGGGCAGGTAATGTAAAGCCGGATCCGGAAGCATTTCCAGTTTGATCCGGTTGAATACAGCGTCAGCAAGCGTTTCGAAATAGTCTTCCGGCAATTGAAACGGTACGCCAACCTGGCTACTCAAAGCATCTGCGTGCATTTGCCGAAGTTCTTCCCGTATATTCCCTGAATTCATAGTGGCGTTAGACGCTTGTTAATAAATGTAGTTTAATCCTTCTTCAAAAATTCTTCCACCTTCTTTACCGCATGATGATAAGAGGCTTTCAGGGCGCCGGTGGAGGTATCCAGTACTTTCGACATTTCCTCATAAGGCATCTCGTCATAATAACGCAGGTTGAATACTAAGCGTTGCTTTTCCGGAAGGCTTTGAATGGCCTGCTGTAGTTTCCATTCCAGCTTATTCACATCAAATCCTTTTTCCGCCCGTAGCTTGTTGGCAATCCCGGTTTCATGATCAGAGATGGAGATCGACTTGCGGCGCCTTTCCCGGTCGAGGAAGGTGATGGTTTCATTAGTAGCAATTCGGTACAGCCAGGTGTACAGGTTAGCTTCTTCCCGGAAATTATCTAAGTAGTTCCATACCTTAACCAGGACATTTTGTAGTACGTCATTCGCATCCTCATGGTTTATCACCAAACGGCGGATATGCCAGTATAGCCGCTCCTGATATTTTTTCACAATCTTTGTAAAGGCAGATTCCCGGGTTGCCTCATTTCTGAACGCTTCCAGCAATTCCTTATCGTCAATTGGCTGCAATGGTATATGTGCCATTTATCCAGTATAATTTGTGGTAAAAATAGTAAAAGCAAATGAGTTTGCAGCAAGCGGTTTGTTGGAAAGGCAATTAGGTCTGCTTCATGCCGAATAGGAAAACAGAGGATGCTGGCTTCGGAAGAAGTGATTATTTTTGCGCGAATGAATATACCGGATCAAAGGCCCCGTATCGTGTTTCTGGGCACCCCTGATTTTGCAGCCGCATCGCTGCGTGCGCTTGTCGAGAACCATTTTCATATTGTTGCCGTGGTTACGGCGCCCGATAAGCCTGCCGGACGCGGTATGCAAATGAAGGCATCCGCAGTGAAAACATATGCATTGTCTCAAAACCTGCCTGTGCTGCAACCTGAACGGCTCAAAAGCAAAGCATTTATCCGGGAGCTAACGTCATACCGGGCAGACTTGCAGGTAGTGGTTGCCTTTCGTATGTTGCCCGAAATGGTTTGGAGTATGCCACCACTCGGCACATTGAATGTACATGCCTCACTGTTGCCGCAATACCGGGGAGCAGCGCCGATTAATTGGGCGATCATCAACGGAGAGACGGAAACGGGTGTGACCACCTTCCGGCTTAAACAAGAGATAGATACCGGGGATATCCTGCTACAGCAAAAAGTGGCTGTTCTGCCGGAAGATAATGCCGGCAGCCTTTATCTTAAGCTGATGGATCAGGGGGCGGAATTGCTGATAAAAACGATTCAGGGTTTAATTGATGAAGCCATTAGCGAGCAACCACAGCAGGCTCATTCCAGGCTGAAGCCTGCCCCTAAGATTTTTAAAGAGGATACCCGCATTAACTGGAACCGGCCGGTAATTGAACTTCACAACTTTATCCGGGGGCTTTCACCCAGCCCAACCGCATTTACCATGATTTCCGGAAAGCAACTGAAGATCTTCCACGCTACTTTTGAAATTGCAGAAACAAACCAGGAACCGGGCGCTTATCAAACGGATCGAAAAACCTATCTTCGCTTTGCAGCTGCGGACGGTTGGTTGTATTGCCGGGAGCTGCAATATGAAGGGAAAAGGAAAATGCCGGTTGCCGATTTTTTAAGAGGTTTCCGGCAACATTGAATGGATATAGGCGGCAGTCAATTTGGGGGGGGGCTTTCATGTAGCGCAGTGGAGTGATTTTATTGGAATGGAGCAATCTCCCCGACACGTTGAGAGTTGGCGAGGTAAAACTTGAGGCTGTTACGAGCGTAATCGGAGATTGCTCCATGCAGGAATTCTAATCAAATTGCTTTGCAATTTGGAATTTCTTTGATAGAAATGACAAAAAATTGTGCCGTCATTGTAATGCGACAATTTGGGATGCCTCTCAATCCAATATTTATTTTAGCTACCTTTGCACTCCAAAATATTCAACGGATTATCTTGAAACCGATTCATTATATCAGCATTGCGGTAGCCTTACTTTTAAGTGTCCTTTTATTCTGGAAGGGTAATATCATCCCTCCGGCAAAACCGGAGCCGCCGGCTCCAATGGCCGGAGCTATGGGTAATGCCATGCCCGTAGCCGCTGATTTCGACTCCCTGCTGACTGCTATGAAGAAGAAGCTGTCACCGCAGGCACAGGCTATGGTATATGATTTGGAAACTACAACCAGGGTAGCCGACAAAACCGCAGCGGCATTAGCCAATGAAAATTTGGGTAAACTCTGGCAACAGAATAAATACCGGGGCATTGCAGCGCATTATTTTGCCGAAAGCGGGAAGTTGGATAATTCCGAAAAAAAGCTCAACTTTGCAGCCCATTTATATTCGGAAGAATTAGAAGACGAGAAAAATTCTGCGCTGAGACAATGGCTGGCAGAAGGAGCGATAGATGGTTATACCCGGTCTTTGGCTATTAACCCGGATAATGATACGATGCGGCTGGATTTGGCTTCGGTATATATTAATGGTACGGGGCAAACCATGCAGGGGATTCAGGAATTGTTGACTGTAGTGAAGCATGATCCGGCCAACCTGCCTGCAAATATGGTGTTGGGAACAATGGCTATTGAGTCAGGGCAGTACGACAAAGCCATTCAACGGGGTGAGCTGATCCTGAAATACCATAAGGATAACTGGCAGGCCAGGTTGTTTATGGCGGAAGCCTATAAGGAGCAGGGTAAGAAAGAAACGGCTGTTGAATTATTGAATGAAGCCAAGCAAATTAAGAATGACCCACAGTTCAGTGCCGATATTGATAATTATATAAAGACCTTCTAAACATATTTTTTTAATTTTTTAAATATTATTAATTATGCCTTGCGGTAAAAAAAGAAAAAGACATAAAATCGCTACCCATAAACGTAAGAAACGCTTGAGGAAGAATCGACATAAGAGCAGAAAGAAATAAGCAATCCCTTATGTCTGTTACTTTGTTGTGCGGTGCGCATCATAAGTTTGCTTTATATATGCTCTAAAATATTACAAACCCTGACAAGCATCCGGCATTGTCGGGTTTGTTGCTTTATTAGTGTATTACGAACCCTATCCATTTTATACATACAATATATACGCAAACCGGTTTTCATAGCTGTCTCTTGTAAAATGGGGGCTATAGCTTATCTGTAAGGTTTGTATTTTTTAATTAGTATCGAAAAGCGGAATGCAAGAAAGGCACTGGTTGCCGCATTGACGCTTCAGACGAAAATTGACACAATCATGAACAAAGAAATGATTATCAATTCGTCGGATAGTGGAGTAGAAATAGCTTTGTTGGAAAATAAAAGGCTCGTAGAGTTACATTACGAACAAAATAATTCAGCATTTGCAGTTGGTGATTTATATCTTGGGAAAGTCAAAAAGCTGATGCCGGGTTTAAATGCCGCCTTTGTAGATGTAGGGTACGAAAAAGACGCATTTCTTCACTATACCGACCTCAGTCCATATATACGTTCGCTGGTAAAATTTACTCAATCTGCCATGCGAAGTCCCGGCAACTTTGATTTTTCAAAATTTCGAAATGAAGTTGAAATAGTCAAAACCGGAAAAATAACGGAAGTTTTTAATGGAAAGCCGGAAATTCTGGTTCAGATTCTTAAAGAACCTATATCTTCCAAAGGCCCCCGCCTGAGCTGCGAGCTTTCTCTGCCGGGACGCTTCGTAGTACTCACTCCTTTTAATGATTTTGTATCGGTATCCCGGAAGATTCATTCCGCAGAAGAACGAAAACGGCTGCAAAAGATTGTGGAAAGCATTCGCCCTAAAAATTTCGGGGTTATTGTGCGCACGGCGGCAGAGGGTAAAAATACCGCCGAGCTGCATACGGATCTCCTGGAACTACAGCAAATGTGGAAGAGCATTCAGCAAAACCTGGAAGGCGCCGCAGCGCCCAAACGCATTCTGAGCGAGCAGGGCAAGGCTACTTCTATCCTGCGCGACCTGCTCAATGAAAGCTTCCAGAGTGTGGTGGTAAATGATAAGGGCATCCTGAAAGAAACCAAAGATTATATCTCCCGTATCGCCCCGGAGAAACAGGAAATTGTAAATTACTATAATAACGGCCAGCCCATTTTTGACCATTTCGGTATCACCAGACAGGTGAAAGCTTCCTTTGGTAAAACCGTCAATATGCACAGCGGCGCTTACCTCATCATCGAGCATACCGAAGCCCTGCACGTAATTGATGTGAACAGCGGCACAAGAGCTGCCGATGGCAATCAGGAAGAAAGCGCCCTGAAAACCAATTTAGAGGCAGCGGAAGAGATAGCGCGCCAGTTGCGCCTTCGCGATATCGGAGGGATCATTATCATAGATTTCATTGACATGAAGCTGCCCGACAATAAGCGAAGGCTGTATGAAACGATGAATCAGGTAATGCAGAGCGACCGGGCAAGGCATACTTTACTGCCGGTTTCCAAATTCGGGCTGATGCAAATCACCCGGCAGCGTTTGCGACCGGAAATCAATATTGCCACTTCGGAGGTTTGCCCCACCTGCAACGGCACGGGCAAGATAGGGCCTTCCCTGCTGATAACGGATGAGCTGGAGAAGGATTTTCAATATCTGCTCAGCCAGGGGCATCGCAAATTGTCACTGCGCTCGCATCCGATGTTGCGCGCTTACCTGAAGGATGGTGGCCTGGGGAGCTCTATCCGCTGGAAATGGTACCGGAAACATGGTTCCTGGCTTCATCTCAAAGCCGACAACAGCTATCATCTTACCGAATATCATTTCTTCGACAGGAAGACAGAAGAGATCATTAAGCTCCGATAAAGGCGCTTTATACTCGGGAAGCATCTAAAACACCGGATTCCAGTCGGAAAGAGCCGGGAAGGAGAGATCCCTTTGGGAAATTACCGGTTCCTGTACGCCCCAGTCAAATCCGAAACTGTCATAGCGGATGCCGGCATCATTGTGCCGGTTATACACTGAAGATACTAAGTAATTGGTCTGCGCCTGATCCGTAAGCGCTTTGAAGCCGTGGGCAAATCCCCTGGGGATGAAAAATGCCTGATGGTTTTGCGCCGATAATTCTCCCGAAACAAACTGTCCGAATGTTACGGATCCCCGCCTCAGGTCAAGCAGGACATCCTGGATGGCGCCTGCCGGACAGAATACGATCTTAGCATGATCAAACGGGGGATACTGAAAATGCATCCCGCGAATTACATCTTTTTTGGAAAAAGAAAAATAGCTCTCTTTTAATTCAAACGGAATGCCGGCAGCCTGAAATTCATCTGCGTGAAAAGTTTTGACAAACGATCCGCGTTCATCATAAAATGCCGGAAGCGTTATGCGGAAAGCTCCTGCCAAAGGCAAAGAATCCCATTGAAACATCATTAAAATATTTTTCAATTGCTCACGGAACGTACTAATTTATACAAATAAAATATTTCTGCTGAGTTAAGCATATTTTGTCTGTATCGTCAAATTGCACAAAATTGATTGTCGTTACTTTTGCATTTTGACTTTTTACTTAACACTGGCTGCATTTTTGCGGTACGGTCTGCGAAGCCACATTTTAAATAGCAATAAACGAAGCCTGCTATCAGGCTGCCTTACCGGCAAGCCTGCGTGTCGCCCTTTTTTCTGCATTGGCAACAGCGGCTTCCCGTACCCAGGCACCATCTTCCCAGGCCTTCTTTCGGGCAGCGAGGCGTTCTTTATTGCAAGGGCCATTGCCCTTCACCACATCCCAAAATTCGTCCCAGTTAATCGGGCCATGATCATAATGGCCGCGTTCCTCATTCCATTTTAAATCCGGATCGGGAATGGTCAGACCCAGGATAGCCGCCTGTTCTACGGTAACATCAATAAACTTCTGGCGCAACTCATCATTGCTGAACCGTTTGATTTTCCATTTCATACTTTGGACAGAATGGGGACTGTCTCCATCTGAGGGGCCAAACATCATAATGGAAGGCCACCACCACCTGTTAAGCGCATCCTGAGCCATTTTGCGCTGTACTTCCGTGCCTTTGCTCAGGGTGAGCATGATTTCATAACCCTGGCGCTGGTGAAAACTTTCTTCCTTGCAAACCCGGATCATGGCCCGGCTGTAAGGCCCATAGGAACACCGGCACAAAGGAACCTGATTCATAATGGCAGCGCCGTCAACTAACCAGCCAATAGCGCCCATATCAGCCCAGGTTATGGTCGGATAATTAAAGATAGAAGAATATTTGGCAGCGCCGGAATGCAGTTGGCCAAGCATCTGGTCGCGGGAAACGCCCAGCGTTTCTGCCGCGCTGTATAGATATAAGCCATGACCTGCCTCATCCTGCACCTTAGCCAGCAATACAGCCTTCCGGCGCAGTGAAGGAGCACGGGTAATCCAGTTGCCTTCGGGCAGCATCCCGACAATTTCGCTGTGTGCATGTTGTGATATCTGCCGGATTAAGGTTTGCCGGTATTTTTCCGGCATCCAGTCCTTCGGCTCTATGCGCAATTCCTGGTCAATCTTGTCCTGGAACGCTTGTTCCAATGAGGCCGTTCCCATAACTCATTTATTTTTTTAACTAAAACAAAGATACTTTTTTTATTGGGATCCCGAAAAACGAGAACAAAAATTCCGCATTGATTCCTCACGCATACAATTTAATCCAGGTGCTTTGATGAACAGCCGTGTGTGGTATGGTGTGATTTTATTTTATCATTTACAATAAAAAAACCAACAATCGGGAACCTTGAAAGATTATTTGGCCTGCTTTGGAGCCTGCGATTTTTATGCGGATAAAAATTGAAGCCACAGCAGGGGCTTGCGTAAATATCACTTCTATCTTTTCTTTTATCATACCCTATTTCATTGTATTCAAAAAACCGCCCTGAACTTAATCGAAGGCGATTTTTGAATACACATGTTATGATGAAAGCAATTAATCTTAGTTTGGTACTACCAGGCGGAAGCCGTTACCATGAATATTTACGATACTTACCTTATCGTCATCGCTCAAATATTTACGAAGCTTGGCAATATAAACATCCATACTTCTTCCGTTGAAGTAGGTATCACTTCCCCAGATACGCTTTAAAGCCTGCTCTCTCGGCAGCAAATCGTTTTTGAATTCACAAAGCATCTGCAAGAGCGCATTTTCTTTAGGAGACAAGGTGATCTCATCGTGATCTTTATGTTTTAAAAGGCGGAGACGGCTGTTAAAGCTGAAGTCACCAATCTTAAATTCGATCTGCACAGGATTTTTTTCCTGAATCTCCTGATTACGTTTCAATACGGCTTTTATTTTATGCAGCAACACATCGCTGTCAAAGGGCTTGGTGATATAATCGTCCGCGCCTAATTTGTAGCCCTGAAGGAGATCCTCCTTCATGCTACGTGCCGACAGGAAGAAGAGGGGAACATCGGGATCTACATTCCGGATCTCCTCGGCTAAGGTAAACCCATCCATGTTTGGCATCATAACGTCCAGCAGACAAAGATCGTATTTTTCTCTTCGAAAGGCAGCCAGACCCAATATGCCGTCCCTGCACAGTTCTACGACATAGTCGTGCAGTTCTAAATAATTTTTAAGTACCTGTCCTAAGTTGGTATCATCTTCAACCAACAAGATTTTTGATTTTTCTATTTCCATAAATTATACGTTATGTTTTCCAAAAATAAGTAATGCTGATACAAAAAGAAAATTTTTTTATAAAAAAAATGTCAGAAGCGTGGGCAACTATAGGCATTCCGGTCAATAGAGTTGGCTCCAAATATCCCCTGATAAGAGATAGAAACTTCAAATGCTCCGTTCCCGCCATTGGCGGTGCTGAGTCCCGAAACCGTAATGTCATAAGTGCCTACAACCCGTATTTGCTGCCATTCAAACCCGGCAAGTGCGATGATGGCATCTCCCGAGCGGTAATAAGCGCCTATATACAACGAGTTGGGCTTTTGTTCCGAAGGGCTGACATTGCAACTGAATTGCGAGCCAAACATGATTTCCGATGCGCCTTTTTGCTGCGTATAATATACGGATGGATTGGCAATCCAGCCGGAGTTAAGTTTTATGAGGGCATCAATCATGCCCGTAGGACGCATACCAATCCGGTTGTCTGTATTTTTCAGGAGGCTCTCCTCCGGCCGGTTGATATGCATCAGCCCTACACCGAATTTTACATAAAGGGCTTCATTGGGGAAATAGGAATAGTTCACGCCTGCGCCCATATCCATATAGGCAGATTTTGCAATGGCGCTCGATTCACCGTTCACTAAGTCCCGGTTAAATTTGAATCCGTCCCATTGCACGTCAAAGGAGAGCTTTCCGATATCAATACTGCGTTGTGCATAGCCGGCGCACAATCCGACGGACAGCATATTAGCATCGTCCAGCTGAACGTGGTAAGCCAGGTTCACCATACCTTTTGTCAGCGCTAAATCGCCATCGCCGGCACGATCACTAAAAAAAGCTACTCCTATGCCCATCCAGTTGGTGACATTGCGGTTGCGCAATAATTGCATATCCGCATAAGCGGAGAAGGTATTGAAGGGTACCGGAATGGCGCCCCATTGCGTGCGGTAATTAATGCCGGCCCGGTAATCGCTTTCCGGCATCAATGCCGTATTAGCCGGACTTTGCAGCATAGGTGCATTAAAGTATTGTGAAAAATGCAAATCCTGAGCAGAGGCAGCAATGCCTGAGCCTAACAAACAAACAATAAATATCCGATAGCGTAAGCCTGTGCTTCTCATATTTATCAAAAACAGCTAAATTTTGAACGATGTCTAGCTATACTGAAATAAAGGTAATAATAAAATCGAACAAAAGTAATTTTGTGGCTATATCCTTTCGTACCTAAGGAGTTTTTCAGAATATTAAACGAACTTTGTCTGACGTAATCGAAGATGGGCATAAAATCATAAGGTATGGAAGCATATTCAGCATTGGAACAGGCTACACAAGACATTCGCACCAAAGGCTTTCTGGACATAGAAATCGATCCGGCTCTTGATTTATTTGAAGCAATAGCCTGGTTGAAAAAAGAAAAAAACATGGTGCTGCTTGCCCATTATTATCAGGAGCCGGATATTCAGGATGTGGCGGATTTTATCGGAGACAGCCTCGGCCTGGCACAACAGGCGGCTAAAACCGATGCCGATATCATCGTCTTTGCCGGCGTGCATTTCATGGCGGAAACTGCGAAGATTCTTAATCCGCATAAAAAGGTATTGCTGCCGGATCTGAATGCGGGTTGCTCTCTGAGCGATAGTTGTCCGCCCGATGCCTTTGCAAAATTTAAGGCGGAACATCCCGACCATATCGTTATCTCGTATATCAATTGCAGTGCAGGCATTAAAGCGCTGAGCGATATCATTTGCACTTCATCTAACGCAAAATTGATTGTGGACACCTTACCGCCGGAACAAAAAATTATTTTTGCGCCGGACAAAAACTTAGGCGCATACATCAATAAAGCATCCGGACGTAATATGGTGCTGTGGAACGGCGCCTGCATGGTTCACGAAATATTTTCCCTGGAAAAGATCGTTCGTCTCAAGGCACAACATCCCGGATCAAAAATTATTGCGCATCCGGAATGTGAAGATCAGGTGCTGAAAGTGGCAGATTTTATCGGGTCAACCTCGCAGTTGTTGAAATTTGTGGAGCAAGATGAAGCGAAAGAGTTTATTGTGGCCACAGAAGCCGGAATTCTTTACCAGATGCAAAAAAACGCACCTCATAAAACGTTAATTGCAGCCCCTCCGGAAACTAATTGCGCCTGCAATGATTGTCCGCACATGAAACGCAATACGCTGGAAAAATTATATCTCTGTATGGAATACGAGCAGCCGGAAATCCTGATGGAAGAGCATTTGCGGATTGCCGCCAGGAAATCTATCGACCGGATGCTTGAGCTAAGCGCACAACTGGGTTTGTGAATTTTTTTGGTAAAAATGAGCAAAGAAAAATCCGGTATCTGTACCATGCAGATACCGGATTTTTATTCGGCAAAACGGTTTCGTTTTTCCGGGCAAAATATACCGGACTTATTTTCTTTTATTGCTTTTGCGGTTCTTATTAAAATGCGCATTACGGTTATTGTTGTTGTTCTTGCCGTTGCGCTTTTTATTGCTATGATTGTGATTGGCGGTAAAGTGTACTTTAAAGTTAGCCGTGGTAAAATCAAGTTGGCCATTGGAGAGGATTTTAAGTTCATCCTTGATCACATCATCATGAGCCAGCTCCTTATGCCAGTTGGTATAAGCCAGCTTCATATAGTAAACAATCACCTGTGTGAGACCGGCCTTTTTCTCGGCATCGGGTTCCGCTATGGCCTTATTCATCAGAGTCATCAGGTTCTTACCAAGATGCATGTGATAGCTGCCTTTTTTAGGATATTCCAGCGGTGTGGGTTGGCGGGTAAGCTTTTCGCGGGTCGGAGTAGGATATGGTGAGCGAACATCCAGGTCGAAATCGGCGATCAGGTAAAGGTGATCCCAAAGTTTATGCCGGAAATCTTCCACATTCTTCAGATGCGGATTCAGCACCCCCATTAGTTCGATAATGGACTGGGCGTTTTTTTGTCTTTTCTCCGGGTCTTCTATGGTGCGCAGATAATCCACCATACATTGAATATTGCGCCCGTATTCAGGCATGACTAACTGACTTCTCGAAGTATTATATTTCATCCCTGCAAAGGTAGCGTATTCCTGCAATGATTTTTTTTACATTTGCCAAAATTTTAAAGACGGAAAAATACCGGAATTTTATGTAGGAAACAGCAGTGTTCCGAAAAAGACGGGTATAATACCATTTTGTATAATGTTTTAAATCTTAATATATGCAAAGGAAAAAACTCCTGTTATGCGCCTTACTGGCGGTTTGTATGGCTTTCCCGGCCGCTGCTCAAAAGTACAGGGCAATCATCACCACAACATACGGGAAAATATCGCTGGTGCTTTATGACAAGACCCCGCAGCACCGCGACAATTTTGTGAAATTAGCTAAGGCGCATTTTTACGACAGTACGCTTTTTCACCGGGTCATTCCCGAATTTATGATACAGGGTGGTGATCCGGATTCCAAAAACGCCCCGAAAGATAAGATGCTCGGTGGCGGCGATATAGGCTATACCGTGCCTGCGGAGTTTGTTGACGCATATTATCACAAGCGGGGCGCATTGGCCGCTGCCAGGGACAACAACCCTCAAAAGGCAAGTTCCGGTTGCCAGTTTTATATTGTGGTGGGTAAAAAATTCACCGATACCGAGCTGGATAACCTGGAAAAAAGAAACGGCAAGCCTTTCACGGCTGAACAACGGGAAACCTACAAAACCATTGGAGGCACCCCGCATCTGGATCATGGCTATACTGTATATGGTGAAGTAACGAAGGGAATGGATGTCGTAGATAAGATTGTGAATGTGCCCCGCAACGGCGCCGATCGGCCTGATGAAGACCAGCGTATGCTTAAGGTACGGGTGAAGAAGAAGTTTCTTTTTTTCTGGATTTGATCACCGGAAATGAATCATCACGCGCTCCGCCAGTTATTAGACAAAAAGGTAGCACAATACAATGTTCCGGATTTTATACCGGGCGACCCCATCTGCATTCCGCATCGCTTTTCGCTCCGGCAGGATATAGAGATTTCCGGATTTTTTGCGGCTATATTGGCCTGGGGAAACCGTACGTCAATTATCAACAGTTGCCAAAGGCTGCTGCACCTGATGGATGATGCTCCGTATCAGTTTGTCCGCCATTTTCAGGAAAGTGACCTGAAGCCTTTTCTGCAATTTGCACACCGTACTTTCAACGGAACGGACGCTTACTATTTTCTTCGGTTTTTGCAGGAGCATTATGCAAAACATAACAGCCTTGAAACAGCATTTTCCGATGCAATAAATCCCGGCGATACCGATGTGGAGCACGGCTTAAATGCTTTCCGGCGCTATTTCTTTTCTTTGGAATATTTTCCGGAACGTACCCAAAAACATATCGCCGCACCATTCAGAGGCTCCGCCTGCAAACGCCTGAATATGTTGCTGCGCTGGATGGTTCGGGAGGATGATACCGGCGTAGATTTCGGATTATGGTCCTCCATAAAGCCGGCGCAGCTTATTTGTCCGCTGGACGTACATACGGCGCAGGTAGCCAGGCGGGCAGGGCTTTTGCAACGCAAACAAAACGACTGGAAAGCCGCATTGGAGCTTACGGAAGCATTACGATGCTTCGATCCGCATGATCCCGTAAAGTATGATTTCGCCCTGTTCGGTATGGGCGTTATGGAAAGATTCGGGTGATTGCTTTTTGATGTGCTGAAAGAGATTCCTTAGTTCGGCATTTCTTCACTTAGCGTAATTTTGAAATAACAGGGGGCTACATAGGCTCCGGACTCCACTATAGTGGCAGACAATCTCTAATTGCAAGATCTGACAAGATTGTTGCTGATGGCTAATTTGGCGCTAAGGGATTTGCGTGCCGGTATGGGAACCGTATAATAATTCGCAATGAAAACGGTATTCCAGGATTCCTACACCACCGGAGGCGAAAGTTTGTCAACTTTTAAAAAGTTGGACTTAGAAACAAATCCTCATGACACACCTATTACAGACTCGTGCGCCAGGGCAGGCTTTTGGAAAAACCTCTAATGACGCGAGCTCAATCTCGCTATATCGCAATTGATTGATGAAAACAACTCCCTGTCTGTTTAAAATTTTATGTATTCCCACCATAATCAAGAGTAGAAAACTGGCTGTCAGCAATAAAGATAAACCCAAAGCGGGCATATCGTACATTAACAGTACGGTGTATGTTTTATGATTAACTTCATCATATTGTTTAACCAAAATTTTATTTTATGGACAAGTTACAGTTAGAAGGAAAGTGGAACCGCATCAAGGGAACCGTTAAACAGAAATATGGCGACATCGTAAATGATGACAAAATATTTGCCGAAGGCAAACTGGATGAGATCGTTGGAAAGATCCAGGAAAAAACGGGCAGGAAGCGCGAGGAAATTCAAAAGGAAATCGAAGATTGGAAAGAGGAAACCAATCAATAAAATGAAACAAGAGGCTGCCTGAATCAGGCAGCCTTCTTCTTTGAATTAACATGGCAGAAAAAACGTATCGGCAAGTTCTTACGCCCGATGCTGCTCCGGTTGGCGCACGAATCCATGTGTCACGAGGATTGCTCCACTCCATTGAAGTCATTACGCTTCTGAAGTCATTATGCTTCGCTACATGATTTCAATTTCGGGAGAACTTTTCTGACCGACGTAAATGACGACATATTTTTATTTCGTAACTTTTCAGGATCGCCATCTCCGATTGCATTTGAAATGGTATCGTTGAAGAATGCAACATTCAGCCTGGCCTATAATATATTCCCCGTTCCTGTGATATTTGCTCCTACAGAAACCCAGTTGCAGCTTACCGTTGAAAACGGTTGTTTACCTAAATCAGTGTTATTTATAAGAATACCCGATACGACTATCGTAATTTTGCAGCCTATGTTCAAAAATACCGGCATACTACTGATTGTTCTTTCTGTACTTGCATTAATAGAATATTATTGTTTTACCGCAGTTAATACAGCATTTCGTTCCGCCTCAGGTCTGACCCGAACTATCCTTATCGGGCTTTACCTGCTGGTCTCCATTGCTACTATTTATATCGTGTTTTCCATTCGCCACTGGGAAACCGGAACCTGGAATCCTACGGTACGCACCTTAGTCATTTCCCTGTTTATGGGCATTATTGTTGCTAAATTGCTAATGACTTTAGTGATGGGTGCAGATGATGTGCGTCGTTTAATTGTATGGATCGGGCAAAAGTTTACTTCCGGGCCGGCATTAGTAGCAGATGCCTCTGATAGCGCTTCGCCGGCTCCGCAGAGTATTACCCGTTCGCAGTTCATTGCACGCTCAGCGCTCGTGGTCGGCGGCCTGGTGCTGGGCGGTTTTGTCTGGGGCACCCGAAACAAGTACCGCTATCAGGTGAAAAGGCTCAAAGTGCCGGTTGACGGTCTGCCGGAAGCTTTTAAAGGTCTTCGGATTGTGCAGGTTTCCGATATACATTCCGGCAGCTTCGACGACCGGGAAGCGGTGAAGCATGGTGTTGATTTAATTATGGCCGAACAGGCAGATATGATTTTATTTACGGGTGATCTGGTAAATGACCGTGCCTCGGAAATCGTGCCCTACCTGGATATTTTTTCCCGTCTGAAAGCACCTATGGGCGTTTATTCCATTCTGGGCAACCACGATTACGGAGATTATGCTCAATGGGGCTCTGTGGAAGCCAAAGCGGAAAACCTGGAACGATTGAAACAGCACCATGCGGAAATGGGCTGGAAGCTGATGATGAATGAACACCGGATTTTTGAACGCAATGGTTCCAAAATTGCACTTCTCGGCATTGAAAACTGGGGCGCTAAAGCCCGCTTCCCGAAATATGGCAGCATGAGCAAGGCGTATGCCGGCTTAGAACAGCAGGATGTTCCTGTGAAAATACTGATGAGTCATGACCCTTCACACTGGGATGCGGAAGTCCGCAAAACCTATAAGGATATCCAACTCACGCTCAGCGGCCATACGCATGGCATGCAATTCGGCGTACTACTGCCCTGGATGAAATGGAGTCCGGTGAAATATGTTTATAAGCAATGGGCCGGGTTATATACCGAACGAAAACAACATCTGTATGTAAACGTAGGCTACGGCTTCTTAGGCTACCCGGGCAGATTGGGCATCCTGCCTGAAATTACGGTACTGGAATTGGTTTAGATATTAGTGATTAATCGCAACTACAGAGGAAGCAGGAAGAAGTAATCTCAAAAACAACAACCGAAGGGAGATTATTTCATTGCGTAGTCAACAGAAAATTACACAAAGTATTGATAATAATATTTTTATTAATGCAAAGTGAATTGCAAATTCATTTGATTAGAATTTCTGCCTGCCTAGAGAAATTTCCGATTGCACTTTCGATGGCGCCACATTTTTTGTTGTACAGGCAGCTTCGTAGGTACGGCAATTGGGGATGCACCTTTTCATTGTCAATTCTCATCCCCTTCTTTCCTGAAAAAACCGCTTCAATAAGGCTAAGCTCTCTTTTGCCAGAATACCGTATGTGATTGCCGTTTTAGGATGAAAAGGGCTTTTCAGGGATTCACGGGGAAAATATTTTCCATAGCCGTTTTTTTCGTCCCTTGCCCCAAACACTACGCGGCTAATTTTGCTCCAAAACAAGGCACCGCTACACATCAGACAGGGCTCCAGTGTCACATATAATGTGGCTCCGGTCAGGTATTTGCTGCCCGTTTCCTGGAATGCGGCCGTAAGGGCAATCATTTCCGCATGGGCAGTACAGTCCTTCAGGAGTTCCGTCTGATTGTGTCCGCGTGCAATAATCTTATTATCCCAGACCACTATTGCACCGACGGGGATCTCTCTCGCATTAAAAGCCTTCTCTGCCTCTGTCAACGCAGCTTTCATAAAATGTTCATCAGTCATTGCTGTATTTTTTTGCTCTAATTATCAACCTGCCGGAAGTGATTTTTGGATATATGCCGGGTTCTGCTTCCAGGCGCAGCCGAATCAATACCGTTGCCCACGTTTGCCCATCAGGTACATAAGGCGTAAAGATAATACATTATTAAACTGCTGATTCCGTCCATAGCCACCCGTATTAACCCGGATGGGAATGAGGGCATACTGAAATCGTGGCGAGATAAACAATCCTTTGAAAAGATGGATATTGCCCGTGAGCACAAAGCTGAGCTCGTAGCGCCGGAACGGAAATCCGTTTTTTATAATCGGGCCGCTGCCCTTGTCGATAAGCTCTTCATATTTTCCCAGGTAACCGATTGCCAACCCGGCACCGACACTGCTTTTCTGTACCCCGCGGAAATAATTGAGCTGGACGGGCACTTCGGCATATTGCATACTAATTTTTTGACTCACTAAACCGTAAGCCTGCGAGGGGCCATCACTCATGGATCCTTTCTGAGCATACAACACTTCCATGCTCAGGGCAATGGTGCCTTCCACAGGCAGATTCATATCGCCGAAAGGCAGATAAACAATACCACCTGCATTAATCCCAATCTTGTCATATCCCCGGTAACCATCGCCGTCCACCTGGGTAAAATTGGCACCGGCCACCAGGCCTCCAATGAAGGTATTATAGGTTTCGTTATATTGTGCAAAGCTTTTTACAGTCAATGTGCAAAAGAGTGCGATGGTAATTATGGCGATTTTGCTAATTTTAGCCCTGTAATTTTTCCTTTGATCAGTCATTTGTTTAAGTATCGGAGATAAATTGCTTTTAAGCAAAAAGATTATGAGTTTCAAATATACGCCAAACACGCTAAAAAAATTAGAACAGCTTTATGAGGAGGCTCGTTTCCGCATCCGGTATGAAAAAGGTAATTTTAATTCCGGCTATTGTGTGCTGGAAGATCGGAAGATAGCCGTTATCAACCGGTTCTTAAATGCGGAAGGCCGTATCAATGCCTTATTGGAAATACTGCCTACCATTGAGGTCCGCGAGAAAGAGCTGAGCGGAGAGATGCTGAAATGGTACAGGCAATTACAGGAAATGCAGATGCCCGCTGGAAAAGGCGGCATTCAGGCAAAAATCGACTTAGAATAATCATACTGTGCAAATAACATTTTTAGGAACCGGAACCTCTCAGGGCGTGCCTTTTATCGGTTGTGGCTGTGAAGTATGCCTTTCTCCCGACAAACGCAACAACCGGTTACGAACTTCCATACATATCCGGGATGAGCAAACCAGTGTCGTTATTGATACCGGCCCTGATTTCCGGTATCAGGTGCTGCGCGCTGGTGTAAAGAGATTGAATGCTGTTGTTTTCACACACGGACATAAAGATCATGTGGCCGGGCTGGATGATGTCCGGGCATTTAATTACTGGCAGGATGAAGCTATCGACATTTACGCAAGCACGGAAACTGCCGAAACCATACGTCGGGAATTCAGCTATGTGTTTAATGGATTTCATTATCCGGGAATACCCCGGTTAAATATAGTCAATATGGATGGCACGCCTTTCCGGGTCGGCACACTTTCCTTTATTCCGATAAAAGTGATGCATTATAAGATGGAAGTATTTGGCTACCGGGTCGGTAATTTCACCTATATCACCGATGCTAATTTTATTGATGAAAGAGAGATAGCAAAGATTAAAGGCAGCAGCGTACTGGTACTGAATGCGCTTCGTCATGAATCGCACGTCTCTCATTTCTCACTCCGGGAAGCTATTGATCTGGCTCAAACTACAGGAGCTGCGAAAACTTATTTCACCCATATCAGCCATCAGCTGGGGCTACATGAGGAAGTAGCCCGAAGCCTGCCTCCGGGTATGCATCTGGCTTTTGACGGCTTGCAGTTGAATCTTTAAAAGGATCCTTTTGATTACGCTTTATAATATCATCATTTTCTGCTACGGCTTTGCTATCCGTATGGCGGCATTATTCCTGCCCAAGGCAAGACAATTTATTCACGGCAGAAAAAACCTCCTGGCAGAAATCAGCGACAGGTTGATGCAGGAAAGCCGAAGCCGGGTTTGGGTGCATTGTGCATCGCTTGGAGAGTTTGAGCAGGCACGCCCATTGCTGGAGCTGATCCGGAAAAATCAACCGGAGTACTGCATCGTACTGAGTTTTTTTTCTCCATCGGGATATGAGGCGCAAAAAAATTATGCCGGAGCGGATCATGTATTTTATCTGCCACTCGACAGCCGGGCAAATGCCCAAAGATTCATAGCGGCGATACAGCCTGCCCTGGCTTTGCTTGCCAAATATGAATTTTGGTATCATTATCTCTATACTTTACAAAAAGCAGGTATTCCGGCTGTGTTATTTTCCGCCATATTTCAACCGCGGCACCCTTTCTTCAAATGGTATGGCGGCCTGCACCGGAAAATGCTGAATATGTACCAGCAGATTTTCGTGCAGGACGAAGACTCCAAAAAATTATTAGCCGGCATTCAGATTAAGCATGTGCAGGTAGCCGGTGATACCCGCTTCGACCGGGCAGCCGCTATTTTGGAACAAAAGAAAAACTATCCCGGAATCGGAGTTTTTAAGAATGACAAAAAACTTTTAATTGCCGGAAGTACCTGGAAGGAAGATGAAGTATTGCTAAAAAACGCCCTGCAACAATCGGGAAATAATTACAAATTGCTTGTTGTACCTCATGAGATTCATGAAACGCATATCAAAGCCATCCAGGATTTATTTAAAAATGACTATTGCCTGTGGAATGACGGGGATGAATGCCTCCGGAAATCCCGCGTGGCCATCGTGAATGAGGTAGGACATTTATCCCAACTGTTCCGTTATGCCGATGTAGCCTGGATCGGCGGAGGTTATACCCGAAGCGGTATTCATAATGTCATAGAACCTGCGGTGTTTAGTCTGCCTGTTTTCTTCGGCCCGAATTTTCAGCGATACCGCGAAGCTACAGATTTGATACAATGCGGCGGAGCAGTGAGCCTCAGCAATCCCTGGACTTTTGCAACATCCCTGCAGGATGACCCGAAATTAGCGACAATGGGTGAAAGAGCCGGGGCATATGTATTAAGCCATTTAGGTGCTACGCAGAAGATCTATAATTACCTGATCACAGAAAAGTGCTTTTTCAATACGGCAATAAAGTTCTGAACGGTTGCACTTTCCTCATCCCATATCGTTTTACTCGCGGATTTTGCGCGGAGCCACTTACCGGCAGCCTCGTAATCCTTCAGGCGATTGATTTCATCTAAGGCGCTTTCATATTCCGTTTTATGGTTGTTGAATAGTTCGTTCAGGAAAAGAAATTTATCATTGATACCGATCACACTGCGAACATCCCTGGCGGGAGACAGATAGTCTTCGCGATGCTTAATCATTGGCTCTGCAGCCGGTTTGACAGGCGCTTCTTCTGCCAGGGTATTTTTAATAAGTTCCGGCTCCGGGACCGCAGAGGCCGGCGGTGGTTCAAAAGAGATAGCACTCACGGCTTCCTGTTTCAATTCTTCAATAATGGCAGCTTCATCATCCTGCTGTTCAGCCGGATTACCGGCAACCGGAATATTGTCAACTGAAGAAAAGGGGTTCTTAATGTTATCTTTTATTTCCTTATTGAATGGTGCTGCTGCCGGTTTGGCTTCAACAGGCACCGGGTGAAATGTTCCGCCCCCCTCCCTGGTTTCAGGCGACACATTTTCCACAATTCCGGCCGGGCCGTCCGGCGTATTGCTCCTCATCTCCAGCAGGTCGGCGTAGAGCACACGGGTATAATCCAACATCAGATCCAGATCAATTGCCGATTTTTTTGACTGGTCATTGAATAAATCCTGCAGGCGTTGGAATATTTGTTGAATGCGCATTTCCATAACATGATCGTTTTGATTACCTGAAATTAAGGAATATCCAGCCTGACATTTTTATTGAATTTTTGCCCCCTTGAATCAACACCGGACACCTTCCATTGTATATTTTTCACCTTAACATCGCAGGCTTTATCTCTAGTGGACTTTATATTTCCGACAGCCTTCAGCCATTGCTGTTTTGTTTGGCTGCTGACTCTTGTCTTCTTCAATGCATTTTCAGTTGCCAACCTGATTCTGGCATTATTGACGGATACAAATTCAGGGTTATCCAGGTGAGTTAGTTTAAAGGCTGTGGCCGATCCGTTCGTATTCCCGGAAATGCTTTGCCAGTCATCGGTATAATATCCCAGACTTTCAAGCTCCAGGTTGCCCAAAGATGTTTCAAGATATAGTCTGCTTTGGTAGCGTTGCAATACCTTAACGTCCTTAGCTCCGGTCACGATCAATTGTTCCGTACTGATATCGCCCTTTGACAACAGATAGCTTACTCCGGGATCTTTTACCGGATCCTGCTTTTTCAGCTCTTTGGCCTCGATCCCGGTAAGGACAATAGTGGCATTGCCGATGTCAATAGTAAAGCCGCCGATTTCCGCCGTTTTTACGGGAGCAGGCGGTGTCAGCGTATCTTCGGTATTTGAAGATTGGGGCGTATCCGCAACCGGGGGTATTTCAGGAGCTGGAGTTGCTGGTCCGGCCAGCTCAATGTCGGGAATATTATCTTTTAAGTATTGAGTATCCGTTTCCGTTACGATTGTAGCGGAATCACCCAATACAATAGCCCCTTCCGCAGCAAATTGGGTTAGGCCTGCCTGCCCGCAGGATACAATTCCCAGGCAGACCGCCAGGAATAAAATAGCATTACAATACTTCACAATACGGGTGTTTTTCTTTATACGGCTGCTAAGTTAGGCATTGTAGTTTTTTATACAAACGCAATGGCATAAATTTCTCACTTAAAGCGGTTGGATTGCCCACTTGGCATTACCTATGCTATGATGCCTGAGGAAGATTGTCGGGAGAATGAAAAAAATCGAATAAGCATATCCCTGTCGGGATGTTAGTATAACACAACTACCTCAACAGCCTGCAAAAAATGCTATGTTGGTTGAGGGGCAGAATTAATCTGTGATCTTTCGTAGCGGCAAGGCCTTACACGGTTACGGTAACTCCGGGCTTCAGGAAGAAAAACCAGATAGCCCATAAAATGATCAGTCCGATAACCGTTATTAAAAGGGTAATCGTTTTCTTTTGACTATCCTGAACGATGCGCATCTTATGCATTTCGCTGAGGTTATTGATAGCGTTTTCAATTCTTGCAAATGCGCTTTCGCCTTTAACGACATAATCAAATGCGCCATATTTCATGGTATTGACCGCAACATCCATCTTATCCTGCCCCGACAGGATAACTACCTGGGTCGCAGGGTGGGTATCCTTGACTAACTTCAGGATATCCAGACCGTTTTTAGCTTCCGGATTGCTGTTGTTAAGATGATAATCCAGAATCATAATTTCAGGCTTGTACTCTTCCATCTCTGCCAGGGCCTGTTCGCCATTGTCGAATATGATGGTATCATACAAAAAGCGTTCGTTCAGAAAATCTTTCAGCATCTCGTTCTGGATAGGTTCATCATCTACGAGGAAAAGGTATCGCTTGTCTGTTGCCATTGAATTTTGATATTAATGTGCGAAAGGTAAAAACTATTTTTCTTTTATGCAACCATTTCCTGCTTTAATTCTTCAAATGCTTTGATGCACACCTGTTCCAGTTGGCGCACTAAACCGGGCAAAAGGTGATGGTGCGCAGGCTGTCCGGCCGATTGTTCCGTGAGAAAAATCTGGCTGACCTCCTCGGGAATGCCCATATAGGAAAACTGCGGTTTCATAGAGTGGGCAGCCACTTTCAAGGCATCGTAATCCTTCTTCTCCAAAGCAGTTTGTATCGTTTTCAGGAGGCGCGGGCCATTCTCCAGAAACATGTGAATATATTTCTTTTTCTTTTCCGGGTTACCGCCGGTAAACTGATTCAGGAAACTCATGTCCGTAAGCTTTTCCGGAAGCGGCTTTTGCAGAATTTCATCCTTTTTATCCGTTTGGACATTTCCGACATCTTCCTTTTCGAGCACCCAGGCCATTTTCTGCAGGAGTTCATCGGGCTGGAAAGGCTTGGAGATATAGGCGTTCATACCTTCTGCAAAGTATTTCTGCACATCTTCCTGCAGCACATTAGCCGTCATGGCGATGATCGGCAGATTGCTCCGGCGTTCATCATTCAGGCGGTGCCGGATATAACGTGTTGCGGCAATACCGTCCATCACCGGCATTTGGATATCCATCAGGGCAAGATCATAATTTTTTTCCTTAACACGGGCGATAGCCTCTTCCCCGTTTTCGGCATAATCAATATGGATAGAAGGCAGCATTTCACGCAAAGTATCTTCGGCAACCATCCGGTTAAATTCATTATCCTCTACCAGGAGAACATGTATATCGGCTAATTGTTCCTTTAAGCCTTCGCTCATTACCTTTTCTTTTACCGGGCGTTCCTGACTGGCTGCTATTTCAAAAGGAATGACGACCGTAAAGGTAGTGCCTTTTCCCAGCTCACTTTCCACTACGATATTACCTTTCATCAGATCGGCTAATTGCTTGGAAATGGTCAGCCCCAGCCCCGTACCGCCAAATTTACGGGCGGTGTCAGAGCCGGCCTGCGTAAAGCTTTCAAATATCCTGTTGACATATTCTTCCGATATGCCGATACCGGTATCTATCACGTGAAAATTCAATACAATATTTTTTTCCGTACAGTCCGTCGCTTCACATTTCAAAACTACGCTGCCCTCCTCCGTAAATTTAATGGCATTGCCGATAAGGTTGATCAATATCTGATTAACACGGGTGGGATCGCCCATCAGCCGGTCGGGGATATTCTTGTTAATATCAATATGAAAAGGCAGGTTTTTTTCTTCAGCACGAACGGCCATGATTTCCCGAAGCCCCGATAGCAGCTCAGCCAGGGAAAAGTCAATATGCTCAATAACAATTTTGCCGGCTTCAATCTTTGAGAGATCCAGAATATCATTAATAATCACCAACAGATTATCGGAGGCTTTCCGGATGGCATTCAGATAGCGTACCTGTTCCGGCTTGGGGTTTTTATCAATCAGCAGGCGGGTCATTCCCACAATGGCATTCATCGGAGTGCGTATTTCGTGGCTCATATTGGCCATGAACTGTTGTTTGAGCTGAGCCGTGCGTTCCGCCACCTCTTTTTCTTTTTTAGCTACCTCAATCTGGTTTTTTATCTGAAGGTTGCGCAATTTATTGAGCGTAGCCTGCTGAAATATTTCTTCTTTTAACGTCTCATAAGATTTAAGATGGTGAAATGCTTTGGGAATATCACCCATCTGATCGTAAAGCATGGACAAAGATTCGTGAATGCTCATCAGATCCTGCTTGCGCATATATTCTTCGGCCAGTTTATACGATTGCAAAAAATACTCCAGCGCCTTACGGTAAATCATCTGATCCTTATACAGATGACCGGTATAGTAGGTTGCCGTGATTTCCAGTTCAGGATTATTCATTTCCCGGGCAAAACGAAGCGAAAGGTCTAAGTACTTTTTTGCTTCGTCATAATGATTCATCTTATAATATACCTTACCCATACCGCTGTGCGCCAGTTTATAGGCCGCGGTATCCGGTGTTGCCAGGTTGATGATAGCCTGGAAATATTTCAGCGCAGAATCGTAAATTTCCTTTTTGAAATAAATATTGCCCAATGTGGTATAAATGGCCACCAGTCGCAGCGGTTGCTCTTCTTTATACCGTTCAAATATAGGTAAACACTTGATGGCGTATTCCAGTGCCGTATCATAGTCGCCCAGGTCATAATAAAGATTAGAAATATTGGTGAGGTTTATGGTTTGGTTCAGTTCGTTATTCAACTCCTCATTAATCTCCAGCGAATCCTCGAAATAACGAAGCGCATTGGCGATATCGCCCAGCTCCCGGTAGATACGCCCGAGATTGTTCAGCACCCGTGCACGAAGGTCTTTGTTATTAATTTCATTGGCAATACGAAGCGCCGTTGCCAGTTCATCCAGACCATCTTCATACTCGCCAAGCAGCCAATAGCAGGCCCCCTTGTGGTTATGACCATCGCCTATCCCCAGAGCATATTGTATGGAAGTCGCACGTTCTATCATTTCTTCGGCCATGGTCAGCGCATGCTCCGGTTCGTCATTACGAACATCCAGCGTCATTTCGGAAAGCAGGTCTATTTTTTCCCGTTCATCTGCTGCTTGTTCATATTTCCCCTGTAATTGCTGGTAGTGCGTGGTTTGCATATATTTTTTTGTATAAAAATTAAAATCCGTCAGCGATAAAGGTATTCATTTTAGCTGAATTTTTTTGAGAAAACAAAGGCATTATTTATGCTATATTAAATATTTTATGTAATTTTAGCACTCACAATATTTTTATATCTTATAACTATGCGTATTTTTTATGCAAAACAAAACACCTTATAACCATGAAAAAACAAACTTCCTTTGCCAAAACCGGCCTGTTGCTTGCAGTTGCAGCGGGCCTGACCCTGAATGCTTCAGCTCAGTCCTACCCTTACAACATTAACTTTGAGGCTCCGGAAAATGGCGCTGCGCCGGTCAAGACTTATGCCAACATGGACACATTTGACCTGAATGGTATCTCCTGGATTTTGCCGGGTGTCTATTTGGGCGCTATGCTGGCTAATGACAAATATAATGATGAGCATGCTGTAAGGATGCGCCTGACCGGCAATACGACCGGAGCGCCGGGCTATATGATGATGGTCTCCGACCTGCCCGATGGAGTTGGTACCATTACATTAAACGCAGCCATGTACGGAGCGGAAACCAGCGGCGCCCTCGGCGTGTATTACAGCACGGATGCCGGAGCTTCCTGGATTCAGGCCTCTGCTACCGTGAACCCCGGCGCTACGCTGACCGCTTATACTTTTACGGTGGAGCAAGCCGGGAATGTGCGTATCAGGATTCAAAAAGAAGGTACAAATAATGTCCGCATCAATATTGATGATATTGAAATGTCGTCGTTCGGTCCGGCTTCTCTTGCAGTTATCTCCAAAGCACCCGCAGGCGCTGATATCCCTATAACCACTTCAAGTCTGTCCATTACGTTCAGCGAAGCAATTGCCGCAGGAATGGGAGACTTCAGCCTGACCCGGCTTGGCGGCAGCACTATGAATTATCCGGTGGCCGATGCGGAAATCAATGGTGAAACCGCTATCATCAATGGCATTGTACTGGAGAATGCGGCACAATATTATATAGAGTTGCCGGCAGGCGCCTTCACCAATATCGCAGGCGATCTCATTAGCCCGGCAATCTCCGGCAGTACCTCCTGGGCCTTCAGCACTCCGGACACCACTACCCCGACGGTAACAGTACTGACCGAATTGGAGGAAACATTTGACGTATGTGACAATAACAACCTGATGGGTGTATTTACACACTACAGTGTTTCAGGAGATAAAAAATGGAGATGTTCCAACCTGGGCCATAATGATGCCGGCGCCGTTTATATCAACGGCGGCAGCGCTGCCGGGCTGAGTGAAGCGAATACCGACTACCTGATCACATCCGGACCGCTGGATATTTCCGCAACAGAACATCCCGAACTGAGCTTTTGGCAAATACGCCGATTCAATGGAAACGTAACGCGGGATGTGTTGGTTTGCACTGATTATACACCCGGCTCCAATCCAACTGAAGCCAACTGGCAATCTGTTTATACTTTCTCAGATATGCCCGATACGGTCTGGACACCGGTTAGCGAAATTGATTTAAGCGCTTACCGGAACACGCCTTTCTACTTAGCCTTTACTTATACCTGTGTAACAGACGGAGCCTATGAATTGACATACGATGATATCAAAATCAGCGCGGGAAATGTAGGCATTCGCAATCATTCACAAAACGATAGCGGCATCCGGGTACTGGGTGCGGCAACACCCAACAATATCCTGTTGCAGGTATCTACAGCAAAGGCTGCCAATGCGACATTTTCTATTTATGACATGCAGGGGCGCCGTGTTTACAACCATATTCATGCATTAAATTCCGGAAGCAATATCATTGCCATCAATGACTGCAATCTGAATGCGGGTATATATATAATCCGTGTAAGCCCTGGTGCCGGCTCGGGGACGGTAAAAGTTAAGGTTCAATAAGCAGAGCTGCTTTGTGTTATTGGTGAAAACAATACGATGGCGACAATATTTTTTGACAATACGCAATCTTATTACTTTTGTATAAACACCAAAAAAATGAGAGTTGTCCTGCAACGGGTATTATCCGCAGCTATATCTATTGACAATGCCTTAAACAGCAAAATCAACAAAGGCTTTTTAATCCTGCTCGGGATTGAAGATGCTGATGGTGATGAAGATATAGAATGGCTCTGTAGAAAGATTACAGCGCTCCGGATCTTCAGCGATGAGCACCGGCTTATGAATCTGTCTGTTCAGGATGCGGATGGTGACCTGTTGGTAGTGAGTCAGTTCACACTATATGCATCCACGAAAAAGGGCAATCGTCCCTCCTTCATCAAAGCCGCCCGACCGGAAAAAGCGATTCCGCTATATGAGACATTCCTGTCAAGGCTGGGGCAGGAGTCCGGTAAGACGATAGCGAGCGGGGTATTCGGAGCAGATATGCAGATAGCGCTGGTAAACGACGGGCCGGTAACGATTATCATGGACAGCAAAAACCGGGAATAGCCTGGCGTTAAATAAAAAGTCAAAATGCAAATAGAAAACACCGATAACCATCTTAATAAGATTTGACAATATAGGCTCAACACTAAAAATACAGGCTACCGAAAAACGGTAGCCTGTATTTTTTGCTTTACGGTTACGAAAGATCAGATTTCGGGTTGCGGAGGCGCCGGTCGCGAAGCGGGTTGCTGGATAGAGCCGAATCCGGCCCGCTGACTAAGAGCGTCTAACTGCTTACCCCACTTTTCGGCATTTTCCGTGTCGCCATTGGATTCTGCACCAATCACGACCCGGTAGAAAGACATGAGGTTAAACTGCATCATCTGGCTGGTTCCATTCTGCGAATTTTTACTCAAATCAAAAAAGTAATTACTGAAATGCTGAAGATTGTCTGACATGATATTGGCATATTGCCGGGCCTTTTCCGGAGCGCCTGCACGATAATATGCATCGATAATGGCGGGAATGCTTCCCCGGTCATACCCCGCAACCATTTCATAAGGGTAGGAGCTGCGGGAAATACGGTTCATCACATCATCCAGCACCATGATGGCATCTGTCTTCCGGCCATTCACACTCAGGTTATTGGCAAGTTCGGCTGCTGTTATTAAATACGAAATGAACATCACCTTGTTTTTCTCATCATAATACACCTTATCCGTATTAGCCAAACCGAAAGTGTATTTTTTCGTCAGCAGTTCGATATTTTTATCCAAATCGGTAAAGACAGGCAGCCCGGGAACAACATTCGGATTCTTAACCGGGACCACTTTATTGACTACCCCCTGACTTTGGAAATAAGCGCTCAGCCCCAGATTAGGTGTGCCGTCCATAAAATAAAGCGGGCGACGCCATCCGTCTTTGGCTACACCGGCTATGATGTTCATCAAAGCCATGTCGGCACGATAAGCGGCATTTTTATCCAATACAATCTGAATGGCATCCGGGATATAAGCGCTATCAGAAGTCTTTACAATACCATTTTTAATTAGCACTTCCTTATCTAACGGCTGCATGAAGTTTTTGGTTGGGATATACGGCAAAGGACGTCCGTCCATTCCCCTTACCCTGTTCTTCGGATCAATTGCAAATTTGATCACGTCTTCCAGTGTAAAAAACTGGTTTTTAGGAACCCGAGGATCTTCCACATAAGGGGTTACTTCCATATTATCGCCACGCATATCCGTCTTATGCCAGATCATCGGAATAGCATCCGCATCGTTTATTTTGGAAAACAATTCTATATTCTGCCAGTCGGTGCCTAATAAATTATAATTGATGATGCGGATATCGGTACGGTAGCCCTCTATTTCCTGAAGATACCATAAAGGATAAGTATCATTATCGCCGTAAGTCAGCAGGATGGCATTGCTGTCGCAGGAGGAAAGCACGTTATAGGCATGATCGCGCGCAAGGGTCTTCAGAGAACGGTCGTGATCGTTCCATTCCTGCGAAGCCATCAACACCGGCACGGCCACAAAGCAAATAGCCGTTGAAGCCAATGCGGCAGTCTGGCTGCTTTTCACCACCTTCTCCAGCCATTCCCGCAGCGCCAGCACGCCAAAGCCAATCCACATCGCAAAGGGATAAGCCGCCACATACTGATAGTCCCGCTCACGAGGCTGCATCGGGGTATTATTGATATACAACTGAACGGCCAGGCCGGTGAAGAAGAATAAGGACAACACAATATAGCCGTCTAACCTGGCACGTTTAAACTGGTAAAATAACCCGATAATACCCAGTATAAAGGGCAGGAAATACATCTGATTGCGGGCTTTGCTTTCCGTATAACCTTTTGAAAGCTTATTCATATCGCCCTTTCCCAAAGCCTTATCAATAGGCGTGATACCTGAAATCCAGTTACCGTTAACGGCCTCGCCCTGACCCTCTATATCATTTTGACGCCCGGTATAATTCCACATAAAATAACGCCAGAACATCCAGTTGACCTGATAGCCGAGGAAAAACCGGTAATTATCCGCTGCGGTCGGGTCATCATTAGGGCCTAATCCTAAGTAATTCCGGTAGAATTTTTCGTGTAATGCATCGTTATTGTTCCATATACGCGGGAAGAAACGCTCCTTATCAAACACGTATTCTTTCTTAATACCCACTTCTTCATAATAAGGCTTACCCTCCTTTTCTCCGGGGAGATAGACCGGTTTGGGCTCCGCATCGGACATAGAAGTCCTGGCATCGAAATCCTGACCGTAAAGAAAAGGCGTGGAACCGAACTGCTCGCGTTGCAGGTAAGGAATGAGTGCCATCACATTGTCCGGATTAGTCATATTGATGGCAACCCCTGCCTGCGCACGAATGAGTGTAGGAATATAAGAAAAGACATAACCGATACTCACAAAAGAAAGACATAAAACCGCCAGATGAATAATATAACGGGCATTTTTTTTACTCCATATCAATAAAAAGCCCATAATAACGGCAAATAACAGGAGGAAGAATAAGGCTCCGGAATTAAGCGGCATGCCAAAGGAATTGACAAAAAGCAGTTCAAACCAGGAAGCAAATATCGGGATGTACTGAATGACACCGTATTGCACCAATGCCAGGATCACGCATCCGATGATAAATGCGATAACCGCCCCGGAAGTTTTTATTTCATAGCGTTTAAAATAATAGATCAATGCAATAGTAGGTATCACCAGTAAGCTCAGCAGATGCACACCGACTGACAGTCCAATCATATATGCAATCAGGATCAGCCAGCGATCCGCACCGGGTTCATTGCAGCTGTCTTCCCATTTGAGAATAGCCCAGAATACAAATGCCGTGAAACAGGAGGAGGTAGCATACACTTCCGCTTCCACTGCCGAAAACCAGAACGTATCGGAAAAGGTATAAGCCAGCGCACCTACAATGCCTGCGCCCATAATAGCCATCAGATTGCCCCGGCTCAAATCCTCACCATAACGCCGGGTGGAGAAAAACTTCCGGGCAAAATGGGTAATGGACCAAAAGAGCAATAAAATGGTCAGCGCACTCATGAGCGCCGACATGGAATTGACCATCAGCGCCACAGATTCTTTGTTGGGAGCCAGTATCGCAAATAAGCGACCCATGAGCATAAATAAAGGAGCGCCGGGAGAGTGACCCACCTCTAACTTATATGCCGTAGATAAGAACTCGCCGCAATCCCAGAAGCTTACGGTTCGCTCCATAGTCATCAGGTAAACGATAAAGGCGGCAGCGAAAACAAGCCAACCGGTCATGTTATTGATCTTCTTAAAGTTCATCGTTGGTTTTTATTTATGAAATGCTGACAAATGTATAAAATTTTAGCCTGAATTT
>CAZUSO010000024.1:0-41639 GCA_964622775.1 uncultured Taibaiella sp. | reverse complement strand
ATGGCTCAACATACAATACTGGTGCTTTTTTATTTATTTTTTAAACAGGCTCTAAGGTAGCCAAAATAATAGCCAATGATTTGATACAGGTATATATCGAAGACCAGCTTTATAATAAAATCCCGGAAGACAAATCAATAGCACCGCAAAAAGTGAACTGGACGGGCAGCAAAACCGGATTGATAGAACTGATTTATGCGCTGCACTATCAGGGCGTTTTTGATAACGGGAACAGCGATATTAAAGTCATCGTTAAAACATTTGAAGATATGCTCAATATTAATTTGGGCGATTTTTATCACACCTATATTTGGAACTACGAAGCAGGAAAATGAACCGGACGAAGTTCCTCGATGCTTTGCGGGACGAACTTATTAGGAAAATGGATGAGCAGGACGAAAGGTAAACGCAGTTTTATCAGGGCGTGCCACCGCTTGCATTTGCCCATACAATAGCCACTGCAAAAAAGCAAACGCTGTCGGGCTATCCGCTATATCTTTTGTTCGCTTCTCACAAAAGGATGCCGCTGCTATCCCTCACGCTAAATGCCGTTCAGGAAATAAAGCATTTTACGGCATTAAAACCTCTTTCAGTTTTTCGATTGCTTGTCTATACTTTTTATCGTCCATTTTTGAAAGGTTAAGCAGTTTCCACTGTACGGACGGCAACTTTGAAACTTCAACGATATTATCGAGCCCTAATAATTCCCATTTCGGATTTAGTTCTTTAAATGACAACAAAAACGCGCGTTCCTCTGCTGTCATTTCTTTATTGATAATGGCTATCAGTTGCTCCCTTGTCTGTTCCAGTTCTTCAACAGGAATATCCACTTCTGTCATTTGTTTGAACTCTGCCTCATATACCTCACGTATCTCTTTGCGGTGAGGGGCGAGCAGTTCTGCCATCGGTCGCTGATGACTGATTAAGAAAACGAGGAATGTTTTTCGCAAATCTTCCGTGAACCCTTCATTTTCCAAAAGAAATTTTATATCGAATAAATCACGGGGATGCTGCCTGTCCAATGCTGCACAAATCTTTCCGGCATATAAATCGGGTAATGAAGCTACCTGTATTTCGGCATATCCAAATTCCCGCTCTACGGTTTCGCAAACCTCCATTCGGATTTCAGGAAATACCGTTCCCCGGATAACGGGCGACAGTTCCACTTTGATGCGTACATCCCCTGATTGCAGGATTAAACGGAGTGCATTGCCCTGTTCGTGGGTATTTTGTATATGGATGCCCGGAATGGTTTTCTTAATCAGCCCGCTCAACCGGGACAGCGCAGTACGGATATTGGGCAGCGCTTCTTCACGGGCTTCGGAGGGCAGGTACAGTAAATCAATATCTACCGACAACCTGGGTAACTCCCGATAGAACAGGTTTATGGCAGTGCCGCCTTTGAGTGCAAAACACTTTTCGCTGTCTAAAAGAGGCAGGACACGCACCAATAGCTGAACCTGTTTGTAATATATACTGTCTCTTTTCATCTTTAGGATTGAAAGTCTTTAGGTACGGTTATTTTATAGGTTTTATCCAGTTCACCTCCTTTAACGATTACCCGGTTACCGGAACCGAGGTCTATGGTGTCGGTGCGCAGTTTTGAGAACCAGATATAGTTGTGCCTTGAACCCAGCCAAAGAAAAAGACGTTTAACCTTTACGTTGGTGCAGGCTTCTAATAATGCCTGTATTGTTCGTGGAGATAACGAAGTCATGCCCTGTATAAGCTGGTCGGCATGCTCCAACGAGATTTTTGCAGGTACTTCATTCAGCATTTCGAGGCAGGCTTTTTCAGGACAGGATACTTTCAGTTCGTCCATACCGTCTTTCCAAAAAACGGAGGAAGTATATTTGTCAGATACTTTCTTTTCCATACCGGAAAAAAGTTCATTACGGGTATGCCGTGTAAAGGTTATGTTTTCCGCCAGTTCATTCAACCACAAAGGCAATTTATCATTGCCATACAGATGAACGGTTTCTTTTTTTGAGTTAGGGAGATAATGGGAAAACCCCTTTAACTCCAATGCAGTCAAACCTCCTGCAACAAAATCCGTTTGCATGATGGCTTGTAGTGTATAAACCATGCTCTGCCATGAAAGCTGAACTTTACCCCGTATGTAAAGCCCTTTCCACAACGATTTTAGTTGTTCGCTTTTCACAAGGTTATCAATGGCATGCTTATCCAAAGAAGCCTGCTCAACCAGCCAGTTGCGGGTTACAATCATACCTTCGGGCATCATTTGCTCCAACAGTTTACGTCTTTCAGGGTTGAGTGCCATATTTACCCATTTTTATTTAGACGGCGTTAATCGCCGTTGAAACAAAGGTATGTAAATATATTGTTTAATAAAAACAAAAATAACGGCGATTAACGCCGTTGAAATACATGTTAATAAACTATTTGTTTTTGCATGTCTTAAATTCAAAAGCGGTTTCCCCTTTATCGTTCATGACGATAAAGGCATCGAATTTTTTACCCGCTTTGCTTTTCATGCCTTTGATTAGGGATGTTTTGTTTTTGCGGACAAGGTTTTCAACTTCGGTTACGCTTATCTGCACCCCGCAAATATTGCGGAACAATAGCCAGTTGCAAGCCTCATCCGGGCATTTAACCACCTTATCCCTGATAATCAGTTTATGCCTTTTGCATTTGGGGCAGGTGAGTTCGGGATGCTTTTCATTTGCAATGCTCATGCTCAACAATTCCTGCGTAATGGACGTGGCATAGCTTTCCATTCCTTTATGAAAAGCCATTGCATCGGCTTCGTTGTTTTCTATTTTCTGCAAAGCCATTTCCCATTCGGCGGTCATGGCTACATCGGCAATCCGTTTATCCTTTACCGATTGGTAAACCTGCAATCCCTTTTCGGTAGGGATAAGGGATTTCTTTTCACGCCTAATATAATCCCGCTTAAATAATGTTTCTATTATCGCCGCTCTTGTGGCGGGTGTGCCAATGCCGATGCCTTGCAGGGCTTTCCGTTCGTCCTCATTCTTTATTTCTTTGCCTGCATTTTCCATAGCGGACAACAAACCAGCTTCGGTATAAAGCACCGGCGGTTTGGTCTTTTTTTCCAGCACTTCGGCATTTTTGATTTTCAATTCATCACCTGCCTTTAGTTCCGGCAGTTCCAATATCGGTTCACTGTCTTCCTCTGTAAAATTGCCCCTGATAGAACGCCAGCCAGCTTCCAGTATTTTACATCCTTTAAGCGCAAAATCATAGTGCAAAGCCTGCAACGTGATGTCGGTTATTTCTTTGGAACAGGCGTGTGATACTGCTTCCAGCAATCGCAGGGCAATCATATCGTATATCGCATCTTCCTTTGCAGGCAATGCGGACGGGATTTTTTCGGTGATGAGCAAACCGTGATGGTCTGTTATCTTTACATCGTTCACAATGCGTTTATTGAAACGTCCCCATTTCACTTTTCCAACCGCTTCTTTACAGGATGCCCTTGCTTCCATTGCCCTGATGAGCGCAGGAATTTCAGCCCACATATCTTCCGGTATGTATTTGCTTCCGGTGCGGGGATAGGTAATAAACTTCTTTTCGTAAAGGCTTTGCGCTATGTTCAATGTTTCTTCAGCAGAAAGCCCCAACTTTTTGTTGGCTTCCTTTTGCAAGCCTGTCAGGTCAAACAGCAAAGGCGGTTGCTCCGAAACCGTTTTGCCTTCCACCGCCGTAACGGTAGCCGTTCCGGTTCGCTGGATGGATTTAAGCGTATCGTCAGCCAGCTTTTTGTCATCCCATTTGGTTTTGGAAAGGCTTTTAAAATCCACAAATTCTTTACGGTGTTCCAACTGGATTTGCCAATAGTTTTTAACGGCAAAGTCTTTGTTCTCCAAATACCGTTTGCAGATAAGGACAAGCGTAGGCGTTTGTACCCGACCGAGCGAATACACGCCACGACCTGCGGCAATGCTCAACGCCTGCGAAGCATTGATGCCTACCAGCCAGTCCGCCCGGCTCCGCCCTTGTCCGGCATGAAACAGCCCGTCAAAATCGCTTCCGGGTTTCAGGTTATCGAAACCTTGCTTAATCGCTTTTTCGGTCAATGAACTTATCCATAAACGCTGAAAGGGTTTACTACATTTCAGGTATTCATAAATGTACCTAAAGATGAGTTCCCCCTCACGCCCGGCATCGGTAGCCACGATAATGCTATCGCAACGCCCGATGACCTGCTCTATAATCTTCAACTGTTTTAAAGCCCCGCTATCGGGGACATAAGTTTTATCCTTTTTTATCTTCCGTACCGTCAGTATAAAAGGATTGGGCAATATGGGCAAGGCTTCCCTTTGGAAACCCGGTAACCCGTAGTCTTCCGGCATAGCCAACCCGACTAAATGCCCCAATGCCCATGTAACCTGATAGCCGTTGCCTGTCAGGTAGCCATCCTTTTTATCGGTGGCTCCCAACAAGGCGGCTATCTCACGGGCTACGCTTGGTTTTTCGGTAATCACTGCTTTCATAATAGTTCCTCCTTTTTTAGTGATTACCTTTTGATGCCTTTGGGTTTAGCCGCAGCTTGGGGCGCATTTTGCTGTTGCTGCTTTTTGTCTTTCGGCACTTGCTGCTTCGGCTTCAAAGGCTCGTTGCTATTCTTGGTAGCCTCGTTGGTTTTTCCATCGGAATTAACTGCGGTTTGTGTTTTATGCGCTTCGGTAGGCTGTATCTTATCTTTCAGTTTATTGGGGTTAGTGAATGAGAATTGCTCTTTCCCGGTTTGTTTATCAAAGGTGATATAGCCCTGGTACTTTTCGCCTTTCCTGTCAATCAAGCCATCCACATAAACCGTTGTGCCTGCATTATACTTTTCATATTGCTGGTCGGTCAGCTCTTTGCCCCTGAATGCTCGTGGTGCTTCATACGGTGGCTGTCCCTGCTGCTGGCTCGTTTGCTGGTTTTGGGTTTGTTGGTTCGTATGGCTTCTGTCAAATAGAAATTCAATAAAACGCTTATCGGCATTGTATTGAATGGGAGCATTAAAAGGTTCGCCTTTCTTGGAAATCATGCCCTCCAAATGGAGCGGTTTACCATCCAGCAAGGTTTGCTTTTGTTCTGCATTGAGTGTTACGCCTTTAAATTCATTGGGTATTCTCATCCATTCCTGCCGTAAGGCAACAACCTCATTCGTCAATCGGTCAATGCTGATAATGGACGGTATTTTTTCCCCGGTCTTGGGGTTGGTCAAATCCACCACACGCCCCATGTTCCCTGTTTTGAGCAAATTTTCTTTATCCTCTTTGGTAAATTCATGACCAAAGAAAGGGGTATTAAGGTTTGGCTCTTTACGGATGCCGTGAATGGCAACAACTGCATTCCCGTTTTCGCCGGGTTGCAGCGAAAGCCTTGCATCCATGCGGGTAACTGCCGTACCGAGGTTGAGGCTTATCGGCATCAATATATTGGTTTTGTACCCTTTTAACAGGGTGTCCATTACGCCTGCTTTTTCGAGCCTTTCCTTGCTCAACCCTAAATTGTTCATGGTTTCCCAATCAATCTGTTCCGGCTTGAAACGGTACTCGGTTGTTTCAGGTGTCGCCTGTGCTGTATTAGGCGGTGTCTGTGCTGTTTCCATATCTTTTTTATTTTCCTGTTGTTGCTCCTTTGGCTCTTTGACCTCATGCTTTGCCATTAATGCTTCGCCCTCTTTGGTAGGCGCATCAACCTGTTTCTGCATTTCTTTGGCGGTATCAACCGCTTCTTCTGCCGGGACTTTAAAAAAGTTGAAGTGGGAAGGGTTTTTAAGCTGTCGCCAAAAGTTGGAGAAGAAGTTAGAAAATACATCCCCGCTTTTGTCCACCCGCATGAACTGGCTTTGGTTCTTTTTATCGGCATCAACGGTTTCCAGTTCGCCGTTTTTGCCAATACCTGTTACGGCTTGGATTTTCTTTTTCTCCTTATCCATCACCAGCAAAATATCCGAAAGCTGTTCGGGTAATTGCGGATTTTCAATAGTTTGTTCGCTCATGATACTGGTTTTAAATGTTGTTATTTTCCGAAAGTAGGCGAAGCCTATACGCATAGGCTGTACTTGTCTTTGGGTGGCACTGTTTGTCATTTATTGTCCTTTGTCCGTTGCAGGGGTACGTTAAAACTTTCCCTTATGAACTGGTGTACATCGGATAGCTTGTAATACAGCTTGCCGCTAATGGTATAGTACGGCAGCTTACCGGATGAGCGGTAACGCTGCAAGGAACGGTGGCTGATTTTGAGCATTTGTAGCAAGTCCTGATTGTCCAGTAATTCTTCGCCGTCTATGCTGTTGCGCTGTTTCTGTATATCGCTGATATGGTCTTTCAGTATATCAAAACGCTCCATAATGCGTTCCATCCATGCGATAAATTCCATTCTGTCTATGTTCATACCGATACGCTTTAATTACTGTACAAAATTGGATTGCGTGGCTCGGTTTGTCTTCCGATATGTGTCTATCAAAAAGGCAGATTTTTTGATTTTTTTGCATTTGGTATAAAGTGCGGTTTATAAACTGTTTGCTGCGTTTTGCCCTAAATGGTCGGGCATCAAAACAGAGGATATGTCTATATACACATATAGGCAAACAAGCAAAAAAAGAACAGCACCGAGGATGCTGTTCTTTTAGATGAGAAAAAAATGAGGAATTTATCTAATGATTGCCTTTCAATTTGAGTAAAAAATATAATCCGTTATTTTGAAGCTCCCTTTTTTCTTCTTTGTATTCTAACAATGTCATTCCTCCCGTCAAACCTAAAGAGCTTAATAAAGCGTAATGTATTGGCATACTTGCAACTACTGTTCCTATTAACGGGATATAGGTTTTGGGATTTTGCATTTTTTCAATGAACTTCCTAAATGTTTTACTATTCAGGTTTTTCATTTTGCTTTCTAAATCAATAAGAGGCTTTTGTATTTCACTAAAGAAAATGCTTTGATATTCGTTGTCTTTTAAATCAATATTGTAAAGCTGTTTGTTTTTAACTTCGATGGTATTTATTGTTTGATAAAATAATCCCAATTCATCTTTTAATTTTAGTTTAAGTTCTAATAGGTCATCAAAACTTAAAATATCCGGATTCGGTAAACTGATTTTTAAAGCGTCAAGTGCTAATGACTTTGTGTAACCTTGAGTTCTTAAATTGTTGTTTGATTTGGCTGATTGTTGAATAAATGCGGAAAAGAGAGTATTTAAATTGTTACTACTGCTTATGCAAGTTTTTCCCTCTATCAAAAGTTTTAGAAACCACTTTAATTTAAAAGAATAATACCACCATATTAAATCCACCTCAACAGGCTTTCCCCACTCAAAATCCCACATATTTTTCATTATGTCATAAACCTCTTCAGTAACTATTTTACCGTCTTTCTCGGTCGGGTGATTTGGAAATATTAAGTTATGATTTGCATTAACTATTTCACTTATTTTACTTGCAAGCCCTTTTTCAAATTCGTCTTCCTTGTTTTCATTTCTTTCAGTTATTGTAATTATATTTTCATCAATAAGAACCTTATAATCAGTTGTAAACCTATTAGGAATAAACTGAAAATCTTCTACTCCATCAAACTCAAATTTTCCATTTGCTTTGCTAAACTTTGGAGCATAAACAGCATCATTAACAATGTTTATCTTGTCATAATATAGCGCAAGCAACTTTATTTCATTTTCGGATTTTGGTGTAATATCTGAATTGTAGTAAATCTCTCTCATTTAAAAACTCTTTTAGAATGTATGTTGACATTCAACCTCTGATATACTCACATTATTTTTTGCTAAGAAACTTAAATATATTATTGATATTAACTCCAATACCTGCAATATTAGGTTCAAGAATTATTGTGTCATTTAATATTTTCCCAATTCCCCCTTTCAATTCTTTTTTCACTTTAAAATCCTTAATTTCCTTTTTATCTTTAATGTCTTGAAAAACTTTTTCAATAAGTTTGATAACATCTTGTGGAGCTTTACAAACATTTGCAATTTCTATAAAGACTAATTTGTCTTCCGGAATTTTGCCACCGATAGATTGTTTATCATTCCCCTCTAAAAAGTATTTGGGATGAATTGTTGTAATCATCAGTGCTGGAAGCAATTCTTTAGGGTCAATGCCATTTACGGCTTCCCAAGACATAAGCTCTGAATAAAAATGGCTTTCGGGAATGCCCTGAATAGCAACCGAGTTGTTTTCGGCGGCAAACTTTGCGATTTTGTCGAAACTGTCACGTAAAGTTTTACTTATTGGTTCATCCCAATTATAATAGTCAAGAATATATAAGTAATATTCCCTTTCTACATTTTCTGGAATGGCTGCGATTGTGCTAATTTTTAGTCCCATTATATCTATTGCCCTATTTAATTTATCTGTTCGCTTTTATACTTAGCTAAAATACAAAAAATGCTAATGCTGGAGGTGTGCCTTCCTTCTCTAAAAAAAGCAAGATGGTTTATAATTAGCTGTTATCTTCCTTATCCATATATTCCTCCAAATGATATTTCAACTGGTCTAAAAATAATGTCCGTGAACCAGCACGGGTTTTCATTCGATGGAAGCTGTTATGGATGTCATTTAGAGAAACACGAAATAATACCTGAAATACCATGCTTATTTTCCGAATGCCTATTTTCCCGTGTGCAATGGCTCCCGCCGCATAGAGTGCGTAAATCAATTCGATAAGGGCGTTCTTTGATTGTGTCCAAAACATATCTTTCGTTTCATCGTTTTGTAACAGAATATCCGGGTTTTGTTCGGGATTTATTTTTGTAGTCAGGTAATTATAGATGAGTTCGTTACCGATGATTTTTGCCACCTTATAATCGAAATAGGTCGAAAATTTCGGGTCAATCTCAAACACGAAGCTGTTCAGCCCATCATAGTAGTTAATGTTTCCCAACATAAAATACTGTTCGTCCCGGTCGGTTCTGCCGGAACGGTAGTACCTGTAAAAATCCGAATTGCAGATGTACTCCGTGTATTCCTGTTTCAGTTCTTTCAGTTGCAGGGCGAAATAACTTTGGTACAAATTTCCATTATTTGCGGGGCAGGCTGTTTCAATCCGAAATACCTTGTTGTAGTAAATAAGTTTGCCCAGGATATTAGGCTTTAGCTGTCTGAAAAAATGGATTTCATCATTTTTATCGGAAAATCCCTCCTTTATCACATCTTCTTTGACGGTACGCAGGAGTTCCTGAAGATAAAGCGTCATCTGATACGCCTCGTCAATAACGCTGGATGTTTCGGCAGAAAATTTTCTTTCCTGTTTTTGGATTTCCGAAACGATTTTGTGTAACGGATTCTTCATAGTTAAGATTTGCTTTCATTAAGGGTAAGATTACGAATACAAAGTTTATCTTTAACTATGAATTTGTTTCCCAAGTTAAACCCAAGTTGGGTAAGATTTTGTTATAGAAATAGCTTTTGCACTGCTGCAAAACATCAGACCTCATTTTCTTAGTTTTACTCCTTTTGAGGGTTTTGGGACTTGGGCGATGGTAGGTTTGTCATTTTTCGATGAGGCTGTATCTGTTTGATTTTTAATGTCTTTTAGCTGGTTTAACCGCCTCAAATCTTCTAATAACGAGTTCGAGTTTTGTACCAATAAGTTCACGGAAAGGGACAAAATGAAAATTTTCATTTTGTCCCTTTTGCTTTTCAGCAAATATCTAATTGCCAGATAGTTTCATATTTCTCATCTTCCTTTATAGTGAATAGTTTTCAAAGACCCTCATTTCATACATCGAACCATAATCTGTAATTGCCAGATATTTTAAATGACTTAAAATAAGTCTATTACAGAGACTTTTCGGGATAAAAGAACACATTTATGCCATAGTCCCATAGGGATGACCTCCTGGGACTCGAACCGCTTTAAATCATTAATAGACAATAAGTTTTATCGGAAAGTTCAGAGTGCCTTGAATATACATCGAACCGCTTAATCGTAATGATTGGCGGGTAAGTTTGTATTCTTAAGGATGAATTGACCTTTGTAAAACTCAATTGTGAAGTTGGCGAGGTCATATAAGAATGATAACGTATGCTGAACCAGCGAAGCTGAAGGCTGCATTCCTCTCCGTCGTTCTATTTCGATGATCAGCTTATATTCTGATGACAGTTCATCCAGTTCTACTAAATTGGGTTCATTAGTTACTGGCGTTTTTATGAAATGATTATAAATGATCTTTACACTATTTTCAAGCAAATTTCTAAAGCAGTTCTCATTCCATAATATCGGATTTCTAAACAGTAAAGCGATTAGCCGTCTTTTTTGATCAATGTTTGCGTTCTCGTATATGTAATCAAGGGAAGACAGTGCTTCTGACATTGCATCGAGTCTTCCTTCCCAAAGTTTTAGGGAAATAGAGGCATTGTCGATTTTACGTTTCAGCATTTCCGTTTTTGTCTGGCACTCATTTTTGAGTTGATAATATTCCGATGCATCAATATCCTTTGATAGAAGTAACGAACGTGCCGTGATCATGTGATCTTCTAACTCTTCAATCTTTTTGATAGTGCGATGCTGATTTATCATTGTTAAAAAAGAGGAAGCCTTGTAACTTTTTCTAAGAATTGATTGGAAAAATTTATTGTATTCAGCATTTGGTTTTAATGATTTTATCATGCTGATAAAGGAGTTATGCACTTTTTCTGTTCTTATCCTGAAGCCACAATTACAGTGATAATAAAAATACCAATTCGTTCTCCCTTTTGATCTACTGCCTGTCAGCTTTTGAAAACAGCGAGGGCAATAAAGAAATCCCCTGAAGGGTAACATTTCATTGGCAATTTCCTTACTTGTATCCGTTATTTTCCTGCTTTTGTTTTTAAGAATATTTTGTACTTTATCGAAAAGCAATGGCAAAATAATTTTTTCATGCTTGCCATTTGCCATCTGTAGTATGGCCTGTTTCTTATCTATGATGATTTTTCCACAGTAAACTGGATTTCTTAGCACCTGACAGAAGTTATTTAACGAGCAAACCAGACCCTTTTTTACAGCCATTCGGTGGATTTCACGGATACTGAATAATCCTAGACTAATCTGTTCAAATGCTTCCCGCATCAATGTCGCTTCAGGTTCTTTTATCGCGATATATTTTTCTCCAGTGGGCGATTGCGTGTTTCGATACCCGATAGGAGCACTTCCCATCCATCTACCCATCGCACGTGCTTTTTGCATCTTCTCCTTTACATTCAAGGAACGTATATCATTTTCTACTTCAGGCGTTACCAGGTAAATTGCCAGGATCATCTTGTTTTCCGGGATCATTATATCCAAAGGTTGTTCTATGGCTTGCGGAATGACATTAATGTCCTGCAGTTTTTTAATCATTAAGTAGGCTTCGGCTATATTTCTGCTAAATCTATCCCACTTAGTGAAAAAAATATAGTCAGGTCTATTGGCTTTATGGGCTTTGTAGCCTGTCAATAAAGATGACCACGTAGGACGTTTGAAATTTTTGGCAGGAGAAATCCTCAAAGTAAATATTTTGAACTTGGATACTATTTATCAGGCAATGTCGTCGCAATAGGTCTTCCTGATATTTTACCGAAAATCCTTTTTCAGCTTGCTCGTCTGTACTGACGCGAATGTATAAATCTGCCGTCTTCATTGTGCTATTTTTTGACGGCAATTAATTTAATCTTGGAATTACTGGACGTAGCTGTTATCCTATTATTAGCCAATCTAATTTTTGAGAAATTTTCTCATTTTTAATAAAAAACTGTATTTTTGAGGAAATTTCTCAAAATGCTAATAGAGTTTTCAGTAGCTAATTATTTGTCACTCAAGGATAAAACGACTTTAAGCCTTCTTTCTACCTCAATTAAAGAACATAAGGATAAGAACATATTTTCCACAGAAAGACATGATCTGCTGAAAGGGGCTGTGTTATATGGAGCCAATGCCAGTGGGAAAAGCAATTTTATCAAGGCAATGTCCACTATGCGGAGGCTTATTCTTTTCTCTTTTGAAAAATCTTCCACTGAGGAATTAGGAATCACTCCATTTCTTTTAAGCACCGAAACAGAAAACGCTCCTTCTTTATTTGAGGTAGTTTTCCTTATTGACAATATCCGTTATCGTTATGGATTTGAAGTGGACGATACGGCTGTACATGCCGAGTGGTTATACGAAGCAATCAAGCACTCAGAAAAGCCGCTATTTATTCGCGAAAAGGATGGAATTGAAGTAATGGAAAAATCTTTTCCTGAGGGAAAAGACTTGGAAGAAAGAACAAGAGATAACGCTCTTTTTTTGGCAGTCATTGATCAATTCAATGGGAAAACAGCAAAGAAGATCATGCAATGGTTTAGCAACTTTATTACAGTATCAGGGCTAAGTCATGAAGGTTATAAGGCCGTGACTTTTGGGCTGCTTGAGGACAAAAAAACCAGACCTCTTCTATTGGATTTTTATAAAAAGCTGGATTTAGGTTTTGATGATATTACAACGGATAAAAAGCCTTTCGATCCGAAGGAATTACCTGAAGATATTCCTGAAAGCCTGGTGAAACAACTCATAACAGACCTTCAGGATTCTTTCCGGATTGATATCAGAACAATCCACAAAAAGTATGATGCAAAGAATAAGGTTGCAGGGAATGTGGAGTTTGATATGCGAAGCCAGGAATCTTCCGGAACGAACAAGCTATTCAATATCTCAGGGCCTGTATTCGATGTATTGAATGATGGAGGAGTTTTAGTTATTGATGAACTGGATGCCAGTTTGCACCCTTTGCTGACACTTGCTATCACCAGATTATTCAATTCGGCTGAATTCAATCAAAAAAACGCCCAACTGATTTTTGCTACGCATGATACCAATCTTTTGAATTATGGAAATTATCGTAGGGATCAGATCTATTTTGTAGAGAAGAATAAATACGGTGCATCCGAAATGTACTCACTGGTTGAATACAAGGAAGAAGGCAAAACCATTCGAAAAGACCGTTCTTTTGAGAAAGACTATATCGAAGGTCGTTATGGAGCTATTCCTTTCATTGGAAATCTTTCAAATGTTGTAAAGGAATGGCAAGAAAGATAAAGATACCCAATGAACACCTCAAACGCTATGCAAGGCAGGAACAGAAGCGAAAGCAGGATGTTCGTACTAAGCGTATATATTACCTGATTATTTGCGAAGGAGAAGCTACAGAGCCTAACTATTTCGAAGGATTAAAACAGGATTTGCCTAAAGGTGTATTAACAGCTTGTCAGATAGATATTGAAGGAACTGGACGAAATACGCAATCGTTAGTTGATGAGGCTTTGCGCTTAAAGGCAGTGTATGAAAAAGATACATCCCGACCGGTTGATAAACTGTGGGTAGTATTTGACAAAGATAGTTTTGCTGCAAACGACTTTAATAATGCTATTGTCCGATGTGCTCAAAACACTCCGGTTGTTGGTTGTGCGTGGAGCAATGAAGCGTTTGAGTTATGGTATTTACTCCATTTTCATTACTATCAAAATGCAATGAGCCGGCAGCAATATCAGGGGTTGATAGAAGATAATCTTCGACCTTTTGTAGGTGAGGCGTACCGCTATGAAAAGAACAGCAAAGAGATGTATGCTTTATTAAAGGAACATGGCAGTATAGAAGATGCAATTCGCAATGCGGAAAGGCTTGCGGAAATTTATGGTGAAAGACAGGACTATGCAGAACATAATCCTTGTACGATGGTGTGGAGGTTGGTGGAGGAATTAATGAAATTGAATCAAAGCTAAAAATACTAATTATGAGTTTTCATGACCCAATACGACAATCCAAATATCTAAGGCAGACATTGTCCCAAGATAAAAAACCAGTTGGTTTTTTCATATCAGCCGGATGTCCATTAGCGGTAAATATGCCTGATGGTGAATGGCCGCTTATCCCTGATGTTGCTGGTTTAACTAAATATGTAGGTGATGAGTTAATTAAAGAAAAGACAATACCGGATGGGAAAGCAAAAAGTACTAGTGATGTCTATTCGTCACTTTTAAATGAAATCAAAAAAACTGGAAAGGAGAATTCAAATATTGAAGACATTTTGAGCTTTATTCGAGGGATGAAGCAAATAGCCAAAGGAGCAACCGATATTAGAGGATTTTCTGAAGATGATTTGCTTCGTATGGAGGCTGATATTTGTAAAAAGATTGCGGAAAAACTAAAGGTTGATCTGCCCAATAATCAAACACCTTATCATAAGCTAGCTAAGTGGATTAATAATATTGAAAGAGAAACTCCAATAGAAATTTTTACAACAAACTATGACTTGCTGTTAGAAGAAGCATTTGAAGATTTAGGAGTGCCGTATTTTGACGGATTTGTTGGCTCCAGACTGCCATTCTTTGATTTAAGAGCTGTAGAAGATGGGATGATTCCACAACATTGGACAAGAGTATGGAAAATTCATGGGTCAATTAATTGGTATTTAAAGAACGAAAAAAACGTTTATAGGTCTACAAGTTTAGATGAAAAAGACGCCTATATTATTCATCCCTCACACCTAAAATATGATCAGAGTAGGAAGATGCCTTATTTAGCATTAATTGATAGGCTGAATAAATTCCTTCGTCAAAATTCAGCCGTTTTGATAATGTCAGGATATTCATTTAATGATGCACATCTCAATGATACTATCCTTAATGCACTTAAGGCCAACCCTACTGCAATGGTTATCGCATTATTATACCAAACACTCACGTTCAAAGAAACAGACGATGACGGTGTTGAAAAAGTGTATGTAAGATATGAAGAGGCTTTAAAATTGGCCGAAAATAGACCTAACCTAAGTATATGGACTTATGATGAAGCAATAATTGGTGGTTTTAAAGCCAAATGGTATCCCTCAAAAAAAGAGTATGACTCAGAAGAGAATATTGGCAATGCTGTAAAATGTATTGTAGAACACAAGAAAGATGAACAGGGAAATGAAACGGAAGAAAAGAGTATCAAATATGAACTTCATTTAGGAGATTTTTCTGTCCTAGGAAACTTTTTGCAAGAATTAATTGGTAAGGAACAATTTAAACTGGAAGAAAATGGAAAGTAAATCTACTTTTCTTGGAACAATACAAGATGTTAATGGAACCTCAGTTAGTGTTTCATTGGCTAATGAAGCATTGTCTGGGCTTACATATGTAGATGGGGAAGGTTATAGAATTGGGCAAATTGGGAGTTTCGTTAAAATACCAATTGGGTATATAGAATTGTTTGGAATAGTAACGCAAGTAGGTGCAAGCGCTGTACCTGATAATCAAAAGGTAAACCAACCTAATGGAAATAGATGGCTAAGTATACAACTATTGGGAGAAGGGCAAAGGAATGGAAAGTTTGAGCGGGGACTATCACAATATCCAACTATTGGCGACGAAGTACATCTGGTTTCTGAATCTGATCTGAGAAAAATATATGGTCAGCCCGACAAGCCATATTTTGTTAATATTGGACATATCTCCGGAGCCGAATCTATTTCCGCATTGATTGATATAAACAAGCTGATAACTCGTCATAGTGCTGTTGTTGGTACTACCGGATCAGGGAAGTCAACTACGGTAGCATCATTGATAAATGCATTATCTAATCCCACTACCTATCCTTCTTCGAGAATTATTATCTTAGATATACATGGAGAATATGGCCAAGCGCTAAGAGAAAGAGCCAATATTTATAAGGTAAATGGAGACCCGGCATTAAATGAAAAAGAACTTTATCTTCCATTTTGGGCATTAAACTTTGAAGAACTCGTAGAAATAAGTTTTGGTGGATTTGCAAATGAAAAAGATAAGACTATTGTACTTGAACGTATTCTTGAAAGGAAAAAAGATTCAATCCTATCGACCCCACGAGATGGTGTTGATATTGATAATTTAAGCGTCGATAGCCCAATACCATTTAGCTTGAATCATTTGTGGTATGACCTTTACGTAGAAACTCTTGGGAAATATTATAGACAAAGGCAAGGGAACCCTTTAGAAAATCTTGCATTTGATTTAGATGAACAAGAGCAAGAATTAAGAGGGAACCCCATTACTGCAACACCTCCAATCTTTAAAAAAATAAATACAGCACAGGCAAATGGGGAATTAGTAGGTCATTTACCTGACACATTAAATATTGGTCAGCAACTTCACTCTCTTGGTTCAAAACTGAGAGTTCCAAGATACGATTTTATCTTTAAGCCAGGAGAGTGGTTACCTAATGAAAACGGTGGCGTGGCCAAAGATTTAGATGAACTTTTGCAGAATTGGATTGGAAGTGACAAACCGATAACCATTTTAGATTTGTCAGGAGTGCCCTCTACTATTCTCAATCTAATCATCGGAGTATTACTAAGAATACTTTATGATGCCTTATTTTGGTCGAGAAAACTTGCAGAAGGCGGCAAAAACAGGCCTCTTTTAATAGTAATGGAAGAAGCACATAATTATTTGAACGATAACTTTTCCGGTCTTGCGTCATTAATTGTTCAGAGAATAGCTAAGGAGGGTCGTAAATATGGCATTGGAGCAATGATAGTAAGCCAACGTCCTTCTGAAGTGAATTCCACTATTCTTTCTCAATGCGGAACATTTTTCGCTCTTAGGCTTTCTAATTCAACTGATAGATCACATATAACAGGTGCAGTAACTGATAATCTTGAAGGCCTGACAAATATGTTGCCAATATTAAGAACTGGCGAAGCTATTGTATTAGGTGAAGCTGTGAAGTTGCCAATGAGGGTTCTTATTGAAGCTCCAGATAAAGAAAAACGCCCAGATAGCTTTGATCCTATAATATATGATGAAAAACCTCCGTTTGATTCTACATCTCCAGGGGGCTGGGGAATTAATAGAGTTGCTTCACAACAAGACTATAAAGACATCCTTCAAGTGTGGAGGTCACAAAATCCTAATTATTCAAAAATTATAAAATCAGAAACGATGCAAACAATCTCAGTTCAATCAAGTAACATAGCAACGATTGGCTATGATGAGAATTCACAAACATTAGAAGTTGGATTCCTAAATGGCTCTACTTATCAATATTTTGATGTGCCTAAAGTAGTAGCAGATGAATTTATGTATAATCCACCTGAAGGTTCACATGGGAAGTACTTAGCCGCTAATATTAAGGGTGTATATCGATATGCAAAAGTATAGTATGAGTAATGTTAATTTAAACCAGCAGTTAAAACGAATTGAAGTTTCAAGTTTCGAAATGGAAAACCAAATCGTTTTCAACTATTTTGACAAGCTTCCCGCATCCCAAAGGGATGAAAAACTTCTTCGAGCTATTTACATAGGCGTTTTAGCACTGATGGAAGATCGCATTTCTGCTTTCCTGTCCAAAACCAGTAATGAACTGGGTACAGAGTTAGAAAGCTTAAAGATGATTTTCGATATGAAAAAGGAGCTTTTCTATAAATCCTCCGTGAAAGGGGTATTGGCGGAAGACGAAATAGCCGAGTATCTAAATCAATACTTTACAGAAAAGCTGCTGAAAGACAAAGCTGTTTTAACAGGAAATATAGCTGGCAATATACCAAAAAATAAGACTGGTGATATTGTATGTGAAGTAGATGGAAACCCGAACCTTAGAATTGTTATCGAATGCAAATTCGATAAAGGTGTCAGGTTGGGCGATATAGAGTCAAAAGAAATTTTTACCCGTAAGGCCGATACTGCATGGAGCCAACTATTAGAAGCTCAGGCTAACAGAGATGCTAAAGTTAGCCTGATTGTTTTCGACATTTCCTTAGTGGATAATTCTATTCTAAAGAAATTTGAAAATGTAGGCTATATCCCAGGTATTGGATTCGTGGCTATTGTCAATTCTCAAAAAGGCGATTATACTAATTTGACCATTGCCTATATGCTTGCTCGTGATATCGCACTAAATGTCAAAACTATAGAACTAGATAAAGAATTATTAGCTGTACTGGTAAACAGAATCATTAAGGATATAAATGAAATGTTGTCTATCAGAACATTGGTTCATAACAATATTGAGAATAATAAAGCAATTCTTAAGCAATTGGAGAAAAGTATTTTGTTAATGGAATTCAACCAACTATATCTTAAGAAATTCTTGGCCGATGGTACATTGACAAAAGAAGATTTACTTAATTATTATCAGGGAGAAGATGTAAAAGATAAATATTCTCCGATTGAAAAGGATATTGAAAGATTATAAGTGCAAGATGCAAATCCAAATACCTTCCATTTCCTTTCGGAAATCGCAAAGGATAATACCTATAACTTGCTTTTTCCCGATGCTAAAGCAGGACTGGCGGTAATATGGTTGTATGAGAAAATGGAGCGTAGTGTTTTTCAACAAAACAGCTTTAAAGAAACAGATATCCATGAGGCTTTACGTACTGTAAATCCCTCCATCGAATTAGATAAAAGCCGTCATCCTAAAGAGCATTATAATTCCATTATTTCAAACTTGCTGGAGTACTTTCTCCGGTATGATGATGAGCGCCGGATGTATTCTTTTAAAGAGTATGCCTATGATTTTTGCCGGCAGGCGCATAATATATTAGAAGCAAATTTTTCACCAACTCAAATTGAGAAGATATGTTTTGGTTTACATGAAAAACTAAATCGTTGTGAAGACTTGAAATTATTCCTGGACTGGCTTAAGATTGACTTTGATACTTTCAAGCCGAAGTTGAAAAGCCAATTGGACTTCTTGGACAGGCAAATAGACCATTCTGTGACATCACTCAGGGAAAATAAAAGATTAAATCTGCAAGAAGGTGCCATATTAGAGACGTTGCGGCAAATTGATGAGCGATTTGAAGTTATCAGGAATCAAAATATAGAATTACGGAGTGCATTTCGGGAAATAGATCAGATCAGGCGTCTTATGGAATCCTATGCTGCCACTTATGACAATAGTGAAGTGGATACGCTGGTGCATACTGCTATCACCTTCTTCCAGGAGATGCGCAGAACACTTGGTATTATTGATAAACGCCTTGACCGAATCCAACCCAAGATGCGGCAGCTATTCAGTAACCTGAACAAACCTTTGTTCAATACACGGATGGAGCGTTTTTTATATCACCTGATTGAAAACTGTGAAGAGGTTTCGATCGGCACTAAAAAGACGATCCACTTACCGAGCCAGATCCCTCGATTATCCCATTTTAAACTGCATCAGGATTTTACTATTGTAGAGCGAAAGAAAGACCTTTTTCCTTTAAAAGCTAAAAAGCGGTTGGTGATTCCGGAGTCTCCCGAAGCCAAGTCCAAAGCATTTGCCTCCTTTCAAGATAAACTACAACGGCAGGATGAGATCAGCCGGTGGATAGGAGTTTTTAAGCAGGAAGTAGATGAGTCTTTTTACCTATGCCTTTCAGATTATTTTTTTCAGATAGCCCGGCCAGAAGATGGACTATCACTTGGCCTCGCTATCGCAGTTATCTACAGGTCTATTGCATTTTTTGAACGACAGGATCAATATACAGTAAACATTAACCCCGGAAAAATAGTTGTGAACCCTGAATTTAAAACTTCTTTATGGGAAATTATCGTCAGCAGGAAAACATAAGCGCCACTTCATTTTTAGAAGACGGGGATGCAAAAGAGATTTTTGCCAAGATAGATTATGCATTGAAGAATGGCAAGCATATACAGCGTTGGCAACACCAGGAAGATATGTTCCGTTTTTTAGAAAAGCATTTTGTGAGTATGCAATTATATTATATGGATTTCTTCGGCGTGTCCCTTGAAACAGGCGGAGAGTCTATTGATAAATACTACTACCTCGAATTTCGTCCGGACAACAGAGGTGGCATACCCAACGATAACAGGCATTTTTTACCCAATGAGCATGTGATCATTGGCTTTATGTTACACAAGATTCTTTATATAGATGGTATGATTGAGGTAAATACGTTACCATCTTTGCAACGAACCATACGGCAGGAATATGAAGACATTAAACCGGGCATTTATAGGGCTTTGGCTAAAGCAAAAAAGATCAAGACTACAGAAATAGACGATGAAAAGGTAGATGACATGGTGGAAAAAGCTTTGCGGGATTTCGCAAAAATAGGCTGGATAGAACTGGATGGTTCCCTGTTTGAACCTTTGCCTTCTTTTCAGCGACTGCCTAAAATATATGGCGACTATATTAATGATCCTGATCGTTGGCTGAAAGATGATGCAATAGCCGGTGCCATTGATGAATAAAAAACCTAGGTTGATATACTTGATACTACATTATGAAAAAATACCCCAGAATATATAGTCTGTCTACCGTCGGGCTTATTCATCATCAGGAATTCGATTATCAGTTTCACCCTTTCCGTACCGATTTTATAGGTGAGAGTGGCTCTGGCAAGAGCATGATTGCCGATCTTATTCAGCTTATTTTAGTAGGCTCCGAAGCATTTGAATCTGCAACTGATGAAACGAGGAAGCCCGAAAAAATAGTATTGCAAACGGAGGCTAGAAGTAAAGGTATGGGATATGCTTTTTTAAATATAGAAGTGGAACCGAAGCAATATTTGGTGGTAGGTTGCTATATAGAAACGAGCGTTCGGGCTACTCAAGCATTTATTATACAGGCAGGGTACGACTGGCAGAACATTCAATATTTATCGGTTCCTATTTCCTTTAAGCAGTTTTTAAATGAGGAAGAGATACAGCCGATTGATATGTTGCCTGAATGGTTAGATAAGCAGGGACTGCATGGGAAAGTATGGCAACGGTATAAAGAGTTTCATAAAATACTATTTCGAGAAAGAATTGTTCCTTTAGATCTTGCATCGAGTGAAAGAACACTGAATGACTATGCGGGTATTTTGCAATCTTTTTCTAGGGGTAAATCGCTTGATACGCAAAAAAGTGAGAGCCTGAAACAATTTCTGTTCGGCGACCGGGACAGCAAGCGGATCTACGATATTTATAAAGGTGCCGAGAAAGAGCTGGAAACTAACAATAGCGATTATGGAAATAATCTTCGGGAGATTGAGCGGGTGACGCAAAAACAAAAAGCACTGGTGCACCTTAAGGAGCTGAAAGTTAGTAGGGATGAATATCAATATGCATGGTTACATCAAAGATTATTGTATCACTCCCAGGAAGCGACAAGACTTGAAAAGGAAATAAGCGATTACGCCGGCAATTATTTGAGGGCGGCGCAACACCGGGACATTCTGAAAGAATTGTTGTCAGAAGAAATAAAACAGTTGACCGATCGATTGCCGGGTCTTGAATTTGAACTGAAAGCGGCAGAGGACACTTATAACGATATTCAGCCCAAACATGCTCAGATAGTACAGGTTGTTAATTGGTTAGAAGTGCTTGATTGCACTTATGAGGAATTGGAAGATAGATACACAAATTATAAGCAGTATTGGTCGGAGAAATTGGTCTTAATACCTTTTCTACAGGCATTGGAACGAAAAAATGTACTGGCAGCATTTGACGCAATTACAGATAAGCAATCATTTGCCGTGCTGAATGAACATATTACAAGTACAATCACTGAATTACAGCAACGCACACAGCAAAAAAGCCAACTGAAGAAATATGCAAATCTCGATGATCCCGAATCGTTGGCCAATTGGGCGTTGCAACAGAACCGAGCTTTTAGCAAAGAGGCAGAAAGTACTATTCTTCACTTTCAGGATTTACCCCGGAAAAAGCCATCTAATTTAGTTGATTACTTGCCTGACCCTAGTGAGTTGATATTGTCTTTAACTGTTGCTGAAAAAGAAGAGAAGGGGTTTTGGATTCAACTGAATGGAATAAGAAAATATATTGAGTATGTTTCTGAACAGATTTTAGATACAACGGATGAAAGCAAGATCAGAACCTATTTTGAGCAATACAGCAGTACGCTTGAGAAGGATATATCGCAACTTGAAAAACAAATAAAGGTTTACGATGAAATAAAAATAGCAATAACTGAAACTGAAAATATCGTACAGGTATTATCGGCTTACCAACGAAAAGAAGCGCTACAGCGGTTACAGGACATTCCATCTTTTAACATTAGTGAAGAACGTTTTCAAGAGCTAAAGCAGGTTTATAAAGACAAAGGAGCAATTAAGGAAAAATTTGAGCAGGTGAAAGGCGAAAAGGAAAAATTTGAAGAAGATCGTCGTCTTTTGAAAGACGATTTAAGGGAGTATCGATCTATAGAAGATATGCTGAAAGCGAATGCTCATATGCAAGATGAGGTACAGGATACAATCGATAAGTATTCAAAAGAGCATGATGCCCATACATATTTTTTAGAAAAAGGAAACATCTCGTTAGCCCTGCAAAAAGCTGTGGAAAAGACTAAGTTTTTTAATGACCAAAAGGAATTAATTCAGCCCAATTTAAACGCAATCCATCAGCTTCCTCGTTTAAAAGCGGAATTGGATGTAGCAACAAGTGAATTGCAAAAAGCCAAAGCAGAATATACCAAATGGTATCAATTGCCAAATAGTCTGGTTTCGGAGGTATACATTGTTGAGCCCAAAGAATATTATCAAAAATATTTTGAAGCGGAAACGAAATATAATACAAGCTACTCAAATATCATTCAGCAATACATTGCCTCCGAAAGCTATAAATTTAGCGAAATCAAAGATTTTGCTGAGCTGGCAAAGAATCTTTTACCGGAGGCATTTCAGCATGCAATAATGGAACGATCGGATTCCGACATTATTGATAACATTGCCCGTTATCTTGAAAGCATTAACGAGAAGAACAAGAATCTGAACAATCGAAAAATTCAAAAAATAAGAAACTTGTTGGATGAAGTAGACGAAATCATCACCAAACAGGAAAATACGGCTCGTAGAATCGAAAACTTTTTGCAGAAAGGTGCTCAAATTACAGGTGGCTATACAGCTCGTTTGCGTAAAGCACCAGCTATAAATTATCCAAAATCATGGATGAGCACTTTCAAAGAAATGATTGAGGATGACCGGCAACCGGGCAGCCTGCAAACTAAATTGGGAGAAAAAATTGACCTAGCAGAAATGATGAAAGCTGCTTTTCACAATTGTGGAGGGCCGTTACACATTAATCCCACCGTTCAGAAATTGCTTGACCCATCTAATTACTACGATCTTTCTTTCACTATGGAATCTGAAAGTGGTAGGATTAATAAAGGTAGTACCGGGCAAATTTATGCAGCTACAGCTTTGCTTTGCATTGCCCGTTTGTCTATTATGAGCGTGGAAGAGGGAAAGGAATTGGAGCCGGCAGTACGTATAATGCCGATCGATGAGGCGGAAGGGCTTGGTTCCAATTATGACATGCTGCACGATATTGCGGAGAAATATGACTACCAGTTGATTTCGCTATCTATTAACCCTGTGGGAAAATTCAGAGACGGAGAGCAATATCTTTATATGCTCCATAAAAACATGGAAGTAGAGGAACCTGTGAATTATATACCTATAGCCATTTTATGTGATAATGATAAAATGCCCAACGCATGAGTAATCGGAAGCTAACATGGCGTCATTTAAAAGGATTAAACCAACTTTATCTCATTGGTCGAACAGAAGCTAAGATAACCGATAATGGCTATATCAAAAATGTCCTAATGGCACAAAAAAAGCTGATCAGGCATAAGTCTGGCAACTTAAAAGTGCTGGAAGCGACAACAGCTTATAAAAGTTTTTATGAGCAAAATTTAGAAACAGACTATTCCTTGTACGAGTCATTTTTACAAAAGCGGCAGCTCGAAGACGATGCTAGAAGAAGATACACTGAAGAAGATATCCGGACATTAATGTTTATAGCAGAACAAAAAGAAGAATTGATTAAGAACCTGACAACTATCCGAACGTTTTCTGTAAATATCTTTAAAGGGATGGGATCTAAATACTTAGAAAACAAGCCTGGATTAAAAAGTGCCGTTTGTACAATATTGGAAATAATAGATTTTCCTGAGAAAGACCCTAAAAATTTGCAGTGGAGATTTGTGACCGATTGTATCAGTCCTAAAGCTATTGTGTTATGTGAGAACCTCGATCGCTTAAAAAATCCATGGCAAGCCCGGGAAGCAAATTTGGAGTTATGGTACGTAGGCGGTAATAATATTGGCATAATTGATTTCATTGACTCCAGCAAATTGTCTCTTCCTATTTATTATTGTTGTGATTGGGATTTTGACGGTTTATCCATTTATTCCCGAATAAAACATAAAATCAAATCTAAAGGACGTGAGCTGAACTTATTAATTCCTAACGCTTATGAAGTATCGCTGCCTATTGATTCGCCACATCATAATAGCAAATGGAATTTTAATAAGAAACTATCAGGATTGAAACAGGAAGATTTTTCGAATGAAGCTATTAGTCTTATCGAGCGGCTGATACAAGATAACAAGTGGATTGAAGAAGAGTCGCTGGATTTAATAGGCATGATTACCAGATAAATCTGGTTATTTTTGATCATATCATATGAATATGTTTTGCATGATTTAATAGATTTACCACGACAGAATTTAATAGGATTACTACGAACTGTAGGACTTCCTAACTATTACAACTCACTCAATAGTTTTAAATCCGCTAAAAAGTGGTTCGAGTTCTGTACCACAGGGATCACAAGTAAAGTCGCTATTATAGCGACTTTACTGCTTTTAGAATATTCCTGAAACCCCAAATCACAACAAAAAGCCCCCAAAGCCCTAACTTCGGGGGCAAATAAGGGGCAATGATGGGGGCAAATTCAATTCTGCAATATAGATAACCTATAAGCTTGGGAAAACCGGAAAAGACGGTAAGGCAACCGTATATATTCGATACAAAACAAAGATAGTTTCATATTTTTCCACTTTATTCCGTTAAAAAATGAATTTTCCATTATTATTGCCGGACTAAATTATTGGTATGAAAAAAATAATCGGGCTTATTGCAGGTAGTCTGCGTAAGGAGTCATTTTCAAAAAAGATAGCTAAGGGTTTATTAGAAATGACGCCTGAAGGATTTGATTTTAAGCTCATTTCTTTAGATGGTCTGCCGGTGTATAATCAGGATTTTGATGATAATAATAATGTTCCCGAAGCGTATGTCAAATTCAGGGATGAAATTCGGCCATTAGACGGAATTATTTTCATCACACCGGAATATAATCGTTCTGTTCCTGGCGTATTGAAAAATGCGATTGACATCGGCTCAAGGCCTTCCGGAAAAAGTATCTGGAACAATAAGCCCGCCGCGGTGTTCAGCAATGCTCCGGGCAATCTGTCGGCCTTTGGCGCTAATCATCATTTGCGGCAGAGTCTGGTGTTCCTGAATATGCCGGTAATGCAGCAGCCGGAAGTATATATTGCTCATGTAAAAGAGCTGTTTGATGAGGACGGAAACCTGAAAGATGGTCCTGTCAAAGCATTCCTCGACAAAGCCGTAAATGCTTATGCGGAATGGTTCAAACAGCTGAGTAAATAAATCCGGAAAGATAAAATACAGTTGCTAAAAATAATCTATGAAGAAAATAGGATTTTTATCGTTTGGACATTGGGCCGATCACCCTGCTTACAAAGCCCGTACTGCAAGCGATACCTTGCTTCAGTCCATTGATTTGGCAGTTGCTGCTGAAGAAGTCGGAATAGACGGCGCCTACTTTCGGGTACATCATTATGCGGCTCAGTTGGGCTCGCCCTTTCCTTTGCTTGCGGCAATAGGTGCTAAAACCAGTAAGATTGAGATTGGAACGGGCGTGATTGATATGCGTTATGAAAACCCCCTGTATATGGTGGAGGATGCCGGGGCGGCAGACTTGATTTCGGGTGGCCGCCTGCAATTGGGTATCAGCAGGGGCTCGCCGGAACAGGTGATGGATGGCTGGCGTTTTTTTGGTTATGAACCCGAAGCAGGAGAAACGGGTGCAGACATGGGCCGTCGTAAGGGTTTGGAATTTTTAAATAAATTAGGTGGGAAAGGTTTTGCCCCGCCCAACCCGAATCCCATGTTTCCGAATCCACCGGGTTTGCTGCGACTGGAACCATATTCAGAAGGCCTGCGCGAGCGAATCTGGTGGGGAGCCGCTTCTAATGCCACGGCAGTCTGGGCAGCTGAAAACGGGATGAATCTCCAAAGCTCTACCCTGAAAGATGATGAAAGTCCTAAACCTTTTCATGTTCAGCAGGCAGAGCAAATCCGCTTGTACCGGGAAGCCTGGAAAAAAGCAGGCCATCAGCGCGAGCCGAGGATTTCGGTGAGTCGGTCAATCTTTGCATTGGTTACGGAAGAAGACCACTATCTTTTCGGACAGGAAGCCAACCGGATTGATCAGGTCGGGCTGATTGATAACAAACGGAGTATTTTCGGTAGAAGCTATGCGGCAGAGCCTGATCAGCTTATCAGGGAACTGGCTGAGGATGAAGCCATACAGGAGGCAGATACGCTGCTGCTGACAATTCCCAATACCTTAGGTGTTGATTATAATGTGCATGTACTTTCTGCTATTCTGGAGCATGTCGCACCCGGACTGGGCTGGCGATAAATGGGAAATAAACCGGCATTTTTCTGTATTTACAAACTCGCAGGAAAATGAAACAATACAAAACCACTTATAATAATTCAAAAAATTTCAGCCTGACATGCGATAATGTATTTATTGGTGAACTCAACTATCATAAATGGTATTCGTGTAATGCGGATATCCTTTTAGCCGACAATTCAGCATATCCACTTAAACCAACAGGATTTGGGATGCAAAGATCGAACTGAAACAGGACGATAAGACCTTGTTAGATTTCAAAATGAACTGGAAGGGTATGAGTATAAATACGGATTTTGATAGTGTTAAACGAAATTACCTGCTGAAAATGAAAGGCTTTTTGAATACAGTTATGTATTGATTGATGTGGATGATAAAGAATTGTTAGCCGTGAAAACGAATTTCAAATGGAGCAGACTTTGTTTTGACTATACGGATAGAAGCTTCAGATGAGTTTGACCGCTTTCAGCGTAAAGAACTGCTGTTGACCATTCTTCATTGCATCAATTATCATATTACCATTATTGCTGCGGCAGCATAGCTCTGGAAATTCAACCATTTCACAGGAATTTCTTTCGTTCAAAACATTCCTTTATTTCAATCAAAGGTATGATGTAGCTTATTTTGACCTTATTACTGAGGGAATAATGTGCCAGAAAGTGTGACCAAATCAATTGTCGTGCCACTGGCATGACAATTTCCAATTCAGGAAAAATATTGGCAAACTGCATCATTCTTCTCACATTCTTCTCGGAAAAACCTTTACCATATTTATGCTCCAATTATCGTGACACCGTAACGACAATTGGCATGCTGCCAGCATCAGCTTGTTGATTATTAAGCACTTCTTCGTTTATTCGCTGATATTATCCCCAAAAGTGTGTTTAAGGTTGAAGGTTTTAATACGAATAACAAATGAACTTTACACAAACGCAAATTAAGATAATTATCGAACAAATTGTGACATCAGAAGATGGGTTAAACTCCGTTTTACGGATGAGTTTCGAAGCATTGATGAAAAGCAGAGCGCAGTATTCACAATCCGGGAAACAAGGATGTAGGCAATGGGTTCCGTGGCCGTTGTGCATTTGGGGACAAGCAAATATTGGAACTGAAGGGCTACTTAAAACAAAAGCTCCCGCAATATTACGGGAGCTTAATGACGTTTCGGGTCCTCTTCTGAGAGGGTAAAGTCCCGTTATTTTTTCTTTTCTTCTGTTTCTGCCTGGCGCAATGCACGGGTCATTACTACTGAGGCAATCGGCTGGCGCGGAGAATTCATGATCTGCATATTTTCTGCTTTGATATCCTCTACGCGAACATTTCCGTTGAGCTCAAGATTCGTGATATCCACTTCGATATTTTCAACAAGATGTTTGGGATATGTCCGAACGGTTACGGTTTTCATTTTCAGCATAAGGCGTCCGCCGGCTTTAACGCCTTCGGGTTGTCCGGTGAATTTCAAAGGAAGCTTAGCGATAACCTTTTTATCGTCCACGAGTTCCAGGAAGTCGATGTGATTCAGTTTGTCTGTGACCACATCAAATTGCAGATCTTTCAAAATACAACGATAAGTAGTTCCATCCACGGTGATCTCGGCAATCAGAAATTCCGGAGTGTAAACTATAGAGCGGAAGCTAAGCGTTGGTGCGGAGAAATGCACTTCTTCCTTGCCGCCGTAAATTACGCAGGGCACTTGTCCTGCGGCGCGAATAGACCGGGCTGCTTTTTTACCCATGTCGCTTCTTTTTTGTCCTTCGATTTGTACAGTTTTCATTGCTGTCTTTTGTTTTCCGGCCGGGATGTAACGATACCCATCACAACATCTGCATTCCGGTTCGGCGTTATTATTTAATGTTTTTGCGTTAACGGGCTTTACAGCCCGGATGGATTTTTTTGTATAAACAGTTATTTATTTTTTCCTTTGGCTGTGAATGAACAGCGAGTTGATCGATTTGTTTTCAAATGTATTGCGAATGGCAATGGCAAATAATTCCGCAGTGGACAGCACTTCTATTTTGTCGCAATCTTGCTTTAAAGGGATGGTGTCGCACACCACCAGTCTTTCCAGCACCGAGTTTTGAATATTTTCATAAGCTCCGCCGCTCAGGACAGGATGGGTGCAGAATGCCCGTACCGACAGCGCGCCTTTTTCTTTCAGGATAGCTGCAGACTTACACAAAGTTCCTGCCGTGTCACAAATATCGTCAATAAGTACTACGTTTCTGCCTGTTACGTCCCCGATAACGGCCATAGAAGCAATTTCGTTGGCACGTTTGCGGTGTTTGTCGCAGATGACCATATCGGCTCCAAAATAGCTGGCTACTTCCCGAACCCGGTTGGTGCTGCCCACATCAGGAGAAGCAAATGTCAGATTTTCCAGATTCAGTTTCTCAATATAAGGAATGAATATGGCGGAACTGTCCAGATGGTCCACAGGGATGTCGAAAAAGCCCTGTATCTGGGGAGCGTGCAGATCCATGGTCATTACGCGGTCGGCGCCGGCAACGGTCAGCAGATTGGCCACTAATTTGGATGCAATGGATACCCGTGGTTTGTCCTTCCTATCCTGACGGGCAAATCCGAAATAGGGAATTACCGCCGTGATATATCCGGCCGATGCCCGTTTGGCGGCATCAATCATCATCAGCAGCTCCATCAGGTTGTCGGTAGGTGCAAAAGTAGATTGTACCAAAAAAACATAGTCACCCCGGATGGATTCGTTGAAAACCGGCTGAAACTCACCATCGCTGAATTTCTGAATAGCAATATCACCCAGGTTTTTCCCGAATGCCTGTGCAATTTTTTGTGCAAGATACTGGGAACTGGTACCCGAAAATATTTTTACTGATGGCTGCATATCCGGAAAATGAAAATAGTTTACCTGTTGGAGGGCGCAAAGGTACAATTTTTACCATATTTCACAAGGAAACCGGCAAAGACTTTTTACCAGCCGGCAGCCAGCACATCGGCAATATGAATGGTTTTCAACGATTGCTTCTGCTGCCGGATATAGCTGTCTATGTGCATCAGACAGGAGAGATCCGCAGATATAATATATTCGGCGCCGGTAGCCAAAGCGCTTTGCACCTTAGTTTCGGCCATACCTGTGGAGATAGTTTCATATTTTACGGCAAAGGTGCCGCCAAATCCGCAACAGGTTTCACATTCCTTCATTTCCAGCAATTCCAGCCCCCGTACTTCCGACAAGAGCTGTCTCGGGCCTTGTTTAATGCCGCATTCCCGCAGGGACCCGCATCCGTCATGATAAGTAGCCTTAGCCTGGAACGTGGCGCCTGTATTGGTAATATGCAGTACATTGCTTAGAAATTCCGTAAATTCATAAAGCCGTTTCCCGACCTGTTTGCAGGAGTTAATTTCCGAGGAATTTTCAAAAAGCCGGGGATAATAATTCCGGACGTACCCGGTGCAGGATCCGCTGGGGACAACAATGTAATGATCACCTTCTTTAAAATCTTTCAGAAATTTTTTCCCGATGCTGCGTGCCTCCTGCTGGAATCCGCTGTTGAATGCCGGCTGCCCGCAACAGGTTTGTTGCGTGTTATAATTTACCGTACATCCCGCATGTTCTAATATTTTTACCATATTGAACGCAGTTTCCGGGTAAAGCTGATCTACAAAACAGGGGATGAATAAATCTATAGTCATGGCATATTATTTACATGCAGCATTCAGGATAATAAATGTAGTATCCGGTTGTCAATAATCTGGAATAAATACGGTGGCTGAGTAGCACGCCACGAATTATATTGTATCGTAAACAGATATCGGTACAAGTGAGCCTGACGTAATTCCTGCTGAGCATGTTCCGGCACATTCAGCAGCACGATCCAGCCGCCATGCTCCCGGATATCTTCATTCCATTCTTCGTAATAGCTGTCGTCGCTGCTGTGAAAATTCAGCACATTTTCCACGATCAGGATATATTTATAGATACCTTGGGCGATCATCAGGTCGATCACGGAGCGCTTCAGTTGCATCACATCGTTTTCCACCGCATCATTCCACTCTCCGATCATTTCAATAATGGTGTAATTCAGATCATAGTCGGTGAAAAGTATCTTGAGATACAGGGTATGTGAATCAAAACTGTCCCATTGTGGATGAATGTAATAATTGTAAACCGTATTGGAAAATTCAAATTCGCTGTGCGGTTGTCCATAAAACGGCGAATATTCGTCTTCCTCCGGATTGTAAAGATGCTGCCACTTGCCGTATGGTTCTATGTCGTGCATGTTACTCCATTCTAATTTTTGCCGTAGGTTGCTCAGGCTAATTTTTTATCTCCGAACTTTTTTTGCCATTCCATTATGCCGCCCTGCACATTCACCGTATCGGTGAAGCCTAATTGTTCCAGCAGCATACAGGCCTGCAGGCTGCGTTGCCCGCTTCGGCAATGAACGAATACCATTTCATTTTTCCAGTCTTCAATACCTGCGGCATCCATATTCCGGAGGTGGCTGAGGGGCATTAGCGTTCCCCCGATATTGTTTTCCCGGTATTCGTCTTCTTCCCGGACATCTAATACATGCAAGGGCTTTCCCGTTGCTAATTGTTGTTCAAGTGCTTCTACAGTAATTTGTTGCATAATTGAAATACGAAGTATTTTGTGAATATGATAACGCAAATTTAAGGGCTCATTTTCAGTAATACCGCCAATCATTTCATAATTTCACTACTTATGCAATGTATGCATAAACTTAAAAGGAATTTGCTATGAGATGTTTTAAATTCATGACCGGATTGATTGCCGGCGTTACGATTGGATTATTGACCGCACCGGCCAAAGGAGAAGAAACCCGCAGGAAGCTGTCGGATACTGCCACTGCCTGGAAAGCTAAAATAGACGACCTGTTTGGCCGTGGAAACCTGGAGCTGGACGAGTTGATTGCCACTTTAGAAAACCCGGACACGGAATTTAATGATGATTTGCGCAAGGAGCTGGTACGGCTGATTGAGCGCAGCAAAAAGGCGTTTAAAGAGGCGCATAAGGAATCACTTTCCTGAAAGAAATAGCAATCTTCAGACAAAGATACATCCATGACCGTATAAGGAAAGCCTCAAGATGACGCAATATCGGAAGTAAAACCATTGGAAGCCAGCTATTTAGTTTTCGCCAGTTTTAGGATGTCCTGCTGGTCATTATAGCTGATTCTGACAGAATAGATACCAGGCATTAAATCCGTTGTGGAGAGCGTAACCTTTACAGAACCGCTATGGACTTTCAACTGTCGGGAACAGACCGTTTTACCCATAGTATTTACCACATCAATGGAAACAGCACCGCCCCCTGCCGTATAGAAGCTTACGATTGCTTCGTCCTGAGCCGGATTGGGATAAAGCAATACCTTTTCTCCATCAATAGTGTTATGATCAATACTTGAATTCCTTTTACAAACAATCTCCTGAATAAGTTGATTTGAGTCTGACAAGGGAATATCTATTAAGGTATACTGACCATCCATTATCTCATCAAAATCATAATCAAGGTTATTAATTTGCGCAAAATTATCACTACCTTTTATACCGGGTTGAACGTTACAATGCGATGAGTTGTTAATACCACTTGGCAGATTACCCTGGGTCATGATGACTAAAATATCATATTGGCCTATTTGTTCCGGATCATTTTTACCTATGCCTACAAAAACTGTTTTTCCGGGTACCTTATCCATAGTGGTAATTGTTTGCGCGCCGGCAAGATCAATATAGACTGTGGTATCATTATAAGAAATGTAAGATTTGTCGGCGATATAATTATTGAAGCCATAGTTAGGTACATATAAATCAGCACGAGCTACATTTGGAGTTGATATCACGTATTTATTATTATCATCCACGATAAAAAAGTTACCCTGATTTTGAGCAGCAGCAACAGCGTTTCCATGATAAATTATTCCGCTGGAGATGATATTTCCGGTAGCAGGATCCACCTTTAACAGCCCCATACTTACAGGATTATCGTAGCTATAGCCGCTTCCATTATGATTTAGCAGATATAGATTATTTCCCGTCATACCGATATCTAATAATGCCTGACAGTCGCTGCCCGAATAGCTCATATCCGCATTCTTGCTCCAAATAATGTTCAGATCACTATCCAGTTTCAGGATTTGATGATCCATAAAAGTTAATCCCTGACGGGTAGCTGAAATATAAATATTGTTACTACTGTCGGAAATCACATGAAAAAAGCCGCTTGAATTAGCATTCACCAGGAATGTCTTATTAGCCAGCACAGCGCCATCGCTGCTAAAAAGAGTGGCAATACCGTCTGAGTAGGCCGGACTGAAATCCTTTTCTCCCACCGCGATAATATTCCCGTTGGATAATACATCAACACCAAGATAAATATCACCTCTTCTATCCGGGACATTATTGAAATTATTAATGCTCACATTTTTCTTCCATAGAATATTCCCGTTTAAGCTGAACTTGTATATGCAGGCTTTAGAGTAAGTACCGTTATAGTCAAAAGTAGGCGGTACTCTTTCGGTAGTTCCTACTGCGTAAATATTCCCGGCAGTATCTATATCAACCGATAAAAACATATCCTCAAGATCGTTATCCTTACCAATAATATGAGACCATTCCACCATTCCTGATGCGTTTAATTTGGTAATCAGCATATCCGTTTTAGTATAGTCATACACGGAATTCCCGATATTTATCTCCGTACTGTACCCCACAATGACTACGCCATTATCTTTTGTTATTTTTGCTTTAAGCGCTATTTCACTTTTTTCCGCCGTGCCCACATAGGAGAAGGATTCATCCGTACCGGAGATGAAAGGCGTTTGGGCATAAACAGGGAAGACAGCGAAAGTACAGGCAATGGCGATGAGTATCTTTTGCTTTAACATGAGTATTATTTATTAAAAATAAATTATTATATACACGGACAAAGGTATAAGTTGTTCTGCAATTAAACAATTATTAAAGCCTATAGAATTAGTTTTGAACCATAATAAAGTCCATGTAAGAACCCGAAGTATGAAAATCACAGAGGATATGGCCACTTTCCCTATGCTATTTGCATCTCGTAAATTTACCAAAGAGGTTATCTAAAAAGCAACCAAATTTCACGCAATGAAACAAAGAAGAACAAAGCGAACTACGTGAATCTATTTTTTTGAAGCGATTACAAACTTTGTTTCTTTGCATTCTTAGCCCTCTTTGTGAGAAACTAACCTTATTTAGACAGCCTCTTTAAACCTGGATACAGTATAATAAAATCCATAAATCAAATCAAATATTAAGCATTACATTTGTTGGGTTCTTAATAAACTAAAGCATTATTCGCACCATATCTCTATCCTGCCTCCAATGGGATCAAAGGACTGCCCCGAAGGAAATGAGGTAATATTTATTTTGAGTAACCGAGCATGAAAAAAATTTATGCGATAGTCCACCCGGAACTGAGCAGTAATTATCACAGAATACAATTGCCCCTAAGTTATTTACAGGTACAGGGAGCTATAGCCATTACGGATAAGCTCGAAGAAGCCGACATTGTTTATTTCAACAGATTTCCCGGTATAGATATTGAAACATTTTTTTCCCTGAAGAAAAAATATGGCTTTAAAATAATCATGGATATTGATGATTATTGGAGAAGGCCATTATTACCCCTAAATATTTTCAAAGGGTATCAAATAGAGCAGCTGATTAAAAATTCAGCATTAATAACAACGACCACCGAAGTATTATATCGCCATGTGCAGCGAATCAATAAAAATGTAGCCATAATCCCTAATGCGCTGCCATTTGGAGATGGACAATTTAATGCAGGAAGGTCAGATTCGGACGAAGTGCGCTTCATCTATACCGGTTCCTGGCATAATCATAAGAATGTTGAATTGCTGGATGCTTTGAAAAATTTGAATATCAATTTTTCAGCCGTTGATTATGGCAATAAATATCAGGAGCTGCCGCCGGAGCAAATTTTTCCTTTAAAGCTTTGTTCAACAATTAGTAAATTACCTCACGATAGATACATGGATATATATAATGATTCGGATTGTTTAATTGTTCCCATGAAAAATAACCCCTTTAATCAATCCAAATCAAATCTGAAGACCATCGAAGCAGGGTGTAAAGGCATTCCTGTTATTGCCAGTAAAACCCTTCCATACTATAATGACCGGGATAAATCTTTTATTGATTTTGCAGAAAACAAATCAGAATGGTATAATATTGTGAAGTATTACCATGAAAACAAAAATTATGTAAGTGAAAAGGGTGAAAAACTGGCGGAACATGTCCGGCTGCATTATAATCTCTTTTCCATAAACACGCTTAGAATAGATTTAATTAACAACTTGTAATATAATGATCAGAACAGAAGCCATACAGCAATTGATTGATAAAAACGGCTACAAAACGTACCTCGAAATAGGCGTATTCAGAGGGACGAATTTTTTTCCGGTTAAGATTGAAAGGAAAATAGCAGTTGATCCTGAATTTAAGCTCAATAAAAGAAGGAAACTGTATTACGACATTTTAAACCGCAGGGTAAAAAGTGCTCAGTATTTTGAAATGTCCAGTGATGACTTTTTTGAAAAAAAGGGCGATGAACTCTTTAAAGAATCCGGAATTGACATTTGTTTTATTGATGGAATGCACGAATACCAATATGCTTTTAATGATGTTATCAATACCTTGAAATACCTGAACGACGATGGTGTTATTATGTTGCACGATTGTAATCCGGTAACCAGGGAAGCCAGCGTGTCTTTCCTGGAATGGAAAGCGCGGAAATTTTCGGGTAATTGGAATGGCGATGTATGGAAGGCGATTGTTGATCTCAGAAATAGCAGGACTGATCTGGCCGTAAATGTTATTGATACGGATCAGGGCTTAGGCATAGTGAAGAAAGCAAAAGACCGGCATAACAACCTGTCGGTTAATAAACCCATCGCCTCATTAAGTTATGAGGAATTGGCCAACAATAGAAAAGAATGGTTAGGCCTCATTGATGTCGATACATTTAAAAACAGGTATTGAGTTCGTTTTTAGACGCTGGGTTGGAAAATTAAAAGTATCCATGGGTTTATATATCTATGCTTTTTGGGCAGATTTATTATTTGAAGTTATTTCTTAAGGGTTTGGGTGGCTGCTTCACTTTTGCAGATATGTGCAATGAATGCTTGGTTATCTATTGAAATATCGGTATATTTAATTTCTAAATTTATTTTCTTATGAAAACACTTTTGACCACTTTTGGCTTAGTGAGTATGAATTTTCTCTTGCTGCATGCTCAAACATCCATTTTTTCAAGTTACTATGGGCTTTCTAATAGGTCAGAAGTGGCATTAGAAACAAAACTTGACTCTAGGGGAAATGTAATTGTAGTGGGTTATTCCTCAAGCCTTTCTCCTGATACAGTAGATTATGATTATACTCAGACAGATATGCTTGTTGTAAAAATCAAACCAGATGGCTCTATAATGTGGAGCCGTACTATTGGTGTTAATAACAATTTGGAAGACATGTTTTTAGCTTTGGATCTTACTCCGGAAGGAGATATTATAGCGGTGGGAACATCAGAAAGGGTACCAGCAAGTTTTCCTTATACAGGCACATTCAGCAAAGCTTGTATATACAAATTTGATGGTAATACGGGAAACATTATGTGGAACCGACATGTTAGTATAAATAACTTTAATAATGTGCCTAATAGGAGAGGTGATATATATATTGATGTAAAAGTTTTACCTAATGGAAATATTGTAACGAGTGGAGAAAAGGACTTTAGTCCGACATATTCAGATGGAATAATTACGATGTTTAACGCAACAAATGGTAGTATTATAGCAAATAAGGTATATCCGATTCCATACAATACAAATGGCTTATGGCACTTAGCCTTTGATGCATATTTTATTTATGTTACTGGAAATCATCAGGGGAATAGTTTTATGGATATGAATGTCATGAAGTTAGATTATGGTTTAAATATGATTTGGAATAAAAATTATGATATCTCTTATAATGGAAATAATTCTCAGCATATGCAAGATATTATTTCTCTGGATACAACTATTTTGGTTCTTACCAGTGTAGACTTCTCTTGGGGAGGAAGTGGAGCGGCATATACGGCATTAACTACTTTAAAGAAGCTCGATGGGAGCGTGCTTTCTAATAATGTATTTTTAAATGGTAGTGCTGTGGCACAGGGATCTCCCGCTTTATATATTTCACCAAGTTCCAATCATTACCTTATAAATAATCCTACAACTGCGCCTTTTGATTTCTTTTTTCCTAACTATGGAGCTCCGGCGCCCTCATTGTCTATAGACGCAGTCATTAATTCAAATTATGCATTTCCTAAAATAAACATTATTGCGGGATCACAAATTGTTAATAGCATTAGCGGAAATAATAACGACATAGTTCTTGCTGGAACGAGCAAAAATGATCCTCAACAGATAGGACAATATGATCTCTTTGTACAAAAATTCAGTAAGATCGAAGATACTATTCCTAACGGTATGCACTGTACACTTGAGAATAATTCTATTGTGTCAAATAGTTCCGAGATTTATGAATATGTACCAGATATGGACTTAGTAGATGTATCATATACATTTATCCCACTCCAACTTGATATTATTAAAGATTTAAAAATGAAATATTCTTGTTTTGATAATAAGTCGATAATTGACTCAGAGAAAAACAATATAACCTTAAACAATGTTGAAATATTCCCTAACCCGGCAAAGAACTATATTAATATAAAAATTAAAAACCAGAAGGGAACGATGTTAGCGACTATATATGATTCTAAAGGAGGGGTTAAAATGAAGAGGACTTATCAACCCGATAGTCAAATAGAAATATTTGTCAATAATTTACCTGATGGAATATATTTTGTAGTGTTACAAGATGAGCAAGGTCAAGTTGTTAGGAAGGTTTTTGTAAAGGAATAATAGATTACTAAGGCGGAAGTTGGAGACCACAAATTTTAAAAAATGCTGCGATTCTTGTAGATCGCAGCATTTTTCTATTATGAAAACTACTTATTCCCGGATTATGCCGTTACCGCCTTTGCGCTAATCACTTCTGCCATTGTCTTGCCGATATCCGCGGGACTGGCTACCACATGGATTCCACATTCGCTCATGATCTTCATCTTGGCGGCGGCCGTATCGTCTGCCCCGCCGATGATGGCGCCGGCATGACCCATGCGGCGCCCCGGAGGCGCTGTCTGACCGGCGATGAAGCCTACAACAGGTTTACGCATATTATCTTTCAGCCAGATTGCGGCCTCCGCTTCCATATTGCCTCCGATCTCGCCAATCATAATAATGCCTTCGGTTTCCGGGTCGCTCATCAGCAACGCTACGGCTTCCCGCGTGGTAGTACCGATGATGGGGTCTCCGCCAATGCCAATTGCAGTAGAGATGCCCATGCCGGCTTTCACAGCCTGATCAGCCGCTTCGTAAGTCAGTGTGCCGGATTTGGAAACGATGCCAATCTTTCCCGGTTTAAAAACAAAGCCGGGCATAATGCCTACCTTAGCCGCTCCCGCAGTAATAACGCCGGGACAGTTCGGCCCGATCAAACGGCAGTCTTTACCCTGAATATATTCACGAGCCTTTACCATATCCTGAACGGGAATGCCTTCCGTAATACAAATGATCACTTTGATGCCTGCATCGCTGGCTTCCATAATGGCATCAGCGGCAAAAGCAGGGGGTACAAAGATGATGGAAGTATCTGCACCGGCCTGTTCCACAGCTTCTTTCACCGTATTGAAAACCGGACGATCCAGGTGGTTCATGCCTCCTTTTCCCGGAGTCACCCCGCCTACCACATTGGTTCCGTATGCTATCATTTGCTCCGCGTGGAAAGTTCCTTCCGTACCGGTGAATCCCTGAACGATCACTTTTGAATTTTCATTGACTAAAACTGCCATTATTATATATTGTTTATGGGGTGTAATAAAGTAAAAAACGGTGCAAATGTACAATTTGAATACGGAAATGCAAAGTGCGGCCGCTTTATGATCAGGGAAATCGCTTTTAGGTATGCTTAGCCTCAAAGGAGTTTATTATTTATAGTCCCGGGCTGGATATGAGGTTATAAAACAGGAGCTTTCCTTGTTTTGGTGCGAGCTTTTTGTTACGATGCAAAACAAGAACCACGATAGAAAGTCTAAAAGTAATTTCACCAACCGCAACTGTTTGGGTATATCCCAAATGTTGTATGTGGTATAAGTTCTTTTATCGTCCTTCAGATTAAGAAAATCCCGGATTGCTGCGCAATCCGATCAGGATTTTTGCGTGGAGGAATCTCCCATGCGGGAGGATGGGCGGGCGCCCGGGAGATTCCCCGATTCCGCTGCCCTACACCCGGAATGACGATACCTTTTACATTCTGGAGATTGCTCAGGTGCGACAATTTGGGATGCACGGCAACTGTTTCCCATAACTGAAAATCCGGTAAAATGTAGTACCTTCGCAAACTTATATAATATTTTTTCTTAAATTAAATCTCAATTTCGTTTTAATGATTAGTGTTTCCAATCTTTCCCTGCGCTATGGGAAGCGGATTTTGTTTGAAGATGTCAATCTGAAGTTTACGGAAGGCAATTGCTATGGAATTATCGGAGCGAATGGCGCCGGAAAATCTACTTTCCTGAAAATTCTTTCCGGTGAGCTGGATCCGACTACCGGCAGTGTGGAAATCCCTAAAGGTCAGCGCATGAGCGTACTGAAGCAGGATCACCACCAGTTTGATGATGTGCAGGTACTTCAGGCTGTCATTATGGGGAATGAAGTGCTGTATAACATTATGCTGGAGAAGGACGCCTTATATGCCAAAGAAGATTTTACGGAGGAAGATGGCCTCAAAGCCGGCGAATTGGAAGGCATCTTCGGTGAGATGGACGGCTGGAGTGCGGAAAGCGATGCGGCAACCTTATTGAGTAATCTGGGGGTGAAGGAGAACAAGCATTATATGCAGGTTAAGGATCTTGATGGCAATGAAAAAGTGCGCGTACTGCTGGCGCAGGCGCTGTTTGGTAATCCTGATATCCTGCTGCTGGATGAGCCCACCAACGACCTGGATCTGCAAACCATAACCTGGCTGGAAAATTTCCTGGCGGATTATGATAAGGTAGTATTGGTGGTATCGCATGATCGTCACTTCTTAGATACCGTATGTACCCATGTTGCCGATATTGATTTCGGGAAGATTAATATTTTTACCGGAAACTATTCGTTCTGGTACGAATCCAGCCAGTTGATGCTGAAGCAGCGTGCCGATCAGAATAAGAAGGCAGAAGACCGCATTGCCGAACTGAAGGAATTTATTGCCCGGTTTTCTGCCAATGCATCGAAGTCGAAACAGGCTACCAGCAAAAAGAAAATGCTCGACAAAATCAATCTTGATGACATGAAGCCCAGCAACCGGAAATATCCGGCCATCCTATTCAATAACCAGCTGCGTGATGCCGGCGACCAGATATTAGAAGTGAAAGGGCTTGGAAAGACCTTGAATGGTCAGACGCTTTTTAAAGACATTAACCTTGATCTGAAGCGCGGGCAGAAAGTGGCCCTACTTTCAGAAAACAGCCTGGCTACTACGGCGTTTTACCAGATCATCAACGGAGAAGATACCGACTTTGAAGGATCTTATAAATGGGGTGTGACGATTACGCCAACTTACCTGCCGGCCGATAATACCCAATACTTTGAGGGTAAAGATATGAATTTGGTGGATTGGCTGCGCCAGTACTCAGAAGAAAAGGACGAAACATTTATCCGCGGATTTTTAGGCCGGATGCTTTTTAGCGGAGATGAAACCCAAAAGCAGTGCACCGTGCTGAGCGGCGGCGAAAAGGTACGTTGCATGCTGAGCCGCATGATGATGCAGAAGGGTAACGTGCTCAGCTTTGATGAGCCTACGAATCACCTGGATCTGGAATCCATCACCGCACTGAATAACGGCATGAAGGATTTTAAAGGAACCGTTATTTTCACTACACGCGACCATGAACTGGCACAGACGGTGGCAGACCGGGTACTGGAGCTGACTCCCGCAGGATTGATCGATAAAGAAATGCCCTTTGACGAATATATTAACGATGCAAGGGTAGTGCAGCAAAAACAGGAGCTGTACGGGATAGGGATAAATTGAATAGTGAAGTGATATGATGATTCCCCAGGGCTGCAATGGTACCGGGGAATCAAATCCAGCCTTTTTCTAATCCCAGCTTTACCAATTGCAAAACGGAGCCGGTATCTGTTTTTTTGAAAATATTTTTTCGGTGCGTAGATACCGTATGGATGCTAATCCCTAATATTTTCGCTATCTCTGCCGTTTGGTATTCCTCCACCAATAGATGGAAAACCTCCATTTCTCTTTTGCTCAGGATGCTTTTATAGGGAACCAGTGCCTGCACAGGCTGTATGTCTATATAAGACGGTTCCCCTTCCAATCCTATAATAGACAGCACCATTTTGTTGCTTTGTTTCAGGTCGGAAATATCTGTAAAGATCACGAAAGTCCGCAGCACTGCGCCGTCCTCATCACTTTGTGTCACCGCTACCTGCTGCAATAACCTTTTATGGCTGCCGTCTTTGCAGTGAATCCGGAAATCGTATCTGGTCTTATATTTAAAGACCTTTTCCGGAGGCAGGCTTTTCCAAAATTCAGTGATAGTAGCTTCAAAATTCAGGTAGGTGGATAAATCATCGGGATGAATAACTTCTAAGAATTTTTCCAGCGTAAATTCATCAGGGGTATAGCCTAACAACCTGGTGATGGATTCGTTGGTGTATTCCATCTGCATAGTGGGCGGGCTAAAGATAAAATAGCAATAATCCCCCCCTGAAACAGGTTGAGCATCTTTTTGTATATTTCTATTTCCACCTGTAATGCTTCGGGTTTTTTATGTTGCCCGATTTCCTTCCATATATCTCCGGCCTTTTTGAGTATGAGTTTATCCATCTGCAAATAGGTTTTATGCCTATTGTGGTACAAAAAAAGGCATTGCAATCTGATGATTATACCGCAGACTTCTCAACATATCAATATGGCGAAATAATAATGAATGTAATTGAACGTTAATTACTCAACCTAAGAGGGGTGTATCCCAAATGTTGCATGTGGTGTAATGTTTTTTGTCATTCCGCAAAAACGTGCCGTCATCCTATGTTTGCACAGTGTTCTATTTTTCTAATAAGTTAT
>CAZUSO010000023.1:42468-44609 GCA_964622775.1 uncultured Taibaiella sp. | reverse complement strand
CGTTTACGATGTCGCCACAAATGCAAGTGTCCACTTTCATTAAATACTCAATGATAGCCACTCTTGCAGGATGTCCGAACGCTTTGGCAAGTGTCGCAATAGTGTTTTGCTTGTCTGTAAAATGGTCTGTTTTAGTTGCCCCCATTGTCAATTATTTTATTGCAATATTACGATAAACTATTTAACTGTCCAAATTGTCTGAAATATTTTTGTCTTTAAGTCAAGTGGAAAAGTCAATTGTCAGTCCGAAATATCGAATGTTGCACGGTCTGTCAGAGTTGCTGCTAACCCTTGTGTTGACTACCTTAATCTGCGTAAATTACCTTAATCTCCGGGCTATATCTGCTAAATACAAAATCTATAGAATAGATAAATTTCAAACAGGCTCTAAGATACATAACAGAATTTATGTTCCGCTTAAGGAGGCGCGTGACATATCAACAGCGCTTAAATTACGCTAAATGTAACATGAATTATAAATATATCATAGCGCTTCCTTTATTTTTTTTATGTTGCATAAATCATATTGACGCTGTTTACCTTGCATTGAACATATATTTTACTGCCGTTTCACCCGGCGAAAATCGTCTTTAGCTAATTTCTATTAAAATACATGCGAGCCCTCATCCACAAATACCGAATGTGCATCAGAGGCCGTATTGGACAGAAATTGGCGAGCGCCATTCCACCATAGTGTTGCTTTATTTTCTGAGTATCCCACGAGATAGACATCATTTCCTGCAACGAAAATACCTTCCGCCGCCCGCTCTTCCAGGACTTGTGGCGTGGTGTTTATCCAGATAGTAGCTTTTGGCAGCGTATCGCCGTAGTCGCTACTGCCCGCTACATACACGGCATTGCCTGTGGCAAACACAGCAAATGAAACTCCTTTACCCAGTGTTTGTGGTGAAAGATTTGTCCAACGTAAAGCTTTATAAGAAGTTGGTACATTGTTTTCCCCGGCGTAGCCGGCTGTATAAACCGTATTACCCTGAGTTCTTACCGAGTAAGCGTAGGATTTTCTTCCGCCCAGCTTATAGCCGACCCCGTTTTTCCAGAGTATCGCGCCTTTAATGTCTATACGCCCGGCTATATACACCGTGTCATTTGCTACACATACCGAGTAAGCGCTTCCGGCATTTTCACTAAGGCGTTCCAGTACACCGTCTTTCCACAGTGCCGGTATCCATTGGGGAATGCTGCCTGATGTTTTGTTGGTATAACCCACTACATAAACGTGCCTCCCCGACACACATACGCCCATTGCTATTCCCCTGCCGAGTACCTGGGCTGTTCCGTTTTTCCAGAGTACGGCGTTGCCTCCGGTTTGTCCGGCAACATAGATATTACCCCGGTCAACGGTTACTTCGCTTGCATTACCATTATCGGTACTCAGCATCGTTGCATGGCCGTTTTGCCAAAGCGCAGGTCTTCCGTTGATTTCTCCGGCGATATATATGACCGGCTTGTTTGTTTGCCAGCAGGCGGCACTCATCATGCATAAGATAGCACATGCGAAAAGGACGATTTGTTTCATCTTGTTGTTGTTTTATAAGTATATTGTGAATGAGATAAAATGGAGCGCTTATGCCGGTAAAAGCCCGGTAGTATTTATCGCCCTGAAACCTTCGGCAGGTTCAGATTAAACCCTGCAATCGTTGTAAAAGCGCATGGCTTCCTGCTGTCCATACCATAAAAACCAACTTCATTACTTATGTTCATTTTTGCATTACCGCTGCCGGTTTAACTGTTTTTAGAACTTGAAATATTCGCTTTTTATAATCTATTGAGTATTGCCTTCATTGCTTTACCGGGGAATTATTTTTGCTTTGCGGGAGATTGGGTATTCACAGGGGTTTGTATTTCACATTACGGGATTTTAAAAGCGGGGCGGCTGATGTTTTGCCGCAACGTGCTATTCCATATCAATACATACCTGGCTGTTTTATCATACAATGACATTTGTCTGGTATCATTTCTTTCTTATGCAAAAGAAATGTAAGCAATATGATTTGCCAATTACCAATATCGGTAGTTTTTTATCACCACAGCAGGGTAAGGGATTTATTAGGCTTCGCATGGAGAATTGACAATTGGTGACTGCCCCTACACCGCTTTGTCGTAGGAACCTGTTTTCGTAA
>CAZUSO010000023.1:0-42368 GCA_964622775.1 uncultured Taibaiella sp. | reverse complement strand
TTGATCATTCGTAATTCGTAATTAAAAAAGATGCTTACAGCATGACAGCGGGGAATGAAAAATGAAAATGGAAAATTGAGAATGGAGAATGGAGAATTGAAAATTTTGAATTATGAATTATAGACTGCCCTACACCGCTTTGTCGTAGGAATCTGTTTTCGTAATTGATCATTCGTAATTCGTAATTAAAAAAGATGCTTACAGCATGACAGCGGGGAAGGGAGAATGGGGAAGGGAATTTGGCGCCCTGTGTGAGGGAAACGCAGCCTGCTCTCATTATTACCAATCAACCGGTTACCTGCCGGGAAACAGCTTTTGATTGATGGCTTTGGCCACAGCTTCGGTCATGGAGGCTACGTGCAGCTTCTGGTAGATTTTTTTGATATGCGCCCTTACCGTATCATAAGTGATGAACAGCTTATTGGCAATCTGCTTGATGGGCAGCCCGAGCACAAGTAATTGCAGTACTTCTTTTTCCCGGGCGGTAAGCTTATAATCGTTTTCCGTATTTTCATCCGCATCGCTGTGAAAATGCAGCAGCACCTTACGCGCTATGGCAGGCGACATGGGCGCCCCGCCTTCATACACTTCCTTAATGGCATGAAGGATGTGTGTGGGAACCGTATTTTTAAGAATATAGCCCACGGCGCCTGCCTTGAGCGCCGAAAAAACCTTTTCATCGTCATCAAAAACGGTTTGCATCAATATGGGCAGCGAAGGAAATGTTTTTCTGATCAGCTTTACGGCTTCAATGCCGTTCAGGTGCGGCATATCAATATCCATGATCACCACATCAGGCTGGGTATTTTTAATATCTTCCAGCACGGTGGTGCAGTCAGGAAATGAGCCTTTCAACTCCAGGTATTCCGTATCGGCAATGAGCATGGATATGGAATCGCGCAACATATCGTTGTCGTCAAAAAGTATTACTTTGATGGGAGCATCGCGGTTCATGTTGCAAAGCTGTTCTAATTTTTTGAAAAGCGGTATTACCAAATTCGGTAATAGCGGCTCACACCACGAATGACAACATTATTTCCGTACCTTTTCCTTTTGCGGAATGGATAGCCAGTTCGCCGCTTATCTGCTGCGCTCTTGCTTTCATGTTCTTCAATCCGTTGCCACCCGTCCTGTCGCTGTTGACCGGCTGCTGCATATCAAAGCCTGTTCCGTCATCTTTTATACTCAGTGTCAGTCGTTCTTTATATAAATATAAGCCAATGGTTACCGTTTTACAGGCTGCATATTTAATAATATTGTTCAGCGCTTCTTTATAGATGAGAATCAGGTTTTTCCGTTGCTCTATTGTCAGCGATACGGATTCGTCTATGCCTTTGCTGTCAAACAGGTAGCTGATGTTCATATACTGGAACAAGGTGGCGGCAAGGGATTTAAGGCGGTCTGCCGTGTGTTGCAGGGAATCGTTTCCGGGGTTGATGCTCCATACCAGGTCGCTGATGCGCTCAGTCATTAAGCGGGAAGCCGTACCTATTTTGCTGAGAATGTCGAGCACGTCTTCCTGCTGTTGTCTTTTTAATTTCCCTGTGGCTATCTCACTGTAAAAATTAAGACTACTGAGCGTGCTGCCTATATCATCATGCAGGTCGCGGCTGAGGCGCAGGCGCTCCAGCAATAATGCTTCATGCTTTTCTTTTTTAAGCAGGATAATTTCCGTATCCTTTTTTTCCGTTTCATATTGCATCCGCAACTGTGCAATGCTTTGATCATTTTCCTCATGCATGACTTCCTCATATAAGCTCAGATACCGCTTATGATACTGAAGCGCCTCTTTCATCAGCCCGGCGGCCTCATAATAATCCGACAAGTACCGGTATGCCGTAGCTTCTTCGCGTTTACTCGCCTGTGCTTTTGCGTGGCTTAGCTGCTTTTGCAGGTAATGAAACTGAAGTGTGCTGCGTTCTTCTTCTTTTATGCCGGCTATCCTTAATGCTTCCGGAGAGGCTTTGGAGATGGTCAGGGCATACTTGCTATGTCCCGTAGTTTGCAAGCCGGCGGCATCGGCTATCTCAAAAAGTTTTTTAAACCCGGCAAATGCCCTGTCAAATTCGTCATTCGCAAGAGCCAGCTCTGCCAGATGCCGCAGGGCTGCGATCTGATTAATTTTATCCTGATGAATAGCCGAACTACGGAGTACCTCTTCAAATGTTTCCCGCGCCTTGTCTGCCTGTTCATCCTTCAGCAAAGAAATGGCGGCTCCTATTAAGGATATGTGATGGAGGTGCATATCCTCTACCTCCAGGGCAGAGGCGTTTGCCTTTTGAAAATAATGCAGGGCATCACGGTATTGTAACTGATCCATACAAATATTACCCATAATAATACCAACAGAAGCATAGCCGTAAAATGATCCTAACTGTTCACAGCATTTGACAGATTCCAGGCATTCCTGCATAATCGACTCATCCAGGCGCTCAAGTCGGTGACATTCGACCAGCATCGTCCTTGTTAAGGTGTAATCATAAAAATTGCCCGTTGACTCTGCCAGCTTTTGCCATGTTTTCATAGCGTTCTTATATGCGTGCATATCCTGGCGTATATAATTGGCAAAAGCCAGGCGATTATATATCATGCAACGGAGATGCTCCTGTCTGCACATTGCCGGTTCGCCAAGCATTTTTTCGCAATCATGAATTGCCTCATCAAACCTGCCGGGGGGTCTCAGGAAGGTATTCCCGTGAATACGGGTCAAGCATAGACCGGTCGCATTATCCAAACGCGTAAATCCTTCCTGCGCCAGGTGAAGATATCTTTCATTCTCCTTGATATCATCCCCTATATCTCCCATTGGGATCATGGTAGATAAATGAAAAAATGCTTCGCTTTTTCCAGCTTCGTCCTGCAGGTATTCAAAAACAGATAAGGCTTCCCTTGCGGTGGCACGGGCTTTCTCAAGATAACCCATCCGGTACAGGCTCATAGCTTTTGCACATAGCGCATAACCTTTGGCCCGCTCATGACATGAACTGCGGCTTATTATTTCATCTGCAATAGTTACAGCTGTAGGAAGCTGTATATGTGCATAACAATATGCCTGCAGTAGCAGTCCGTAAATTTGTTCGTTGATGTCTGTTATACCATTTGGCTTTTGCCGGGGTGCTGAAAGCGTAAGACCAAAATGAGGTATAGTTTCTAAGACCGTGGTAAAAAAGGACATCTGTAGTGATATTTCATGAAACATTATTAATGGGAGTATGATATGAGGTATAAAAAACGGAAACGGAAAAAATTCCATGCTTTCAGATTATTTCATACATCCTGTTTTACTATAGGATTAATAATTTATGGCGGCAATATAACTGTCCTTGTCGCAAAATGCTGTTGCAATAAACATGTTAAGGCGATCAGGAATGCAGGCTCTTGTACTATCAGTCGTCTCAAGGCACAAGCTAATAAATTTCCGGGATTATTTCCAAAGAACCGGGAAAAATGGGTGCATTTCAAATTTTAGCCAATAGCCAATTATTTCTCTATTTTTACCCGGAAAAAGAATTGTATGCCCAGGCGCCTCTCTAAATTTTTATATTTCAGTTTATTTTTCCTCCTCTGGATGATTTATTTACTGCCTGATGTGATTTCCATGCAACGCAGCATTTGGTGGTTCGTGATTTCATTGCTGATGTATGTGCTGGTGCTGGCATTGGGAAGTATCTTTATCCGCTTAAATTTTTACCTGCGCTCTCAAAATAAGCTGCCTGCATTACAGCCGAACAGCAATAAGGTCGAACAAAACACCCGAAAAATTGCCCTCACTTTTGATGACGGCCCGGCAATATATACAGAGGCTATTCTTGATATTTTAAAGAAAGAACAGGTCGCGGCTACCTTTTTCCTGATCGGGAGAAATATATCAGGCCACGAACCGGTGGTGGACCGGATGCGCCGGGAAGGTCATACCATAGGTAATCACAGTTTTTATCACGGCTTTAATTTCGACTGGCAAAGCGCCCGGAAAATGCAGGTGGAGATAGCACAAACGAATGCAGCGATTCAGCGCATTACGGGGCAGTTTGTCACGCTTTTCCGGCCTCCGTACGGTGTTACCAATCCCAACCTGGCTCGTGCATTGCGCCGTGCCGGGATGAAAAGTATCGGCTGGTACTTGCGGTCTATGGATACGATTGCAAAGGATGAAGGGCAATTAACCGATAAGATACTGCGTAAGCTGAAGCACGGAGATATCGTCCTGCTGCATGACCGTTGTGAAATCACGGCAAGGATTTTACCTATGCTGATAAAGTCTATTAAAGAAAAGGGATTCGATTGCGTTGCGCTTTAAACGGGCTTATTGCCGGTTCTGCCGGCGGCGAATCCTGTGCCAAAGTATGCATTGTGCCGGCTGTATAAAGCCATAGCATACGTGAAATGCCGGGCATAGTAATTACAATACTCCGGTAATTTTTTGATATTGTTAAAACTAAGATGGATTTACATTATCATTAAAATATAGAAAATATATTTTATACTGATTCCTAAGTTTGACAACTTTTAAAAAATTGTCAAACTTTCTAAAAGCTATACTAACCGGACAATGCTTCATTTTTTACTTCACACTTTTCGCCCAGTCGTCCATATAATTTTCAAACACCGTTAAAGGCATTGCGCCGCCTTTCAGAATGGTGTCGTGAAAATCACGGATGCTGAATTTATCGCCCAATTGTTTTTTGTATCGGTCACGAAGTTCTAAGATTTTCAGCTCGCCGATTTTATAGCCAAGTGCTTGTGCAGGCATAGCCATATAACGTTCTATTTCTGCCGTTGCAACTTGCTCGGAAATCGGTTCGTTATCCATCATATATTTTATGGCTTCTTCTCTGTTCATTTTTCCGGTGTGCAATCCGGCATCGGTTACCAAACGGATTGCCCGATGCATTTCCGTTCCCAATGCACCCAACTGATGATAAGGATTGTTATAAACCCCCAGATCTTTTCCCAAAGATTCGGCATATAAACCCCAGCCTTCCATAAAAGCATTATTAAAGAATTTTTGACGAAACAGCGGAACGCTTGTATTTTCTAATTGTAAACTGGCTTGGAAATGATGCCCCGGAATGGCTTCGTGCAAAAACATGCTTTCCATATCCATATTGGTAATATTGATTTTCGAAGGGTCGAGAATGGTAACGTAAAAAATTCCCGGACGGTTAGATGGCAAGTCGCCTGGAAGAAATTGTGCCGGGGCAGAAGAAGCCGCCCGAAAATCTTCTGTTTTACGAATTTCAAAAGGCGTTTTTGGTGTAATCCCGAAGTATTTAGGAAGGTTAGGTTTTATGGTTGCATAAATCGTTTGGTAAGCATCCAATACTTCTTGATCGGTTTCAAAAGGCATAAACTGCTTGTCTGTTTTCATAAAGTCGAACAACTCATTGAGTGTCCCTTTAAAACCTGTCGAAGTTTTAATTTTGTCCATTTCGGAAGTAATCCGGGCAACTTCCGATAATCCCAATTGATAAACTTCTTCCGGGTCTTTATGGGTTGTGGTCATCGCAAAAATGTAATCCTTATACATTTCCTTTCCGTTTGGTAAGGCATTAATTCCCGAAGTTAACCGGGATTTCGGCAAGTATTCGTTTTGGAAAAAGGTGAGCAGTTTTTGATTAGAAGCAAAAACAGCTGTCGGAATAGTTTCTTTAAATGCAGCTGTCAAACGGTTTTTATCACTTTCGGAAAAATCCTTCGGGAAGTTTTTTATCGGGTCATAGAAAGAAGAGTTTTCATCGTTTTTTGCCAATGCTTGCATTTGCGGAATGATTATTATTACCAAAGATTTCGGCAAAACCATTCCGGCTTCGATGCCTTTTCTCATATTTTCAATAGCGACATCCGTCCATCCTGGGAAAGCCCTGCAACGTTTCAGCCAGTTATCATAATCTTTTACGGTTTTAAATGGTTGCACCGAAGTTCCCGAACCGAATATCGCCATAGACATCGGAATACTCTCCATCTGATTAACCGGCATATACTCTGCGTGGTATTTTTCCAATTTCAATGCGGTTTGAATTTGGTTTTCCATAATATCATAGCTGATTTTGTCTTCTTTATTCAGCGGTTCTTTGGCAAAATGCTGCAATTGTTCCAGACATTTTGCATAGAAATTATGGATTTTCCTGAGCTGAGCTTCGTCATCAGCAGGAAGCAGGTCATTGTAACCATCAATACCATTAAATGTTGCATTCAGCGGGCTCAGTGCGTTCGATTCTTTGTAATACTCATCAAAAAGCTGATGAAGTTTCGGGTTGTTTTGCTGTGCGTTCCCATTTAATGAAAATGCAAACAGCACTACTGCAATTGCCAGAGTTTTCTTAAGCATAATTTTATATTTTTATATCTGCAACCTTTTCTTTGTGTATTATGGTGTATTACCCGTTTATTTGTTAAAGCCTCTGCCGGGCGAAATCGTATCAATGTATTGGAGGCTGTTCATGCAATTACTAAAGAGATAACAACACTAATCAATACTACTTATATCATTGCGGATACTGTTGTTGAATTCCCGGGACAAATTAAGCAGCAATTTAATGACCTGCCTGTCATAATTGTGCTGGATAATACCCGCGGTCAGCATGGTAAGTTAGTCAAAAACGCAGCTGTTAAAATGGGAATAACACTATTGCTCCTGCATCCTTACCCGCCCAATCTTAACATCATAGAGCGCCTTTGGAAATTCACAAAAAAGCAAATCCTCTATGCAAGATACTATGATTCCCCCAATAAATTTCACACAGCAATAAAATCATTTTTTAGTGCAATCAATCAAACCTATTGGGCAGAATTACGAGCCTTGCTTACCTTACATTTCTAATGCTTCGATAAACCAAATGTGCTTTTTTATCCCGTTTGAAGTATATATCTTCTTTTTCCCTTTAAAAATCCCTAAGGATGCTCCTGCCGGGTGAGCCTCCGGAATGCTTCTTCCAACGACTGTCCTGCTGTTTGCATCTGAATGATGGCCACATCCTTCGAGATAGCCCAGGTCATTAATTCCCGTCGTAAGGCATCGGGCTGCATCGTCTCCATCAGCCAACCCCCTGCCGTTTTTTGTAATCCGGTTGCATGCTTTAAGGAAGCCAGCCCCTCATGCTCTATCGGTTTGTCGAACTGTACCTGCAAAACGGTGCCATTACCATCGCCGGTATTTTTCAGATGTTCAATGCTGTCGTCCGCCACGATGCTGCCGTTATTGATAATGATGGCTCTGTTGCACATGGCCTGCACTTCCTGCATGATGTGGGTGGAAAGCAATACCGTTTTTTCCCGACCGATTGTTACGATGAGTTTCCGGATGTCCACAAGCTGGTTGGGGTCTAATCCGCTGGTTGGTTCGTCTAATATCAGCACTTCGGGATCATGCATCATTGCCTGGGCCAGGCCGACCCGCTGCTTATAACCTTTGGATAAAGCGCCAATCTTCTTTTTTACTTCTTTCGTCAGCCCCGTCAGGTCAATAATATCGCTGACCCGGCTTTTGGTCTTGTTGCCCAGTTTATGAATACCGGCGGCAAAAAGCAAAAACTCCCGAACGTACAGATCATAATAAAGGGGATTGCTTTCGGGCATATAGCCAATGCGCCGTCGGACCTCCATAGGATGTTCCGTGACATCGAAACCGCAGATGGAGGCGGTGCCGGAGGTAGGCGAGAGGTAGGTCGTCAACATCTTCATCGTTGTGGATTTGCCGGCGCCATTAGGCCCCAGAAAACCCGTGATGGTGCCTTTGGCTGCTTCAAACGATATATTATTGACAGCGGTTTGTGTGTCGAATACCTTAGTGAGATTTTTTACAATTATGGACAAGTGAAATAAATTAAGTATGGTTTTAAAAATAATCGCCCTGTTTAATAACGATTTGTGTTAAGTTAAAAGTCAAAATGTAAAACAGGGAAAGTGATGATAAACAATTTAATGGAATTTCAAAAACAGACATAGCACACTTTAATGTACAATAGTTCCATACTTCGGGGCTTGTCCCGGGTATTTGGGGCAAGTTGCGGTTAAAAATTATTGTCAATTTAAATTTAGTACTTATTATGCCACGGTGGCAGGGCGTTAATAATTTTAAAGGATAGAAATATGTGGAATTATTCAATGTCGCCAAAATTACCGAGACGCAGATCGCCTGTTTCAAATCCACGTTTGAACCAGTACATGCGCTGTGCTGAAGTGCCATGCGTAAATGCATCGGGCACTACATAGCCCTGAGCTTCCTTTTGCAACTTATCATCCCCGATGGCATTGGCAGCGCGAAGAGCGGATTCCAGATCGCCGGGCTCCAGGATATTGCGCATCTGGTTAGCGTTATAAGCCCAAACACCCGCCAGAAAATCGGCCTGCAATTCCATTTTTACGGACAGCTTGTTATAGTCTGCCTCACTCAGCCTGCCGCGCATTCCTTGTACCTGATCGGAGATGCCCAGCAAATTTTGCACGTGGTGACCCACTTCATGGGCAACTACATAGGCGACAGCAAAATTGCCGGGCGCCTGAAAGCGATCGCGTAATTCATCACAAAACGAGAGGTCGATATACACTTTACGATCTAAAGGACAATAAAACGGGCCCATCGCAGAAGATGCGCCGCCACAGCCACTTTGGGTAGCGTGGTCGAACATTACCAAACGAGGCATCTGGTATTGCGCATCCAATTCTTCGCGGAAAATCTTAGACCAAACGTCTTCGGTACTGGCCAAAACCACACCGACAAACTGCGCCGTTTCATCGTCCGCGCGCGGGCCGCGCTCCGCGGCTGTGGTGGCTTGTTCGTTCATTTCCATAGGAATGACATCCATCAGTCCGGTAAGATCGCGACCGGTAAACAGGCTGATCAATAAAACGATAATACCGATAAATCCTCCGCCGATGGCAAATTTGCCGCCTCCTGACATGCCGCGGCGATCTTCAATATTGGAACTGCTTCTTTCCCCCGACCAGCGCATAAATAATGGTTTTGTTGAAAAAAATAAAAGATAATATCCTGCGCAAAAGTAAAAGAAATATTTCAGGACAGAATTGAAACGGGAAAACTTGTTACTCCGTCTATATTCAACTATTTTTACGCAATTTTTAAAAAACATGGCACAATTACAGTTGCATAGACCCATCGCATTTTTTGACCTGGAAACTACTGGCGTAGATCCGGCTAAAGACAGAATAGTAGAGATAGCGGTCATCAGGATTCAGCCCGATGGTTCCCGCGAAAAATGGATAAAACGGATTAATCCGGAAATGCCGATTCCGGCCGATTCCACCGAGATTCACGGTATAAAGGACGAAGACGTTAAGGATGCGCCTACCTTCAAACAAGTGGCGCATGACCTTAAAAATTTTCTGACAAACTGTGATTTAGGTGGCTATAATTCCAATAAATTCGATTTGCCGGCCTTAGTGGAAGAGTTTTTGCGTGCCGGTGTGCCGGTTGATTTCAGGGATCGGAAATTGGTTGATGTTCAACAGATCTTTTATAAGAAGGAAGCGCGCACGCTTAGCGCGGCATATACTTTTTACTGTGATAAAGAACTGACGAATGCCCATAATGCCGAAGCTGATGTGCTGGCTACAATAGATGTACTGGAATCGCAACTGGATCGTTATGCCGATCTTGGAAGTGATGTAAAATCATTGCATGAATTTTCAGGAGGTGATGATTTTGTGGATTATGCCCGGCGTATCATTTTGAAAGACGGCGTGCCGGTATTTAATTTTGGCAAGTATAAAGGGCAAAAGGTGGAGGACGTGTTTCGCCGGGAGCCGCAATACTATGACTGGATGATGCAGGCTGATTTTTCCCGGAATACCAAGCAGGTGATTTCCGATATTTTAAATAATGTGTTGCTCCGAAAAAAATAGCCCTTAATCCGGGTTTTATATGATTTTTTTGCAAACAGAAAGATAAACATCATTGGACAAATTAGTTATCATACCCACTTACAACGAGAAGGAAAATGTTGAAAATATCATTCGTACCGTAATGGTACAGGAGGGATCATATCATATTCTGATTGTGGATGATGGCTCTCCGGATGGTACAGCAGCCATTGTGAAATCTTTGCAAAATGAATTTCCCGGCCGGTTGTTTTTAAGTGAGCGCAGTGGTAAGCTGGGATTGGGTACCGCCTATATTCACGGATTTAAATGGGCGCTGCAAAAAGATTATCAGTATGTTTTTGAGATGGATGCCGACTTTTCGCATAATCCTGCCGACCTGGAACGTTTGTTCCGGGCTTGTGACCAGGATGGCGCTGACCTGGCTATCGGCTCTCGTTATGTGAAATCAGGGAAGATAGAGAACTGGCCTTTCAGCCGGATTTTTATTTCATATGGCGCCTCGCTTTATACCCGGATGATTACCCGGATGCCTGTCATGGATTGTACGGCTGGTTTTATTTGCTATAAACGAAAGGTGTTGCAAACTATTGATCTGGACCATATCCGATTCATCGGTTATGCTTTTCAGATTGAAATGAAATATCGTGCGTGGAAAATGAAGTTTAGGATTAAGGAAGTTCCCATCACCTTTATAGACCGGAAAGCCGGCGTTTCCAAAATGACAAAAGGTATCATTCGGGAAGCCATTACCGGAGTATGGAAGATGAAATTTTTTGTATAAACACAGCAGGCACCATGTGCAAAACGGCATTTATAGATTATTTTAATCTACTGGTTTATAGTATTTAATAATCGTTTCCGCTATTAAATTACCGATTAAATTCACTCAGTTTATAATGATACTTATATCGCTTATCGTCCCAGACGGGACTGGTTACTCTGATACAAAGTTGATTTGGAATGAATATTAATGATTGATACCTGATTACCAGATGACTGTAATTGTTATTTTTAGTAAAATTTCAATACGGTTTTATAACAAATGTATAAGAAATAAATATAATAAGATTGTAGAATAGCAACAGAGAGTAAAGGTATTAAATAATTGATTATTATATAATTGTAATAATTATTGTTAGCAAAATATCGGTGCTGTTTAGGCAAAGTAAGGTAGATGATTTCTATAGCATTTATTGCCAGTCAAAAATCCACTTCATATTTTTGAAAAATCAGATGGAAGTATTTTATATCTCACATTCTGCACCTTGAATTTACTCTTTCTTCTCAATCAGTCTTTCCATTTTCTTCATCATTTCATCTTTTTCTTTCAGCATACGTTCATACAGCGCAATTTTTTCTTCATGGAGCTGAACTAATTTTTCAATCGGATTGACAGTGGGGTAGTAGCTGAATGAAGCGTTTCCGTTGGCATTGTCATTATTATTTACGGTATTGGCAATAATGGTGATGGCTTTTTCCTCATCAAAATTTCTAATAGCAATCTCAGGTACTTTTAGAGCCTGAGAAACCTTGTAAAGCACTTCCGGCTCCAGCACTTCTTTTTGCTCTAAGAGGGATATCTTCTTTTGGTTCCAGTCATCGCCCAGTTCATAAGCCAGCGCTTCCTGCTTGATGCCCAGCATTTCACGAAAACGTTTTACATTCCGTCCTTCGTGTTTCTTGTTTTCCATATCGCTTTGTATATTTATCAGGCTCAAATTTAATGCTTTTAAAGAAAATAGGAAGTTTAAATGCAGATATTTTATCCGGTAAATTATCCTGTAAAACGTCTATAATATCCCAATAGAAACTTGGATATCCTCTGAGGCTGATGTTGCTTTGCAGTATAAAACAAGAATAAACCGGCTCAGGAGCCTTTTTCATTTATTATTAATACCTTTCATTATGAAAACACGACATTCCATCAGCCATTTTCCCGGAAGGGAACAACAGGCAATATTCCGGCTGAAGAACCAGATTGTGGAGCTGTACAATCCGCTGATCATCTATTATATCGGCAGCGATTATTCCGGTCAGTCAGCCAGAAACTGCTTCACAGATTATAAGGACAAACATCAGGGAAGATTTTCCTGTGACCTGCTGGTCATCATGCCCGACAAAACACTTATCCCGGAACATGCCGCGATGGAGCTGGAAAATCTGGATACGGTATTCGGCCGGATTCACCTTATCACGCATACGCTGGATTTCTACCTGCGACAATTACAAGCTTATTCGTTATTCTTTTGCTGGGTGCAGTACCGGGCTATTGTTTTGTATGAATGGGAAAATGCGGCTAAAAAGCTGCCCGATCCGGTTGACAGCATCAAACAATACCAGCACCAGGTAAAACAATTTTTTACGGATAATCCGGATTACGATAATTATACACAGGTAAGATTGTCTCCCTTACCTGAAAATACGGTTCCCATACAGGAAAAGCCGGCGATATCAAAACAGAGATTAAGCAACAGGCTGGAAAATAATATGGCAAAATTCTTAAAAGAGCATGAGCCTGAGATGGTCAGTCTGCACATCAGGAATCTTATACTGGAATATATTCATGGCTCCGGAAACAAATACCTTTCCGCTGAATTTAAAAATACCCTACAGGAACTACAGGGGCTGATAGAATTTTTTGATTTGGCCGGGAAAGATATTAATGAGGAAACCAATTGCAGCTGAAGATTTTTTGGAATTGCTAATTAAAAACGTATTCACCCACAAAAATATTTCCTCAAAATGGATTACATACCCCGCTTCTCAGTTTTCTGAAATGCGCATTTCAATCTCCTTCAATTCCCTCCAATATTCCATTAATCTTCATCAGTAGAGCAATATCCTCCATAAAAAACCGCCTCCTGCAAATAAAGGAGGCGGCATAAAAATCAGTACGGATTATTTCCCATGGCAGTTTTTATACTTTTTACCACTGCCACACGGACAGGGTTCGTTGCGGCCTATCTTAGGTTCTATATTTACGGCCGGCTGACGTTTAACAGCAGCGCTGCCGCCGGCGGAAACCGGTTCCTGATAATAATCGTTTTCATCAGCAGCATAATCCTGTCCCGCAGCATCTATCTCCGCTTTGTTCTCACGGTAGCTGCTTGTGTCCGTTCGTTGCTGAGGCATCCGGGCAGCCTGGGGTGGCGCTTCCTGCACGGGAATTCCGGAGCGGAATAAGAATGAGGTAATGTGTTGATTGATTTCCAGCAGCATCTTTTTGAACAGTTCAAATGCTTCAAACTTATAAATCAACAGCGGGTCTTTCTGCTCGTAAGAGGCCATTTGCACCGAATGACGCAGGTCGTCCATCGCGCGCAGGTGGTCTTTCCATTGGTCATCAATAAGCGCCAGCGTGATATTGCGTTCAAGCGTTTCTACCACAGGGCGGCATTCCCGTTCCAGCGATTCATTCATATTGACATAAATCTGTATGCCTTTCAGTCCGTCGGTAAACGGAATAACGACATTCTCTACCCGGTCGCCCTGCTGCTGCTTAATTTGCTGAAATTGCGGCAGCACATTGTTGCGCAGGCTGTCCATCTTTCTCTGATAAAATTCCTGTGCCTGATGATACAGTTTTTCCCTCAGGATATTGGCATCTTTCAATTCCGCAGCAGTAACCTCAGGTTCGATAGCCAAATGCTTCATCACCTCTAATTTGAAGGTTTCCAGATCGGCGTTGCCCTCATGCTGGGCGGCCAGGTCATCGCACACATCATATAAGGCGTTATCCAGATCAATGCTGAGCCGGTCACCAAACAAGGCGTGGCGGCGGCGCTTATAAATTACATCCCGCTGTGCATTCATGACGTCGTCATATTCCAGCAGGCGCTTACGGATACCGAAGTTATTTTCTTCTACTTTTTTCTGTGCTCTTTCAATGGATTTGGTGATCATGCTGTGTTGCAGCACTTCTCCTTCTTTGTGGCCCATCTTATCCATCATGGATGCAATCCGGTCTGAGCCGAAGAGGCGCATGAGGTCATCTTCCAATGAAACAAAAAACTGCGAACTTCCCGGATCGCCCTGCCGACCGGCACGACCGCGCAACTGCCGGTCCACACGACGACTTTCGTGCCGCTCCGTACCGATGATGGCCAAACCGCCCGCTTCTTTTACGCCTTCGCCCAGTTTGATATCCGTACCCCGTCCCGCCATATTGGTGGCGATGGTAATGGCGCCGGCTAAACCCGCTTCCGCTACAATCTGAGCTTCGCTGGCATGTTGCTTTGCGTTCAAAACCTTATGCGGAATCTTCTTTTGCTGCAACATCCGGCCCAATAATTCCGACACTTCTACGGAAGTAGTACCTACCAGCACCGGCCGGCCTATAGCGCGAAGGGCTTCAATTTCATCAATAGCCGCCTTGTATTTTTCCCGTTTGGTTTTATAGACGAGATCCTGCTGGTCATTACGGGCGACAGGCACATTGGTTGGAATGGTGACTACATCCAGCTTGTAGATTTCCCAAAACTCACCGGCTTCCGTTTCTGCCGTACCAGTCATGCCACTCAGTTTGTGGTACATCCGGAAATAATTCTGGAGGGTGATGGTGGCAAAAGTTTGCGTAGCCGCTTCCACCTTTACATTTTCCTTTGCTTCAATAGCCTGGTGCAGCCCGTCGCTGTAACGGCGGCCTTCCATAATGCGGCCGGTCTGTTCATCTACAATCTTTACTTTCTCGTCAATCACCACATATTCCACGTCCTTTTCAAACAAGGTATAGGCTTTCAGCAACTGCTGCAGGGAATGGATTCTTTCCGCTTTGATGGCATATTCCTGGATCAGCGCATCTTTTTTCTGTTGCTTTTCTTCCTGGGGAATATCAAGCCGGTCAATATCTGCCAGACCGGTGCTCATGTCCGGCAGGATAAAGAAATTAGGGTCTTCTCCCGCGCCGGTAATCAGGTTGAGGCCTTTCTCCGTAAGGTCAACGCTGTTCTGCTTTTCTTCTATATAAAAAAACAGCTCTTCGTCCACCTTAGGCATATTGCGTTGCTGTTCGCCGATATAGTAATTTTCAGCCTTTTGAAGGATTTGCTTATTACCATCTTCACTCAGATATTTAATTAATGCCGAAGTTTTCGGTAGTCCGCGGTAGGCGCGGTACAGCATCAGGCCGCCGTTGTCTTTGTCTGTTTTTCCGGAAGCAATCAGCTTTTTAGCCTCGGTCAGGCTGTGGTTTACCACGCGGCGCTGAGCCTCCAGTAGTTTTTCAATACGGGGTTTCAGGATGTGAAACTGTTGTTCATCTCCTTTAGGAACCGGACCGGAAATGATCAGGGGGGTACGCGCATCATCAATCAATACGCTATCCACCTCATCCACCATCGCATAGTGGTGCTTGCGCTGCACCATTTCTTCCGGATGATGCACCATGTTATCCCGGAGATAATCGAAGCCGAATTCGTTATTGGTACCGTAGGTGATATCTGCTAAATAGGCTTTCCGACGTTCCGGAGTGCTGGGCTGATGCTTGTCAATACAGTCAACGGTGAGCCCTAACCATTCAAATATCGGGCCGTTCCACTCCTGGTCACGACGAGCCAGGTAGTCATTCACGGTTACAATATGCACGCCCTGGCCGGATAGGGCATTTAAATAAGCCGGCAGGGTGGATACCAGGGTTTTACCTTCACCGGTAGCCATTTCGGCAATCTTACCCTGATGCAAAACGGAACCTCCGATCAACTGCACATCGTAATGCAGCATATTCCAGGTAACCGGAACGCCGGCAGCATCCCAGCTGTTATTGTAAATGGCTTTGTCTTCCTCGATACGCACATAATTTTTAACGGTAGCCAGTTCGCGATCCAACGCTGTAGCGGTGGACACCATCTCCGGGTTTTCCTTAAACCGGCGCGCGGTTTCCTTCACTACAGCAAAGGTTTCCGGCATGATTTCTTCCAGAATTTCTTCCAGCTTTTCATCCCGTTTTTTGATGAGCTTATCCACTTCATCATAAATACCCTCACGGGTGTGCATATCCATCCCAGGCTGGTCGGCCTCTGCACGTTTGTCCGCGATTTCTTTATTGATGTCCTGCAGGTATTCCGCTATGCGCCGACGAAATTCACCGGTTTTTCCACGCAGCTCGTCATTGGACAGCGTGGTATAGCTTTCAAAAAACTTGCTTACGCCATCTATAATGGGTAAAAGTTTTTTTACGTCTTTGTCGGATTTATTTCCTCCGAATATTTTTGATAAGAGATTGAGCATTTTTGATAAATGTTTGAAATGTAGAAAACAGCATTGTTTACGAATAGCCCGAAAGGGTTGCTATCGCTATTCCAAAAGGATTCTGTTCCGGCGCAGGATTTCATCCCTGTTGTCCTCCCCGGGGTTTGCGGAAAAAGCATGAAGCGGTTGCGCAGATTCTTCAGGTGCAAAAGAAAAGGTATAAGTATGTTTTTTGATCATTTTTAATGCCCGGCGTTCCGAATCGGGAGCATCCGGTCTGGCCGGTGTTGCTTCACCGCAGTTGCCGGACAGAAATTGTTCTAAAACATTATGACCCTGCCGGCATTCGCCGTTGACGGTTACAGCCGCTGTGGCGATAGTGGCTACTATCACCAGAAAAGAAATGTATGATACCCGGCGGCCTACCATAAGCGCTTATATAGTTACTATTGTTTTTTCATCAAAAACCATGCGAATTATATCATTACTGCCATAAAGGCATATTGATGAAAAAGCGGCCAAAGGTACGAAAAAATATACGGGCGAATATTGTTGAAAAAAAGGGGGGACGCATCCCAGAATGTCGCACCTGAGCAATCTCCCGAATGTAAAAGGTATCGTCATTCCGGGTGTAACGCAGCGGAATCGGGGGATCTCCCGGGCGCTCGTCCATCCTCCCGAATGGAGATTTCTCCACGCAAAAATCCTGATCGGATTGCGCAGCAATCCGGGATTTTCTTAGTCGGAAGGACGATAAAAAAACTTACACCACATGCAACATTTGGGATACACCCAATAGGAGAGAAGGTATCCCAAAATGTTGTACTGGGACGAGCTAATCCCGAAATATGTATGATGTCAATTCGTTTGCAAAGATGTCAATACACTGTTGTCATTGGAGAAAGGAAGGAGATGTAATCTCACAATGCGGACCATGGCCAAAAGATGACCGTCATTGGGATTGTTATATCGTCATTTCCCCCGTTCCAAAAAATTGGCAACCAACCTGCGAAGATTTCTCCATGCAGGAATTCTAATCGGATTACTGCGCAATTTGGAATTTTCTTAGTCAATGATGACTAACCGGGGGAGCATGACGACAAAAACCGTGAAGTCTCAAGGTCTTAGATTACGATCGAAATTAAAATCACATAGCGTGGCGAAATGATTTTAATGGAGCGGAGAACCCTCCAGGGCAGGTTGTGAGGTGGCGACATGAAAGGGGATGCTATTCCAAATGCAGCCGGTAAACAAGAACCGTTTTTATTTCCAGAGTTTACTGTGTATTTTAGCTTCTTTATTCCTGTATGATGAATATGAGCATTATATACCATTATTAAGTCAGTCATTTTTCGACTGTTAAAAATGATTACATTGCCTAACCACATCTTTCCTATTGACTATTGACTTTACGATAATACTTTATCCATTTATCCAATAATGATGCAAAAAACAGCATTCCCCGGGCTCATCCTGTTGCTGGCAGGCCTTGTTATTACAATGGCTTCCTGTAAAGTGGGCCGGTTTGTGGTTTATAATATTGCGGATGTGCGGGACTATAAGAAATTCCCCAGACGGGATTTAGTCAAACCTTCTGCTACTTTTTATTTCCATCAAAGTGATCATGGCAAGGCGCCAAAATCCATTACGGATGAAACCGGACGCACAATGTCATTTGATCAATATCTTGAAGAAAATCACACGGTCGCTTTTTTAATTATACAGCACGATACGATTCAGTACGAAAAGTACTTTAACGGCTATCAGCAATCCGGTATTGTGCCGTCTTTTTCCATGGCCAAATCACTGACTTCCATTCTCATTGGATGTGCTGTTGATGAAGGGCTGATCGGTTCCGTTGGAGATCCGGTAACAAAATATATCCCCGAATTATCGAAGAACGGATTTGATCAGGTAACGATTGAACATTTGCTACAGATGACGTCCGGGCTGAAGTTTAATGAAGGATATTATAATCCTTTCGGTCAGGTGGCTACTTTTTATTACGGAACCAATCTGCAAAACGCCATCAGGCACCTCAAACTGAAACGTGCGCCAGGAAAGCAGTTTGAATATGTCAGCGGCGGTACTCAATTGCTGGGATTGGTACTGGTACGGGCGTTGAAGGGGAAAACCATTACGCAATATATGGAGGAAAAACTATGGGCTCCGTTGGGTATGCAATATGATGCAAGCTGGAGCATAGACCGGAAACGGGACGGGCTGGAAAAAACCTTTTGTTGTGTAAATGCTACGGCCATTGACTTTGCAAAAATCGGGCGACTCTATCTTCATGAGGGCAATTGGAACGGCCGGCAAATTGTTTCAAAGGAATGGGTGGCTCAATCCACAAAAGTGGATAGCAGCGGTGGTGGCGCATGGTATTATCAATATCAATGGTGGCTGCCCACCAAAAGCGGCGACTTCCTGGCTAACGGGCATTTGGGTCAGTATATTTACGTTAATCCTGCCAAAGACCTGGTTATTGTCCGATTAGGTAAAAAGCCCGGGAAGGTAAAATGGGGAGCGACATTTGTCGGCCTTGCGGAAAATTATTAATTCCGGAAGGGCGGGCGATGACGGCAATTAAAAACGCATCCATCGGCAATTACCGGTGTGATAATCCCTTTAATAAGGTTGACGTAATGTACTGAAGTGTTTCTTCATCCAGTTCCGTATGAATTGGAAGGGACAAAACGCGTGGTGTCAGGAAATCCGTATTGGGCAGATCAAAATTTTCCATGCCGGTGCCTTTAAACATATTTTGTTTGTGACAAGGCACGGGATAATAAATCATTGACGGTATGCCATGATCGCTAAGATGCTGTTGCAACGCATTCCGATCCACGCTTTCGTGTAGTATAATCGTATATTGATGATATACATTCCGGCTGTACGCTACACGTTTTGGAGGCGTGATCAGCGGGTGACCGGTAAGAGCCCGGTCATAATAATCAGCGGCAGTGCGGCGGGCATCGCAATAATTGTCGAGCTCTTTGAGCTTGATGCGCAGAAGGGCAGCCTGAATGCCGTCTAACCGGCTGTTGCATCCCACCATTTCGTGATAATAGCGTTCCTTTTGGCCGTGATTGGCTATCATCTGCATACGTTCCCCAAGTGCATCATCATTGGTGAACATAGCGCCGCCATCGCCATAGCATCCCAGATTTTTTGAAGGGAAAAAAGACGTAGTGCCCACCCGACCCATTGTGCCCGTCTTTTGCTGCTGCCCGTCCGGGAAAGTATAATCGCCTCCGATTGCCTGTGCATTATCTTCAATGACCGGAATATCTTTTGCTGCTGCAATTTCCAGAATGGCTTGCATATCGGCGCTTTGACCATACAGGTGAACGGGAATGACTGCCTTCGTCTTTGGCGTAATGGCGCGGCGTAAAGATTCCGGATCCATGGTAAATGTTTCGCGGTCAACATCTACGAAAACGGGCTTTAACCGTAGCAAAGCCACCACTTCCACAGTGGCGATATAAGTGAAGGACGGTGTGATTACTTCATCACCTGGCTGCAGATCCAAAGCCATAAGCGCAATCTGTAGGGCATCAGTTCCGTTGGCGCAGGGTATCACATGCTTCACATTCAGGTAGTCTGCCAGTTCTTCGGAGAAAGCTTTCACATCCGGGCCGTTGATAAAGGCGCTGCTGTCCAGGATACGGCTAATGGCTGCATCCACTTCGGGCTTTATCTTTTGATACTGGCGTTTCAAATCCACCATTTGAAGGGGTAATTCCATAAAATGTATGTGCTTTATTAGCTATGAATAGGCGTAATCACTCAGATATTCAAAATGGGTACCCAGGCGACCGCCTTCACAAATTGTGGCTCTTGTAATGATTTTGCTTTCCTTATTCAGAAATTCAGGCAGGACAAACCTAAGCATTTGGATGCCGAAATGTTCAGAAGCATCGCGGGGTAATTCGTTGGGAAGATTATCCACAGCCATAATATCAATGATATTAGGGTCATTAATAAACGGAGCCGTTTTATTTCCCGTTGTAAGGTCGTACCCATATACCGGATCGGCAATGGTTGAAGCGCCTAAGTTCAGGGGGACGGAACCGTCCATATCGCAGGTAATGTCGGCAATAACCTGGATACTGAATTCCGGATCTTTTGCATCTTCCTTCTCAAACAAACGCGCTATTTTCTTATCCCAGTAAATACCGTTCATCAGGATGTCCGCCGTTCTCGTATAAGGTAAAAATTTGCAATTGTAATCTTCCGGGTGGGCATGAAATTCATTCCGGCTATAGGTTTTCGTTACCTTCTGCTCGTAAAGGGCAGCGCCTTTCAGCAGGGTATATACCGGGTATTCATATTCGTTTTTAAGAAAATCTTCTGCTTCCACGCTCTTAATATTCCATGCCTGCATAATTTCCAGAATACCGGTGGCCACCCGGCCGGATCCGGTTACCGCAATTTTCAGGGGGGGTAAATCCACATGCGCATATTGGTGCATCATGGCAGCCATATCATGAGATTCATGCGCTGCATCCAAATGGAAAAGACCTGTCTTTTTGCCGTAAGCCAGTAGTCCGTTGTGTGCCCCTACAACCCCTGCAAAAAAACCGAAGCCGAGGATACGTTGCCCGTCATCATAAGTAAGCGCCTCGTAATCTATCAGCCGGATACGCTTTTCAATCAAAGCCCGCATCAGTTGCTGATTGTAAGGTTGTTTTTTCTTGGTATGGGAAAAGAAACAGTAGGTTTTCCCCGGTATCAGCTTGTCGATGGGTACTTCTTTAATACCCAACAATAAATCGCAGTTACTCAAATCATCCTGAACAAGTACGTCTGCGGCACGGTATTCCTCATCCGTATAGCAGCGGTGGGGAGCGGGTTGTACGAATATGCTGATGTCGGGAAACCGCATGGTCAATTCTGTACATTGAGTTGGCGTAAGCGCTACCCGTGTGTCCGGCGGTGTTTTCCCTTCGAGGATTAATCCTATTTTAAACATGGGGTAATTTGAACTGTAAATTTGGCTGCAAAGATACAGTTTAAGCGGCTATGCTTCGCGCTTTGCTCGTATCGTTTTTGTTGTAATCTCCCAAGCGGCGTTTTTGGATGTATTCAAAGCGGAGGGCAAATTTTTATCGGTATTCCTTTTGTTGTTGGTGAAAAGGCCAGTAACAAAAAGAGGCTTGAGATCTTGTCATTTGCAGTTTCGCCAAAAGTATGCCGCTGCTGCACGAATTCTTTCGTGCGCCAAAGATATAACTCGATACTATCCCTGGCATCAGGACATAAACCTTGCTCTTCAACAACTTCTGAGTGCATGTTATAGGAGCTTGTCGAAACATGTCACGTTTAGGTTCTGAGTGACAATAGAAGCGGGCGACCTTCGACAGGTTGAAGGATTGAGAGATTGGTAGCAGTCGAAGCATGACTTCGATGTTTTCATACTTAAAAGCGTATTCCCCGTGGAAACTTCAGGGCTTCATTGATATTGAATAACAAATATTACCTTTGCGCCTGTTTTTTAAAATTTATATCCGGTTTAAACAATATGGCATTACAGGCAGGAATCGTCGGACTTCCCAATGTTGGAAAATCCACACTCTTTAATGCGGTCAGCAACAGTGCAAAAGCGCAGGCCAGCAATTATCGTTTTTGTACAATCGAACCTAATGTGGGTCTGGTGGATGTGCCGGATGTCCGTATGGATCAATTGGCGGAGATTGTAAAACCTAACCGGATAGTACCCACCACCATTGAGTTTGTTGATATCGCCGGTCTGGTGAAAGGCGCTTCAGGCGGCGAAGGGCTGGGCAATAAATTTCTGGCTAATATCCGTGAGGTGAATGCCATCATTCAGGTATTGCGCTGCTTCGAGGATGATAATATCCTGCGTGAAGAAGGTGCTATTGATCCTGTTTCTGATAAAGAAATCATTGATACCGAATTGCAGCTTAAAGACCTGGAAAGTATTGAAAAAAAGATATCCCGTACGGAGAAAATGGCTAAGGCAGATCCGAAAATGAAACGGGCGCTGGAAGTATTGATCCAGTGCAAAAATCATTTGGAGCAAGGCAAAAATATCCGAAGCCTGAACCTGGAAGGAGAAGACCGCGAGGCGGTAGCTGATCTCTTCCTGCTGACCCAAAAACCGGTGCTGTACGTTGCCAATGTGGATGAAGCTTCCATGCACACGGGCAATAAATTCAGCGATGCCGTAAAGGCTATGGCGGCGGCAGAAGGCGCCGAAGTGATTGTGATGAACAATAATATTGAAGCACAGATTACCGAGCTGGGGGATGAAACGGATAAAGCCATGTTCCTGGAAGAATATAAACTGGCCGAACCGGGGCTGAACCGGCTGATCCGCGCTACTTATCAGCTTTTAAACCTGATTACTTACTTTACCGCAGGTGTGCAGGAAGTGCGTGCCTGGACGATTCATGAGGGCTGGAAGGCTCCGCAGGCTGCCAGCGTGATCCATACGGATTTTGAAAAGGGATTTATTAAAGCGGAGGTAATCAGCTTTGATGATTTTATAGCGCTCGGTGGTGAAGCTGCTGCGAAAGAAAAAGGCAAACTCCGCATAGAGGGTAAGGAATATCTGGTAAAAGACGGGGATGTCATGCACTTCCGTTTCAATGTCTGATTCCGTCTGCTGAATATTGTCCAATCGTTAAATCAGGCACGGATAATTTCGACGCTGCCGTCTGCATTATTGATCCGGACAATCTGTGATGCAGCAGCAGGATGCTCCTCTTCCTGCCGGTATGCGACAATATAATCTACCTGTTCCTTAATCCGGCTGTCTATTTCCTTAAAACAATGCGGGGTAGGGTGCCTGCTGAGGTTCGCCGAGGTGGACACCAACGGATGACGCAGCCTTTTTAACAGTGATTTACAGAAAGGCTCCCGCACAATCCGGATGGCGATACTGCCGTCATCGGAAATCAATTCGTCCGGAAGCCCTACCGCTTGTGGATAAATTACGGTTGTAGGCCGCTCAAACCGGTTGAGGATATCGATAATGTCCGGGTGCGGATTGGCCGTATATTGAAAGATATCTTTGGCTTCCGGCAAGAGGATGATCAGGCTTTTCCGGTCGCTTCGCTTTTTGATGGCATATATTTTTCTGATAGCTTCGGGACACATGGCATCACATCCCAGGCCCCAGATCGTGTCTGTTGGATAGAGTATGGTACCATCGTTGCGAAGTATATATAATGCGTTATTGATTTCAGTATTCATGACTGCAAAAGTACCCTCATTTATGACTATCGGATACGGACGGTTTTCTGTATTATTACGCGGCCAAAATTAACTTCCCAAATTTAGAAAAATGCCGTGATATTTTATTTTTATCCTTGCTGACAAATAGTACCGATTTACACGGATGATTATACCTGTGCAAATCTGTGAGGCAATTTTGCTTCAAATTTTTCCATTATAAAATCTAATGATGTAGCAGTTTTTCAAAAATTATATGCAGTATTTCAATCTAATCCGTAGATAATATTGTTATGTTCAGAATCCGATTGCCGAAGCATTTTTTTAAAATAAATCAATGCTTTATTGCCGGCATGTCCGTTAAAATGTCATTTTCCAACCGTTTTTTGAGGTTGCTTTTTTAAAATAAAATATCCAATAATACCACCAATAATTGATGCGGTAAAGATTCCCAGTTTTGCCTGTGTCTGATACGTTTCGTGGGTAAATGCCAGGGAAGTGATGAACAGCGACATCGTAAAACCGATTGATGCCAGAAAACCTATTCCTAATAAATTGCGCATATTCATTCCGGTTGGGAATGGCGCAATGTTTAGTTTGGCAAGCAACAGGGTAAAACCAACGACACCGATAACCTTTCCGATCAATAGTCCCGATGCAACGCCCAGCGCAACATGGTTGCTGAATATTTGTCCCGGATCAATATCCAAAACTGAAATGCCGGCATTAGCCAATGCGAAAATCGGGATGATAATAAAGGAAACGAAGGGATGCATGGCATGTTCCAGTTTCTGTAATGGCGGAATAGCATTATCCGTATCTTTTTTTATTTCATCCAGGATGTGTAATTGCTCATTGGTTAATGTCGGGATTTGATTATTGGCATCAGCCGCTTTGAAAAGGCCGAGGCAGGCCTGGATTTTTTGAATATATCCGCTTTCGCTGATTTTCACATCGGCAGGAATGGTGAATGCCGCTAAAACCGCTGCTATCGTGGCATGAACGCCCGATAACAGGAATCCCGTCCAGACACCGCCTATGCCGAATATCGCATAGAACAGTACGCTTCTTATACCCATCTTATTGCCGAGATACATCATCAGGAGGAAGATAAAAGCGATGAGCAGGCTCACTAAGGAGATATCGGAAGTATAGAAAAAGGCAATGACCAGCACTGCTCCCAGGTCATCCACAATGGCCAGCGCCGTGAGAAAGACTTTTAATGCTAATGGAATTTTATTACCCAGCAAAAACAGCACACCTAAAGCAAATGCGATGTCGGTAGCCATCGGTATGCCCCAGCCTTTGCTCATTTCTCCGGTAGGATTAAGGCTAAAGTAAATAAGCGCCGGAATTAGCATTCCGCCTAATGCTGCGCCAATTGGTAGCAGAGCTTTGCGGGGCCGGGATAATTCTCCCGCAACAATTTCTCTTTTTAATTCAAGCCCTACAACGAAGAAAAATATGGCCATTAACCCGTCGTTAATCCAATGGTGAATGCTGTATGCCAAATACGTTTTCCCTTCAAACAAAAAGCCTAATTCGTATTCGAAGATGTGGTGGTATTGTTCTGCCCAGGGAGAGTTTGCCAGAGCTATTGCAAAGATTACGCTAATGCCCAATACAATCCCTCCGGCCTTTTCATTTTGTATAAATTTTTGAACCGGACGGGTTATTTTTTCAATAGGAGATTTTTTCTGAACTGCCATTTAGCATTGTCTGTTATGCTTGCAATATACAAAGAAACCTTTTCGTTCTTTAGATTTAATAGTGCATAAGCCGGGATTATTTATAGTCAATATTCAATAATTCAGCCTTGCAGGGTTGCCTCTGAATTTCCGGATAACCGTACAGTTGGTACCATTACTGTAAAGCGTGTTCGGGAGTTTAACCCTGTAGCTTACACACATGCCTGATACACATATCACAGAAAGGCGGCAACGCCCCTCGCTGCCTTTCATATCTCATATCACCGGCAAAATTATTCATACTCTAAGCGATTAACCTTGTACCTTTGCATCAGATAATTCCTCAAATTAATGGATAATAAACCTTCTTTTTCAGGTAGTATCTTTGGGATGAAATGCCCGAAATGCCGCAAAGGTCACATGTTTAAAAACCGCAGTGTTTTCCCTCTGAACAAATTTATGGAAATGCCGGAACGCTGTAGTGAGTGTGGTCAAAAGATGGAGCTGGAAGTCGGCTTTTATTATGGTACCGGTTATGTAAGTTACGGACTGAGCATAGCAGTGTCTGTCTTTAATATGATCTGGTACTGGCTGTTCTTCGGTTTGTCTTTTTTGGATTACAGCCTGTTTTGGTATCTTGGCGTAAACGTAGGGATACTGATCCTGCTGCAGCCCTGGCTGATGCGTTATGCCCGGGTGCTGTACCTTTATATGTTTGTAAAATACGGCAAAGGGTCTACCGTGGAAACGGAGTCCTGAATAATTTTCATCCACCGGAAATATATCAATGATGCCCGAATCTCCTTCTGAATATAAAGATCGCGACTTACAACAACTTGTGGGCAATCTCCTGCGTTGGGGTGTGATCATCGCAATGTCCCTTGTTGTGGCAGGACTGCTTTTATACCTGTTTCAGAGAGGTGAGGGAGCAGTGAACTACACGGAATTTAACCCGCTTCGATTTCAGGGATTTGCACATTTATTCCAGGGATTGTCAAATGCTGACTACCATGCTGTCATACAATTGGGCGTAATGGTACTCATAGCCACGCCAGTCATGCGGGTGGTTCTGGCTTTGATAGGATTTGCCTTAGAAAAGGATCGTTTGTATGTGACTGTTTCCATGATCATTCTCTGCGTCATTCTTTTCAGCATTATTTACGGATCGATAGCATAGGAGCAGTTTAGCTTTGTTGAAGCTGCATATTCCGAAGCAGGTATTTTCCGATAAAATCAAATTCTATATTGACCGACATTCCCGCTGCTAATTTTTCGAAGGTGGTATGCGTATATGTATAAGGAATAATAGTTACCATGAACATGTTCGTAGTGACGTCAAATGCCGTCAGACTCACACCATTGACACATACCGATCCCTTTTCCACGATGAGGGGAGCAAAAGAGGGATCAAACTCAAACCGGAACAAGCGGTTCCCTGCATTGGGTATAACCTTTATGCACCTGGCGTAAGTGTCCACATGCCCCTGAACGATATGTCCGTCCAGACGATCTCCCAGTTTTATTGCGCGTTCCAGGTTAACCGTTTTGCCTGCGCTCCATTCGCTGAGATTGGTTTTTGATAAGGTTTCTTCTACGGCGGTTACCCGGTGCGTATTTTGTCCCGTTGCCGTGACGGTCAGGCAGACACCGTCATGCGATACCGACTGATCAACATTTAATTCGGAAGAAATCGAGCTTTGGATCGTGAAGTGGGCGAGCTGATTTTCTTTTTCAGCTTTTATGATGATTCCCGTAGTTTCAATTATTCCTGTGAACATAAAAATTATTTATTGCTTAATGCCCGTTCCGATATGATACTGGATACCCCCGGGGGTCAATACCATTAAATTTATCTTAAGCAGGGAATCATTCTCATAATAAAGATTCATGCGTCCCGAAACCGTGTCACTTTCACTACAGAAAAATTGGCCGCCGTCCGTGTATTCAATCAGGGTATCGGTAAGGGCATTGCCGAAACGATCCGCAGTAATTTGAAAAGCCCGGTTATTATTACAAAATCCGGCTACAGACAAATGATTCCGGGAAGTATCTTCACGGGATGAAAACGCCAGGTGGTAAAGTGTTATTTCCGCAATAGAAGAATCCGGCAGCATAATGGTATCGGTAAATTGCCAGCTTCCCACAAACTGATCATTCGGGAATATGCAAACGGTACTATCGGGAATCCCCGGGAATCCCCAGTTATAATTAATAGCGTAGGGGTTATTGCAATAGTGTCCGGTCAGTCTGTCATCGCCGTTTGTCGGCGGTGGATCCTGATATTTTTTACAGGCGCCCCACAGTAGCCCGGCGCAGGCCAGCATACCGACAGCGCCTAATCTCCATTTTCGTTGAGTCATACATTCAATTTACGGTATAATAACCGGTATTTAAGAAAAATAGTGTGACAAAATAAAATAAAAAAACCGAAGGTTTTTGGCCTTCGGTTTTTCTGTTAAAAAATTTACCCGGATTATGCATCCTTTTCTTCGCTGTTTACTAAGTTGTTTACAAACTTAGCCACAGCAGCAATGCGTGAATGGTTCAGGGTGTAATGGATGAATTTTCCGTCACGTTCCGTAAGCACAATATTGGCACGGCGTAAGATTGCCAGATGCTGAGAAGCTACAGACTGCTCCAGACGCAGTTTCACATAAATGTCTGTCACATTCATTCTCTTGTTTTCCTCCAACAATCTCACAATCTGCTGGCGCAATTTGTGGTTAATGGCTCTAAGTGTCATCGCGGCACTTTTTACGGCAACATAATCTAATTTCAATGGTTCTGTTGCGCTTTCTCTTTGGTTAATGCTCAATGTTTCTGTCGACATTATTATTCTTTATAGTTTAAAAGAGTGGTTAAATAAAATATTTTACGGTATTACCCTTCTGAATTTCACAATAAAATGATAGATAAAAATACAAAACTGCCGTTACATGGTTCGCAGCATAATAAACATTCAATATGGCACAGGGTATAAAATCATATCCGTTCAGGGTGCAAAAATACATAAAAAACTTTTCATATAACGGGAGATGCAGCTGAAAATTATAATATTTGTAATTGCTTACAAATATTTTAACTAAAAATGCAATCCGAACGGCAAATATCCATCCATTTTTTCACATATTTGCCGATATGTCTGAAAATCTGAATATCATCAGCGGCAGCAAAACCGGGCAATATGATAATTTATTGCCACAAATTGAAGCGCTGCTGCAACAGGAAACCGATCTGATCGCCGCTCTGGCCAATACGTCTGCAGCACTTAAAATGCAGTTTGACTGGTTATGGGTGGGTTTTTATCTGAAGAAGGATGATACCTTGGTGCTGGGACCCTTTCAAGGGCCGGTTGCCTGCACGCGTATTGCCTTTGGGCGCGGCGTTTGCGGAACCGCCTGGCAGCAGGCAAGCACTGTTATTGTGCCGGATGTGAATACCTTTCCCGGACATATAGCCTGTAGCTCCCTGTCTAACTCGGAAATTGTAGTGCCGGTTATCCGGAATGAGCGCGTATTGGCCGTGCTTGATGTGGACAGCATAAAGCATAATGCCTTCGATAATACCGATGCCCGATACCTGGAACGCATTGTGGCTATGCTTCCTTTTTAATATATCGCCATGCGGGAGAAGAATTAACAGCGTGTAAAAACGCCGGAAATGGTACCGGTATCTTCATCTTAACTGGAACCATAAATCCCATTCTGCACTATAATGACATATAGGTTTAAAAATTTACGAATCCTATATCTTCTGTACTGCATAAATGCTAACTTTGTTCGCGTTATAATTCGTTTTAATCATCACAACCCCCTTTAAATTTTTTGCACAATCAGCAATGGAAGATTTTTCTTTTGTGACCAATGCTCACCCGGCTTATATTGAATCCCTTTATAATGACTACCTGTCCGATCCGCATCAAGTAGATCCGGAGTATAAAAAATTCTTTGAAGGATTTGATTTCGCCATTTCAAAAGGCCACGGCGTTAATGGAACAACTGTTTCCAAATTAAGTGGCGAAACCCTTGACAGCAGTCAGCTCCGGAAAGAGTTTGCTGTTCTGGAACTGATTAAAGGATACCGGAAGCGGGCTCACCTGATTGCTGATACCAATCCTATTCGCCCCCGTAAGGACAGACATCCTCATTTGGATTTACCTTATTTCGGCCTGAGTAATGCGGATTTGGAATCTTCGTTTGAAGCCGGCCAGTTTGTAGGTCTCGGCAAGGTAAAGCTCAAAGATATTCTGGCTCGACTTACCACAATATATGCCGGTCATATTGGTATTCAATATACTTATATGAACCGCATGGAGGCGCATAAATGGGTGGAACAGCATTTTGAAGCGCTCATGTTACAGAAGTTTTCCCTGAATGAACAAAGACGCATTCTGGAGAAATTGAATTATGGCGTAATTTTTGAAAAATTCCTTAACACCAAATTCATCGGTCAAAAGCGTTTCGGGCTGGAAGGCGGGGAAAGTATGATACCGGGTTTGGATGCCATGATTAACACGGCTGCAGATGCCGGAGTAAAAGAGGTGGTTATCGGCATGGCGCATCGCGGTCGTCTGAATGTGCTGGCGAATATTATGCGCAAGACCTATGAGCATATTTTTTCGGAATTTGAAGGCAATATGCCCACCGATATGACTATGGGCAGCGGCGACGTAAAATACCACATGGGTTTTCATTCCGATGTAAAAACCGTGTCAGGGAAAGATGTCAACCTGCAGTTGCTTCCGAATCCTTCTCACCTGGAAGTTGTTGACCCGATCGTTGCCGGCTTCGCAAGGGCAAAATCTGATGTGTTATACAACAGGGATTACGATAAATGCCTGCCGATACTGATACATGGGGATGCCGCTATTGCCGGGCAGGGCGTTATTTATGAGCTGTTGCAGATGAGTATGCTAAAAGGCTATTGCACCGGCGGTACCGTGCATTTTGTAATTAATAACCAGATCGGCTTTACCACGGATTTTGATGATGCCCGCTCCACGGATTATTGCACCAGCATTGCCGCTATGGTTCACGCACCCGTACTCCATGTAAATGGAGACGATCCTGAAGCTGTGGTGAAAGCCTGCATATTTGCGATTAATTACCGGCAGGAATTTAATGAGGACATCTTTATTGACATGGTCTGCTATCGTAAGCATGGCCATAATGAAGGGGATGAACCTAAATTTACGCAACCCCAGCTATATGCGCTGATTGAAAAACATCCTAATCCGAGGGAAATTTATACCCGCTACCTGATTGAAAATGACTCTCCCGATGCGCAGCAAATGGCTAAGGAGTATGAAAAGAAATTTTGGGATGAGCTGCAGGCCCGGTTAGATGAAACCAAACAAAAACCATTACCTTATACTTTTCAAAAGCCGGAGCTTTGGTGGCAGCAATTAAGAAAAGCAAAGGAATCAGATTTTCTGCAATCTCCCGATACCGGCGTGAGCGAACAAACCATCCGGGAGCTGCATGCCAAACTGATGCAATGGCCGGAAGGGTTTAAACCTTTACGCAAAGTAGAAAAGCTGCTTTCTGAAAAGGTGAAGCTGCTTGATACCCGGCAAAAAATTGACTGGGCTACTGCAGAACTGCTGGCTTATGCCAGCCTGCTTACCGAAGAGCATGATGTAAGGCTGAGCGGCGAAGACGTGAAGCGGGGTACATTCTCTCATCGTCATGCTACTTTGATGGATGAACAATGCAATAAAGAATACAACAGGTTGAGCGCGCTGTCCGAAAAACAAGGCCAGTTTTATGTCTATAATTCCCTGCTCAGCGAGTATGCGGTAATGGGCTTTGAATATGGTTATGCCATGGCCAACCCGAACAACCTGGTGGTTTGGGAAGCCCAGTATGGTGATTTTGTGAATGGAGCGCAAATCGTCATTGACCAGTATGTAACCAGCGCCGAGCAGAAATGGACCACGCAGAACGGCCTGGTGTTATTGCTGCCTCACGGCTATGAAGGCGGTGGCCCGGATCACTCGAGCGCCCGCATGGAGCGGTTTCTTCAAATGGCCGGTGAGAATAATGTGTATTTAACCAATATCACGATGGCGGCAAACTTTTTCCATGGTTTGCGCCGGCAATTGGCATTGCCTTTCCGGAAGCCATTAATTAATTTTTCCCCTAAAGCAAACCTGCGTCATGTACGTTCTTATTCGGATCTTGCTGATTTTAGCCAGGGCGGCTTTCGGGAAGTTATAGATGATACGTTTATTTCCGATGCCTCAAAAGTGAAGCGCGTTCTGTTGTGCAGTGGAAAAATCTATTTTGACCTGAGTGAAAAGCAGATGAATGATAAACGGGAAGATATTGCCATTATCCGACTGGAACAAATTTATCCCTTACCGCAGCAGCAATTGGATGCATTATACAAAAAGTATAAAAATGCACAATGGCTGTGGGTTCAGGAAGAGCCCCGCAACATGGGTGCGGCATCTTTCCTGAAAATGAACCTGGAAAATATCAATATCGGCTACCTGACCCGTCAGGCCAGCGCAGCCACCGCAACCGGCTTCTCCCGTAAACACGTTCAGGAGCAGACAATGCTGGTGGAAGAGGCGTTTTCCATTTAGGGGAATAGTTTATTGGACCTTTTAATTTTGCATTTTTAACCTTGAGTTTGCAAAACAAATCGCGCATAGACTTTTGATAGTTTATGCGCGATTTTGCATTTATGCATCCTTTGTACTATTGCGACTTGACAATGTACAAACCTGTCCTGTGCGAAGTATAATAATATTAGTCCTGCTGATATCGCTGATGACCGCAGATAAAAAGAGTGTAATCAGCGAAAATCCGCAGGCAAACCCCCTTTCTCCTTTGCAGGAAAATAAATGCCCAAAATTGCCCATACGGATTATGGTCAACATCAAAACTCCGAAAACACAAATTAATGACACGCTAATTCCAATTCTTTAACTGAAACATGGCACATTTTTATGCGGCGTGAAATATAAGCAGGGGAATCTCTAAAAACTCAAAAATATTAACCGAAAAGGACGCAAAGAAATCAAATATTATTAAATTGATTATTAGCTATTTTGCATTTTGACTTTGCATTACAGCTTGTAGGATTGTGCTTTAAAGGCTTCTACACGTTCTGCTACCTTTTCATCAGACAATGCAAACATTCTTGCGCACAGCACTGCGGCGTTCCGCGCTCCGGCTTTACCTACTGCTAAAGTACCAACAGGTAAACCTGCCGGCATCTGAACGATAGAATACAGTGCGTCAATGCCCCCCGGCAATCCGCCGTCTAAAGGCACACCTAATACCGGCAGGGAAGTATATGCTGCACACACACCAGGCAATGCCGCCGCCATACCAGCTGCAGCGATTACTGCACCAAAGCCTTTTTCACGGGCTGTCATCATAATTTCCCGAACCAAATCCGGAGTGCGGTGCGCCGAAGCAATAAACGTTTCGTTTTCAATGCCAAACCAGTTGAGCCAGTTGCTGCTTTCCTGCATAACGGCTTCATCGGTTTTGGAGCCCATTATAATTAATACTTTCATCAGAATATGTTATTTTGTTTGAGCGGCAAAGTTAATGGCCAGAGCCGGAAAAGCAAAAACTGTTCATGAATAACTAAGGTTTAGCTTCACTGAGAAAAGTTCATTGCCTGCATTTCATGCACAACGAAACCTTAGTTATCGTTGGAGATCATGTCAACATAGCATGATGAGCACATGGAATACGAATGTAGCGTTGTTGCTTCGTGTTCTTCGTCCCCTTTGTGTGAAACCTGCAAAACTGTGAGCCTTTTACATCTTACTGATCTTATACGTCATGCTGCGGCTGCCGGAACTGACATGCAGCAGATAGACACCTGTTGTCAGCGCACTGATATCAATTGCCGCATGATCCTTCATATTGCCTTGCAGAAGGAGCGTGCGCCCTGTGATATCGCTCATATAATAGGTATATGCGCTGTGGCCATCTGCTTCCAGATAAAGCATATCCTGTGCCGGGTTGGGGTAGTAATGAAACCTGCCGGCCCAAAGCGGCTCAATAGAAATGGCTGCCGTATTATTGATCACGCCAACGGCATTCAGGTCAAACCCGCCGCTGGGATAAGGGGTGGGGTAGGCTTCGTTGATAATATGGCCTTCGCTGTCAAAGCTTGCATGGGCAGGATCAACAGTCCCGATGACATCCACGATCCGGATATGGGTGATCCGGTTCAGGTCAATGCCGGCGCTGTCTGCAAGGTCTTCCAGGTCGAAGGGTGTGCCGTAGCCTGCAATATATGTCCCGGCCAGATTACGGAGCAGGGAAGCATCGGTGTAGGTGAAATTATCAACCTGTACCGTATCCTGTATATGACTGATGGCCGGGAAGCGTACAAAATGCTCGCCATCCGAGCTAACTTCTACAAAAGCCAGCTCTAAATAGGCTTCCGCCGGGTTCAGGGGATTGGCGAATCCATTTTCAAACACCACAAAATCCGGCCCATCGCCGTTTCTGATGGCATCTTCAAAGGTAAGTACAGCTACCCCGCTGTCGCCTAAGCTGACGAGCGACAAATCATAAGCTCCGGTTGCCGCTGTGGCATCTCCCAGCTCCGGCTGACCAAGACTTTTATCGGCAATGTCCAACCAGCCTCTTTGCAGGGAGCAATCGCTTGCCCAGGCAATAATCCGGGGATCGTCTGCTGCAACGGCGCCGGAGCCGGGCAGGGGAGTCTGTGGTGCAAACTGTGCCTGTGCGATTCCTGCCAGCAACAGGGCTATGGTGGTTAAGAAAACCTTGTTCATCATGCTGCTGTTTGATATGATTAAGAAAAAGTGGTCGGAAAAATTTTATGAATAAAAAGAGCCGGCAGCTTACTGAAAATTGCCGGCTCAGAGAGCGGGTTATTGCCGGATAAATTTAACGATGCCCTGCTTTTGTGTCCGCGCATCATAAACCCGCAATAAATACATGCCGGAAGCTAAAGCCTGAACATCCACCGATTTTGTCTGAACGGCATTCAGCACTTCGCGGCCCTGAACATTGAATACCTGCACGTTCACGGGATAAGCCGTATTGATGTACAGGATATTACTGACCGGATTCGGCTGTACGCTGATATTTATTGTTTCTACACCGGCGATACCTGTTGTGCTTGTGGTAAACGAAGCGGTATCCCAGTCGGAGTAACCATTGCCGCATTGAGTACGAATGTGGGCATAGTACAGGGTGTTGGCACTCAGCCCGTTTGCCGGGAAATCAACACCGTTGGATGCTACGGGAGTGGCAACCGGCTCTAAGGTAGCGGATTCATCTACGGCAATTTCATAATCAAAAACAATATTCAGCAGGCTGCTGTTGACCCAGTTGATCACGGCGCTGTTATCCGTAATACCGGTTACTGCAATCATAGCCGGGCCGGAACAGTTACCGTCTAAGGTGGTCAGGTTATCCATGGCAAAATAGGATGGAGTATTGATGCCCCAGCCGCCAGCGGTATCATTGGAGCTCAGGTCAAAGGTGAGGCTGTCCACATTACCTAAAGCGGCAAGGTTCACCCATTCCCAGGTGTTTAAGGCGAATGAATTGCCTCCGGAATAATCGGCTAAAGTGAAGACCACGCTGTCGGCGGAAGGCAGGCCGGCATTATAGCCCCGCACGATCAGCTTCAGCCAGAATTCACCGGCTGCATAGTTATCCTGGATATAATAATAGGCATAAGTGGTATTGGTGACATAAAATCCCGCAACTAAGCTTCCTGCTGCATCATTATTCAGGCGAAGCCCTACCGGGATAGTTTCATAGGTGGTGAAATCCGTTGGGACGAATGCCAGGCCGAAATTGGCCGAACCCTCGTAGCCGCTGCCGGTAATATTGGAATACTGGTTGGTAAATCCGGGTGTTACATTATCGGTATGATTGGAGCAGTTGAATTCACCGAGGAGCGAACCCCAGGCAATACTGCCATAAAAGGTGGCATTCCCGCTTTCGAAAGTATAGATACCGTCGCCGTTTGGAATCTGGGTATCTAAAAAAGTAGTGTCCGCATCCGGAAGGGAAACATCGTCAAAGGTGGATACCGTTTGGGCGGAGGCAGTCAGGGAGCCGGCCAGCAGGGCGGCTGTGCATAAAAGGTGTAGTTTTGATCGCATTGTATTTACATTTTTAAATTAACGAAAAAATGAGCCCGGCAATGCTGGTCAGGAAAAACGGGAGAATGATTTCAGAAGATTACGCGGCTTTATGACAGCGCTTTACCTTTGTCATCCCCGGCTTTTATTCCCGAAAGCCCTTGGTCGAACTATATGCTCCAGGCAGGTCTTCTGACTTACGCTTTTTCAAAAATGCCTTCCCGTTTTTGAAACAGTGGCCGGGGTGTTTTTGAAATTCCATTGATAAAATCAACAGACAGCGCTTACAGCAGCGGGTACTGTCCCGGACTTGCACCGGTGTTCCCTTTTCATTTCAGCGTTTTAAAAACGCTGAAATACCTGTCGCAGGGGCAAAGATAAATTAAAAAAGGGAGTACGAAAAAAAATAAAGAGGCGGGGAAATTATAAATTCCAAAGAGCCCGGTTACGGTCGTGCGGGTTGTCACCCTGAGTTTGTCGAAGGGTGTATACTTCAATGGAATTATGCTTCGACAGGCTCAGCATGACACACGGTACCCGTGCAACGTGTGTTTTGCCGATATGGGAATAGGTGTATTTGTATATTTTGTATGTTTACGGTCGTTTTTTTTTTTTGTAATGCCGGATTAAAAAATATGTACCTTAGCATATTATTAAGTAAAAATGCAAAATGCAAAAGTCAAAAACCGTTCTACCCTTGTAAGAATAAAGGCTATTGGCCGCATTTAATCTGCAGACAAGCTATTCCTGACTTAGCGTTGTGCTTAGAAAATATTATTCATATTAAATTTCTGTTGTTATGACTAAGTTTTTCTTCTCTGCTATGAGTACTTTATTAATAAGTACATGCTCTTTTGCACAGGTGCAGTCTGATTGTGTGGTCTCTGAAGAATTTAAGGCGGAATATAAAAAGGATGTGGAGTACCTGGCCTTAGGGCGCATATATGAGCTGCAGTCGTCCGACACGAATCAGATTATCCCGCCACAGTCCTGGCAGGATACCATTATGAACGGCTTAGCGGCTATATATAATACCGGAACCCAGTTGGAGGCTGATTCTGTATTTACCTGGTATTGCTTCCACAATAATATGTTTATTGATTTTTTGCCTGATGGACAACTTCCGGATAGTTCTGTTGTGGAAGCTAAGCTGAACGGAGATTATGATTTAATCTGGACTACAGATACCAATATCACAGCATTATCCAGTCAATATGGTTTTCAAATTTCAGAGGGAGGGGCTCCGTCTTCCAACTATGAATTCAACTGGGGCTGGGCACATTTTGCTTCTCCCCAGATTATCAATGTGAATATTTTTAAAGACAGCCTGAGCTATTTTTATCCGGGTATTTACTTCACATATATCCCGGCTATGTACTCAGATATGATCATTCGTGTAAGCAGTAACGGCGATACATTGAGATATTTATTTAAAATGGGTTGGAGTGATTGTCCAATGGGGTGTAATTTTTACAAAAGCTGGTATTATTCCGTATATCCCGGATGTATGGTTACTTTAGATAGTACTGCCCAGTCAGTATGGACTCCGGAGTGGCGTATGGGATGTGTTCCGGTGACTGTTGAGGAAAAGGAGCAAGGCAGACTGGCATTCGAGGTATTTCCTAATCCGGCTACGGATATGATCCATATTAAAGTAAGCGTTGCTGCAACGGAAAGGTATGATTACAGGCTGTACAATAGTAAGGGTGCGGTAATATTATCCGGAGATTTTCTGAATACCACACGATTAAACCTTGCCGGTCTGGCTAAGGACATATATGTACTTCAGGTTATGAACAAAGCGGGAGATACCGGTTGGCAGAAGATTTTGCTTCAATAATATTGTTAAGTAAAAATGCAAAATTCAAAATTAAAAATGCAAAATGTTAAGGCAATACATACCGCCGGAAGAAAATAAAGCCTTACCATGATTGATTTACCGTAATTCGTAATTTATAATTTGTAATTGCTTTTAACATTCTTACAATTTCGGAATCCGATTCCGAAATTGTAAATTTGCATTATGATAAAGCGAACGGCACAAGAAACGCTTATTGACTTAGCCGGGCAGTTTAAAGCTGTTGCGGTAATGGGACCTCGTCAGTCAGGGAAAACAACGCTTGTAAAAGCGACCTTTCCCAAAAAGGCCTATATAAAGCTTAGAAAACCCTGACATCCCCACTTTTGCCACAGAAGATCCGAGAGTTTTTTTATCTGCCTATCCCGATGGTGCAATTTTCGATGAAATTCTGGCGCGATAATGCAGGCAATGAAGTGGACATCATACAGGAAACGCCCAATGAACTGATACCTTATGAAGTAAAATCCAGCCAGACGATTACGAGCGAATACACCAAAGGCATTGAATTCTGGAATAAGATAAATCAGTCCCGGGGCGGGAATGTTATTTATGGAGGACATCAGCCTATGCAGAGAAGCGATGGTATAAAAATACTGGGCATAAGGGATGTATAGTTAATTTAATGTGGAGGGGGGGGACAGTTATAGGGTGTTTGAAGATGGAATGGTTTTACTTGCCTACTAAAATTTTTTCAAAGACCAGCAACTATTCGTTCTTTTTCCGGCATATTATTTTCATAATAGCTGGCTAATATAGGGATATCCATGATGTTTTACAGTTTGATTTGTGTTTCGATGATTCAAAAATCTAATAGGTTTGTATCTAATCCATTGCTTCCAAAAGCCAGTCATAAATATTAACAATCGGAATACCGTCAATTTCGGTTTGGCTTTCAAGTCGTTGTGTGATGACCATTTTTTTGTGATTATCAGGAATGCGCAACAAATTATCGGTTTCTCTGCTATTATTTTCGGGCAGTTCCAAAGCAACTTGTATGTACAGCAACTCGTTCATTCGTTTGGCAATAAAGTCGATTTCTTTGTTGTCATATCGTGCCACATCTACGGTATAACCTCGCCGGATAAGCTCTATATACACCAGATTTTCGAGTTCATGTCCGAAATTTCCTGTTTTTTTGCGTAATATCTGATGTGCCAATCCCAAATCTACTGCAAAATACTTAGCTTGTCCTCTCAAATATTCTTTTCCGCGAATATCGTATCGCCTGGCTTCATAAAACAAAAAAGCATCTCTGAACAGATGAATATATTTGCTTACCGTAGGTTGGGTAATTTTAAATCCGTTAGAAGTCAGCATATTCGCTATATTCGTAGCACTGATGATATTCCCGATATTGTCTGCCATAAATGTTACGACCATTTCCACTAATTCAGGTTCACGTAAAGCTCCGCGATAACCGATATCGTTCAGAATTATGGTATCTATAATGCCCGATAAAATGCTGTCTTTCAAAGTTTCATCAGCCAAAACAACCGCAGGAAAACCTCCATAACGCAGGTATTCTTTGTACAAAGCCGGAATTTTTTTGTATTCGTCTTTGTGGGTATTTTTTACAGTGATAAATTCTTTGAACGAAAACGGATAGCATTTTATCTGAATATATCGCCCCGAAAGCAAAGTAGATAACTGCCCCGAAAGCATTTGAGCATTACTGCCCGTAACCGTTATATCCACATCAAAATTGACACGAAAACTATTGATTACCTTTTCCCAACCATTGACTAATTGTATTTCGTCAAAAAGCAAATACATTTTTTTGGAGGCAATCACTTTACTTTGTACATATTCAAAAAACAAATCTGCATTCAGTAGCTCACGCAAATTATAATCTTCAAACGACAGATATACAATCTGCTCATTCGCAATACCGTTTTCCAGCAAGTAGGACTTGTACAGCAACATCAGCGTGCTTTTTCCGCAGCGGCGAACCCCTGTAATGACTTTGATAAATTCGGTATCTTTAAAATCCGATATTGATTTTAAAAGAGCATGTCTTGGCTTAATATTTAAAATCATAGTTTGTGGGATTGCAATATAGGGCAAAAATACAAATTATATTTTTAGTTTTTGTTGTTTTAAGTAGTCTTGAAAAATATATTTTGGACATTGACCTGTAAGCGATGGAAAAATCACCCAAACCGAAGCGGAATATGAGCTTATAGCAACCATCAGCAACTGTAAAATGCAAAGCATCATTTATTCTTCAGTGCCGGAATGGTTTGCAAGAATGAGAATGTTATTTGAAAACCTGCTTTATGATGATGAATAGAACAGTATTTCCCTTTATTAAAAAAGTTTATAAAAAATGACAGTTAAAAACGTAACCGTTATTACGGCAAAAAACAATTGGAAAATATTCTGCCGGATGTTTCCTGGACACGTATTTCGCGTAGCCATTTCGGCAAATCAGGCTCGTGGATATACAATAAGCTGAACGGGATAGGCGGCAACGTCGGCCCGGGAGCATTTTCCGAAAATGAAAAAGAAACCCTACGCCATGCACTGTATGAGCTTGCCGACAGAATACGCCGTAATGCAGATAATTTTGAATAACCCTACGGGGCATAATACCATGCCAACAATGAAAGCGGAATTGCAGCAAAGAGGGTGGATACTCAGAAATAGGAATTGCCTTTAAGCACGAAAGCCCCGTAGGGTAATAAGATTGACGTAATATTATTATAAAATTCGTAATATATATTCATTTCTTGTTGCTTAAAATTGCTTTAAGCGTTGCTCCTAATTCTTTCACGGCATCGGCGATATCATGCAAATATTCTATTGTATCGTTACTGGTATTATTTGCCCCATTATTTTTGTCAATATCAAAATACATTTGCCTATCGAATGATAGCAGTTTAAACACATCTATTTCTAATACTTTTTTGTAAAAAATATCTCTACTAAGCAGTTAATAATAAGTGCTTATAGCATGATCATCTTAATTACTTTACGAAGTGTTTTTAAATAAAATATATTTAGTTTCTGTAACTAATTAATATTTAACTATTTAGGTAATTACCCTTTATTTTAGTCAAAAAATATTAAAAGACAAAATATTCTGTATAGAATTTTACCATGATTTTTAGGGAATTTTCAACCTGGATAATTTGGAAAGCAGTATGCCTGTATATTAGATTTGTGGTAATATTGGAATCGGGCCCTTTGATATGATTCCGGTAATATTTATTTTTTAACTTAAAATTTTTATACAATGAAAAAATTGTTTTTAAGTGCATTTATTGTTATTAGTGCAATCAGCGCAGCATCAGCAGGTTCTTGTGCCATAGGCACTGCTGACCTAAAATATTTGGGAGGTGGAAAGGCTGTCTTAACCTGTCCTGGGAACGGGACGTGCTTTGAGACCGACCATAATGATCCAAAAGACATAAAGCCGGGAGATCATATTCAAATTCATATATCCGGACATATAGTTGACGCAGTTGTGCTAAGCGCTCCCATTTCTTCTTCTAATCCTCAGCAGATCAATGGGGTAACATACTATGACATTTCCGGGTCAATAATAGTTAAGCCTTAATAAAGGATATCTGCTGTAAGATATTGGTTAGTAGTGTAATTATACTGCTAACCAATATTTCCAAAAGAAACACTCCTTATAGTATATAATACAAAACAATTCGTTTTATCAAATTTAATGTAAGGCAGATTTTCCTATATTTGGCGTGCCTTTATTAAATATATATTTCTTAAAAAAGTTCACCCGCGTTATAGTTTTATGAAACGTCCATTATAAAATTTTCATTTTTATCACAACAGCAGAATGAAAATTTTATTGTGGTAAGTTCCATTCAGTCATTAACACAATAAATATTTACGGATGAAATCTTATTTTTACCTGATCATCTTTTTACTGCCGGGCCTGAGAAGCCATGCTCAACATTACTACGTAGCCTTTAATCCTTTTGATTGCCCTAATTGTCTGAAAGGGATAGAGCTTTCCACCGATAAGAATGAGTGTACTTATATCTTTCAGGAGGAATACCGGGTGGATTCTGCCAGTCTTAGAAAAAGATACTTGTTTTCCGACCAGGCGCAAATGCTGTTCTCCGATACCTTATTTGAAAAATACGCCATAAACGGGCGATCGGTCATTAGCAATAAAGCAGGGACACTAAAATGCTTATCCGCAAATTTTGACAGAGAGACCAGTGATATTTTTAAAAAATTAAATAGTGGTAAAGATGCGGATACGTTTATATTTCGTTATCCCGTTTCGAAAAGCGCTTTAATAAAGCGGCTGTTTACAGAAGATGGTAAGGTATATATGCTGGATATGCTGGCTAATAATGTGGTGGTATATGACCTGTTTCATGACAAGGTGCTTTATACTCTGAAGATTGACGAAAACGATACGAGAAAGGGATATGAGCTATTCGGTGGTGGGAACGATACGGGCGCTTATGCCTATTACAAAGCGGGCGTGGCCCGGTTTACACAGGACGATTTAGCTTCTATAAGTGATATTTCCTTATACAAGGATACCTTATGTCTTTCCATAGCCAATTATTATTTTTATACAGGCGGGAAGAATATGGATGATTCTTTTTTCACAAAATTTCAGAGCATAGGCCTGTACAAGGACGGTCAGTACTTAACTACTTATGTGCCGGATAATATTAAAGATAAATTGTTGGACACAGCTAAGCTGTTTAATTCCGAACCTTCGAGCATATATAAATTTGAAGAAAATATTTACACATCAATTTATAATGGTAAATATTATACCGGGAAGGAAAAATATGCTGTGGGCCGTTATTCCCCTGCAAAAAATATTCTGGAGGGGATGGTAAAACTGAATAAAGATTATTATTCGGATTACAATTTTTCCAATCCTAAATTCAGCGACCGGTTTTTTGTTTTGTCCAAGTCCCCTGAATTATATAGCATAGATTCCGGCTATATGGTTGATCTAGATTATTTCAAACAAGGGCGTTTAGCCGGATATATCGTGCCTGACTTTCCTGAATATTTTAACGAGGACATGAGTGTGGACAGCTTGTATTATAATATACTTTATTATTCTAATGCAGATAAAACCTATTTTTATGCAAGAATTGAAAGAAAAAGTAATAAGCTGCAGGCAAGGAAAACCCTCCCTGCATTTGAAAATATGTGGGTGTATATTGATCCTTATGACAACAACTATGTTATAGCATTTTATGACAATAATAAAATGATTCGCTATAAGGTGTTTGAAGACTGATCATTGATTTGTACCTTGATCGTTCGGTATGCTCCATTTTCATTACAGTGCTGATGGCCGCAAGACTTGATTTATTTGTGAAAATAAAGATCAGGCAATGGCTTGATAAATCATTTGATCCATCTTCCGGGCATTTCTCAGAATCCGCAAGTGCATTTATTGCTTTTTTCAACCAAAATTCTTTTCAAAATACGTAGAGCCTGTTTAAAAAATAAATAAAAAAGCACCAGTATTGTATGTTGAGCCATT
>CAZUSO010000022.1:0-45539 GCA_964622775.1 uncultured Taibaiella sp. | reverse complement strand
AAACCGTTCAACCAACGATTTGATTTTGTTTAGTGCTTCGTCTTTTGTCTGCATTCTCCGTCCGATTTACGGTGGAATGCTCGTTCAACGCTGTGTCGTCCGTTAGCATTGCCACCAACGGTTCGGGTATTGCCGCAGTGGGGGATTAGAAGCACAAATGTTCAATAGATGCACTACCGTTCGTTTATGCACAAAAGTTTCATAGAAGCACGTCAGCCCCCATTGCGGCAATACCTTGTTACAGGCTGGCGTTCTTGTCATTCGTGTTGTCAAGTCGTTTTCTGTCGGGAGTTTCGCTGTCATTGTCGTGTTGGTTGTGAGTTGGCGGTTTTGAAATTTTTGAAGGGAAGGGATTTTAAAAAATAATTTTTCTGTCGGGAAAAGCGAAAGCTCTTTTGCAATTTTGGGTATGTGTGTTGGCTTGTGGGAATTGCAAATGTGCTTACGATTGTGGTTTACGCTTAATGGAATTTCTAACTTTCGTGTAGTCAACTCCAAAAAATGCTGCAATAGTCAAAATAAAAGAAAGGACTCCTACAACTCCTGAAACTATGCCCCAAGCAGTATCATATTTTGCATAAATAATTATGCCAGCAATCGTAATCACAACAAAAAACACAATCCAACCGATTTGCTTCAATAGTTTTCTTTGTTTCGTTTTATTAGCTATTTTTTGCCTTTCTGCTTCTTTGTATTTTTCAAGTTCAGTTTCTTTTTCAAGTTTTTCTTGCTCTTTCTGCTTTAATGATTCTTGATATTCTTTTTCCCTTTGTTGTTTTTCTTTATTAGCATTTTCCAATGTTTCTTTTAACTTCTTGTTTTCTTCTTCTTGCTCTTTTGTTTTTTGTTTGAACAATTCTTGTTCTTTTAAATGTGCTTCAATGCTGTTTTCTTCAATAGAACTCAGAATGTTTTCGATGTTGTTTTCATTTATGTCTTCTGGTCTTTTCGCTTCACTTCTTAGTTTTGCAATAGTTGAAATCGCTTCTTTTTCGGTTAATTGTCCTTTTTTAAACTTCGTTTGTAGCTCATCAAATTTATCTGCAACAGTATCATTCAACTGTGTTGATAAAATGATTTGTGCTTTTGTTACAATATCAAAACTTTTTGGGTGTTCACTTTTACCGAAACCTTTGTTTAATTTAAACCAAAACTTATTGGTCAAGAAACTTAGATTTGAGGCAAGCGGGATATTTCCGTTTGGTTTTATACTCTCGTCCCAAGCCAAACGCAATGTGTTTGCCGTTCCTGAAAGTAGAACAAATCCAATTCTCTCAAAAGTGTTGTCATTATTTCCTTTTCTATGAATGTTAATGAAGTTGAGATATTTTAAATATGATGATAAATCAGCAACTCCAATTTTTTGGGAAAGTTCAGTCAGTAAATCTTGGTCTTCAAGATTGTATTTATGGTTTTGTGTAGAGTAGTAATTTGTGTAATCGTCTTCTAAAATCAAGTTTTGTTTGAGCAACTCGTAAAAATTAGATTTCTTGGCAACAACATCGGCTGGTGTTTTGCAGCCATCAATGATAGTTGTCATTGCTGTTTTAGATGGATTAGCTTTGTCTTTTCCCAGAACGATATATTCAGCTTTTTTAAAGAATCCTTCAATTTCAGTTTTAACTTCTGAAAAATATTTTAGATGAATTAATCTCTTGTTATTCTTTTTCAGACTTGCTTGATTTATTTCTTTTATTAGCGAAAACAAGTCGTTGAATAAAATTTGGTATAGCTGACCATTATAACCTGCGAAGTGGAATAAAATTTCTGTCTCAACAAAAATAGTTAACTCATAATTCCAAGAACCTAACTCATTTAAACTTGAATTGTATTTTAAACCCGTGTATAAAACAACTCCTTCTTTTATTGTATTGAGTTGTGCAGTGAAATTTACATTCTGTTTCTCTTTTACAATATAAGCACTTATGTAGTCTGAAAATTCTCGTGTTGTTCCCTCATCAATAATGAAAGAAATGAAAGAGTGTGTGATTATTGTTTTTTCTTCTTCTGTTAAAATCGTTTTCTTTTCTGTTTCAATAAATTTGAAGAGATTACAAATAATCGTTTCATTGTTGTTTTTAATTTCATTATGCTTATCTGTCAGTTTGCCTGTTATGTTGAACGCAGTTTGGTCTGAAACAGTAAATAATCCTGATGATTTTGTAAGAGCGGTTTTAAAACGGTTTAATGATGTATTTACAACAGCTTCTGGAATTTTAAAGTCATACGTTTCATTCAATAATATTGTAATTTCAGTCAGAGAAAATTGGTGTTTCCCCTGTGTTGTGATAATTTCTTTTAGGAACTCGCAAATAATACCATAAATATCTCTTTCACTATTGTATAGTTCTCTGAATACGGCTAATGAAGCCAAACATTTGCTTTCTTCTTTTATTTCGCTCATACTTTGTTTAAAAATAAGTTTACAAAAATCCCATTCATCTCCTCCAACAATCTTGCGTTCGCTTTTCCTGACAACTCTGATTTCCTATACTCACAATACAAATTCAAAATCTTTTCTTCGTCTGCTTTGCTGATTTTGTCAAGGTCAACCATTAAGGCTTTGTTGATGTCGTTGGGTTCAAACTTGTGTAAGCCGTTTCCGTATTCTCTGCGGTTGTCGTTAAAAATTTCTTTGGAAATATCCGTAAGCAAATAAGCAAACAGTAAATCCACTTTTGGCTCTGAAAACATATTCAGGTAAATGCAGTGAAAAGTTGTAAGGTTGCTAATCATTGCTTCGTTGCGGATAAAACGCAATCCATTACGGTTAAAAACCGAAACCCAAATAGGCGATGGCGGTCTTTTTTCCAACGAATGCCAAGGATTACGGCTTGCCGTCAAAAACTTTTTATTTACTTCTTCCGTTTCGCCTTTGGCAATATATTTTTTGATTGATGTTTCGTTGGGTTCAGTTGCATTGAAAAGATAAACGGATTTGTCTTGCTGTTTTAATTGTTCAAAATCCTCTTTGGTAAAAAATGCTCCGCTAATGTCAACCGATTTTGTAACGCAAGGCAACAGATACTGTTTGTCAATGTTGTATTGTTTTGCTTTGGATTGATTGAATGTAAAATACTCGTTTGCACCTGTGGCAATGCCTCGAACAACTTTTCCATAATTGGAAAAAGGGACAAGGTTTTTAAAACGTGCAGCATTTTGTTTTTGATAATAAGCCCGCCATTTTATTTCGGGGTTGAGTTCGGAAAACGAAACTGCTTTTTCGGCTTTGTTTTTTGGATAAGATTGAATTTTCTTTTGCAAAGCTGTCAATTCATCAAGCGTTTTGATATTGATAAATTCCACTTCCGATTTTTCTTTGTCGTTTGCAAAAAGCAGAATAGAAGCGGTTGTCAAAGCATCATCAAAAACATTTTCTTCAAAATCAAAAATGATGATGTAACGCAGCAACTTATTTTTAATCAAATACGACTTAACCAATTTCCCATAATCAGAATTTAAAAACTCTGACGGAATAATGTAAGCGGCTCTGCCATTTTGATTTAATTGATAAGCGGATTTTAAAAGAAACAGCGTGTAGAGATTGGTAAAACCGTTTAATTTTAAACCCAACTTTTCTTCAATTTCTTTGAGAGTTGTTTTGTTTTCGTAGTCGTGAAACTTGAAATAAGGCGGATTGCAAATAATTCCGTCATAACGATTTTCCCAATCGTTGAACATATAATCTTTCAGAAAAAGCGTTGTGTTTGCTTCATCTTCAAAAATCGTTTTTGCTTCTTGCAAAATATTCTCATCAATATCAAAGCCTTTGATTTCACAATATTTGTCGGCTTTTCGGATTGCTCTTGCAAAAATTCCCAAGCCAAACGCAGGGTCTAAAACCGTGTGCAGTTGCTTGTTTCCCAAAACCCAATTTGACATAAATTCGGCAATGGGATAGGGCGTAAAAAATTGGGCAAACTTTTTACGATGCTCTAACGAAACCGTTTGAACGTATTCCTTTTCAGGCTCATTGCTTGTTATATGTAATTTGGTTGCAAGCATTAAAATTCGTTTTGATTAATTCCTAAAATTTCTCTCAAATTATTTACGTCCAAGTATGCAGTTCCACCTTTGAATGTTACATAAAACAAAAGCCTCCCCCTGCTCATTTCTTTACGAACACTTTCGTGTTGTGGTTCATCAACTTTATAAGCAATCTGAACTCCGCTTTTAGAATTGATTTTAATGGTAGTCTTGTTTTGGTTTTTTGTGTCGGTCTCTACCGAAAACACAACGCCCTCTTTGTCTGGGTCAGAAATGATTTGTAAAATTTGTTCAAAGGAAATTCCGTAAACCTTGTCGAAGAAAACCTGAAAATAAAAATGCGGAACATTAAACGTTTCAATCCATTTGTAAACTACTTTGATGTCCTCAACTTTTGGCGTAATGGAAAGGAAATCTCTTTTCTGAATTTCTTTTATTGACCTTTTTAACTCTTTAAAAAGATTGTTGAGTTCAACTAATCTTTCAGAAGAACTCCAACCCGGCACTTTAAAATCGGTAACGCTTAAAGTCTCTGCCGTGATAGATTTTAAAACAGGAATGTATTTACTTCGGTTTGGCTGTTCCAATAAGTCCGAATATTCAGCAAGAATTTTATCTCTTGTTTGTAACGCAATTTGAGAAAACTTTACTGTTCGTATTTGCATTGCTGCTTCATAGCGGTCAATCAAAAATGCACTTGAACGAACCTCAATTCCCGCAACGGCTTTCTTAACATAATCGAAAATTGTGTGATGCGGAACTTGGCTAATGTCGTAACCTAATTTTGCATCAAAGTCAGATTTTTTGAAAATCAACAAATCGGGTCTTTTGCCGATTGTGTCTAATTCGTTTTGAAATTCTTGGTAAAAATTATCAAAGCCCTCATCGCCTGCAATCAAATCGTCAGACTTGCCGTATTTTACAGCAACAAAGTTTTTAGAAGTTTCGTTAATTGCTCTCGTAACAAGATTTTCAGCCCAATCGCCTTGCTCTTTATTTGTGATGAAATTTGACGATGCTTGTGTCGGTGTTCTCGCCAAATCTCGTGGTAACGAAAAGTCCACAAGACTTACAGGAACATTTTTTGTCAATTCTCTTATTCTTTCGTAGTAACTCATTTCTTCGTTTTTAAATATTGTATTTTCTTTTCAGCAACTTTTAGCGTATCAATGTCGGCTTCTTCTTCTAAGATTTTGTAAGCGATTTGGTCGCTTAAAAATTCTTTCATCAATTCTTTTTCGTCAAGATTGAAAAATTTTGCTACCAACTTAATTTGCTCTTTGGTTGGTTGTCTGTCGTTCCGTTCAATTTTACCAAGCAATGAAGTGTCAATACCAATTTGCTCTGCCACTTCACGCAAAGAAAGTTTTGCTTCTTCCCGAAGCAATCGCACCTGTTCGCCAAAAGCCACCATTTTATACTTACTCATTTGTCAAGGACAATGTTTGTCCAAAGATAGTAATATTTCCTATTTAGGGACAATTTATGTCCTTAAAAGTTTTCAACATTCTGTGAGTTCAACAAAGCGTTGGGGAAATTGGCTCTTTTGCAAACTTTGGGTGGCGGGTGGGCTTGGTGCGGTTTGCAAATGTGCCAATGTGTGTCGGCTAAAATTATTTTTTAAAAATGCGGTGGGGAAAATTTTAAAACCTTTTTGGGCTTGAGTGTCGCCAATAAGAAATATTGCTCTTGTGATTGGCAGAAGTTCAGTTTTTGTCGTGTCTGTTGATAGTAGCACGGTCGCCCTACGCTTGCCTGTAACGGTTCGCGGCTTGGCGTAGTGGGGGCTTTTCAGCACAACACTTGATACGAAGCACACAGTTCAAATTTAGCACAAATTTTCATACGAAGAACGTCCGCCCCCATTACGCCAAACCGCTGTTATAGGCAGTTTTTATTTTTCGTCACGCATTGGTATCATATTCTTTTCGTCAAGTGAATAGCTGTCATTTTCGAGATACAATTTTTGAAAAGCTGACAAATCATTCTGATTTTCGTCAAGCATCTGATACATTTTTCTAAAGAAATCTTCTCTACCAAGTCCAGGGTTGAACACCATTGTCATTTTCACAATGCCGTTCGAGTTATTGTTATAACCGTGGACTGAAAGCCTTGGAATGTGAATTACAGTTCCTGCTTCTGCTTCTACTTCACCTTTGGCTGTAAGAACTGTCAAAATCCCTTCACGAATTATAAATGTTTCGTCCATTTGTTTATGGTAATGCAATTTCGGACCTCTTGCATTGGCTTCCATTTCAATTTCATATAAGCCAAATTCATTGTTGGTTATTGTGGTCGGAACAATTACTTTTAGTTTATTTCCGTGGCTTTGAAATTGTTCATTTTTATATGATGGAACGATGACAGCGTCATCGTTCCATTCTTTTAAAAGTAAATCTTTCATAATTTTAGTTTTGCGGAATTTCTTCAACCAAAATTTCATATCCTGCTTTGTCGTAGTAAGTGCAGGTCATTTTGCCCATACAAACATTCCATTTTTCGATACCAAATGTTGCACACATTCTAATGAAAGTCGGATAGTCTGTTTTGCCTTGCTGATGTTCCTTCAAATCTTTTTTGAACTGTTCTGCATTAACAGTATGAGCAATAGCCACAGGTTCATACCTTGCAGGGGAAGTGGTCTTGTATTTATTTTCTCCATAATAATCGGTGTGTCCATCCGTTACAAAAGTTTCGTAATAAGTCACTCCTAACTTTTTGATGTCCTGAATGTAAGCAGGAAAATCTGCACCAGATTTTACCTTGCTGTGAGCTGTTTTGATTTGTTCTACTGTAAACATTTTTTCTTGGTTTTTAATTGTTAAACGATTTGTTGATTTACACGCAACCATAATGCTCACACTTGATAGTATGATTGTTAATTTTAGAATTGATTTCACCATTTGTCTTTGGATTATGATTACGATGCAAAGATGCGATGGCAAAAAAAGTTGTAATTGTAAAAAATCGTTTTTCTACAAGAAGCGTTTGAAGTGTTCAGGAGTGTCGCCCGTAAATTGTTTGAAGTCTTTGATAAAATGGGCTTGGTCAAAGAAATTGTTTTCGTAACAGATTTCTGTCAGCGTTTTGGTTTCGTTCAGATTGTCAAGAACTGCGTTGAAGCGAACAATGGAAGCAAATTTTTTGGCAGTTGTTCCAACCACTTTTCTAAACCGTTTTTCAAATGGGCTTTGACTGATGAATAGCTTTTCGTTTAATTCTTTTATGCGGATAGTTCCATTACTTTGGTAAATGAGTTTAACCGCTTCAACTATTAATTTGTCTGTCTGAATGTCTTTGAGTTGGGACACTAAAAATTGCTCAACGATTTTTACCCGAAGTTTGTCTGTGTTGGCAATTGCTAATTTTTCTTCAACTTCTACTATGCTGATTTTGTCAAAAATGTCATCAAGTGAAAGGCTTAAATTGAACAATTCATTTGCAGGATGTGAAGCAAAATGAGTGAAGCCAATTTCAGTAAAGTAAACTAATATAGTTCCGATGTCTGCCGAATTTTTGAACACTTTGTAGCCGTCAGTAATTCCTGTTATTCCTGCCGAAGTTAGTTTGCTAACTGTATTTTCTTTTATGGTAGCAAGTTGTCCTTTGTATTGAAACCCAATAACCAGTCCAGATGAAGGAAAAACTTTATATTCATTTTCCATAGCATTCTCTGACACTACAAAATATTTGATGTAGGGTTTAAGTTGTTCAGTCGGAAAATGTTTGTCAAATTTCATTCACTTGTCGTTAGTAAGGGTTGCCTGTAAAATTGCCTATAACTCATAAATATACGCAATTTTTTATAAAATGCAATTGGGTTGATATATTTTTAAAACATCTAATTAATCTAATTGTCAACTACTTATAATATATAGTGAAGTGTTAACAATTATAATGTGGCGTAATTTGGATATTTTAATGCTTTTTTATGTACATTCGCACTTTAGAAATTATTTAAAATGCGCAAGTTGAAGCCTTACTTTTTTCCCTAACCCAAATTTCTTATCATCATGTCTTTTAATTCGGAATCATATCAATTTACGCCGGGAACACACCGTAACAAAGAAGTTATTTGGGTTACATTTAATTATGATACCAAACTGATACAACATCTCCGTATGTTCACAAAGGCGCATTGGAGCAATTCCCGAAAATGCTGGTACGTTTTGGACAGAGATGCCTGTCGGCAACTTTTTGGTCTGCCGGCTAAAAGTATCGGCAAGGAAATCTTGCTTAAAATACATCCAAACAATCAACCGGCTTTTACACAATACAGGGATCAGCTTTTTCTTAAGGCATATAGTGTCAACACAATCAAAACTTATTGTATAGAATTTGCACAGTTGCTTTACACGCTTAAAGCACACCCCATAGCTACTCTTTCACCTGAACAGCTAAGAAGTTACTGCCTCTATTGCATAAAGGAACTAAAGTTGTCTGAAAATCAGATGCACAGCCGGCTGAATGCTCTAAAGTTTTATTTTGAACAGGTGCTGAAACAGGAAAAGTTTTTCTTTGATATCCCCAGACCTAAAAAACCGGTTTTACTCCCGAAGCTGCTGAGTATTCAGGAAGTGGCTAAATTGTTTAATGTTACAGATAATCTGAAACACCTGCTTATCCTAAAACTCTGTTACGGTATGGGACTTCGGGTTAGTGAAATCGTCGGGCTGAAAATAGAACATATCAACAGCCACAGAATGCAGGTGCTTATTGCCGGAGCCAAGGGCAAAAAAGACCGCTATGTCAATCTGCCGGAAAGCGTTTTGGAGCTTTTGCGAAAATACTATATGAAATACCGCCCTAAAAACTTTCTTTTTGGAGGTCAGTTTGGTGAGCAATATGCTATACGCAGCGCACAGTCTGTATTTAAAAATGCCATGAACAAAGCCGGTATCCGAAAAGCGGTAGGTATTCACAGCCTTCGCCACAGCTATGCCACACACCTTCTGGAATATGGCACGGATATTTCACTTATTCAAAAACTGTTGGGACATAACAGCATTAAAACCACTATGATCTATTCTCATGTCGGTCAACAACAAATTGCTTCCGTAAAAAGCCCTTTAGATCGTTGGCAATAATACCCCGCTCATCCTTCACATCCGGGCTTCCCTTTGCCTTGGTGTCCCACCACCAACCAACATGTCTCTGTATAAAATAATGAAATTGCATAATGATCTTGAACCTTACACTCTTATTTTCGGGGATATTCCAAATCATCGCATTGTATGATAATGACAGTCAAAATCATTTTAGAAATCAAAAGTAATCATAGCCCTTACACCCCATGGTGTCACATTGGGATGATCAAGGTAGGAAAAGCGCCGGATCACATCCACTCTAAGCAGGTTGAAAAGATTTTCAATGCCTGCGCTTACTTCTATATATGGCCCCTGATTTAAGATGTAGGTTATGGGATTGCCGTGCTCGTTTTTCGGAAAGGCAAAAAGCTCCGGATGCAGCGCAGGGTCATTTTCGGAGCGTAGTCCGCCGTATATCATTTTGAAATTGGCCGTTTCGCGCAGGTTCAGCTTTTTTATTAACGGGATTTTATTAAACAGAAAACCCATCATGTGATAATCAATATTGACCACGGCATAATGATCGCTGACAAACTCCATCGAATTCATGAGGTTAAACGCGTCCAATTGATAAATATAGGTTTGGTTGGCGTGCGGCACGCTGAGTAGCGGGTAGGGCAGTTGGCCGAAAACATAACCCCCGTTCATGCTTATATCTGCATAGCCCAACTGGGAAAGATAGCTTCGCTTTTCCAGATGCAGCTTTAAGCTCTGATAGCTGTAATCGCTGCCCCACAATCCCTTGATGCCGAAATTAAAATTAACGATGATATTCGGATATTTATTGGGCATTGCCGTGCGGTAAGTCCGGCGTTGTACAAATTTCTGAAAGGGCTTCCAGCCCCATTCCAGCCCGATGTCCGATATTGTAATATGCCGGGCGGTATCAGGGTTAGAATCGGCATGACGCACATAATTCAACGCTCCGGCAGCAGTCAGTTCCTGGTGGGAAAACTGACCGGCTATTTTCATAATATTGGCAAACTCCAACACATAATCTGCCTTAAAGCTGTTGAAATAGACAAAGCTGTTGCTATTGCCTCTTTTGAAAGAAAGCAGGAAATTATCGTTGCTGGCATACTGAAATTCCTGCCCGGGAATCATTACATCGTGCTGGTAGCCGATGCGCAGATAATGTATCGGGAAGGAATACATGCCGGTATGATTGAAGATATACGCACCGCGAATGAGATATTTCCACTGCCCGTCTTTTATGCCGTAAGCCAGGTAGCCATCGCTGTAAAAGCTTTTGCTGAAAGCATCGGTTGTACGGGCGCCTGTGCGCAGCCGGCTGCCTTCCAGGTCGTTAAAGCTGTACAGAGAATAAATGGACCCCAGCTCCACCTGCTCAAAATTTTTATATCCCGAAAATACCGTATGGCCGATACTCATCAGGGTGCGGAACGATTTCATGTGAATCAGGCTGTCCATGTTGTAGTAAGTGGCTGCTTCGGTTTTTGTCAGCGGTACCGGCCGGTTTTTAATCCAGAAATCCTTGTCTGAAGTAGCGGCGCTGTCTATCCGTGTTATCTCGTCTGCGGCGCCGTCCATGATGCTGTCGGGAATAACGGGATTGACTTTGAAATCGTGATTAACGAGCGTTCGGCTGGCATATATGCCGCGCTTGCCATTCAGGATGCTGAAATAGGCACCGGTAACATTTTTGCTCAATTGAAAACGGCGATCTGCTCCCTGTTCAAATTCCAGCTGAACACCCAAATCACTCACCCAATTGAGATTGACATCATTGCTGACATTCAGGTCGGCATGCTGAACCGCAAAATTGCCGTCAAGGGTTATCCATAAAGTACCATTGAATAAAAAATCTTTTTTATTGCGGGGAATGAAATCCAATTGTATCAATGGCGTATTATTCCAAAGCAATGTGTCGCTGATGAAATATTTGTAGAATATCGGTGCGCCGTCTGCAATCGGGCTAAGAAAGGTGTTGGTGATAAGGGAGATATTGTTTTCGTAAATATCCACATCCTGGTAAAGGTGCCGGAGAAATACTTTAAATGCCTCATCATCTACAATGCGGGAGTCAAAGGTTACCTTTTTGCCGGCTGTACGGTACGACTTCTTTTTCTCGGGATTTTTGCGGTAATACACATCGGAAAAATTTTCTTCCAGGTATAAGGGTGAGATGGCTTTTCCGGGAACGCTGAGGGAGTCAATATTTTCAAAAATAAAACGATATTTCCTTATGATCGGCAGCCGGGGCAGATATTTAGGTGTATTGCTGGTGCCGATTTGCAATTTTTCATACTGCTGATATTGCAGCCGATCGTAATGTTCCGGTTTGTTTTGATCCTTATGGCGTATAACCTGCCTGATTAATTCCACAGCGGGATTGTCTTTATTCCGGTAGCGCTTCCTTTTGGAAGAAATGACCACTTCATCTAAGGAATTGGTCTGAGTATGCATGACGGCATTGATGATTTGAACGGCATTGGTATCAATTGAAGCGCTATTAAGCTGATAGCCGATCATAACAAAAAAAATGCTGTCCGCTTTACCAGAGAATGTGATCGTGTAATTTCCCGCACTGTCAGTTTGTACCCCCGTATCCACATCCGGCCCTTTGACAAAGACATTAGCCCCTGAAACAGGACTTCCATTCTCATCAAGGATAAGCCCGGACACGCGAATCTGAGCCGCCGCAGGCAGCCATCCGGCTGATAGAAGGCCGGCAGCCCAAAAAAACAAACGCAGGTAATGATGCATTAAATACTATTCCGCAGCGTCTGGCTGATATCCGTCGATACCAGTAGCGATGACTGTTCAATATAGTGCAAATATAGATTCAGAAATGGGTTTGAAGCAAAAGCAGGGATAAATTATATTTTCAGGGCATTAATATACCTATCAACAGCACTTATGCAGATATAGATTTTTATGCTGGCGGGCTGTTTACATTGTTGTAATTTTGCGGATTCATTTTTAAACAACAATAGTTATGAGCCGCAAGGGGAGAGTATTGGTTGCAATGAGTGGCGGAATTGACAGTACCATAACCGCATTGATGCTGCACCACGAAGGGTACGAAGTGGTGGGTATCACCATGAAAACCTGGGATTATGCATCGGCCGGCGGAGGTAAAAAGGAAACCGGATGTTGCAATCTTGATTCCTTTAATGATGCACGCCAGGCTGCGGTGGATCATGGATTCCCGCATTATGTATTAGATATCCGCGGGGAATTTGACGGAGCTGTAGTGCAGAATTTTATTGACGAATATATTGCCGGGCGCACCCCTAATCCCTGTGTGCTTTGTAATACGCATATTAAATGGGCTGCATTGCTGAAAAAAGCCGATGTCTTAGATTGTGAATTTATCGCCACGGGACACTATGCTAAAGTTCGTGAGGAAAACGGACGTTTCATTTTATCCAAAGCCAAAGACCTGACTAAAGATCAAAGCTATGTATTGTGGGGACTGAACCAGGCTTGCCTGAGCCGGAGCATTTATCCTTTAGGTGGCTTGTTGAAAACGGAGGTGCGCGGAATTGCAGCGGACATGGGCTATACCGAATTGTCGAAGAAAGCGGAAAGCTATGAGATATGTTTCGTCCCGGACAACGACTATCGCGGATTCCTGAAGCGTAATGTGGAAGGACTGGAGGAAAGGATGAACGGAGGCAATTTTGTATTGTCAGACGGAACTATTGTGGGAAAACACAAGGGATACCCGTTTTATACCATCGGCCAGCGCAAAGGTCTCGATATTGCCTTAGGTCGCCCGATTTTTGTCACAAAAATCATTCCCGAAACCAATACCGTAGTGCTGGGTGATACGGAAGATCTGGATCAGAATATCATGCGTGTCAGCGGGTTGAATCTTATAAAGTTTGAGGCCATCCCCGAAGGCTTTGAAGCCACGACTAAGATACGTTACAAGGATCCCGGAACGCTCAGCCATTTGCATAACGATGGTGACGCCGTAGATGTGCATTTCTATGAAAATGTAAAGGGGATAGCACCCGGTCAGTCTGCAGTTTTTTATGATGGTGACGATGTGATTGGTGGCGGCATCATTCATTCCGGCGACCGAAGTTTCTAAAATTTGTTTTGAAACCGAGAAAATATTTTTATCTTACATCCGTTTTTATAATTACCCGGTATAAACAAATAATTCCCGACCGTAAATTTATGCGAAAGATTTTTTTATCCCTGATAGCAGTAGCCACCGTTGCAGGTATGTTTTCTTGTAAAAGAAGCAGTATCGATACAGATGGCATTGAAACAGGCTATGACTTTTTCCCACTGGAAATCGGTAAATATATTGTGTATAATGTGGACTCTACCTATTGGGACGATTTCACTGGAACGCCCATCCCTGTACATCTGCAGCAACGCTATGAGGTGGTGGACACGTTCCGCGACGGGCAAAACAGGCTGAGCTACCGGATCAATGTACTGAAACGCTACCGGGATGGAGAACCGTACCTGATGGATAATGTGATTTATGTAACCCGCACTGTCAGCGGACTGGAATATACGCAGCGTAATGTCAAACTTCTGAAGCTGGTTTTTCCGGTGCAAAATGATGCTACCTGGAACGGGAACGTATTTATTCCCCTGAATGATGCCGATATGGAAGAATATGACAATGTGAGCTGGGAATATCGCTACTCTCAGAAAGGAGGTGAATTTGATCCGGGAAATAATCTGTACGAAAATGTAGTCCATGTCAGCGAAATTGACGATTCTCTTAATAACCCTGATATAGATTCTACGGCCTATGCTTACCGGAATTACTCCAAAGAGATTTATGCGTATGGTGTAGGTATGGTTTACCGGGAGCGGGTTTACTGGACATTCCAGCCCAGCATGGGGCCAATGGGCGGCGGCAGTGGCAACAAGAAAGGATACGGTGTTATCATGCGCGCAATTGAGAATAACTAAAGGGCAATATTCCCTGTAACAGGCAGGAAGGCTTTCCGTTTTGGAAAAAGCCTTCCTGCTTTTCATTTTATTGCTTACCTTTGTACCTGATTTTTTGAAATTAATACGCTAAAGGGCTTTCGCCCTTACGCAAAATATCCTCGGGGTGCCTTACTGTTTTCAGGCTGAGATCAAACCCGTAGAACCTGGACCGGGTAATGCCGGTTAGGAAAGGTAAGCGAAAGTATTTTCTTCCAACTTACCTTTTTGTTTTTTTAATTGAAATGATTCCCGTCAAAGGGCGTGTCATTTTTTGGTTCGGATACTCCGGTACCCGCACTGTTTTTAAACAGAATAATAATTTGAAAAAAATACCAGTAATGAATAATCTCAAACCAATTGTAGCCGGTATTTGCCTGCTGAGCGCTTTCCCGGCAATGGCGCAGGACAGCAGCAAAACCGATTCTCTGCGTACGGAAACCCTGGTTCCGGTAGAAATTACCGCAATCCGGGTTAACGACAAAAGTCCCTTTGCCACTACCACGCTCCACGAAGCGGATATCCGCAGGAATAACACCGGTCGGGATATCCCCTATCTTTTGGATCAGACACCTTCCGTGGTGGCCAATTCCGATGCCGGGACGGGTATCGGATATACTGATATGCGTATTCGTGGCACGGATAATGCACGCATTAACTTTACACTGAACGGTATTCCGCTGAATGATGCAGAATCGCAAGGCACCTTTTTTGTTGATTTCCCGGATTTGATGTCTTCGGCACACAGCATCCAGGTGCAAAGAGGCGTGGGTAGTTCTACCAACGGGTCGGGCGCTTTTGGCGCATCGGTCAATATCAGTAATACGGAGCAGGCGGACAGTGCCTCTGCGGAGCTGTTCAATAGCTATGGCTCTTTCCAGGCCTGGCGCAATTTGCTGCGTGCGGGAACTGGACAGTTAGGCTCCGGTTTTCGGTTTGATCTGCGTTTGTCACGACAAACCAGCGACGGCTATATTTATCGTTCTTATGCACAACTGAAATCCTTACAGTTTTTAGCGGGCTGGTATGCCAAAAATGGAAAAACGCAGATTAAATTCAACCTGCTCAGTGGCACCGAAAGAACCGGGCAGGCGTGGAACGGCGTGCCGGAAGATTCCCTGAAAACCAACCGGCGTTATAATGAATTAGGCCTGAAAGCCGATGGAAGCTATTACGACGATCAAAGCGATAATTACCGTCAGGATTACTATCAGCTTTTTGTACATCATAAACTGAACCCCTACTGGAAGCTGAATGGTGCCCTGTTCCTGACCCGCGGAAAAGGATTTTATAATGAATATAAGTCGGATGAGGGTTTTGCCGGTTATGGCCTGCCGGACTTTATTACACCCTCCGGAGACACCTTTTCTCAAACAAATCTTACCCGGAAATTATGGCTGGATAATTACTATTACGGCCTGACCGGATCCGTAGGCTACAACCGGAATAAAACCGACCTGATTATCGGCGGGTCTGCATTGCAATATGATGCCAGGCATTATGGTGATGTGACCTGGGCGGATTATGGCGTTCCAAATGATTATCGCTGGTATCAGTTGACGGCATTTAAAAATGATCTCAATCTGTTTGCAAAATGGCAGCAACGACTTACTACTCATATCTACTTCTTCGCTGATCTGCAATTCCGGGATGTTCAATATACTATTAACGGATTCCGGAAAAATCCGGATATCACCATACGGGAACATTTTTCCTTTCTGAATCCTAAGTTCGGACTGAGCTATCTGAAATCCCATGCCGGCAGTATGCAGAGCAAGGCTTATGTATCCTTTGCCATGGCGGGAAAAGAGCCCAACAGGGATGACTTTGAAGCAGCTCCTGCCGATCTGCCTCTTCCCGAAAAGCTCTATGATGCGGAAGCGGGATATCAGTTCCGGAAGCCGGGATTGGATATCGGAGCCGGATTGTATTATATGTATTACACCAATCAGTTGATTGCAACGGGAAAGATTAATGACGTAGGCGCTTACGCCCGAACCAATGTGCCCAACAGTTTTCGTGCCGGCATAGAGTTGACCTTGCAGGCAAAGGCTGCCGGATGGCTGGATTTTTATGGAAATGCTACCTTATCGCAAAATAAGATTACCCGCTTTACGGAATATTATGATGATTATGACACAGGTGGCCAGACAGCAGTTACCCATTCGAATACGGACATCGCACTTTCACCCAATACGATTGTTACCGGTGGTGTCGTACTTTTCCCGTTTTACCAATTGCAGGCGGAACGTTACTTTCAGATAAGCCTGAATGGGAAACATATCGGCCGGCAATATTTGGATAACACTTCCAATATGGAGCGGAGCATTGCGGCCTACACGGTCTTCAATACGCAAATCCGGTATGGTTTTCATACCAAATGGATTTCAGAATTGGGTGTGATGTTTTCTGTCAATAATATTTTCAATAAGCTGTATGAAAGCAAAGGTTATACCTACAGTTATCAGTATGATGGTGTGGTTATTACGGCTAATTATTATTACCCACAGGCCGGGACCAACTGGATGTTTGGGCTGAGCCTGAAATGGTGAGGGTTGATTAGCGGAAAGTTGAAAATGGAAAATTACAGGTGTGGTTTGGATAAAAAATCGGATAGCCTATGCTTATCCCGAAGCCATATCGGTATTGGATTTTTATCATGCAAGTGAATATCTGTATGATTTCGCCAAATCCGAATTTAAGGATGAAGTACAATGAAAACAATGGACAGATGAGCAAATAAAATTATTATCCAAAGGGAAAGAGCAGCAAATTACAGACAAACAGGCGGAGCTGTCAGAAGCAGGCAAAAAACCGGTTGATTATTACGAAGGCAATAAAACAAGAATGAATTATCCTTTGTACAGAACGACAGGTGCCGGCATCATTGGTTCGGGAGTCATAGAGTCCGCATACAGAACCGTGATGCGAAAGAGAATGAAACAATCGGGACAAAGGCGGAGCCGGCGAGGAGCTCATAACATGTTGTACTTAAGAGTAACCAAAAAGAATGGGTAGCGGAGTAAGGTTATAGAATTGACTAAACGAGATTTTAAAAGGTCTGCCTAATAAAACGAAAATTTGAAATGCGCCCGGTTTGCCATATCACTGCTCATTGACGAAAAACGGCTAAAGAATCGAAACCGAGAAAGCGGCTGAATGCGTTAATGAAAGATAATTATAGAGAAACTGCTCTGAAATTGTAAATGCGAACGCCCTGCATTGATTGCTATTTTTTGCGTAATTATTTTTTTGCAAAAATAAATTTATACCCAATTAATTAATTCGTTTATTATATAAAGCGTAGTTGGGATGGAAAAGATGCAGTCCGGCGATATATCTCTTGCTATGACAGCAAATAGTAGGATTGCCGGTCAATGAGTATTTTTAGGACACATTGATATCAATTATCAATTTATTCCCGGCGAGAAAAACTCAATCAAAGCAATTTGCCTGGAATTTCTGCATGGAGCAATGTTCGAGGTTTGTTTGCCAGCTTTTTAGAGCGGGGAAATGATGACAGTATATTTTCTCCGCGCTATTATACACGAGTATAGGAGCAAACTTTCAGAGGCTCGTAATTATCAAATTCTATAAAAATGACTAGCAGAGCTCCTGCATTTTGACTTAACACTATTTACACTCCTGCCAATAACGGCATCAGTAGCATTAGCAGGTCTTCGTTGTCCACAGTTTCTGCCGGACGGAAAATACCGGCCCGCGAAGGCATACTTAGCTCCAGCAATACCTCATCTCCTTCCATATTATTCAGCATTTCAATCAGCAGCTTGGCATTGAAAGCGATGATCATATCCTCACCGTTGTACTGACAGGAAAGCTGCTCATTACCTTCATAAGAAAAGTCGATATCCTGCGCACTGATACCAACCGAATTGCCGGCAATATCAAATACCACCTGGCTGGTACCTTTATTAGCAAAGATGCTTACCCGGCGTAAGGTGCTCAGCAAATCCATCCGGTTTACGGTTAGCTTATACGGATTATCGACAGGAATTACCGCTTTGTATGGCGGAAACTTGGCATCAATGAGCCGGCAGCTTAAATGAACATTGTTGAACTGAACAAACAGGTGGCTGTTGTTATAGGAAACTTCGAGAGAACTGTCACCAGAAGGAAGGATATTACGTAACTGTTGCAGCGGTTTACGCGGCACGATGATAGCGCCCTCTTCTGAGCCGGACACATCGCTGCGCTCAAATTTTATGAGCCGGTGCGCATCGGTGGCAATAAAATTGATGCTATCCGGCTGAAACTCGAACAATACGCCGGTCATGGCAGGCCGCAGCGTATCCGTACTGGTAGCAAATATGGTTTTGCCAATAGCTTCGTTCAGCTTAGCGGCGGGAATCTGGAACGAAGTGGCGTCAACCGCCTGAGGCTCTTTAGGAAATTCATCCGACCTTTCCCCACCAATTTTATACTTACCGGTGCTGCTGGAAATTTCAATCGTATTCTCGCTGATTACAAAATGAACCGGCTGCTCCGGCAGATTTTTAAGATAATCCAGCAATATTTTAGAAGGGACACAAATACGACCCTGATTTTCCTGATCGGCATCACCTTCGGTCTGTACCTCCATGTGCACTTTAATCATCGTTTCGAGATCACTACCGGTGATGGTCAGCTTGCCATCGGAAAGCTCCAGTAAGAAATCTTCCAGGACGGGTAAAACCGTATTAGCGGTAATGATACCGCCCACTAATTGCAAATTTTTCAATAATCCTGAAGAAGAAACAATAAACCGCATATTTGTATAATTGATTTTGATCGAATAAAATGATAAGCTACAAAGATAAGCGGAATCAAAATAACGAACCCAGATATTTGCCGGGATTCGGCTGTTTTTTTGAAATAATATTCCTGAACGTATCCGGAGCCTGCCGCTCTTCCATAATAACCGGCCGTGATACCGTAAAGATAGCGCTACAGTAAGTTCCATTTTTTGCACAAAAGGGCATATTGGAACGATAAGATTACTCAGCGTACACCGGGAAAAACAAAGCTATTACCAAAACTGAAATCAGCATTTTTATGCTTAAATGTATTGACCGCATCTGTGAGATCCATGAAACTTTAAGATAAGAAAAGAAAGCCTTACCCGGCATTGAAGCGGCAGGTAAGGCTGCTATTCTTTAAATGGGATTAGGATGATTTATTCCGCATACAAAACCACCAAATCCGGCGTTCCTGCATGGTTGTAATATTTCATCCGGATGGCCGGGCTTAGTTTATTTCTACCACTTTGTTTATTGCCAGCTCATTGACAACATGAATGGATTTACCACCCAGCGTTTTGGTTTCATAGTTCCAGGGGGCGATGGTCATGCTGCATCCGGCGGATTTACCGAGGCTTTCCATTTCTGAAGCGCTGAATGTTACGGAAGTAACCTGGCCACCCATGCGTTTCAGCACATAATTATTCGGCCCGTTAATTTGAAAATATACGGAATCGGCATTACTGATATTCCCCGATAATTCCAGTGTAAATGCTTCTGAACCGCTGAGGGTGCTACCACTGAATGTAATGTCGCCATTAGCCACAGGCATGCCTCTTCCGGCGGTTTTTGCATCATAAGTGAATGACGGTGTGGTCACTTCCCATTTGATATTATCATCGAAACTGATGCCGGTGATGTCAGTAGCTGAGGGTACATAGCTGTATGCGTTATTAGAGGCTTTCGTCAATGATTTGCCATTTAACATAACGCTTCCGGCGTCATTGTATGTGCCGGAGGAAAGATCTCCGAAAACAGCAACGGCCGTACCTAAATCCACGGCCGTATTTATCGGAGCGGAGGTAACGGTTCGGGTATTTATCGCTACAATAGCGCCATCTCCGGACGCAAATGAAGGCGTTTGCGTGTTATTATTATTACCTGGAGTCGGTGTGGGATCATCAGTATCCGGAATCACATCGGAGGGATCGCAGGAAGTGAAAGCAACGCTTGCTAATAATGCAAGACTTAGAATTTTTCTATACATGAGCTTTAGTTTGTTTAATTGGTTTAAAAATGCAAAGAAACCATACCGACCTTACCCTTACAATACCGCCCTAAGGGTATTTTTAGAAGTAATGGACATTTTTTAGGCTATTTTTTAGACGATACGTGCTGATGGACATTTTTTAATTGTCACTTTTTATCGGTCTTCTTCAATCTCTCTAAAGTGTAAAGCAACAATCTGAGGCATATCTAAGTAAAAATACGATAGCCCAAAATATCACTTACCTGCCCGGAAAAATTTATGCCCTGAATTTGGACAAAATAATTATTTGGAAAGTATTTAAATATTTTTACCTTTGCCGTCCCAAAAGGGAACCTGGTGCGGTAGCTCAGTCGGTAGAGCAAAGGACTGAAAATCCTTGTGTCGCCGGTTCGATCCCGGCCCACACCACAGTAAGGACAAGCTTTTCAGCAGATTTCGCTGGAAGGCTTTTTTCTTTACTACAACAATTCGGACTTTCATCGGCTTGTATAATTCCTGATGAATTGCTCTAAAGTTTTTTTATTCAATACTCCGGTAATTTTTTCATGCTACAGAGGCGGATATCCACATTGTGGAATTATGGCTTGGGATGAACTGCCGCTATACATTCAGCAATATGCAGCGGTGGAGCAGTATGACGGAGGAAAGCTGTCGCAATGGATTTAAAAGATTCTTTGACTGGTTCAGGTTCAACTTGTAGTTGCTGAAGCAGCACAGCGGCAAAGAAATAATTGCAGTGTTTGACCCGTCGTATATAAAAGAAGAGCGGAAAGCATACCCACGGCTTAGGGATGTTTTGGAGCGGTGTAAGACAAAAAGCGTTGAAAGGTCTGGAGACAGGATGTTTAGCCTTTGTGGATGTTGGAGCGGGTACAGCCCTTCATGGTATAGCGGTGCAAACCCCCATCACCCAAAACATTGAAACAAGAAGGTAAAACACTGGGGCATCATTATGTATAACTAACTGTCATTTATCCGTACCTGAAGAACAGCGAAAGAATTTTTCAATGGCTGACATAAAAATGCTGTATATAAACCGGTTTATAACTGACAGAATTTTTTCAAACTTAGCTTTAGACCTGAGTTTCAGAAAAATAAAACGTATATATAACCAATGCCTGAACTTATAAAAGCTATAATGTGTATCAAAGCAGATTGCAAATCCTGCTTTATCAGTCGTTCGGGATGCGCCGGGCTAACACGAACAGCCCGATTCAACACGAAACGCATCACTTTATGGAACAGGAGTTGAAAAACGAATACATTTTTGACCACATTCCCCTGTTTTTTCAAAACGGCCTTCAGGTTTTTGAAATCACCAGCGAACTACAGTTACCGCCAAAACCGAACGAGTTGGATAAAACATGCTGAACTGGTAATGCCATCATGGAGGTTGTTGGTTTCCAGTTCAGCTCCTGCATAGATGTTTCCAATCTCAAATGTGGAAATATCTGTTGGTGTTGAATAGCAAGGATGCTGAATACTGCTTCCACGGCGCCAGCAGCTCCTAAGGTATGACCGGTGAATGCTTTAGTAGAACTGGCAGGTGGAACTCTTGAAAAAACCTGTTGAATCGCAATGCCCTCTGAGCTGTCATTATTGGCAGTGCCGGTACCGTGCAGGTTGATATAACTAATGGCGTCGGGTGAAATACCGGCCTGCTGCATTGCGTTTTTCATCGCCTGCTGATTGCCGAATCCTTCCGGTGAAGATGCCGTTTGATGATGCGCATCGTTAGCATTGGCATAGCCGGAAATCACAGCCAGTGGCGGGGCCTGCAACTGAAGCAAAGCATCTTCTCCGGCCAGTAATATATAGGCGGCGCCCTCGCCCAGGTTTAATCCCTGTCGGTTTTCGTCAAAAGGACGGCAAGGTGCTTTATCCAGGATCATCAGCGAATTAAATCCGTTAAGCGTAAACCTGGACAGGCTGTCCGCCCCACCTGCAAGCACGAGGTCGAATTTTCCCGACTCAATCAACTGTGCGCCCAGCATAATGGAATTGGCTGATGAAGAGCAGGCCGTGCTGATTGTAGTGCACCATCCTTTGTGGTGGATAGCTTTGGCCGTCAGAGCCGTTATGGCGCCGCATTCGTGGTAGCGCACATCGGCAAGATTTCCCTGGCCTGGGTCGTCTTTATATGCCTTATAAAATATTTCCGTCCTGTCCATTCCGCCAACGGTATTGCCCGAAATTAAAGCGATCCGAAAGAAAGGGGAGGCATTGGTATAGGGAACAATGGCTTCCTGTGCGGCCAGGATACTGAGCAGTGCCGTTCGCGGAAGCGGTTCCCTGAGTTGCAGCATATCCATCAGCCGGGCATTGCTTTTTTTGATTTCGCCTACCGGAAAATGATGGTTGGTTTGCAGGATTTCCGGCATGGAAATACCGTGACGTTGCAGCTGTAACGATTGGAGATTTTCAGAGACATCATTTCCGATGGCAGTGATAATGCCGGTATTAATAACGTAGGCCTTGCTCATGGTGCAAAATTTTAATCACGGATAAGGCTGCTGCTTTTTATCGAATCCGCATGAAATGGCAGCGAAAATTCCATCTTTTGAGCGCTTACCCAACGCAGATGAACGGTGATATGATCTTCAGTTGCATTCACAAAACCGCATAGGCAGGCTTCGGTATTGCGGTGAAGCAACAGATCCTGCACATAAAATGCGATAAAATCCGCAGGCTCCTGTTCAGCGATATTGCAAAACTGTTCCCCTTTAAATCCGTTGCGGATGCAGATTTCCCCTAACATGATATTGGGCAGGGTATAAACGAACAATGCCGGGCTGGGGAAAGTTTTTCTACTTTCGTTATAATTTTTGTCCGCACTAAGACAACCCTGATATGTAGTGATTACCGTAGCCGTTTTTTCCTGCTCTGCTGTTTCGGGAAGGCTTAAATGTTTCAGTAAAATTTCCGTAGTTAAAAATGCGGCTTTACTGAGTACATCCATCTTGAAGAATTTAGGATAGGAGATTCCAAGATACTGATAGACTTCCTTAGCCTGCGCTGCGGCGCTATGCTCCGGGTTCATCGTAAGAAAATCTTTCCCGTTGATTTGTATGCGACGATCCTGCCAGTTGACGAATCCATTAATGAAATGTGTGGTACTCATCTTCAGGTCATTCCTCATCTTCATGGCGCTTTGCTTCCATGGCTAAAAAATTGGCAATTGTTTTCACGGAACGTTCATGGTTTTTTACAAACGGATTGCTAAGATCCCAAACATAACCCGCAAGCACCGAGCATATCTGCCTTTTAATCGTATCATTTTTTACATCGGCAAAGAATATTTTAAACAAAGTACCATCGTACCAGGCATTGACATAAGTACGAAATACGCTTACACCCTGCATGGCAGGTTCCATGTATTCCTTTTCCCAATCCACTTTTTCTCCTTTCAGGTGTTTGATGACTAATTTTGCCGCAGTTTGCGCAGAGACGGCAGCCAGTGTAACGCCGGATGAAAAAATGGGATCTAAAAATTCGGTAACATTTCCCGTAAGCACAAAGCCATTGCCATAAAAGGTATCTGTGGTAACACTCCAGCTTTGCAAAGTACGCGGCTCAAACTGTAATGTTACATCTTTGAAACGGTGCGACAATTCCGGCACATCATCCAGCATTGCACGAAATTGTTCCTCCGGAATTCCGGAATATTTTTCAAAAAAACCGGGATCGGATACAAAACCTACGGAGGTAATACCGTTGGCAAAAGGAATAGTCCAGATCCAGCAGGTTTCATTGTGCACATACACCACAATGCGGTTAGGCTCCTCCTGTTCCAAACGAAGCGGATCGGTTACATGGGAAAACAATGCTTTGCGTGTCGGCATGGAAGACGCTCGCTCAAGGCCGAACAAGCGGGGAATCACCCGACCGTAGCCACTTCCGTCCACGATAAACTTTGCATGAATCCGGTAAGGCTCATTGTCTTTCGGTTTTACGGTGGTAATGCTGCTGCCGTCTTCGGCAATCTCTATGCCGGTTACTTCGTGCTGATAAGAAACGGTAATGCCCATGCTCTCACATTCCCCGGCGAGGGTCATATCAAAATCGGCGCGGGGCATTTGCCAGGCATTGCGCCAGCCGTCGGTATGCTGCTCTTCAAACGTGAAGTCGCATATCTGGCCATTGCGTACAAATTTGGCTCCGGATTTTATCTGAAAATTCTGACGGTTCAATGCGGGCAAAAACCCGGCTTCATCCAAGGACTCCAGGCAACGCGGCAGGAGGCTTTCTCCGATCACAAAACGTGGAAACTGCATTTTTTCCACAATATGCACATCATAGCCTGCCTTCCTGATAATTGCAGCAGCTATGGTGCCGGAAGGCCCGGCTCCAATCACTAATACATCTGTGTTAATCATTATGCTAATCTTTGACGGTAATTTGTTTTACAGCATTCATCTCCCGAAAAGCTTGTGCCTTTCCCGGAAACCGGACTGAAAGGTTTTTATTTCTTTTTTAATTCTAAAATAGTATGACTTAAACCAATCATATCGTGTTGCGCTATGATTTCAAATCCTGCCTTTTCGATAATCTCATAAAACACCTTACTGTCATACATCTGGCTGTTGCCGTTAGCCATTGTGGTAAAATAAAGCGAGGTCATCTGAAGGGCAAAGGCAGAAGTCGCAAAACGCTGACGATCCCAGAACGTCTCATTAATAAATACCCGTGTATTGGAATCGCACACTTTATGGCATTTTGACAAGATCAACAGGATTTCTTCATCAGCAAAACAATCCAGGAACTGGCTCATCCAGATCGTATCGTACCCCCCCGGAATGTCAAGATCCGGGTTCAGTATATTGTGCTCGTGATACTGCACTCTTCCTTTAAATCCTGCGGCATCGATATTTTTACGTGCTTCCTCCAACTGGATGTCAAGGTCTAAAATGCCCATCTCCACTTCGCTATTGTATTGCAGACACTGCAATGTCCATTTTCCCGTATTGCCGCCTATGTCCAGCAGTTTTCGAACCGGTTTTTCAAAGATGATCCCTAAAGCCGTAAGAAAGGTATTGTCGGAATAGAAATGGTCAAAAGCAAACCAGCTTTCCTTTGCCGGCGAAGGCAGTTTGGATAAACCCTGGTAAATGGTTTCCCACTCTCCTAAGGTTTTTAAGCCCACCGGCTTTGACTGATCAATAGATGCCTCTAAGGAAGGCGCCCCCTCTGCACATACATCACGCATAAATTCAAAATTGACCCTTGTCATGGTATTGTTCAGCAGCATGTGGCCGGTTTTGGCCAGCAGATACCGATCCGCTTTCCTATAGACCAGGGCCATGCCCAGCGCTGCTTCCAGCAGGATACGAATACCATAATGCGAAAGTCCTGTTGATGCGGCAATCTCCGGTAAGGTTATACCGGCCTGATGCGCTTCTTCCACTAATTTTAATATACCTTTATCCACTAATAAGCGGCTTGCTTCCCAGACATAAGGCGCAAAGGCGATAAACTGGGCGCGATCCAAGGCTTCTAAGGCACTGAAATTGTCCTGCTCAAACAAGGGGACGGATTGTGTAAAGGATTGACTCATACTATGTACCAAATATTGACGCCAAAAGTAACGATATAAAACAAGATTTATTCTATTCTCATCGGAAACTACAATTCTTTAAATTTGCCGACATCAGCATTACAGAAAATGTATCAGATAAAACTAAATGATAAAGATTCCTTGGCCGTGGAACAAACGGAAAACGGCCCTACCATAAACGGAACCGCTTTAAGCTGGGACATGAAAGCTTTGCCGGACGGTTCTTTCAGCATCATTGCCGATGAGCACAGCTATGTGGCTATGGTAGAAAATACAGACCGCAGCGCCAAGACCATGAAGATTCGGGTTGACCAGCAGGTGTATGAAGTTGCGGTGGCTGAGCCGATGGATCAGCTTCTGGCAAAGATGGGTTTAAATATCAGCAGCGAAAAAAGGGCACAGGCAATCAAAGCCCCGATGCCGGGAATGATTCTGAAAGTATTGGTCAGCCCGGGTCAGCAGCTGAAGAAAGGAGAACCTGTACTGATCCTGGAAGCCATGAAAATGGAAAATGTCTTTAAGGCGCCTGCCGATGCCATTGTGAAAGCCATTAAAGTGGAAGCGCAACAGGCGGTAGAAAAAGGGGAAATTTTAATCGAACTGGAATCATAAAATTTATGCTCAGGAAATTACGAACCACCCTGTTGCTTTTAGGGATTACCACTTTGTCCTTCGGATACGACTATTCCTATATTTATATCCAGGGGGATCTGGAAACGCCGTTTTATGTAAAGTTGGAAGGGCAGATGATGCCGCGGCTTGGGAAAAATTATTGTATCATCCCCAACTTAGATACCGGCATTATTCATGTGCAGATATTATTTCAGCAGAATGCTTACCCGGAGCAGGAATTTACCATCCGGGTTCCGGAAGCGGGCGCCCGTGGGTTTGCATTGCAAAAGATCAATGACCGGCAATTTGCGTTGTATGATCTGCAATCGGGGAAATTCTTAGTAGCCGGTAATGAAGAAGACAACGATTCGATGATTTCGGGCGGCAACCTGATAGCCGAATCTGAATCGGAGCTGCCGCCCTTCCGGGGAACAGAAACCCGTGGAACTACTAAAGAGATCCCGCGTAGAAATCGTTTTATAGAAGATGTAGAATTAAATTCCGGGAAATCCCAATCAGATGAGCTGCCGGCTTTCGGCAGCGGCGCTGCTTATACGCCCGGTTCGGCTAAACCGCAGAGGAGAGCCAATGACAAAAACAGGAGAACAACCGTTTTACATGACGGAAGCGGGAAGGTGATCGAAGAAGAGTATCCTAACGATGATTATACGGTATTTACGCCGCCGGCAACGGAATCCCGGATAGAGGTACCCAATTCCGACTGTCCCGAAGCCATGAGCAACAGCGAATTTGAGGATCTGGCCATTCGCGTACTGGATAAGAATGATGATCTGGCCCGGCTGAAATATATTAATAAATCGGGCGTAAAATACTGCTATACCACAGAACAGGTAAGGATATTAGCTTCCAATATTGAATCGCCCTCGGCGCGTTACGAGATGGTGATTGCCCTGTATCCCCGCGTTGTGGATCAGGCCGAATTTCCGAAGCTCGAACAGCTTTTCAAGGCCGGTTATCTGAAGAAAAAATTCATGGCTGCCATTAAGTAGGAAAACAACCGGAAACGTTTTCTTGAGATGATAGCAATCATCTCAAGAAACAAAAAATAACCACCCGAGCCTTTTCCGTTCGTATGATGTCAAATCTATCTAATATTTATCTCCCCTGTTCGGTGTAGCCTTTGACTACGTCGCTGCGGTATCCATCCTCTGAATGGCTGCAAGACTAAGGCCGGAAAACCGTATGCCGCGAAGGTGTATTTTTGACACACGAACTCCTGTGCCAGTCGGGGATAATCCCCTATGGTGTGCCATAGCCAACCAGCAGAGACTTGACCGATTTTAATCACAGGGGTTTTCAACAAAATGTGGTACTGTTCAATCCGGTTTCTTTACAGGATCAACCGGTCGGGCTGTTACTACCATCCATTCCCGGAGGTCAACCGTGAAGGGCATCTTTCCGATCTTTACAATACCTTTATTGCCTTTGGTACTTTCAATAGTGCCGACCTGATGGCTGGTTCGGTTGCGTACCAGATCCCCGGTTTCCGGGAGCTTGTTGAGGGGAAGGTATTTTTTATCTGCCTTTCGGGCTGCCGCCGTATTCTGCTCGATCTGCCTGCGTTGAAACAGGAGCTTTTCTGCCGCGTTGATGACCTCCTGCTTATTTTCCGATTTCTTCCAGTCAAAGATAATCTGCTTAAACTTTCGCTCAGTTTCCCGGAGATAATCCAGCTCTTCCTTCCTGATTTTATTTTGCAGCTTGAGCGTGGCGTAATGCTGATGGAGCTTCTCCTTGTCGATGAGGGTTTCATATTTTTTCTTAAGCTGCTCATTTTGCCATATCAGTTGGTCCAAACGGTCTTCCTTTTGATCCAGCCGCACCGATTGCTGCTCGGTATCATGCAGGATCTTGTCTAATTTGATATGCCCCTTTTCCGTGAGCTGACGTGCCCGGTCAATGATATCTTTTGCCAGACCGCTGCGCGCTGCAATGGCAAATGTGTAGGAGCTGCCGGGCTTTCCAATAGCCAATTGATAGAGCGGTTCCAGCTTCGATTCGTCAAAGGCCATCGCCCCGTTGATGATCCCCGGCTTTTTATCCGCCATTACTTTCAGGTTAAGATAATGCGTTGTGATGATGCCGGTTGCCCCTTTTTGCAGCAGGCGCTCCACGATGGCTTCCGCAAAAGCGCCGCCCAGTCCGGGGTCGGTGCCGCCGCCAAGTTCATCAATGAAGAACAATGTCTTTCCGTTGGCTGATTCCGAAAAACATTTCATGTCCCGCAGGTGGGCGCTATAGGTGCTTAGCTCGTTTTCGATACTTTGCGTATCGCCGATATGCACCATAATTTGTTTGAAGATACCCATCTCGGAATGTTCCGCAACGGGAACGAGCAATCCGGCTTGTAACATCAGTTGCAGCAAGCCCACGGTTTTCATGGCTACCGTTTTGCCGCCTGCATTCGGGCCGCTGATCATCAGAATGCGCTGCGTCTTATTTAAGGCGATCTGTAAAGGAACCGTAACCTTTCCGAATGATTTATTATGCAGCAATAACAACGGGTGTACGGCATCTTTCAGATCCAGCATCGGGTGAGCGGCCAGGTGGGGCAAGGTAGCGTTAATCTCCCTTGCGAACAGGGCTTTTGCGCGGATGAAATCATAAGTGCCGGTCAGGGTGTAATAGGATTGCAGCAGCGGGGAAAAAGGTGCTAAGTTTTCTGTAGTGGCAGCCAGAATCCGTTGTAACTCTCTGGCCTCAGCGCGTTCTAAAGAGGCGATATCGTTATTCAATTCAATGGTTTCTTCCGGCTCAATAAATACGGTTTTGCCACTATCGCTTTCACCATGCAGGATGCCTTTTACAATGCGTTTTTGTTCGGCGAATACGGCCACTGTCCGTCGGCCGTTGATGAAGCTTTCGGAAATATCCGCAAGATAGCCCTGCCGGTTGAGCTTACGCAGAATGCCTTCAAAGACCTTCCTCAGATGAATGCGTTGCTGATTCAAATCGCTTCTTATTTGCAGCAATTGTGTGGAGGCATTGTCGCGCACCGTACCGTTTTCGTCCACTACGGAGCAGATCGTTTGGGAGATAGCCGGCTCATACTGAATATCTTTTGCCGGCAATTCAAGGTTTGGATAAAGATTTTTATTGTTCTTAAACCACAGCAACATAATCTGTATGCCTAAAGCTAATTGTTGCAGGCTCAATAGTTCCGGGCCCTTGAGTATCGCTCCGGGAATGCTCAGCATCTTCAGTTCACGGGAAATATTCCGGGTAAAATTCACCGGAAATTCCACTCCGCTGCCCAGCGTGCTTTGGTACTCTTTCGTTTGCAGCAATTCCCGCAGCAGATATTCTTTACGGGTATGAAAGCGCAGTTGCAGCACCTTATCTTTGGCAAGATCCGTTTGGCAGCGTTGCAAAAGCAATTGCCGTATCTTCTCAAACTCTAACTGCTCTAAAGCCTGTTCGGGATATAATAACAAGGACAAAATTTCGGATTAATTTGTGGCAAAAATAAAACAATCAGGGCGGTATATGAATCGGCTGTGCGAAAGGTTTTATTCCGAATCCGGATTACACAATACGATAAAAAGAAAACGGATTACAGCGTTGACGCTGCAATCCGTTTTTGAAAAAAAAGAGGTTGTATGATTAAAGCCCCTTAATACTTTCATTCAGTTCATTATCTACTAAAATGCGACCGCAGTGCTCACAAACAATAATCTTTTTACGCTGCTGAATCTCAGACTGGCGTTGTGGCGGAATAACATTAAAGCATCCTCCGCAGGATTCCCGGACTACCGGTACTATGGCCAGACCATTGCGGTAATTATTGCGAATACGCTCATAAGCAGATAATAAACGACTGTCCACCTTTTCCTTGGCTTTGTTGGACTGGGCTAATAATCCTGCTTCTTCTTTCTCGGTTTCCTTAATGATTTTCTCTAATTCTTTTTGCTTCTGGGTAAGCACATCCTGCTTATTGGAGAGAATGCTTTCGGTTTGTGTCTTCACGGTACTGCGCTCCTGCAATTCTACCGTTGCATCCTTAACGTTTTTATCGCAAAGCTTCATCTCCAGTTCCTGCATTTCTATTTCCTTGGTGATCGCTTCAAACTCCCGGCTGTTTTTTACATTATCCTGTTGCTTTTCATACTTCTTAATCAGCGCTTCAGAATTTTTCTTATCGTCTCTTCTGGATTGAATATATTGATTAATCTTTTCAATATCAATATCAATATTCTGGATACGGGTCACCAGGCCATGAACCTCATCTTCCAAATCGTTAACCTCCATTGGCAATTCGCCCTTTAAGGTTTTAATCTCATCAATCTTGGAGTCTATTCTTTGAAGGGTCAATACACCCGTGAGTTTTTCTTCGATTGAAAAATCTTTTACAACAGTAGCCATATTAAAAATAATAATTTACAGGATTGGTATTTGTTGTTGACAAACAGGCTGCGAAATTAGGGAATTTTTTATTTAATATTTCCCAAAATATTTCTATGGTAAATTGCTCGGATTCATAGTGCCCGATATCGGCAATAATAATGCGTTCTTCGGCGTCAAAAAACTGATGGTATTTGAAATCAGCAGTAATCAATATATCCGCCTGTTGCCGTATAGCTTCGGGGAGCAAAAAACTGCCCGACCCGCCGCAGACAGCTACCTTTTGAATATATTTCCGGTGAAGGGCGGTGTACCGGAATCCTCTCAGGCGCATGGTATTTTTCAGATAAGCGAGGAAGTCGCCTACAGGAAAGGGCTTTCCCAATATGCCGATCATTCCTGCACCCACGGTCTGGTTTTCATTTTCCAGCCGGATACATTCATAGGCCACATCTTCATAGGGATGCACCTGCATTAATGCCTTCAACACCTTCAGTTGCAAATAGTCCGGCAGAACTACGCTGATTCGTGTTTCCGCTACCGCCTCCCGGTCTCCGCCGGCATTCCCGATATGGGGATGCGCATCTTCTAAGGGCCGGAATGTACCCTGACCGTCCGAGGAAAAACTGCATTCCCGGTATGCACCGATATGCCCTGCCCCTGCAGCAAAGAGCGCATCCCGCACCTTTGCTGCAATATGCTGCGGTGCATAAGTGTTCAACTGAATCAGTCGCCCGCGAAGGGGCTGCAGGATGTGGGTATCTTCCAGCCCGATTTTATCGCATATCTTTTTATTGACCCCAGATTGTACATTGTCCATATTGGTATGAGCCGCATAAATGGCCACATTGTTTCTAATAGCTTCAACCAATACCCGCTCCACATAGTTTTTCCCGGTAATGCTTTTCAGCTCCGAAAAGATAAGCGGGTGATGGGCGATAATGAGGTTGCACCTGCGCTGCAGGGCTTCCTCCAAAACCTTTTCCGTAACATCCAAAGTCAGCAGCGCACCTGTACATTTCGCCGATGCATCGCCGGTTTGCAATCCGCAATTATCGTAATGCTCCTGGTAGGCCGGCGGAGCAAAAGTTTCTATTTCGGCCAGTAAATCCTTAATTTGCATCTTTTAAAGTTGATTCTTACAAAAATACAATGTTCGTGCTTATGCGGGTTCGGATTATTGAAGATTCCTGGCTGGCGCGTATTGGTGCATGGAAGCTGAAGGAACCGGCTATTGCATTAACATGGGGCCGTGCCATTCATCTTTGTAATGTGAGCAGGCAGGATTTTCTGAATAATAAGCAATGGGTTTGCCATGAGCTGGCTCATGTACGGCAGTACGAACAATACGGCCTGCTGGCTTTTACGGTGAAATATATCCGGGAAAGTCTCCGGAAGGGTTATTATCATAACCGCTGGGAAAAGGAGGCCAGAGCGCGGCAAAATTCCCTGCAGCTCCTGGATGGCGTTATTTTTGTTTAAGTTTGATTTTATTTTTTTAAAATTACTGCACATTGAAAAGCGATTGTCAACTCGAATATATTAGCATAGCGGAAACCGGCTCTTTCTCCGCATTGGTCAATGATTATCTCTGTCAGAATGAAAACCTGAATCCCTTCTTTCAGTTTGCGCCAGATGATACCGGCATAAAAGAAGCTATCGCCCTGAGGACCCGCTTTCCTGTTGACCGGAAGGTTTTGGTGCAATGTATCCGCCGGCAGTATGAAGGCCTGAATATCGGGGAAACCCTTGAGCGTAATATCAACCTGTTATCGGCATCGGACACCTTCACGGTTTGTACCGCCCATCAGCCTAATTTAATGGGTGGCTATCTGTATTTTATTTATAAAATAATGCATGCGGTAAAGCTGGCGCAATATTTAAAGGAGCAATATCCTGAAAATAATTTTGTACCGGTCTATTACATCGGCTCCGAGGATAATGATTTCGAAGAGCTGAGCGTATTTCGTTATGCCGGTAAAAAATTTCAATGGCGCTCGCAGCAACAGGGCGCAGTGGGCAGGATGCATACGGGAGAACTCAAAACCCTGTTGAATGACCTTTTTACACTATTAGGTCCGCCCGGCCAGGAAGCTATTGCCCTGAAAGAATTGCTGCTGAAAGCCTATCAGGAACAAAAAACTATTGCCGGTGCAATACGCGTGTTGGTGCATCTGCTCATGGGAAAATATGGCATCGTCGTGATTGACTCGGATGATGCCGGTCTGAAAAGATTGTTCATTCCTGTTGTGCTGAAAGAATTGCTGGAGCCGGCAGCTTATAAATTAGTATCCGATACGTCAGCGCGTTTGGCGGAAAAATATCAGGTACAGGCTTTCGTGCGCCCGGTCAACTTTTTTTATCTGAAGGATAATATCCGGGAACGTATTGAAAAGTCGGGAGATCAGTGGCAGGTATTGCATACAGGCATCCGGTTCAATGAAGCGCAGCTCACCGGAGAAATTCATGCCCATCCCGAACGGTTCAGCCCGAATGTGATCCTGAGAGGCCTTTTTCAGGAAACAATCCTGCCCAATGTAGCCTTCATCGGTGGCGGTAGCGAGGTGGCCTACTGGCTGCAACTGAAATCCGCCTTCGGGCATTACGGCACTTTTTTCCCGACACTGATCCTGCGGCAATCCGTTCTATGGATCCCGCCGGAAGGCAGCCGGTTGATGCATAAATTGGGTTTTGATCTAAGGGATATTTTTACCAAAACAACAAGCCTGCAAACGGGTTATGTGCAAAGCCATAACCGGGAAGCGCTGGATATTTCCGGGCCGGCCGAAGCGCTGGAACAGGCTTTGGCGCTCTTGAAAAAAAAGGCGGCCGATATTGATCCCACCTTATCGGGCAGCGCTGATGCGGTAATTGCCAAAGTGAACCGCCAGCTGGAAGCGCTGAACCGGAAAATGGTACGGGCACTTAAGCGAAAATCATCGGTGCAATTGGATCGGATCGCGCGGCTTCGTGCGCTGCTGTTCCCTAACGAAAGCCTGCAGGAGCGCTACGATTCATTCCTGCAATATTATATTGATGTGGGAGAAGATTTTTTTGAAATCCTGCTGAAAGGCATACAGCCTTTTGGTGGTCGTTTCTTAATTGTTCAATGCTGAATAATAACATCCCGAAATTTTTCATTATTCCATTCGCATGTCTGACTTAATAACCATCCGGTCTTTTGAAACCTATATTCCCGCAGAGATATTGAAATCCCGGTTAGAAGCCGAAGGTATTCCCTGTCGCTTGCAGGATGAGCAGACGGTAACGATGTACTGGCTTTGATCCAATGCTGTTGGCGGAGTAAAGCTACAGGTTTTTGAAGAAGACAAGGCGCGTGCGGAAGCGCTAATCCGGAATATGGAGGAAGAAGCCCAAACGGAAAGCGGGACACCCGGTTTCCGGGACAATGAAGCGCTGGATCAGTTAGATCCTGCCAACAGAATATGTATTCATTGCGGCAGTAAGAATACCCGAAAGAACGATTATCAGAAAAGAGCTGCTGCGTGGGGCATGCTCCTGCTCGGTTTTCCCTTATTATTCCGTTCTGAAAAATGGCATTGCTTTCACTGCGGTGAGGATTTCTGATCCTAATCCTTCAGCCATTGATTTAAAAATTCGGGCGTGAGCTGAGGCGGCTCAATCCGGTCATCGATATTTTCGCCGGTCATCAGGTAGATTGCCGGAACGTATTCTCCGGCTAAACGGGTAAATTTTTCCGCTTCCAGAAAATCATGAGGAACCTGTTCGATCTTAGTTTGAATTACAAATTCCTGCAGCAGACTGTCGCGTCGGGCGTGATCCATAAAAATAAGGTGAATGGGTAAATCAGGATTTTGCTTTTTCAATACTTCCATCTGTGCAGCCGCAGCTTTACAATGCGGACAGGTAAGACTCATAAACGCCACTAAATGTTTTCCAATCCTGAGATCATCCTGAATGGTCGTACTCTTGCTGCTGTTTTCATACATGATATGAAGCGGCAGTTTGTTAGGGTAAAGTATGAAGGGTAATCCCGTAAAAATGATGCAGGTAATGATGGAGGCTAAATGCAGCGGTTGTTTGTTTTGATTACGATCCATCTTTATCAGCAGGGAAATAATGCCCATTAAAACCGCATTTTTTACAAGGGACCAAAAAGGTGTCATCGGAATCACATTGCCCATGCACCCGCAATCTACATTATTACCATCCGTAAACCAAAGCCCTACCAGGTAACCGCTGAAGATCACCAGCAGAAATAAGGACATCCACAATATCCATTTGGACCGGCCATAAATATGCAAGAGTAAGAGCGCGCCAATAGAGGCTTCTAAGCCAATGAAAAAGCGGGCTGCCCAAGATGCCATTTTCCAGGAAACTTCGATCCGGTTGAAAATGGTATTGGTGAAATCATCTATAGGCAGGGTTTTCGCATAGGCTGAAAAAATGAAAACTGCCCCGACAAGAACGGAAAGCAGAATAAAAAGAATATGCCTGGATTTGATGCTCATAAGGCAAATATGATAAAAACCAAAGCGGTTCATTGTGGATGACATGAACCGCTTTATTCCGGTTTTTTATGGTTATAAAAAAATAACTATGTGGTTAAAACGGTATAGTAAAAGAGTCTCAACAATGGTAATATTTTGATCTTCGGCACCTTATTATCCGGTCAATAATTTAATACGGCTGTATCGACTCAACTTCCCGGTTAATTTTTAGGAATATTAAACTCGCCGCTCTGCACCTGGATGTCCATACTGTCACTGGTGGCTCCGGCCGGGCGTATAGTGAAAAAGAAAGTGCCCGCAATATTGGATCCATTCTCTGTGATGGTAATATTGGAAACGGTATCCACGTTAACAATGGCATAATTATTCACGGAATAAGTATCTACCGAGGTATAGGCACCGGTAACATATATTCCGTCTGCCTTGTAAGTTCCGGGTGCTTCGTAAAAGCTGATGGAAAAAGCCATAGTCTGATATACATACGGACTCATATTTGGACTGAACTGCTGTGCCGAAACCGATAAGACACGAACATCTTCAATACTGGTATCGGAATAATATTTCATATTTCCGGTAAAGGGTGCGCCACCTACTATGCAGGTGAATGTGCCCTGCATCGGATTTCGGACTACCGCCGTATCATCAAGCGTATTGGCATTATATTCTTTTTGACAGGAAGTTGTAAAGGTGAGGCAGCTTAATGCAGTCATTACAATTACAATGGATAATATAACTTTCTTCATTGTTTTATTAAAGCGTGTTAGATTTACGGGTAAAGATATAATTTCGTTTTTGATTTTATACAAAAAAACCGACTTTTTTTGAAGTATCTTTTTTTGAAGCTTGCCCTAATCTTTTGTCCGACTTTTATCCTGCCGCTGACCTTAGTCCATGCGGGAGGCCGGATAACGGGTATTGTACTGAATGAGGAAAGCTCGGAACCGGTTACTTTTGCCACTATCCGTTTGGGAAATTCAGATGAAGCCTGGATCACAGATATTAATGGAAGATTTGAGGGCATCGTTCCCGACACGGTTTTCTTTTTAACCGTAACCTGTATCGGATTTGAGCCATTGACCCTGAATCTTACGGATTCGAATAAGGCCTGTACCATCCGGTTGCAACCTTCCAAAGACCTGCTGGAAGCGGTGATTATCACGCCGCCCTACGACAAGATCCGGTATGTCATTAATCAGGCAATCGCACACAGGAATGAAAACAGTCCGGAAAATAACGAATGGTTCCGCTGTAATGTCTATCACAAAATATGGGCCGATTATGTAACCGAAAGTCGCAATTCAGACACTGTGCCGGATGAAAACAGCTTCATACACGGATTGGATAGCTTCATGGAAAAAAGCCATTTGTTGCTAATGGAAACAATAACACACCGTACCTTTCATGCGCCGCGGCAACTACAGGATGAAGTAATTGCAAGCCGGATCTCCGGCTGGAAAGAAGCTCCCTTTGCCGGTTTGATAACCGATATCCTGCCCTTCGATGCTTATCATGATTTTTTCACACTGAATGGAAAGGATTATTTTAATCCTATCAGTAAAGGTTGGGGCGGACGTCATCATTTTTATCTGGTTGATGAAGTGCTACAGGGCACGGATACCACATTTATTCTTTCCTATAAACCAAAGGCGGGAAAAGAACAGGAAGCTATGGAAGGGCGGGTTTATATTCATTCGCCGAATTACGCCATTACGCATTTCACCGGGAAGGTGGTGGACAAAAAACTGAAAAGAACGATCACCGTGGAACAGCAATATCAATGGACGCAGGGACGATGGTTTCCTTTCCGGCTGAATTTTGAGATTGCCTGGAAAGGTCTGTTCAAAAATGAAAAGGATACGGCCGGCTTAGTGATGCAGGGCCGGTCGCAAATTGATTCGGTAGATTTTTCTCCTCCCGCAGATTTTTGTTTTGACCGGTCAAAAACCGTAAAAATACATCCCGGAGCAATCGCCCTGCCGGACAGCATCTGGAGTGGGATCCGCCCCATTGCATTGAATGAAAAAGAAGTCAATACCTATCAGCAGATAGACAGTATGATGCAGGAAAGTGGCGTGGGTAAGCTCCTGTCTCTTGTTTATAAAATTGCGGAGGCTAAGATTCCGGTCGGCTTTGTTGATATGAATCTGGACCGCCTGTTTAGCTATAACCGGTTTGAAAAATCCCGTTGGGGTATAGGTTTCCAGACCAATGAAAAGATATATGAAAGAGCATCAGTCGGGGGCTGGATTGGATATGGCTCCGGTGACAGGCGGTGGAAATACGGCGCTTTTCTGGATGTCTGTCTGGATTCCTTTCAGGATAAGATGATGAGGATTGGCTATCAGGATGAACTACAGGATCCGGGACGGGTTTTGGTTCATCCGGAAACAGACCGTAATAGCCTGCGACGCTGGCTGATGTACCGGGCTGACCGCGTGAAGGAATTTTATTTCGATGCCCGCGCCCGTTTGGGTTATTGGAATGTCGGGGTTGAAGGCCGTTATCAGAACATGTTCCCTCAATATTCTTATCGCTTTAATTTTCAAAATGAATACCTCCGTGAATTCAGGGTTATCGAAAGCGCTTTGAATCTGCGCTATGCTTATGCGGAACGGCGCAGCCCGGTTTTCCGGAGATATACCGCAACAGGCAGTGATTTCCCGGTTTTATACCTGAAACTTACTGCCGGCCGCATATCCGTTCAGCCGGATTATGCAAGTCGTTACCTGAAACTGGCAGCCGCATTTTCCTGGAATAAACACCTGAACCGTATCGGAACGGAGCATCTCCTGATCATGGGCGGGACAATATACTCCGACAAAACCTTACCGCTGAGCCTGTATTTTGCCGGCCGGGGGTTTTATAGTCCCGATTATCCCGTTTATACTTCCGGCGGCTTTATGACTATGGGTCCTTACGAATATTATACCGATGTGTTTCTGAGTTTTTTCTGGAAACATGATTTCGATCGGCGGCTGTATAGTACGCCTTACTCGGCTCTGTTTTTCAGCGTGGCGCATAATTTTCTGGTTGGCAAAATGAGTGATCGCAATATACATCAGGGTGTTGAATTTTATGTGCCGCAAAGACCCTACGAGGAAAGCGGCTTGCTGCTGAATGACCTGGTAAGGTTCAACTATCTGAATGTGGCTTATCTGAATTTTAATGCCGGTTATTTCCATCAGTGGAATGGGGGTAAAAGCTGGCAGGAAAACGGACGGTTTGTGGTCGGCATTTCGTTTGGCCTGTAGCCTTCAATAACCAATAAGAAACGACCGGTTACCTGTGAAAGGTAGCCGGTCGTTTCTGTATTTGGGGAAAATTTATCCTAAATAAGATTTCAATGCACCGCTGTAGCGTGCTTTTTGAAGGCGCTTTATCGCTCTTTCTTTTATCTGGCGGATACGTTCCTTGGTCAGATCGTATTTATTGCCGATCTCTTCGATGGAAGGACCGCCATCGCCCTCCAGGCCAAAGTAGGCAGAGATAATTTCCGCTTCTCTTGCGCTCAGTGATTTCAGTATCCGTTGTATCTCTACCTTCAGCGAATCCTTCATCACGTCATCGTCCGTATCGTTGCTCCCTTCCAGCAGGTCGCCCATAGCCACATCTTCCGCTTCATGCACGGGCGCGTCCAGAGAGGTATGGCGGGTGTTGCTGCTGAAGATATTGGCGATTTCAGTCTCACTCATTTCCAGGATACTGGCTAATTCTTCCGTAGAAGGTTCGCGTTCGTGCTCCTGCTCAAAAGCGATATATGCTTTATTCGCCTTATTGTAGGTGCCGATTTTATTCTGCGGTAAGCGCACTAAGCGACCTTGTTCGGCCAAAGCCTGAAGGATGGATTGACGAATCCACCATACGGCATAAGAGATGAACTTAAACCCTTTGGTTTCATCAAAACGTTGAGCTGCTTTTATCAGCCCTAAATTTCCTTCATTGATCAGATCACTCAACGATAAGCCCTGATGTTGATATTGTTTGGCTACCGACACTACAAAACGTAAATTGGATTTCACCAGTTTTTCCAGTGCCCACTGATCTCCGATATGGATTTTCTGTGCCAGGGTAGTTTCTTCTTCCGGTGTAATCATGGAAATGCGGCTGATCTCCTGCAGGTATTTTTCAACAGCCTGGGAATCACGGTTTGTAATCTGGGTAGCAATTTTTAATTGCCTCATAAGAATTTTTCTTTTAAAATATTTAAAAAAAGCTACTGCTCAAAAATCTTTTATATTAGACGATAAATAAACGTGGTCCGGTTGGAAATGTTTCAGGACATTTTGTTAAAAGAGCGTTTTTGTCAGTATTGGTATATACAGTACAAATATCATACCATGTTCGGGTGACAATATACAATGAATGTATAGATTGTCATAATAATTATGCGGGAATATACAAAATTTAATACCAATTTTTGTTTTGGCATAAATTTGCGTTCAATAAATGTGATTATTACAGAATGTATTGTCGAGTGTATGGTCAGGCTGTCATGACGACAGGGGAAACATTCCGGCCATACGGAACATTAGTACAGTGTATCGTGAAAACTGACAAACAGAATTTGCAATTTGCCTTAGCGAATGGTCAGCGTAGTGCTGTATTTTGTTGTTGGTAAAAACAGCAGTAATGGCGGAAAATATTTGGATTTTGAGCAATAAGTTCTGTTATGCTTTCTATTTTTAAAGCCAGCCTCATTATAGCTTTATCTGAGTAATACTGTTCAGGTATTCAATTGTTTGGACAGGCTCATCAGGTGCGTTATCTGTCTGATGAATTCTATAGCCACTTTTCATATAGTTTTCCTGCTCATTGTTTTTTCTCCTCCTTCTTATAGTTTGGAGGTTGTTTTAAAACGTGGGTTAATGATCACACCAATGGCCTGTATTGTCGCCGGCATATCTGTTTGTCCTTATACTTTCTACTTCTTTTGTTATTTCATCTAAAGTCGGTGGTTTAGTTGCTGCTTTTTTTCCGAAGCCTTTTAACAATAGTCAAAAATGGATCATCATTAGATGGCATTGAAGGTGCTGTTAATTTCAGGTCCGCAAGATTCTGAATCAATTTATCAGCCTTAGGATTCAATATTTCAACCCGGTAAGTTATAATTGTTCAAATTTAAGGATAGTGATTGCTCTTTCAAAAGTCTGCTGCATGACCACTTCGGGGTCATCGTACTTTAAAAGCGTATTCTCTGCCCACAAAAAAGGTGCATTTTAAATTGTCGCATTACCTATTGACGTCACTCCTTTTTTCGTCATACGAACGGGTGTCTTTGTGAACGTTTGAAGCAATCTTATTAAGATTGCTGTTTTTGAGATTGCTTCCTGCTTCGTTCCTCGCAGCCGCAATGACGTCGTACTTTCTGTCGTTCCGGTGACTTCGCAGGTGTGAAAATTTGAAATGCACCCCCCGAAAATCATTCCGCATGGAATTTATACCGATTTGTTACCTTTGCGAAAATTTTGTCCACTAACAAGCTATCTTTTATGCCTGAAAAGGATTTATACCAGCATCCCGATTATTATCTTTTAGATGAATTGTTAACCGATGAGCATAAGCTGATCCGTGATTCGGTGCAGGCTTTTGTAAAAAAGGAGATATCTCCTATCATTGAAGAATTTGCGCAAAAGGCGGAATTTCCGAAGCAAATCATTAGAGGCTTGGGCGAGCAGGGCTGCTTTGGCCCTTTTATCCCTCAGGAGTACGGCGGTGCGGGACTGGATTATATATCCTACGGCATCATGATGCAGGAGCTGGAACGCGGCGACAGCGGGATTCGATCTACGGCTTCGGTGCAGGGCTCATTGGTGATGTACCCTATATATACTTATGGCAATGAAGCGCAAAAAAAGAAGTACTTACCTAAATTAGCTTCCGGCGAATGGATGGGTTGCTTCGGTTTAACCGAACCTGACTATGGCTCTAACCCGGCCGGAATGCTGTCTCATTTTACCGATGCCGGTGACTATGTTATCCTTAATGGCTCGAAGATGTGGATTTCCAATGCGCCATTTGCCGATATTGCGGTAGTATGGGCAAAAAATCCCAGGGGAAAAATTCAGGGACTGATTGTGGAGCGTGGCATGGAGGGATTTACCACGCCTGAAACGCATGGCAAGTGGAGTCTGCGTGCATCGGCTACCGGAGAATTGGTTTTTGATAATGTAAAAGTACCCAAAGAAAATATTCTGCCCAATGTAGAAGGACTGAAAGGCCCTTTAGGCTGTCTTTCCAGCGCCCGTTTCGGGATTGCCTGGGGTGCATTAGGCTGTGCCATGGATTGCTACGATACGGCGCTGCGCTATGCACAACAGCGGATTCAGTTCGACAAACCGATTGGCGCATTTCAGCTTACTCAGAAAAAGTTAGCCGAGATGATCACCGAAATTACCAAAGGGCAGTTGCTGAACTGGCGCCTGGGTGTTTTACGGAATGAAGGCCGCGCCACACCGGCTCAGATTTCCATGGCCAAGCGCAACAGTTGCCATACTGCCGTTACCATTGCCCGCGAAGCCCGGCAGATTCTGGGCGGAATGGGCATTATCGGCGAGTACAGCATTATGCGTCACATGATGAACTTAGAATCCGTAATTACTTATGAAGGCACGCACGACATTCACCTGCTGATCACCGGACAGGATGTTACCGGATTCAATGCCTTTAAATAATAATAAGGATTCTTTTATGAGCCCTTTTACCTGCGGGCTTTTGCTTCAGGATTATGCTGTGTAGTTCCAGGGAAACTGATATGGGGTTCCTGAAGGTTTTTTTATTCATAATCATAAAAATCAGTAATTGAGATTAAGGCAAGCTCCACATGATACTTTGCCACTGCTTAAAGGTATTCCTGCTTTGTCATGACTTATAAAATGTAGCTCCACCCAAAGTTAACAGATATTAAACAAGCCCAAATCCGAATTGCACCCAAATTGTTTCGCTATGGCTAAGTTATACTTCACGCGGTGTAGTTTTGTGCATAGAGGTTCACGCAAAGACGTGAAGGAGCAAAGCCACAAAGATTTTTGATTGTACAATTTTATCGGGCGGGCAGTATAATGAAAAAGCCAATGCGAACAGCATTTGGCTGAAGATTCAGCCTTAGCACTTCAGCCCGCATTTCGCCAATACGCTGTTCAAGTTACCAAACTTGATAGTGTAGCTCAAATCTTCTTCACGACATCTCCATATTAACCGATTTCGTTCCACATGCGGCTTCATTGTTGGTGCTGCGCACCCAACGAAGCCTTAGTTGTTAGCGGTTCGTTGTTTTTCCTTGTCTGTCTATTTTATTAAAAAAGTGAAGACATAATTTGCTATTTCTTTACGCTGTTTATTATTGGCTTTATTGTCCATATTGTTATGAATTGTATTGGGTAATTTTATAATTGTTATTCCGTACTTTTTTTGTTCTTCATCTGTTGGCAAAACTCCCTGGTCGGCAGGTTGGTCGCTTGAACGTAAAGAATATACTTTTGGATTAGCAGTCCTTGGCAAAGCCATTCGTCTATTGTCTAAGGTAATAATTTTGTTAACAATCTCTGGGTATTTTTGAGGAAATAACGCTGTCATATCTGCTCCGTTTGAGTGTCCAATTAGAGTTATATGTTTGAAGTCTAATTCAGGATTTGATTTTTTCAATTCGTTTACTACGAACAAAATATTGTCTGCACCACGTTCCCAAAAAGGCCGTCTAACAATTTGTGGAATTCCTGTTGACGGAATTAAACTGTCAGTTGGAAGTTCGTGTTGAATACTTGCAACAAAATAGCCTTTGGACGCTAAGAATTCTGTTAAGTAGGAATATGCTAAATAGTCGCCACCTTTATTTTGTCCGTAACCGTGGCTAAATATCACGATTTTAGGATTGTCAATTTTGGGTTTATAAAATGCAATGGGAATTTCTCTATTTCTCGATTGGTCAAACAACGTCAAAGTGTCTAACTTGAAAGTATAGGTTTGATTACTTGCTGCTCTTTTATTTATTAAGCAACTTGTCAAAAGTAAAAATGTCAATAAGAGAAGATAAATATTTTTGTTCATTTAAATGTTTGTAGGGTGCCGTTACCATTCTGACTAACGTTTTTCATTTAGGTTCAAAATCAAATAGTTGCTAAACCTAAATCTTCATTAGTCAGAGCGAATTTATCAATTTGTTTTCGGATACGTTTCACTAAACCGGGTTTTCTTTTTTCGTCAGGGAACAGGTAATCCGTTGGTGGTTTATAAGGCATATTTTTCACCACCATATTCCAAAGTATAACGGCAGGTTTTCGTGCAGTTGCACTCACGGCTACAGTTCTGCCTTTGCGGTAACATACCCTGTTGAAGAAGTTGGACAGGTGTGTGTCTTTTAAATTTCCTATTGCATTAGCAGCATTGCGAAGTGCATCACTGACATAAGCAATTTGTTTTTGTAATTATCTATTAAGTGTTAGGCGAGTTAAAGCAAAGAAAATTTGTTGAAATCGTAATATGCGTAAACTGGTGCGTTGGCGATTGCACTCTTTTGACTTTGCTTTGGGAGGGTTTGTGTGTCGGCAAGCAAAGGCAAATGTGTGCAATGTGCGGAGGCAATAAAATTAAAAAACAAAAAATGCAGGGAGGCAAAAAATAAAACTTCATTGCGTTGGCTGGTCGGTTTGGCGGTCATTCGGTTTGTTATGTAGTTCAAAAATGTTCGTTCCATGTCAGTCAGTTTAATGTTAGCACTGTCGCCCATAGGGTTTCCGGTAACGTGCCGCGTATTGGTGATGGGCGGGATTTTTAGCACTAAAGCTCAATCGAAGCACTGCACTTCGGTTAAGCACAAAAGTTTCATAGAAGCACGTCAACCCCCATTGCGGCAAACCGATGTTGGTGGCTGGCCTTCTGTTATTTGAAGTAAAAGCCAAGTCCATCTAACGGGTTTGTTTTGAAATATTGTTTGTCTTCCTGTGTCTCGTGTGCAAAGTTGAAAATCTGTTTTGCTCTTTCAATTTCTCCTTGTTTGGGTGTTGAAAAAAGTCTTACTGCTCTTGCTCTCCATATTTGTAAATAACCAAAAGCCAATTGTCTTATGTTTTCGTTTTCGTCAATCGTGCCAATCATCAAGTCAGGGATAGCTGTCCAACCGCCAACTTTGTTAAAGAGTTTTAGCATTGACTTTTTCAGGTCGTAGTTACCTGTTTTATAAATGTCTCTTGCTTTTGCTAAGACTTCTTGTCTCGGAATGTGCGATAGAAATTCAATGATTACGTTTCTAAGTCCAAGATAAGAACTGTCAAGGTTTGCAAAAGCAAATTCATAAGCACTTTCTTCCTCAAGTTTGCAAAGAGCTAAAAATGCGGTTTTTTTAACCCTAACTTTATTATCATTCAGATATGCCTTTACTGTTTCCCAATATTGTTTTCCTTCGATTTCAGCAAGTCCGCTTAAAGAACCAATGAGTTGATTTTTTCCCTTTAAGTTATCTTTGTAAAATTCTGTAAAGTCAATGTTTGCTTGTTTAAGAGTAAACCTTGCAAAATGTCTGATTGTCGCAGAATTGTCCGCTAAATATTTTTTGACGGTTGTTTCAAATCCGTTTTGGCTTTTAAGACAATAAAGTGTTTGCAATCGGACATTTGCCGACTTGTCATTGAGTAATTGGTCAATCTCACTTTGTCCAAGCTCATCAAAATGGTCTATCGCTAAGTTTCGTATTAGAAAATGCTTATCGTTCAGAAACAGTTTTAATTCTTTTGGGTAGTCAGTCAGAGAACTGGAAATATGTTTTGCTAAAAGCAATCTTAGTTTGTCTGGATATTTTTTGAAACTCGCAATTACATAATCTCTGTTAGTCGAAGCAATGAACTTAATAATATCCTGATAAACTCCGCTTAGGTCTGTCCGTTCAACCTTTTGTAGCCATTCAAAAATTGGCAAATTTTCAATCAGGCTGTCAATATGAATTGTGGATTTGTAGTTCTCAATGCCTTTAAGTGCAGCTTGTCTAACAGGCAAAACCCAATCAGCTAAACGATAAATTAAAAATTGTATAGCTCTTGGATTTTCTACTTGTGCAAGTTTTTTTACTGCTTTTTCTCTTACATATCCACTTCCATTTAGTGAACTGATTGCCAATAAATCTACAAATTGTACTGTTGGAAAATTTGCTTCATAAAAGTCAATGTCGCTTTTGGAAATCCCGCAATGTTTAAGAGTGTCGTAATATCCTTTTTTGCTGTCAATCTTTTTGAATAAGTGTCTAATTGTCCTGCAAGTGGTTTCTCTTATCTCTTTGTTATCGTCTTTCAGAAATTCAGTCAGGCTGTAAATAATACTTGGATAACCGTCATTCGCAATTTTAGTCAAGGCGTTAATCTTCTCTTCGGTGTTGTCCTTAGAGAAAAACCAAGTCTTGTTAGGTCGTCTTAAAATTTCTATGTATTGCCAAATTTCCATTTCTTGCTGTGTCGTCTGTTAGGCTTGCCACCAACGGTTCGGGGCTTGGCGTTCGGGCGGGAAAGTCCGCAGGAACTTTCACGTTTG
>CAZUSO010000021.1:0-47570 GCA_964622775.1 uncultured Taibaiella sp. | reverse complement strand
GACTTTTAGACACAAAATTAAGAAATCTATATAAAATTAACAATGCCAAAATATTATACAATTACACTGTATTTGTTTGAAAAATTCAGCATGATTTTCGAAGCATTAAATTGGACACCTTACCCGAAGGGGCATAAGATCTGTAACCCCGGATGCAGCGCGGAGCTAAGCTACGCTCTTTGCGGAAATCTATGTCCAGACTATAAAACGAACAGTTATATAACAAAAATTACCTGCTGTAATTCGGTGATTCTTTTGTTATTACAATATCATGCGGATGGCTTTCCGTCATACTGGCCGCGGTGATGCGGATAAACTGGGCTTCGTTTTGTAAAGCCCGGATGTCTTTAGCGCCGCAATAGCCCATGCCCGCCCGTAATCCGCCTATGAACTGTTGCACGACCTCACTTAATGAGCCTTTATAGGGTACCCGCCCTACAATGCCTTCGGGAACCAGCTTTTTGATATCATCTTCGGCATCCTGAAAATAACGGTCTTTTGAGCCTTCCTGCATGGCATCTAAGGACCCCATGCCCCGGTAGGACTTGAACTTCCGGCCTTCATAAATAATGGTATCGCCGGGGCTTTCTTCCGTTCCGGCGAAGACGGAACCTGCCATAATACAATTGGCGCCAGCAACCAAAGCTTTCACCATATCACCGGTATAACGGATACCTCCGTCGGCGATTACCGGAATGCCTTGCTTTTTTAGTGCCTGTGCCGCTTCAATAATAGCCGTCAACTGAGGCGCACCGGCTCCCGTAACAACACGCGTAGTACAAATAGAACCCGGGCCTACACCCACTTTTATGGCATCTGCTCCGGCATCTGCAAGGGCTTTAGCTCCGGTAGCCGTGGCAATATTGCCGGCAATAAGGGGTAGCGTTGGAAAATTTTTCTTCACTAATTTCACGGCCTCTATCACACCACGGGAATGGCCGTGGGCGCTGTCTAAGGTAACAATATCCACACCCGAAGCCACAAGCGCCGCTACGCGTTGCAGCATATCGCCGGTAATACCGATAGCCGCTCCGGCAAGCAGCCGGCCGTAATTATCTTTACTTGCGTTAGGATGGCTTTTGAATTGTAAGATATCCCGGAAGGTAATTAACCCGACTAAGCGGCCGCTTTTGTCCACCACCGGCAATTTCTCAATCTTATACTGTTGCAGAATTTTCTCTGCTTTTTGAAGCGTAGTACGTTCCGGGGCGGTAATCAGGTTTTCTACAGTCATTACTTCAGATACCTTTTTCTTCGTATTCTTCTCAAAACGCAGGTCACGGTTTGTGAGAATACCGACAATTTTGTGCTCAGCATCCACGATGGGGATACCGCCAATTTTATTTTCACGCATCAACCGCAGGGCATCAAAGATGGTAGCATCCGGAAGCAGGGTAATCGGATCCAGAATCAGACCGCTTTCGGAACGTTTTACTTTACGCACCTGCTCCGCCTGTCGCTCAATGCTCATGTTTTTATGCAGCATACCGATACCGCCTTCACGGGCTAAAGCTATGGCCAGACTGGATTCCGTAACGGTATCCATTGCAGCCGAAACCAGCGGAAGGTTCAGTTTAATGTCTTTGGTAAGTTGAGTGGAAATATTGACTTCGCGTGGGAGTACTTCCGAATAAGCGGGGACAAGCAGTACGTCATCAAAGGTGAGCCCTTCCCCGTAAAACTTAGATTTTGCAGCCATAGGCAAAGGTAGGAAGGAGATTCGGAAAAATAAAGTTTCGTAGAAAAAAAATCACACAGTGCCACAGGTTTAAAGAGAGTTTTTCTATATTGCGTGGTTTATGACAAATTTCATCCCGGTTTTTCCGTTATCGGCTGTGGCATTCCCTGATGAAGACCTGAATCTACATATCTTTGAACCACGCTATATCCAGTTGGTCAACGATTGTGCTGAGCAGGAAAAGCCCTTTGGCATTCCAGTGGTATTGGGCAATACGTTAAAGGAATCCGGAACGTTGATGGAGATTGTGGAGATAGTTTCTAAATATGAATCGGGGGCGATGGATATCAGAACAAGAGGGCTGAAAGTGTTCCGGATTCTGGAATTTGTAAAAAATCTTCCTGATAAGCTTTATGGCGGCGCTATCGTTAATTACCCCGAAAACCAAATTGTCAAAATTCACCCGAATCTCTCTGATTTGATTGTGAATGAAGTAAAAAGAACGTATCACCTTTTAGGGCTGGATAACAAGTTTAATCTCGATAATATCGAATGGTCGTCTTATGACATTGCCCATAAAATCGGGCTCAGCCAGGAACAGGAGTATGAATTATTACAATTGTTTAATGAAACACAACGCCTGGAATTTATACGTCGTCATCTAAAAAAAATGCAGCCTGTCATCGAAGAACTGGCCATACTGAAAAAGCGGATTCAGCTGAACGGACATTTTAAAAATCTTTCCTCGCCGGATATTAACTAAGCCAAAGCGCAAACCAAGGCATCCATGAATACTCTTAAATCCCTGCACTGAAAATAAATCAAATTGTAAACTTAAAACTGCAAAAAATGAACTTATGCATTGATTGGGGGAACACCCGCACGAAAGCTGCCCTCTTTGACGGAGAAAAACTTGTTACGGAATACAATTTTGGCAAGGAGGAAGCGTTAATGTCCCTGAAGCAGTTGGTAAAAGAAAAGCAACCGGACTATACGATAGTGTGTTCGGTGGCTGACCACCCGCAAGAGTTGTTGCTTTCTCTTCAGGAGCATGGTAAGGTGGCGATGCTGAATGCATCAACGGATTTGTCAATAATGAATGCTTACCATAGCTCCGAAACGCTGGGAAACGACAGGCTGGCGCTGGCGGTAGCGTCCTGGGCAGCATTTCCCGGTCAGGATTCTCTGGTGATAAGCGTGGGCACGGCAGTCACGTATAATTTTATCCAGAGAAGTGGCACCTTCCGTGGGGGCGCTATTTCGCCGGGCATTCAATTGCGGCTGAATGCCCTGCATCAGAACACCGACCGGCTTCCGCTGGTTAAGTCCGTGGGTGAGCTGCTGCTGCTGGGGTATGATACGGAAACTGGTATCCGGAGTGGAGTATTGCATGGTTTGCTTTTTGAGATGGACGGAATGATTAATGCTTACCGGGAACAATATCCCGGCATTAAGGTAACCTTAACCGGAGGCGATGCCGGCTTTTTTGAGGGTAAATTAAAAAATCAGATATTTGCGGACTCAAAACTGCTGCTGAAAGGCTTAAACTTAATTCTACAACATAATGCGCGCTAACAACAAGACGCTCCTTTTTCCTTTAATGATTGCCTTCGTTTGTGCCGGAACACCGGTTTCAGCCCAACAGTCGAATAAAGAAAACTCCCCTTATAACCGCTTTGGTATCGGAACATTATCCGATAATAATCAAAACAACGTTCGGGGAGAAGCCGGTGCGGCCACGGCGTATTCCGACCCTTTCTCCGTAAATGCCTTTAACCCTGCAACCTATAGCTTTTTGAAGCTAACCACCCTGGAATTTGGGATAGAAGCCCGTTCCAGAAATATTTTGATGAATGATGAAGCGGTCAAAAGCAGCACCGCTACCTTCTCCTATTTTTATTTAGGTATTCCCCTGAAAAAATATGCCGGACTGAACTTCGGGTACCAGCCCATTTCGTCCATGTATTATAAACAATCCGACACGAGCATCATTGATGGCCTGGGCAATACAGCACATTCTTACAACGGTAACGGCAATCTGCAATATGCGTTTATCGGGCTTTCCGGGCAATATAAAGGCTTCAGTATCGGGGCAAATGTGGGGTATGCCTTCGGTAATATGTCCAAAGCCAGCTCCCTGGAATATGTGGACACCCTTCCCAATGAATTTATCCGGAACGCTACTTTTCTTAATATTGCTTCAGTTGGCGGTATTTACTGGAAAGGAGGTGCCTTGTATCAGGCTGATCTGAATAAAGAGCAATATCTCAATATCGGCGCTACGGCTACATTTTCTCAATCCTTAAAAATAAAACGCGACAGGTACGATATTGCCAGCACCTATTTTCAGGATGCCACTACACTAACCGTTGACAGCGCTATTGACACCACAGCTTCGGTTGTTGGCGAAAAGGGTACCTTGGTCATGCCTTCGGAATATAGTTTTGGAGTGCATTATGGTAAATGGGCGCACTGGGATGTGGGGATAGACTTTAAATATAACGACTGGTCAAAATTCCGCAATTTCGGTGTAAAGGACTCCGTGGCCAATAATGCCTGGCGCCTTGCTGCAGGTGGCGAAGTGACACCAAATCCAGAAAGCCGGAAAAACTATTTGTCTCAAATTACGTATCGTCTGGGCTTTTATTATGGAAACGATTATTTTTATCTGCGCAATACCCAGCTCAACTACTGGGGAGCATCTTTAGGAATGAGTTTTCCCTTCATGAAAGAGCGTTTGTCCACTCAGTATGCAAAGATTAATACCGCATTAGATATTGGTCGCAGGGGCACGACACAAAACGGTCTGGCTAGGGAATTTTTTGTGAAATTTTCCGTGGGCATTGCCCTGAATGATATCTGGTTTACCAAACGTAAGTACGATTAAAATTATGTTCCGGGCTCTTGATTTTTTTCGTAAACAGTTTTTCATGCCACAGGGTCACGGCCTTGTGGCTTGTTTTATTGCTGCAACATGCTTTTTATTTTCCTGCAAAAATGACCTGAACAAACTGCCGGATGAGGTCAGGACGGATTTTGAAAATGATCGTGCTTATCAGGTAGAATTTATTTATAGTGAAAACGGCAGTACTAAAGCGCAGTTGTTTACTAAGGAATTTATCAAAAACGATAATGCCAAACCGCCCTATATGGATATGCTGAAAGGATTGCGGGTCAATTTTTTCAACGATAGTCTAACTATTGAAAGTAATCTCACGGCAAGATATGCCCGGTATTATCCGGGAAGCGGCAATATTTTAGTACGGGACAGCGTGGTGGTGATTAATAAATTAGGCGATAAGCTCGAAACGGAAGAGCTAATCTGGAATCAGAAACTTCAGAAGTTTTATACCGAAAAATTTGTCAGAATCACTTCATCCGGACAGGTTTCTTATGGCGAAGGCATGGAAGCCAATCAGGACTTTACCTGGTTCCGCATTACCAATCAACGGGGAGCCGTTCCGGTAAACAGTACCGATATTCCTAAGGCTGACACTTCAATGGCCGATACTGCATCGGCAGAATAATTCATCTTCAGTTTATCCCTCCGTATCGCTGTGCCAGTGTTCAAACAGCATCTGCAGAAATCTGTTTTCCTCCACCGTGATTACCTGATCGGCTTTGCTGAGATGCAAGGCAAATTGTATGAGATTATTGCGTTCCTGCGCTGTGGAGTCATCATAGAAATCATCCATATATTTTAGAAAATGCGGCTCCCATTCATCAGGTTTCAGGTTGCTGATCTTGTCCATCTCATGATCCAAATTCACATGAAAGGGAAATTCCTGGACCAGATAAGTGCGAATCACATTGTCTTCTGCGGCATTAAAGCGGAAATCGACTGCGGATAAAATCATGAGGAGGTGATAACCTGCTATAGTCTTGTTCGTTCGGTTGTTAGGCATAAACGTGCTTTTTCTACAGAGGATTATTGGTCATCAATAAATCCAGATTGGTATATTTTAAATTAAATCGTTTAGCGATGGGTGCGCTGGTTACACAGCCTTTATACAGATAAACGCCGTTACGGATGCCGGGCTTCAACTGAAGCAGCGCATCTACGCCGCCATAATCGCCGCAATCCAGCACAACAGGCATCAGTACATTACTGATAGCGCGGGATGCTGTACGCGATACGCCTGATGCAATGTTGGGCACACAATAGTGAATGACATCGTATTTTTTGAAAATAGGATGCTCATGTGTCGTAGCCCTTGAGGTTTCAAAGCAGCCGCCCCGGTCGATGCTTACGTCCACCACCACCGATCCGGATTTCATTTCGCTTACCATTTCTTCACTTACAACTACCGGCGTAACCCCGTTAACCGGCTTCAGTGCGCCTACGGCCACATCCGCCCGCCTTAATTCGTTAGCTAAGGTGCGCGGGTCAATGATCGAGGTATGAACCCGCTGACCGATGCTGTCCTGCAAACGCATCAGGCGATAGATGGAACTGTCGAAAACCTTAACCTCGGCGCCCATTCCCATTGCGGTGCGGGTGGCGCTTTGGCCTACAACGCCGGCGCCAATAATAATCACTTTAGTCGGTAGCAATCCCGCAATGCCGCCCAACAGAATCCCTTTCCCATTGTGGATATTACTCAGGTATTTAGCTGCCGTAATAATGGCAAAATTCCCGGCAATCTCACTCATGGCACGTACAATGGGGTAGGTGCCCGCATCATCTTTGATAGAGTCAAAGGCAATAGCAATGATTTTCTTTTGCATTAACTGCTCTACAATCCCGGATTTGAGAAAAGGGAGGTGAATTGGCGAAATAATAACCTGGCCTGACTGAAGCAGGGGGACTTCTTCCCCGGCAACCGGGCATGATTTAATAATCATCTCTGCTTTATACACTTCTGCCTTATCATATACAATGCGCGCACCGGCTTCACTGTAATCGGCATCAAAATAAAAAGAATGTTCGCCCGCAGAATGTTCTACGACTACGTCGTGTCCGTTCTGAATCAGCACCTGAACCGCTTCGGGCGTGAGTGCTATCCGGTTCTCCTGAAAAGAGGTTTCCCGCGGGATACCGATGAACAAGCGTTTGTTTTTAGGAATAATTTCCAGCGTTTCCTCTAAAGGAACATAAGAAAATGACGGAGATATCTGGGGCCTTACAAGCATTGCATTGAAAATAAACAGAAGGTAAGATATTTTATTTTTTTGAAAGCTGCAAGTTTTCTGCCCTGAATTTTATTTTGTTTAATAATCCTGTGGTTATAAAATAGCATCTTTTTGAAATGCCGGGCGGTATTTCGGTTTTTCCAATGCGGAAAATTATAAATTTGCAGCAATGCTCCGTCAACGTCAACAGCAACGATTAGTTCAAAAACTTTCGCCTCAGCAAATACAATTTATCAAATTGCTGCAGGTACCCACGGCCAGCCTGGAAGAGCGCATCAAGGAAGAGTTGGAAAGCAACCCTGCACTGGATATGGGCAGTGTTGAAAAAGAGGATGATCCCTATGACCTTGATGAACAGCCTCAGGAAACTTTTGATGATGAAGCGTTTGGAGACAGCACCTTGCTGAATAATGTGGACATTACCGACTATTTGCGGGATGAAGGCGCCGATTATTCCAACTATGGACACCGGGATGATGATCAGGATGATGAGCCAAGGCACAAGACCGTGCGGGTGGAGCGTACTTTCCAGGATCACCTTATCGCCCAGCTCGGCATGTTGCAGTTAGACGAACGACAGACCATCATTGCGCATCAGGTTATCGGCAGTATTGATCAGGATGGGTATCTCCGTCGCGATCCCGATGCCATTGCGGATGATTTGGCTTTCAATCAGAGCCTTACCGCCGGCAGAGATGAGGTGGAAAGTATTATTCGGGAAATCAAGAAGTTTGATCCGCCGGGTGTAGCCTCTGCGGACCTTCAGGAATGTCTGCTGGAACAGCTGAAGCGACTCACCGGCAGGCGGAAAGCCGTGAAGGATGCCACCGATATCCTGGAGCATTTCTTTAACGAGTTCACCAAAAAGCAATATGATAAGATCCGGCAGCGACTCGATCTTTCCGAGAAAGATTTTAAGGATGCCATCGGGGTAATTTTAAAGCTGAGTCCCAAGCCCGGAAGCGCTTTCACACCGGGAAGCCTGAATCATTTTATCATACCCGACTTTTTTGTAATCAATAATAATGGCAATCTCGAATTAACCTTAAATGCGCGGAACGCACCAGAGCTTAAGGTGGCGGAAAGCTATACGGAAATGCTAAAAGCTTACAACGCTCCGGGGAAAAAGGAAAAACGCCAGAAGGAAGCGCTCTTGTTTATAAAACAGAAAATTGATTCTGCCCGATGGTTTATCGACTCCATCAAACAAAGGCAGCATACCCTGCTCATTACCATGAATGCCATCCTTGAGTTGCAGCGCGATTTTTTCCTGCGTGGTGATGAAAGCGCTATTAAGCCCATGATTTTAAAGGATGTGGCTGCCATAACCGGAATGGATATCTCTACGGTATCGCGAGTAGTCAACAGTAAATATGTACAAACGGAATTTGGTATTTTTTTGCTGAAATATTTTTTCTCCGAAGGATTACTCACGGACAGCGGCGAAGAAGTATCCACGCTGGAAGTGAAAAAAATACTGGCGGATGTGGTTGCTGAGGAAGATAAAAGCAAACCCTATTCGGATGAGAAGCTTATGGAGCTATTAGCTGAACGGGGCTATCCGCTGGCACGCAGAACCGTTGCCAAATACCGGGAACAACTGAATATCCCTGTGGCCCGTCTGCGCAAAAAAGCATGATAAGCCGGATACAGGTGCCCGGATGTGCCACGTTGGTGTCCAATAATGCCTGAATTTATTCGCCGACCGGCATTCTATCTGACCATGTTGTAGTGGCTGGCAATCTTTGATTGCAAAATATGAATAGCCCTCATGTTCATTTCGATAAACTCAATGTGACTCGTCCTTCATGCTTTTTTTATTTTTTCTCAGTTGCGGCAAGCCTCAATGCAGCTTATTTTGGCTTCACTAAAAAGATATAATTTTAAGGCTTCTCTATTTTTCATTTACATTTGCTTTATGGCAAAAAAGACACTCTGTTTTCTTCTTGTTTTTGCTGCTTTTACCGTTCATGCGCAGGACTCGGTATGGACTTTACAACGCAGCATTCAATATGCATTATCCAACAATATTGACATCAGCCAGAATGCATTGAACGCACGATTGGCTGAGTTGCAGTTTCAGCAAAGCCGCTTGTCTCAATTGCCGAATGCTTCCGTTTCGGGCAATTACGGCTATAATTACGGACGTTCCATCGACCCGACGACCAACCAGTTTGTCAATTCCAACTACAGCTTCTCCGGCTTTTCGGGCAACCTGGACGTATTGGTGTTCGGATGGTTTCAGAAACGGAATACCATTGCGCAGAACAAATTGTCCTTACAGGCTGCCGATGCGGATTTGAGTCAATTGAAGGACGATGTGTCACTTAATGTGGCTACCGGTTTCCTGAGGGCTTTGCTGGCAAAGGAACAGATTGGCGTAGCAAAAAACCAGTTAGATCTGAGTCTGCAGCAACAAAGCCAGACCCGCGCTTATGTAGATGCCGGAAGTAAACCGGATCTGGATCTGGAACAGATGAATGCCCAGGTTGCTGCGGACAGTTCAGGCTATATTACCGCATTGGCGGATTACCAGGCTTCTATTCTTGATTTGAAAGCATTGCTGAATCTTGATATGCAAACCCCGTTTGAAGTGGTGATGCCCGAACAGAATCAGCTGACCTATGAAACCGTTATGACCTGGAATGCAGAGCAGATTTATACCCAGGCAAAGGAACATTTTGGCGTGATAAAAAGTAACGAACTGAAGATTCTTGCAGCGGAAAAGGGCGTTCGGGTTGCAAAAGGTATGCTCTATCCGCAGCTCAGCCTGGGCGCTCAGCTGGGTACCAACTATGCGTCTTCCTACAAGGAAGTGAGCGGCTTTAACATTACAGGAGCCGCGCCTACCGGGAATTTTGTATTGCTTGACGGTGTGAACTACGATGTATTTCAACCAACGATAGATTATACCCAGAAAACGATTCCTTTCTTCAAACAATTTGATAATAATTTCCGGCAGTCCGTGGCTTTAAGCATCAATATTCCTTTGCTGAATGGGTGGTCGGCACGCACGGCGGTTAAACAGGCGCGTATTGATATGGAAAGTAAAAAATTAGCCCAATATCAAAGTGAGATAAAATTGCAGCAGGATGTTTATAAGGCTTACAATGACGCCACATCGGCCGTACAAAAATATTATGCGGCAAAACGAGCCGCCGAAGCCTCTGAAAAGGCGTATAATTATGCCCAGAAAAGATATGAACTGGGACTCGTCAATTCCGTAGAACTCCTGACTACGCAAAATACTGCCTTTAAAGCGGCAACAGATGAAACTTCGGCGAAATACGATATGATCTTCAAACTGAAGGTGATTGATTATTATTTAGGTAAAACATTAAAATTATAACCCGCATGACCACAATGAAAGATACCCTGCTGGAAGTTATCAGAGCCTCCGGGTCTTTAATTCAGGAACGCTTTAATACGGATTTTTCGGTTGGCCATAAAGATGGTATCAATAACCTGGTAACAGAGGTGGATCAGGCTTCGGAGCGTTTAATTACCGGAATGATTAAATCACGGTTTCCGGATCATGGTTTGGTTGGGGAAGAGTATGGAACCGTTGATCCTGATGCGGAATACAAATGGATCATCGATCCTATAGATGGCACCGTTAATTATGCGCATGGTCTTCCGATTTGTTGTGTCAGTATCGGATTGATGCAGGGCGATGAAACCATTTTAGCGGCTGTTTATAACCCTATGTTGGGGGAGCTTTTTTTTGCGGAAAAGGGTGCCGGCGCATTCCTGAACGACCGGCCGATCAAGGTTTCGCAGCATGTGGATTTTGAAAAAGCATTTCTGGTTACAGGTTTCCCTTATCATTTTCCAGAAGGTAAAAACCCATTGCATATCTTTGATAAGATAGTGGCTAAAGGCCTGCCGGTACGTCGTCTGGGTTCGGCGGCACTGGATTTGTGCTGGGTGGCTTGCGGCCGCTTTGACGGTTTTTGGGAATACAATCTCAGCCCGTGGGACGTGACTGCAGGTTATCTGATCGTACAGGAAGCGGGTGGAGTAGTCACCGATTTTTCGGGAAATCGCGGAAGTGTTTGGGGAAAGGAAACCCTGGCTACGAATGGAAAAATTCACGAGGCATTACGAGCCGTTATTATGGAATAAATTTATAAAAAATGATTGAGATAAACATCATCAACAAATCACATCATCCCTTGCCGGAATACCAGACCTCCGGATCCGCCGGCCTGGACATCTGCGCTTTTCTACCGGAAAAAATCAGCCTGCAACCCTTGGAACGGCTGCTGATTCCTACCGGACTTTTTATAGAATTGCCGGAAGGTTACGAGGCACAAATACGTCCCCGCAGCGGAATGGCCATCAAAAAGGGTATTACACTAATTAATGCACCAGGCACTATTGACAGTGACTACCGTGGAGAAGTGAAGATTCCTGTAGTGAATTTATCCGGCGAGCTGCAGACTATTGAAGACGGCGAACGTATTGCGCAAATGGTTATTGCCCGACATGAAACTATTGCCTGGAGAGCCGTGGAAACGCTTTCCGGTACTCGACGTGGCGCCGGAGGCTTTGGGCATACCGGCGTTAAGGTATAGCAGTTACATTGGCACAAGCCATCTTGAGTTTTTTCCTTGAAAAGCAAACGAAAATACGATGAAATCAATTGCTGTTTTGACCTCCGGCGGTGATGCGCCGGGAATGAATGCCGCTATCCGTGCGGTTGTGCGCACCGGTATCTATCATCAGCTCAGGGTGTATGGCATCAACCGGGGCTACCAGGGCCTGATAGAAGGCGATATCTTTGAGATGAAAAGTACTGCTGTTTCCAATATTATTCAGCGGGGCGGCACCATGTTGAAAACTGCACGAAGTAAGGAGTTCACTACGGCGGAAGGCATGCAGACAGCATATCAGAACCTGAAAAAATCGAAAATTGACGGCTTAGTGCTTATAGGCGGCGATGGTACCTTCCGGGGAGCAAATGCCTTTTCGGAGGCTTATGATTTTCCCGCTGTGGGTATCCCCGGTACTATTGACAACGATATTGCCGGCTCGGATTATACGATTGGCTTTGACACGGCGGTAAATACTGCGGTGGAAGCCATAGACAAGATCAGGGATACAGCGGAAGCACATGACCGGATTTTCATTGTGGAAGTTATGGGTCGCGATGCCGGCTATATTGCATTGCACAGCGGTATTGCCTGCGGAGCAGAAGATATTTTGGTGCCGGAAACGACCACGGATATCCATACGGTTCTGGAGGGTATTGATTTTGATAACCGGAGAAAAAAGATGGTGCGCATTATCGTAGTCGCCGAGGGGGATGACTTTGGCGGCGCTATTGATCTGCAAAAATATATTGCCTCTAAAAGACCGGATATGGAAACCCGGGTAGCCATACTGGGACATATTCAGCGCGGCGGATCGCCCACTTATTATGACCGGGTTATTGCCAGCCGGATGGGTTATGAAGCGGTTAATGCCTTGCTGCGCGGACAATCGCAATGTATGGTGGGTTTGGTAAATGAATCCATTGTGTTGACCCCCTTTTGCAATGCCATAAAAGAACATGCGCCAATTGATCCCGGTATGCTGGAAATGGCGAAAATACTATCCTCCTGAAACCGGCTTTTACGGAATAAAGATACGCCATGCGAAGAATCGCACGGCGCCTTCTATTTATGAAAATCCACTCACACACGCACTAAACCCTCTTTAATTTATTTTATTGCTCAGGGCTAAAAGATTAGTGCAAAGAAAAATAAAGTAAGTCTCCTCGGCAATACCCTAAACAGGGTATTTTTTGAAAATAAGGGATTGAGCAAACGGAACGACATTAGAATTGCCTCTTGCTTAAAAGTGTTCAAAAAACATACAGGTTACTCAATATCCGTTTTGTGGTCGAAAACAACAACAATGGTGGAAAGCATGGTGGCAGAAAAGTTGTCCTGCGGATTTCACTGATTAGCGCCGAAAAACACTACCCCGGTCGCCATGACGGGGCCGGGAAAAGCGCTTTTAAGTATGGTAGTCCCGAAGGGTAGGGTGTCCAATGAAACCATGCTGAATTTTTCAAACAAATACTCCTAATTGTACAATATTTTGAGTTAGGTTACTTTCTTCCAAGCCTCTAAATGCTGCATACGCCTGCTTTCCAAGCAGCTTTAAAATCAAAGGTCTTATATTGAACATCACCGTTTAGCCTGGTATAAACTGGCAGAAACAAGATAAATGGTGTTACATCATTTATCCTGTTGGAGGATCTTCGGGCTTTATATTGTACCAAACAGCGGTTCAGGAATGTCTGATGAATTATTGTGAGCAATATCTGTTTTAATAACCTTTAGTTCATCGGTAAGAAATTTATTTTCGGGTAGCTTTAAACACGAAGGTGATATCTCCGAACTGCTCTACGGGCGCATTCGGCGCGGCATTAAACCGGACGCTTTGTATCTTCTGTTCTGCTATTCGTCTCAGGGCTGCGTTTGCTGCATTTTTAATCCGGTAGCTCACAATTTTCCCGTCACGGTTAACCGTGACATTGACGATGACCTGGCCGCCTTCCCGGAATTCTGCGTTCGGGTTGGGGCGCGCTACCATTTTCCGATCCCCTAAACGATAAGATGTTCCGACATAATTTTTTGCTTCCGGTGTGCCACCCGGCACTCCCATATCGCCATTACCATTTCCAATACCTTCATTGCCGCCGGGGCGATTGTTTGCTGCGCTGTTGCCACCTTTTCCTGTTTCGCCGGGATAAGTATATTTGGGTTTTTCCGTGGTTGTTTTCCTGTTATTGTTATTGTTTGCGGTGAGTGGGGTAGTGGCCGGTTTGCGTTTGTCGGTTTTTTCCTTATTACTTACCCGCTTCTTATCCGTAGTTTTTGGTTTGCTCAGCACTTCCGGGGCATCTGCATTATTAGTGGTGACAACCTCCCTGGAATTGATGTCGTCGCTATTCGTCTGAGCATTGGACGCAATGGCTGCCTCAGGCGCTGCCGGGTCATCAGGCAGCTCCGGCTGGTCGTTGCCAAAGCCTTCATCGCCGGTGCCCAGGTTTACTTCCATGCTGAAATTTTCCATGGAAGCCTGTGCGGGAAGCGTGTATTTTAACGTGATGAACAATACCAGCAGCACCAGGTGAATGGTGACTGTCCAGATAATGGCTTTGGTATTTTTCGATTGTTCAAAAGTCAATTTGAAACTATTAGTTATTGAATATGAAATAATGTGCTGCAAAGATAACGGAAATGGAGGCGGTTTATTTTGACTGCTTCATGGCCGTTTCAATTTCTTCAGTCGTGATGGGAATGCCCTTGAATAAATCTTTATTGTCGGTTTTGGTAAGCCAGTAATTATTTTCAATACGGATACCCATTTGCTCTTCCTCAATATATATGCCAGGCTCTATGGTGAACAGCATCCCTTCCTGAACCGGCTCGTTTCGGGTACCGATATCATGCACATCCAGACCTAAATGGTGACCGATGCCATGATAAAAATATCTGCTGAAGGCCGGGTTAGCCGGATCCTGATTTTTGATATCCTGTTTTGAAATCAACCCGATTTTTACCAATTGCTTCTCCATTTCTTTATTGACCTTTTCCATATAGTCCGCATAATTAATACCCGGCTTTAAAATGGAAGCGCAATAATAATGAACGTTCAGGCAGGCATCATATACTTCTTTCTGGCGTTTGCTGAATTTGCCGTTTACGGGAATCGTCCGGGAAAGGTCGGCATTGTAATTGCCATATTCCGCACCGAAGTCCATCAGGATGAGTTCACCGCTTTTGCATTCCATATTGTTATCAATATAATGCAGCGTTCTTGCGCGATCGCCTGATGCGATGATGCAGCCGTAAGCATGTCGTGTGGCCCGGTTGCGTATAAATTCGTGGGTAATTTCCGCTTCAATTTCATATTCCATCACACTTGGTTTTACGAATTTGCATACCCGGTCGAATGCCTTTGCAGTGATATTAATAGCCTGCTGAACTACTTCTATTTCTTCTTTAGTCTTGACAGCACGCAGGCGCTTCATAATCTTTGCAGCCCTTTCGTAATGGTGCAGGGGATACCGTTTCCTAAATTCGTGTACGAATATTAAATCGGTGCGCAAGGTACCGGCGCTCAAACGGTCATTTTCATTAGTGTCTAAATACACCGTATCCGCATGGTGCATCCAGGCTTGTATCATGGCATCAATATCATCCGTGAACTGCACGTTTTTTATGCCCGAAATGGCAGAGGCCTCTTCTTTACGCAATAAATGACCGTTCCATTTTTCCATGAGCTCATTAGGACGCTGAATCACCAATACTTCGCGCGCAGATTGCGCAGCATTGTCCGGGTAAAGGATGACCATCGTTTTTTCCTGTACGATACCCGACAGCCAGGTCACATCCGAGTTAGCTTTAAAAGCATAAACCGCATCGCCGTTTTCCGCCACGACCGGGTTGTTGGCGAAAATTGCCATGGAATCTTTAGCCATTTGCTTAGCAAAGCGCTGGCGGTTGTTGATATAGAGTTGGGGATTGATCGTTGTATATTTCATTGGAATAAAAAATTAAAATCTTCCTGCAAAGGTAGGGGAATCAGGATGGTTTAAAATCAAAAATGTCTTGAAAGAAGACCGTTATATGGCCGCTTCATTGTTCATTTTCTATTGTTGTTCCAATTCGGTTGCTGCTTGTTTACCTTCTCCCACCTGATTGGTAAAAACATTCGTCTTTTTAAGCAGTTATTGAGGTAATATGTATTTGTCCTCCGACTACTTTTAAAACTTTCATTATTGGGATTGCGCTTTCGCTGTGGTGTTATCACCCACAAAAGATAAAACTTATTGGTCAAAAGACCAATAAGGGCGAAAATCCGGGGCTACAAATATTTTACGCCACAGGAGTTATTTGTATTCTAAAAGCGAAAGCCCCTGAATAAAATAGTCTATGCAAAACACAGGCTGTTTTATTTGTATGTTTGCATATACCTATAATCCAAAAAAATGAGCGGAGAAAACGCTGTAAAAATATTTGAGCAAAAGCAGGTTCGCACCCATTGGGACGAAGAAAAAGAACTTTGGTATATTTCGGTTATTGATGTAATCGAAGTATTGACAGGAACAGACCGACCAAGAAAATATTGGAATGACCTGAAAACCAAGCTCAAAAAGGAAGGTAGTGAGTTGTCCGAAAAAATCGGACAACTGAAAATGCAATCATCAGACGGCAAGTTTTACAAGACCGATGTAGCCGACACAGAACAAATTTTCCGTTTGATACAGTCTATTCCGTCGCCCAAAGCAGAGCCTTTCAAAGTTTGGTTGGCACAGTTGGCATCTGAACGCCTGGACGAAATGCAAGACACTGAAATTACCATTGACCGGGCTCTGGAACAATACTTGAAATTGGGCTATTCCGAGAATTGGATTAACCAACGCCTGAAAAGCATTGAAATCCGTAAAGAACTTACGGACGAATGGAAGAAAAGTTGCTCAGCAAGGCGGTAACGTAGCCAAAGTTGCACGACTTGAACCGGAAGCTAAACCAGGTAAAAAAGTAGTAACATCTTTGAATGCCAGGAAAGCACTCAAAGAGAAAGACACCCCCGGTTTGCCGTAGTGTCCAGACGGTCGTTCGGAATTGTATGACTATGAACGAGTTATCGCCATCAACAAAAGATGAAACTTGTTGGTTAAAAGACCAAGGGCGAAAAATGCAATACAAAAAATTCAGGTGTAAATGAAAAAACAACCAAAATGTCATATTTTTCGTGTCTGTAAGAATATTTAGTATATTTGTGCAAATATTTTGACTATGGAAGATAATTTTGAAGCGCTTAAAAAATACAGTTTCTGGGACGGCAATGTGCTGCAGTTAGGTTTCTTACGGGAGCGCTATACCAATAATATCCTCCATTACACCCATAACAAGCTGATAAAAGTACTAACCGGGCAAAGGCGTTCCGGCAAAAGCTATATCCTGCGGCAGATAGCGCACCGGCTCATAACAGAGGGTATAAATCCTGAAAATATATGTTACATCAGCAAAGAATTTATCGATTTTGATTTCGTTGTCCATTACAAAGACCTGGAGCGTTTGGTAAAGCTGTATAAAGCACGGCTGAAGCCCAAGGGAAAGATATACCTGTTCATAGACGAAATACAGAATATCGCCGAATGGGAACGGTTTGCCAATTCTTATGCACAGGATTTTACCGAAAGCTATGAGCTGTTTATAAGCGGCTCTAATTCAAAAATGCTTTCGGGGGAGTTGGCTACCTTGCTTTCGGGCCGATATGTAACTTTCGAGGTTTTCCCGTTCAGCTTCGGAGAATATACAGGCATCACCAATTCGGGAACAGACAGGCAAAGCTATATCAGCTATATGGAAAGCGGCGGTTTGCCCGAGCTTTTTGTATTGCCCAATGAAGATACAAAACGTAATTACACCACTTCCGTAAAAGACACCGTTTTGCTGCGCGACATCATACAGCGGCACAGCATTAAAGACCCCAGGCTGCTTGAAGACCTTTTTATATACTTAGTAAATAATGCGGCTAACCTGCTGTCGGTAAATAACATCGTGAATTATAGGAAAAGCAGCGGCAGAAAAACAACCTACGACACCGTTGCCAATTATATAGGTTATATTGAAGACACATTTTTGGTGCATAAAGCGGAACGGTATGACATCCGGGGGAAAGAAACCATAGCGGGAAACTGTAAATATTACATCAACGATCTGGCATACAAAAATTACCTGTACAGCGGCTTTGGCTATGGCGTGGGCTACAAATTAGAAAATCTTGTTTATCTGGAACTTCGCCGTGCAGGTTACGAAGTTTTTGCAGGTGCAATGAAAAACAGGGAAGTTGATTTCGTTGCAAAAAAAGCAGATAAGATATTGTATCTGCAAAGCACCTATCTTTTGACTGATGAAGAAACGATAAAAAGAGAATACGTACCGCTCGAAGCCATAAAAGACAATTATGAAAAAATAGTCGTTTCGCTGGATGAAGTGCAGTGGCCGCAAAACAAAGGCATAAAGCACGTTCAGGCGTGGAATCTGAGTGGATTTTTGGATAAGATATAAACAGAACAATTGAATGATGAAGAGATTATTAATACGCGCTGTTGTTTTAGCCTGCCCTTGCGGGCGCAGCAAGTTTAAAGATAAATGACTGATGATTACCTTTTCGATTTTCTCCAATCACCGTTCGTCGTGTTCAAGCGGATGCCGGGCATTCTCTGACTACGAACGAGCTATTGCCAACAGCAAAAGATAGAACTTGTTGGTCAAAGACCAACAAGGGCAAAGCGACGGAATGGGGTTTTGGGGTGGATACTATTTAATCCTGCTTTTCTCTTCTTCAAGTCCTTTTTCCCGTTCGTGGGACGGTTTTATTTTTTGATTCCCCAAATTGAAAGAAATGGTCAGCCGTACATTTCGAAAATCCAGGTCATTATTTAAGGTCTGAAGGGTCACCTTGTTATATGCTTTTCTTCCTGAAGTGGAGTTTAGAACGTCATTTATATTCAGGCTTATATTCAGTTTCCGGTCAAAAAGCAAAGCTTTCAGCCCCATGCTCACACTGTAAAACGGGTCCCAGATAAAGTAGCCCCATTGACTTTTCCCGGAATAAAAACCATTGATTTCAGCCACCCAGGTTTTGGATTTATTTAAGGAAATATGACTGCTTAAATAAAAATTATAATCCGGAATGGAGGAAACAAACAGTTGTGAATAGTAATAAGAGCTGGTATGCTCATAAGCAAAATTTGCCTGTGCCTCCAGTTCCCAAAATGATAAAATCTGAAAATCAGCCATAGCCGAAACCCCGGTATTGCGTAAATTAAAATAGTTCCCGGATGTTAAAAAAGTCACTTTGCTCAGGTTGTCTTTTTCCCAAACGATGCCAGTGCTGTTATTGGATACCAGACAAAAGGCTTTGAAGAAATACCGGTTGCGAAAGCTGTAATTCCATTCCAGGTTATCACTAAAAAAAGGTTGAATAAACGGATTGCCCACGGAGTAAAAATAAGGGGAGGAATAAGCTCGGTACGGATCCAGCTCTTTGTAACCCGGACGGCTGATGCGCCTGGTATAGCTCATGCCGAACTGATGCCGGTCATTGATATTGCGGTTCAGGTAAATGCCGGGAAATAATTGAAAATAGCGATTGGAATTTCGTTGATTTAATGTGAGTGACCAGCCTTTAGTCTGGGTAAATTCTCCTCTCAGTCCTAATTGAATTTCCCATTTTTTCCAGGGAAACTGTGCCTGGGCATACAGCGCCTGCACCTGTTCGGAATATTCGAAGGTGCTTGAAATGCCGGTGTCATTTACATAGCGGTTATGCTCAAAATATTGGAAATAATTGTTGCTCCTGTTTTTGATAAAACTCAATTTTCCGCCGAATGAAAATGTTGCCCGGGGGCAGGGCAGTTGTAAACCGGCCTGCATCGTGGTTATTTCCAGGTTTTGATTCCCGCCGATATTGTTTTTACTGCTTATCCCGGTAGGCGATAAAAAATCTCCCGCATAATGGACGGTTTCAAATTGCTTATTATTTCTGGCCGAATACCAAAGCCTGTTGATATCAAGGTTCAGCTTTTTGCCGGATGTATCTATTCTCCATTCATAATTCAGGCTGAGAGAATTATTCCAATTGTCCTGATGGTTATGGCCTGTGGTGTTCATCACGGAATCAACGGAGTCGCCGGATAATAAACGGTTTTTTATATTTTCCATATCCTGTCTGCCCAATTGGCTCCCCATCCAGGCGATACCAAAATTGCCGCTCTTATGAATTTCATAATCCATTCCCAACAGGTAGGATAAAGTTTTTAAGGTTCTTAAATGACGATCCGCCATGTGCATATTTTGAGCAGGGTAGGTCGTGTTCAGTCTTTCCGTAATATCATTTTTACCCTCTGAATAATCCATATTTCCATAAATATTCCAGGCGTTCTTTTTGTAATTGAAGTTTCCTCCCGCAATTATCTTCCCGTAAGAGGCTTGTTCATAACCGGCCTTAAGCATTCCATTCCATCCGTCATTTTTGTTTTTCTTTAAAATAATGTCAATCAGTCCTGCATTTCCGGAAGCATCGTATTGAGCGGGCGGAGCCGTGATGATTTCTATGCGCTGGATATTATCGCCGGGAATGGACCTGAGGTAGGCCGTCAAATCTTCCCCGTCCAGGTGCAATATCCGCCCGTTGAGCATCACCTTTACCTGACCTTTGCCGGCTAACCGGATTTGATTGTCTAAAGGATGAATCATAATTCCGGGAGCTTTCCGAAGAAGTTCCAGCGCATCGCTGCCCGTTGCTGCCAGGCTTTGAGCTACATTAAAAATAATACGGTCTGCCCTGCTTTCAAACAGCGGCTTCTTATGAGAAATTACCACTTCGTCTATTTCATTGGATTGCCTTTCTAAAATAAAATCCAAAGGGATATCGGAGGCGGTTTCTTTATGGAGCGGATGCACCTGGCTTTTAAAACCGAATGCATTTACCTGAAGAAAGGTTTGAGCAACATCGGGATAGGTTAAGATGTAATGGCCATTGCTGCCGGGAATTTCGGTTTTTAAAATGCTGCTGTCCGAAAGGTTTTGCAGCATAATCACGGCATCGGCTACCGGCATTCCACCGGCATCTTTCACAACGCCATGAATGGTAATTTGCGCTTTTGTTGCAAAAGGTATAAAAATGAACAGCAATAACCCTAAGGTTTTCTGAGGAGATGGCATCATGTTTCTTTTGAAGTAATGAGTTTTAATATAGCGCATAGCTTACCCGCTTCGCATTTTAAGCGAAAAAATACTTTAAATACTTTCCGGAAAATCAGGAGAAATTAAGTCATATTGTTATCAGATGCAGGCTTATTCCTGTTTTTATACCATAATGTCCAGCCCTGCTCGTGGATGTATTTTGATTTTAGCTGTTCATGCAAAGCGCCGGCTTGCCTGATGCCATTGACAATGAGCGCATCGTCGTTTAATTGAAAATAAAGCGCTTCGCGGGTTTTAATAATACCATTTTGGATTAAGTCATCGGTAATAGCCAAAGCCACTTTCAGCGTATCCTGGCTGTTACTCAGATTTACTGATTCGATAACAGCATCGGGCAGGATAATCTTTTGATATTTTGCAGCGACACCTTGCTGGTTCCGGCCGGCAATAATCATTGCATCGTAGTCGAAGTAATTTCCCGGATGACAAACGGAGCAGGACATTCCTGTAAATAATACCAGGGAGGCGGCTACAAATATTTTTTCCCCATAGCTTAATACTTTGTTTTGCTTCGATACCATTCTTTTTACCCGTTGTAACAATTGTTGTTTATTATTACCAAAATTCAAATAGAGCTTTAAGGGAGCCAGTTGATATTCCCGGAATGAAATAAGCGCATTGATTAATATCTTTTTATCCTTTGTATGCACCAGCACAATTTCATCGCAACAATGCTCCCGTTCTTCCTTTAACAGTTTTGAAATCCAGAGCAGAAAGGGATTGAAAAAGAAAATGGTTTCCATTATTTTCTGAAAGCTGTTGCTCAAAAAATCGTTTCTTTTTATATGAGCTAATTCATGCAATAAAATGGCTTCTATCTGGTCGGGAGGCAATTGGGACAACAATCCGAAAGGCAGCAATATCAATGGTTTCAGGCAACCGACCGTTGCAGGAATTTTGACAAGTTTGGATTCAATCAATTGTATCTTATTGTGTAGATTCAAACGCTGTATTAATTCCCGGAAGCGATGTTGCCAGACTTCATCCGGAGTTGAAACTTCAGCATGATGAACCCGGTAAATATCTTTCAAGGCATAAATCAAACCGATGCTCTTCCATGAAAAAATTACCAGCCATATTCCGAAAAGCCATGGGGAATATTGCTTAAAGAAGCGGAGGAGGGATTGGAATATCGGCACGATCCCTAAATTTTCATAAAAAATGATGCGCTCATTCCGATCAGCCAGTTGCATGTTTGTGGAATGATTCGTCCATAAAAAGATAAATGTAGCCACCACCACGCCTGTAAATGCCAGGAAAATAAATCCCAAAATATTATAACGGAAACTCGGCCTGCTGTCCCTGGTATAATGCATTGCCAAACCTGCTGAACCTGCAAAAAGAGCCGCTTGCCAAAGTGTATGAAATAAGGTCCAGCTAAGCGTTCGTATGAAATGGCTTTGTAAGAATTGTTGCAGTAAAAACGCCATATCAGTTTGTTTTATTTTTCTCTAATTGCCGGAGCATTTTTTTCATTTCTTCCAATTCTTCTTTTGAAGTCTCGGTATTACCCAGCAACTGCATCATGAGCCTGGAAGCGGAGCCATTGAATAAATTTTTCACGAACCGATCCAGTATAAACCCTTTTGTTTTTTGTTCCGCTTCAGCAGGCCTGTACACATGTTTCATATTGGTGTCGTCCCGTTCCAATATCCCTTTTTCCAGCATAATCTGCATCAGCTTTAATGTAGAAGTGTAGTTGAGCTGCTTTTTTTCGTTTAATTTATCATTCACGGCCCGGACGGTTGACGGCCCCAATTCCCATAGCACCTGAAGTATTTCTAATTCAGACTTTGTAGGTTCGGTGAATGTCGCTTTTGTATGGCTTACCTGTTTCATCGTTCAAATGTAGGAAATATTTCGTACGAACAAAATATTTATTTTGTATTTTTAAAAAAACGAATAGTGTAGGGCGGAAGTATAATGGGGAACCAGGGAAGGAAACGGTCACAGGCATACGGGTATTTTTATCCTGTGGAAACCATCAGGCTCCGGCAGAAGGGTGGGGATATGGACTCCCGTCATGCCCTCGTATAACGAAAGACAACAGCTTATCTGTTTTTCCATGAAAAACTTTTGCGAAACATCTTTGTCGAATTTTCCGGTATTAAAATCCGCAAATTTTCCTTTGGCAATTGATAAGGTTTGCCACTTGCCCGAAATATGTTTCATGAGGATGGCTATATTGTTGTCGGATGGGTAGGATTGATAAAACAAGTTGCTATCCTCCAATTCCTCCATAGCCTTTTCGGCCAGCATGCGATAGTAAGGAAACAGCTTTTGGCAGGTGCTGATAAAGTGAGCATTGCTGTTCATTTGGTTTGTTTTGAAATTAATTATCAGCAATGGGTTTATGACAAGAATAAAATTAGGTATTTTTACCCGCGCAAGGGTAAGGAAATGTGTTGAGTTTCCCGTTTAAACTCCGGAAAGGTCTGCTTTATGCCCTCATGAGTACATTGCCGCAGCTTGCAGGAAATGGATAAATTAATCGTAATTATATAATGAACAAGATTTGGTTAGTTATTAAACGCGAATACCTGACACGGGTTCGGAAACGTTCTTTCATCATTACCACCGTTCTGGTACCGCTCCTGCTGATGGGGCTGATGGCCGGGATGGTGGCGCTTGCCGTGAGTTCTACGTCCACGAAACATATTGCCGTGTTGGATGAAACCCACCGCTTTGAAGGAAAAATGAAAAGTGAAAAATCAATTTTGTACGAGTTTTCCCGGGATGATCTGGAAAGTCTGAGGGGAAATGAAAAATATGATGCCGTGCTGCATATAACGCCTTTTGATGAATCAAAAGAAACACGGCTTTCGCTTTACAGCCGGGAAACTGTTGGCTTAGATGCGCAAAGTGATATAAAAAAACAATTGAACGATATTATAATTAATGACCGGATGCGGGCTTCGGGTATCAATGTAAAAACATTAGACAGCCTGCGTGCCGACAATATTTCCATAGTCAATATAGATAAGGAAGGCAAGAATAAAAGCACGGAGCTGGCTTATGGCATTGGTTATGCAAGTGGCTTTTTACTCTATATGTTTATGTTGCTGTATGGGATGAGCGTGATGCGGAGCGTAATGGAAGAAAAAACCAATCGTATTGCCGAGATTATTGTCAGCTCGGTAAAACCTTATCAGTTGATGATGGGTAAAATTATCGGCGTGGCTTTTGTAGGACTTACGCAATTTCTTATTTGGGTTGCGCTAATCGGCATATTGAGCATGGTTGGCGGCACCTTGTTCGGCGCATCTATGGGAGCAAATGCGGATATCATGGGGCAGGCCGCCGCCGCGCAGCAACAGGCAGGCGGAATGAATTCGGATTTAGGCAGCATCATGTCAGTTCTTGGCGGAAATGCCAACTGGGCTATGATCATCTTATGGTTCCTGGTTTATTTTTTAGGCGGATATTTTATATATGCAGCCTTGTTTGCAGCCGTAGGAAGTCTGGTGAACGAAGATCCAAATGACGCCCAGCAACTGACGCTTCCCGTGACTATGCCCATTATCTTTGCTTTTGTTGCCATGACGATTGCCTTACGTGAACCTAACGGAGGATTAGCCGTGTTTTGCAGTATTTTCCCCCTGACTTCGCCGGTGGTGATGATGGCGAGAATACCCTTTGGTGTGCCCGCCTGGCAATTAGCGGCTTCGGTGGCCTGCCTCGTACTGGGCTTTATGGGCACGACCTGGATGGCCGCGAAGATTTACCGTACGGGTATTTTATTGTATGGAAAGAAAGTGACCTTAAAGGAAGTGGGGAAATGGTTGTTCCGCAGATAAGATGGGGTATTTCGTTTAAAGCGAATTGAAATACGATGTATGCTAACATACAACGCCTTTATGTGACAATATTGTAGGTAGGTGAAAATAATACTATTGTGCAGGTGAAAAAATTTTCCCCGTGCTATGTTTTATACAGCTATCCAATTATAGCATTTTTGCCGTTGCTTCTTATATCTTCATCCTGATTATTGCTGTTTTACATAAATATGCCGGGTATTTCCAATGCCGGTATCTCTTTCGTCAATCTCAAATATATTCATATTCCTGATTAAGGAAAGCAATTTCGGGAAGCCGTAATTTCTCGGGTCAAAATCGGGTTTTTTCTTCAGAATGAAATTACCTAAGCTGCCTAAAAATGCCCAGCCGCTGTCGTCGGCCAGGTCATTGACACTTTCTGTAATGAGCTGTACGATTTCCGCATCTACCTTGTTGAGCGGCTCTTTGTCCTTACCCGGCTTTGCAGCGATCTTTTTAGCAACGGCAGTCTCCGTTGTTTCGGCAGTGCGGCTTTTCAGAATTTCCAGATAGATAAATTTATTGCAGGCTGCAATAAACGGTTTGGGCGTTTTCTTTTCTCCGAATCCGATAACTGTCATGCCGGCTTCCCGAAGCCTCGTTGCCAGTCGCGTAAAATCGCTGTCGCTGGATACAATACAGAATCCGTTTACTTTTTCCGAATACAAGATATCCATCGCGTCAATTATTAATGCGCTGTCGCTTGAATTTTTACCGGTGGTATAGCTGTATTGCTGAATGGGCGTTATAGCATTCTCTAACAGCACATTCTTCCAGCCTGAAACGGTCGGTTTAGTCCAGTCGCCATATATCCTCTTGATAGTGGGTGTGCCGTTTTTGGAAATCTCCTCCAGCATTTCTTTCACATTCGAATAAGGCACATTGTCCGCATCAATCAATACGGCAAGTTTTTCTTCATTCATAGCTATCCGGTTTTTGTATTATTTTTATGGTCACGGCCGCCGTCTTGAATTGCGGCATGACTGATATTAGTTATAAAATTGTTCTGTGGCCTTTCTTCCTTGTTGGAGCTTTGAAGGGGTATGCAGCAGAGCAATATTTCAGCTTGTTAAAAGTATAAAAATTTGGTCGGATTGCAAAAATACGGATTAGGATATCCGCCACATTTTATTTTTCGGTATAGCATAAAACATCACAAATTATCTTTATTTTTCCCCTAAAATTTGAAGGGTAATGAAATCTGTTTTTACCGTTTTGCTGCTTTCTCTGGCAGGCAGCGCTTTTGCACAGTCCGCATTCCCCGATATTTTATCGGGTACCTGGAAGGTGAAAAATCAGGAAATTTACGAACACTGGGATAAGCTCAACGACCAGAGCTGGAAAGGCTTTTCCTATGAAATAAAGAATGGAACAATGTCGGTTTCGGAATATCTGGATATTGAAAAAAAGGAATCGAAACTAATTTACAGGGCAACTGTTCTTCGTCAGAATGAAGGACTGGGCGTGGAATTCAAACTGACAGGATCAGACAGCGCTTTCATCTTTGAAAATCCTGAACATGATTTTCCTAAAAAAATTATTTACAGGAAAATATCGGCCAATGAACTGTTTGTAGAAGTGACCGATGGTGCGAAAAGAGGATTTTCCTACACTATGACGAAGCAAACGGAAGGCGCTTCGGAGCAGGATACCACAACATCCAATCCGGATTATGACGATGCATTAGCTAAGCAGTTGGGTTCGGATGATTACGGTATGAAAAGCTATGTTTTCGTCATGCTGAAAACCGGCAGTAATAAATCCACGGATAAGGCATGGATTAATGAACGCTTTCGGGGTCATCTTGACAATATCGACCGACTGGTAGCTCAGGGAAAGCTCATTGTGGCAGGACCTTTCGGAGAAAATGAAAAGGGGTATCGTGGTATTTTTTTACTGAATCGGGTTAGTACACCTGAAGAAGCACGGGAGCTCCTGCAAAGCGATCCGGCCATCAGGGATGGACTGTTGGATGCTGAAATATATACCTGGTACGGCTCTGCGGCATTGCCACTTTATCTGGAATCTGCCGGTAAAATATGGAAGCAGAAACCTTAAAACGAAAAAAAATAATTATGGCAGCAATAAAAACACAGCGCACCGAGGCAGGCGTTTCTGACTTTATTCATGCATTTGCGGATACAGAGCAAAAGAAAAATGACAGCTTCGAGCTCCTGAAACTGATGCAGGATTTTACCGGCTATGAACCCAAAATGTGGGGGCCTTCCATCATCGGATTCGGAAGCTATCATTATAAATCAGACAGGAGCCGGCAGGAAGGCGATTGGCCTCTGGTAGGCTTTTCTCCCCGAAAAGCGGCTATTTCTTTGTATGTATATTCCGGCTCCGAAGGACAGGAACATCTGCTGAAAGACCTGGGGAAATTTAAGATGGGCAAGGCTTGTATTTATATAAAGAAATTGTCCGACATCAATCAGGATGCATTGAAAAAACTGGTGAAGTCCACCATTGATTTTTTGGAGAAAAAATATGGGAAAAGCTAAAGCCGGGGATTGTTACAATTTCATGGCATCCATGATTCGTTCTAAATCTTCATCGCTGTAAAAATCAATGACAATGCTTCCCTTCCCGTTTTTTTTGCGGTTCAGCGAAACTTTGGTAGAAAAATGAGAGGTCATATTATCCTGGATGCTTTTGTAAGCCGGCGGTAATTTCACCGCCGGTTTAGCCCCGGCTCCGGTATTTTTTCTGCCGGATGCCAGGTTTTTAGCTAATTGCTCCACCTGCCTTACCGATAATCCTTTTTGAATGGTTTCGCGATAGAGGTATAATTGTTCATCTACATTTTCCAGGCCGGTGATGGCACGGGCATGACCCATAGTCAGCCTGTTGTCCCGCACGGCTTTTTGAATATCCGGAGGCAGCTTCAGGAGGCGCAGGTAATTGGCTACGGTGCTGCGTTCCTTTTTCATACGGCCGGAAACCTGTTCCTGCGTCAGGTCGCACTCGTCCATTAACCGTTTGTAGCTAAGGGCTATTTCTATGGCATTGAGGTTTTCCCGTTGCAGGTTTTCCAGCAAGGCCATCTCCAGCATCTCCTGGTCATTGGCGGTGCGGATATAGGCCGGAATATCCTTCAGTCCGGCCATTTTAGCAGCGCGCAAACGACGTTCTCCCGATATGAGCATACATTTCCCATCCGCCATTTTCACCACGGTGATGGGTTGAATGATGTCGTGTTCCCGGATGCTTTCAGCAAGCTCTTTTAAAGCGGCTTCATCGAAATCGTGACGGGGTTGCTTGGGATTCACGCTGATCTGGCTAAGCGGAATCCGGCCGCCGGAAGCAATGACCGGCTTGCCCGATCCGGCCGGAATAGCCTGCGCCGTGGCTTTTAATTCTTCATCTATATTGTTCAACAGCGCTTTGATGCCTTGCCCGAGCGCCTTTTTTTTATTATTGGAACTTGCTGTCATTAATGATTGAAATATAAAATGGATGGGAGGGATTAACCTGGCTTTTATTGCTCAAATATCTTTTCTGAATTTTTGATTTTTGTCAAATCATTCTTCTGTAAAATCTCTTTGGCTAAATTAAGATAGTTAATGGCGCCGGTACTGTCGGTGTCGTACATCAGCGCCGGTTTCCCGAAACTGGGCGCTTCGCCTAATTTGGTATTGCGGTGAATGATGGTGTTAAACACTAAGTTTTCAAAGTGGTTCTTAATTTCTTCCACAACCTGGTTGCTCAGGCGCAGGCGGCCATCGTACATGGTCATTAAAATACCTTCTATCTGCAATGCGGTATTCAGCCTCGACTGGACAATCTTAATGGTATTTAATAATTTTCCCAAACCCTCCAAAGCGAAATATTCACACTGCACGGGAATAACGACTGCATTGGCAGCCACTAAGGAATTGATGGTGATCAGTCCTAAAGATGGGGAGCAGTCGATGATGATGAAATCGAAATGATCAGCCTGGCTTTTCAGGGCATTTTGCATGATATATTCCCGGTTCGGATGATTGACCAGTTCTATCTCTGCGCCTACCAAATCCAGGTGGGAAGGCAGCAGGTGAAGATTGGGCGTTTCGGTCTGAAGCATCACTTGTTCTGCCGGCATATCATTAACCATGCAATCGTACAGGCTCACTTTGATATTTTTAAGATCAAAGCCGTTGCCGGTAGTGCTGTTTGCCTGAGGATCCGCATCAACCAACAGGGTTTTATATTCCAGCACGGCCAGGCTGGCTGCAAGGTTGATGGCTGTAGTGGTTTTGCCTACGCCGCCTTTCTGATTGGCTATTGCTATTATTTTTGCCATGAATTGCTTATTCAATAAATATAAATTACAGGGAACTTGTCCGCTATGCCATGCTTCAGGAGTCTTTTTCTCTTTTCCCTGCTTTTGCTGATAAAATCCTATTTCTTTCTTCCGGTTGATTACCTGATGAAGATAAGCAAAAATACATTCTAAATCGGTAAATAAGAATTCCAATCCGGATTATAGAACGGTTTTTATTTTTATAATATAAAGCGAATGTAGCTCCTGTGTGTTGCGGGGATGATTTGGAGACGTAAAATATAATAGGGTTATTCAATGAGAATATATTACAACATCATACTGTCGTAAATTATTGCTTTATTACTGTCATGGAATCTGCTTCAATAAGGGGGCCTTTCAGTAATTCAAAAGGCTGTTCCGGAAGCGATGCAGGCAGGGGAAGATCTTTACCGGTGAAGTCAAAAGCGGTATTCATTGGGTGATATTCCGTTAGCAGATTAAACCGGCCATTCGCCCATTCTACTTTTACAAGGCCGCCATCAAAGCATAGGCAGAGTATTCCAAAATTGACTTCTTTGGGAATGTCTTTGCTGATCCATACCGCTACTTTTTCCGAAATGCCGGTATCCTTTGGTATCCATTTAACACATAGCCGGTTATTGATGATGCGTTGCTCCTTTGTTGTGGCAAAATCGTCAAGTTTGATCCTGCTTGCACTATTTCTGTCTATAGTATCATTTTTAATCGTATAATGGATGTTGTTTTGCTTATCGCAGTAATAGCCTGAGCTTCCGGTATCATCGGTTTGAAAAGCCATAGCGTGCCCATTAATAAATCCCTCAAGATTGAAATCGAAATTCTCCAGGCTGTTGGTATCGTAATGAACGGAATAGTCCTCCAGCAACTGACTCAGATCGTATCTGCATTCCAGGTACCGATCGTTGGCTTTGCCCTCAAGGAAAACCGTTGAAAAAAAACGCTTCCGTATCAGGCTAATTCCAAAAGCGGCGTAAGGGTCATCGTGCTCCATTGCCGTAGCGCTTTTATAACGTTCATTTGCCCCAATCTGATACCGGAAAGAATAGCCCTTGTTTTGACAATGAGCAGTAAGTGAAAGCAGCAAGATACACATTAAAATTGTTGTTTTCATAAATACTATAACTTTTTATTGGAAAAGCATAGCCATAATGCTTATATATATTATGTATATATCTTTGAATGTCAAAATTTATTTGTTATTAAAAAAATCAAAATTGCGAAGCAATTTTGATTAGAATTTCTGCGTAGAGAAGTCTCCGATTACGTTTACAATGGCATAAACATACTTCACATCGCCAGAGAGATTTGGCTTGTGATGACGGCATGCTTTTTTTTATGCCATGTTGTAGCGTTACGATTACTTCTTACAAAGACAGTAGCGTATATCATCCTTCTAATTCCAACAGACGTTCAAACGCAGCATTGTATGCAGATTGCAGCGCTTTAAGCTTTTCTATCTGGTTGTTATATTGGCTTTCTGCTTCCAGAAATTTTTCTTTGTTGCTGTAAATTCCCGGATCAGCCAGCACTTGCTCCAGCTTTGCTTTTTGTATTTCCGCAGCTTCTAATTCCTGGCCGGTTTTTTCAAATATTTTTTGTTGCTTTTGATACTGCTTATTTTTTTGTGCAGCATCATTTTTTGAATCAGCGGCAGGTTGGGGGAGCGGCTTTTTCTCCGCTTTCTTTGCAGCAGGCTTTGCGGCTGTTGATTGTCTTTTTTCGCTCCATTCATGCCATTCTTCGTAAGTGCCGTTAAATTCCAGAACCTTTCCATCATCGATTTCCCAGTATTTATTTGCACTGCGGCTTACAAAATAACGGTCGTGTGATACCAGAATATAGGAGCCGGCGTATTTGTTTAATGCTTCGATCAGCAGCTCTACTGATTGTATGTCAAGATGGTTGGTCGGTTCGTCCAATAGCAGGAAATTGGCTTTTCCCGCAATAACCTTAGCCAGAGCGACTCTTGCTTTTTCCCCACCCGAAAGAATACGGATTTTCTTAAAGACATCATCTCCGCTGAATAAAAAGCAACCCAATAACTGACGCAGCTCCAATTCGGTTTTTCCGCTTCCGCAGGTTTTCAGCTCATCCAGAATGGTGTTTTCCATATCCAGAGATTCCAGTTGATGCTGGGCGTAAAAACTTTCTTTTACATTATGCCATCCGCTACGGGTTCCTTCAAACGGCTCCACTCCGGCTATGATTCTCAGCAGGGTTGATTTTCCCTTTCCGTTGGCGCCCACTAAGGCTATTTTATCGCCCCGCATAATTTCGGCACGGGCATACTGTAAGATACGGTTTTGTCCGTAAGCCTTCGAGATATCCTTCAGGTCGCAGATAATCCTGCCGGGTTGAAGGTCAACGCTGAAGCTGATATTCATCCGGGGTGCATCGGCGTCAGGCAGTTCAATGCGTTCTATTTTTTCTAATTTCTTTAAAGCGCTTTGCGCCTGGGCGGCTTTGGAAGCCTTAGCCCGAAAGCGTTCCACAAAGCGTTCCTGCTGCCGGATGTATTTTTGCTGATTTTCGTATTCCCGTTCCAGAAACTCCATCCGCATTGCCTTTTCACTTTCATAAAAGGAATAATTGCCGCTATAGGAAATGAGCTGTTGCTGAAATACTTCCATGATTCGCGTGACCATCCGGTCTAAGAAAAACCTATCGTGCGAAACGATAATGACCGTTCCGGGATAGCTTTGCAGATAGCGTTCCAGCCATTCAATAGAGGGAAGGTCCAGATGGTTGGTCGGTTCATCCAGCATCAGGATGTCGGGCTGTTGGAGCATGAGCTTAGCTAATAATACCCGCATGCGCCAGCCTCCGCTAAATTCGTCATAAGGTCGTTTCAGGTCGGCAGTAACAAAGCCCAGACCTTCCAGCACTTCTGCTGCACGGTGTTCCATTTCGTAGCCTCCTGCCAGTTCAAACCGGTGCAGGGTTTCGCTGTATTGGTGCAATAAATCTTCATCTTCAGGCTGTTGTTCTATTTGTCCCGACAAGCTCTCTAATTTTTTTTCGAGGAAAGCGGCTTGTTCAAAAGCCGTCATGACCACTTGCTGAATGCTGTCGCGGCTCGAAAAGCTGAGGAGATCCTGGTTGAAAAACCCGATGGTCGTATCATTGGCTTTATTGACGGAACCGGCATCCGGTGTGTATTCTCCCATGATCAGGCGCAGCAGGGTGGACTTTCCAACACCATTCGGACCGATTAGGCCAATTCTTTCATTATTCCCGATTTGCCAACTGGCATTTTCCAGCATTTGCCGGGCGCCAAATGAAAAGGAAACATTATTTAAAGCTAAAAGCATTTACTTCTTATATTATCAATAATATCAAAGCCGCGAAATTACTACAAATTTAAAAGGGATTGAGGAGATTGGCAGAGAGGATCCAAGATTGAGGGAGGTTGAAGGTGCAATCAGTATTCCCACTTTGATGCCGATTCAATTTTCTTAAGACCAGAATCTTTTTTATCTTTGCATGACCGCTTTACGTTAAGGTACCTTTCTGTTTCAACCGTACCGGTCGCAAAATAAATAACTATGACAAAATACATTTTTGTAACCGGCGGCGTTACTTCTTCTTTGGGTAAAGGTATTATTGCGGCTTCGTTGGCCAAACTGCTTCAGGCTCGCGGATACAGAACCACCATTCAAAAATTTGACCCTTATATTAATGTCGATCCCGGCACTTTGAACCCTTATGAACATGGCGAATGTTATGTGACGGATGACGGGGCGGAAACGGATCTGGATCTGGGCCATTACGAACGATTCCTCAATACGCCTACTTCCCAGGCTAATAATGTAACCACAGGAAGGATTTACCAGTATGTGATTAATAAAGAACGAGAAGGCGCTTACCTGGGGAAAACAGTTCAGGTCATCCCTCATATCACCGATGAGATAAAACGTCGTATTTTGTTATTAGGCAATAATAATGATTTTGATATTGTCATTACCGAATTGGGCGGTACGGTCGGCGATATTGAATCCCTGCCGTATATCGAAGCCGTTCGTCAGTTGAAATGGGAATTGGGTGATGAAAACTGCTTAGTCATTCACCTGACCCTCATCCCTTACCTGAAGGCGGCAAAGGAGCTGAAAACAAAGCCTACACAGCATAGCGTGAAGATGCTAAGCGAAAATGGCGTAAACCCGGATATCATTGTTTGTCGTACCGAAGAGCCGCTTTACAACGATTTAAAAAAGAAGATTGCGCTCTTTTGTAATGTGAAGGTAGAGGCCGTTATTGAAGCAAGAGATGCCGACAGCATTTATAGTGTTCCCGTGGAAATGCAGCAGGAGGCTTTAGATACGATTGCTTTAAAATTAATGGATTTGCCTTTAGGTCACGAACCGGATTTGAATCGCTGGAAAGAATTTTTAAATAAATTGCGGTACCCGAAATCAAAAGTTATTATTGGCTTAATCGGGAAATATGTAGAGCTTCAGGATGCGTATAAATCCATTCTTGAATCCCTGATTCATGCTGGCGCCATGAATGAATGTAAAGTAGAAGTAAGAAATATCCACTCGGAATATCTAACTCCTGAAAATGTCCGGGAAAAAATGAAAAACCTGGACGCGGTGCTGGTTGCTCCGGGCTTTGGCAGCCGTGGTATAGAAGGAAAGATTGAAGCGATTCGTTTTGCACGGGAGCATAAGCTGCCGTTTTTTGGTATTTGCCTGGGTATGCAGTGTGCGGTCATTGAATTTGCCCGGAACATGCTGGGGTACGCAGGCGCGCATTCCACCGAGATGGATGCCGCAGCAGCACACCCGGTTATTCATCTGATGGATGAACAAAAGGACGTTACGCACAAAGGCGGCACTATGCGTTTGGGCGCTTACAACTGTGAATTACAGGCAAACTCCAGGCTCGCAGCCATTTATAACCAAACTCATATCCGGGAACGCCACCGGCACCGCTATGAATTCAATAACGATTATCTGCAAGATTTTGAAAAGGCTGGCATGCTGCCGGTAGGGACGAATCCGGAAACCGGTTTGGTGGAAATCATCGAACTGAAAGATCATCCTTTTTTTATCGGGACACAGTTTCACCCCGAATACAAGAGTACGGTAGAAAATCCGCATCCGTTATTCGTTGCTTTCATCAGGACAGCCAGGGAATATATGCTGAAGAAGAAGGAAAACTCTTCCGAGGCTATTTTTGTATAGACCTTGTGTCATTTTTTCCCGGCAATAAAATTGATACCGAAGAATAAGTATTCCTTTTTCCATTTCGAACGCGCCGCAATGCTGCGTTCTTTTCGTAACAGCATATCCTGGTTTTGTCCGTTATAGCGGAAGGGCAGGAAATAACGAATGTATTGTATGGAATCCGGCTCAACACGAAATCCGTTTGCCTGCATCAGCCGGCTCCAGTGTTTCAGGCTGCGGATATTTTCATTTCCAATGGTTATCTCCTTTTGCAGTTTTTCATCCCAAATATTGATGATGCGATTATTGCCGCGTTGCCGGTAGAGCTTCAGGCTTTGAATGATATTGCTTCCGTTTTCTTCAATAACCACCATTTTACCATCCTTTTTCAATAAGATATTCAGGCGTTGCAGGGCATCATGAATTGGTTCCAGATGATGCAGGGTATCTTGTACGATAATCGTATCGTATTGAGCCGGTATAATCTTTTTATCAAAAAAGTTTTCATAACCGTATTGAAACAGGCTTATATCGCCAAACTGCTGCCAGTACAGCGCCCGTTTCCTGATCTGTTCATAATAAAATTCCAGCGTTTCGCCATAGGTAGCGATACCGTTCATCGCCAGAAAAAAGCAGGTAGTACCGTATCCGCAACCACAGTCGAATACGCTACGGGCAGGATCATTGATGTGTTTGTAGATATAACGAAGTCGCTCCAGGAAATAGTTTTTTCGGAAATGAAAAGATTTTTCATCACTCCGGAATTTGTAGTAATGATTCATCTCCTGATTCACTTTCAGTTCTTCTAAAAACAATTCGAAAAAATCTTCCGGGGTCATTGGCCTGTAAAATAAATGGATTGCAAAAGTATAATATTTTAATAATGCAGCAAGGTTAATTGAGAATTGAAAATTGAGATCACGGTAGGGTGCACCAATAGCCAAAGCTAACACCAATATTGAATTTGATTTTTTACTTTTGACATTCGCTATGCAAATAATCTACGATTTATCCGACCTTGATAATACGGTCGCAGCGTTTTGGAAGCTGGCGCGTCATTATTCCGTAATTACATTTAGTGGAAGCCTTGGCGCCGGAAAAACCACATTTATCAGCGCATTGTGTAAAAGAATTGGTGTTCGGGAAAAGACCAGTAGTCCTACTTTTGCACTCATCAATCAATATGCATTTATGGAAGATGGCCGGCTGAAAATTATTTATCATACGGACTGGTACCGGCTGCGGGATGAGGAAGAAGCCATTCAGGCCGGAATTGAAGATATACTGAACCCGCAGGATGGATATTGCTTTATTGAATGGCCGGAAAAAGCGCCGGGATTAGTGCCGGAAGCTGCACTTCAGGTGTCCATTGATTTTGTAAGCGAAAATATCCGTAAGTTGCAAACCCATTAGCGCAGGATTATTTATTCTGCATGGCATCATAAAACCACATTAGCAATTCATAAAATTCATTTCATCACAAATGGTATTATCTGTTCAGCACATCACTAAACAATATGCAACGCAGCTTGCTGTAGATGATGTCAGCTTTGACATCAGGCAAGGCAGCATCTTCGGATTATTAGGGCCAAACGGTGCCGGAAAAAGTACCCTGTTAAGGATGATCACCGGTATTTTCTATCCGGATGGTGGTAATATTTTCTTCAATGATCAGCCTTTTAATCCTAAAATACATACTATTGAGATGGGCTATATGCCGGAGGAACGCGGGCTGTATAAAAAAATGAAGATTGGCGAGCAGGCTTTATACCTGGCGCAACTGAAGGGGTTGGGCAGGGCAGAGGCTGAAGGGAAAACCAGGGAATGGTTTGTGCGCCTGAATATGGAATCCTGGTGGAATAAAAAAGTGGAGGATCTGAGTAAAGGGATGAGCCAGAAGCTGCAATTTGTAACAACTGTTATTCATGAACCGAAATTACTGATATTGGATGAGCCGTTCAGCGGGCTGGATCCTGTAAATGCCGATGTGTTGAAAGATGAAATTTTCCGTTTGGCGAAAGAAGGTACCACTGTTATTTTCAGTACACACAGGATGGAACAGGTAGAAGAAATCTGCGATGAAATTATGCTGATGAATCTGGGCAGAAATGTGTTGAACGGCCCGGTAAAGCAGGTTAAGCAGGACTTTAAAGAACATATTTTCCGGATGGAATTATCCCGGCCGCCTACCGGAGATTTTCCGGCTAATATCCGGGTGCTTCAGGAAAAGGGCAATGCCATAGTGTTTCAGTTGGATGAAAATGTCAACTCAAATGACATTTTGAGCTTTTTTATTCAACGCGGCAATACCATTTTATCTTTTGAAGAGATTTTACCTTCTTTAAATGATATTTTCATCCGAATTGTTCAGGGCACACCGAATGCCCGTGCGTTCATCAAGTAGGGAAACTTATTTGACCGGTTTCTTCAGGAACTCATGTTTTTGCGTACCCAGATAATTGGTGAACCGACAGGAGCAAATAGTGTCTTAAAATACGTATTGTCTCTTGCCGGCTAAGTCTGTTATTATTAACTTTAACTATCTTTTCTGTATGAAAATGCTTATTCCATATTATATTCATGGCAAAAAGATCCGGAATATCCATTGATGAATGCGAAATATAAGACTTCAATTAAAGGAAAAATCATTGCTGCCTTTCTGCTATGTCTGGCCGCTTTGATCGGTTCTTATTTTGTAAACAAATATGCATTCCGGGAAATTCAGGATTCTGTAAAAGATCTTGCTTACACTAACAAAAAGCTGATCATTGTCAATAATGTCTTTTTTGAGGTCAATGAACTCGATAAATCTTTCCGGAATATGGTAACAACGGATAGCTCCTTAGATACCTTTACCGTTCAATCTCCCAGGTTAAGACAATATTCCGATTCTTTAAGAAGCCTTTGTGCCGGGAATGCCTACCAGATAGCCCTGATTGATTCCCTGACACAGCTCTTCGATACCAGGGAAAAGCTCCTGGTGGAATACATTGGTTTTCGGAGAAAGATAAGAAAGAACAATACCGTATTACAGCAGGCAGCCACGCTGGATTCCCTTATCTCAACGGATCACCCGCAGGTGGACAGTCAGATTTATTCCAACGAAGCAAGTGAAAGCACAATAAAAATAGATACGATAACGACCCCTAAAGAGTCCGTTTCGAAAAAGGGACTATGGCAAAAACTGTTTAAAGCTCAAAATAAGGAAGCTCCTGAAATCAGTAAAACCATAAATCAAAAAGTGATAGAAACTAAAATTGACACGATAGTAATTCAAACCCGTCAAAATAGCATTAAGGAGGAAGCACAAAAAATCATTGATGCGATCGGTAAAGAACAAACCCTGAGAAGGAAAAATTTTTTAAACAAAGAAATTGCGCTGAACCAGTTTGAAAATTCATTTCACAACAAGATCACGGATCTGCTTTCGGAAATTGAAAAAGACATTACGCGTCAGACAGGATTAACCCGGAATAATGCCGAAAAAAATATTGACGGCAGCATGAACCGCGTATTTGTCATCATTGCCTCTTTCTTTTTCTTTGCGGTAATTATTATGTTTTTGATGCTGACCGATGTCACAAAAAGCAATAAATATCGACAATTGCTGGAGCAGGCGCGAAAAGATGCAGAGCGCCAGAGCCTTTCCTGGAAAAGGTTTTTGTCCAATATGAGCCATGAAATAAGAACTCCTTTACAGGCTGTCATCGGATATTCGGAACAGATGGAGCTTGACACTAAACCCGACATGACCCATGTCAAAATAATTCAGGACGCTTCCAGACACCTGTTACAGGTTATCAACGAAATATTAGACTATAATAAGATTATTTCGGGCAGCTTTACTTTTGAAAAACAGGTATTCCATATAGCAGAAGTGGTAGCTGAGGTCATCGCTATTTTAAAGCACCAGGCAGACCGGAAAGGCATTCAGTTATTATCCAGCCATGATACGCTGCCAAAAGATGAATTGCTGACCGGAGACGCTTTCCGGCTGAAACAGGTATTACTGAACCTTGCGGGTAATGCCGTGAAATTTACCCGTTCGGGGAGCGTGGAAATAAAAGTGACACAGTGTCCTTCAGGCGATAAAGCACAGTATATTTTTTCCGTTTCTGATACCGGCCCGGGTATTCCTTATGAAATGCAGGAAACCATCTTTAATCAGTTTGAGCAGGTAAATCTGCCTGCGGAACAGCGATATAAAGGAACAGGCTTGGGGCTCAGTATTGTAAAAGCGCTGGTAGAGGGGCAGGGGGGCAGCATTTCTTTGGAGAGCCGGCCCGGCGAAGGTTCCAGCTTTACATTCCGGATAACCTATGAGAAAGCAACAACGCCTGTTATTGCCGAAAAGGATCTCCGGGCATTCACTCCTCCCGAAGGCACCATTTGGCTGGTGGATGACGATCGCTTTATCGTGCAGCTTTGCCGCATTATTTTCGAGCAAAATAATATATCCTACCGTTGTTTTTATACGGCAGCATCCTTACTTGAAATGGGATCTTCTGAAGTGCCTTCAGTAATCCTGATGGACATCCGGATGCCTGATATGAACGGCTTTCAGCTCATTGAAGCCGTCCAAAAACGATATGCCGCTCAAATTGCTGTCATTGCATTGACTGCCCAGGCTCTGCCAGCTGAACAACGGGAAATACTGGCTCACGGATTCGACGGAATTTTGCTAAAGCCGTTCCTGCAAAAAGACCTGTTATCTTTGCTTCAACATCATACAAAGGCTGCTTATGATGTGGATCCGGCTGCTGACAAGAAGATTTTTGACGATACATTATCAGCAACGGTATCAGCATTTGAAGATGAAGAGGCAATAATTTTACGACATTACATTATGGAAACGGCTTCGGATATCGCTCTGCTGCAATCTGCCATTGAAGAAAACCATATTCATGATACGGTAATGCTCCTGCACCGTATTGCCGGAAGAACGGCTCAGATCGGGGAGAAGAAGACAGGCAGGATGTTTCGTGAATTGGAGATTTCATTACAGCGCAATGCGATTATTGATACGGAGCGGATTGGGCAGGCAATCATAGCAATCAAAACATTCATCAGCAATCTGAGTAGCACGCCTTATTCCATCAACCGTTGATTTTGTATTTATTCATCTTAGCATAGAGTGTACTTCTGTTGATGTTTAGCAATTGGGCTGCCTTTTGCTTATTATATTTTACATTGATCAATGTTTTTTCAATCAGTTCTCTTTCTTTTTGCTCCTGCCACAACTTTAAATCAGCTCCCGGATCGACAGGCGGATGCTGTATAGCCAGGAGCATATCATCAGGAAGATCTTCTTTAAAGGCAGTTGTTCCTGTAGCTAATAATACTAACCGTTTAATAATGTTTTTCAGCTCGCGGATATTGCCCGGCCAGTCATATTGTTCGAATATTTCCATCACTCCGGGAGCAATATTGCTTACCGATCTGTTTAATGTACGGTTCGATTCTTCAATAAAATGATCCACAAATAAAGGCAAATCTGCTTCCCTTTGTCGCAGCGGCGGTACATTGATTTGAAATTCGTTCAGCCGGTGGTACAAATCTTCCCGAAATTTTCCGCTGTTTGTACCGGTTTTAATATCTTCATTGGTAGCCACAATGATGCGTGCATCAAATTTTATTTCCCGGTTGCTACCAACAGGCATTACGATTTTTTCCTGTAGCGCCCGCAGCAATTTTACCTGAATATCATAGCCCAGATTGCCAATTTCATCCAGGAATAAAGTACCGCTGTTGGCTTCCTCAAATTTTCCGGTCTTGTTATGCAAAGCGCCGGTAAAGGCGCCTTTGGTATGTCCGAACAGTTCGCTGGCCGCCAGTTCCGCGGAAAGCGTACCGCAATCTACTGCTATAAAAGGTTTGCCCGAGCGCCTGCTTTGATTATGTATCTGGCGCGCAACGTATTCCTTCCCGGTGCCGCTCTCTCCGTAAATTATGACAGACATGTCAGTAGGGGCGATCAGTTGTATCTGGTGCCGGAGCTTTTGAGATTCCGGGCTGATACCTTCCACGAAAGACGAAAACGAAGCCGGGACGGAAGCATCCCGAGGGTTACGATGATGAATGACTTCTTCCACAAGCATCAGCAGCTCTTCCTGATTCACCGGCTTGGTAATATAGTCAAAAGCCCCGGAGCGCATGGCACTTACTGCAGTGCGCACATCATTGAAGCTGGTCATGATGATAGCCATAGTATTATGACCAGCCTTTTTTGCCGCCGCCATCACATCCAGTCCGGTACCATCCGGAAGGCGGTAATCCAGCAGCAGCAGGGCATATTGCCGTTCCTCCAGTAAAGCGGTGGCATCTTTGATATTATGACAGCTATCCGTCGCGTATCCATTCTTTTTGAGATAGCCTGTAATGATTTTAGAAAAAGTCACATCATCATCCACTACAAGAATTTTTTCCATAATATTTATACCTGCCGGTTTTATTGTTCCAAAATTAATAAAAGGCCGGGGTTTTACCGGCCTTTTATTAATTATAAGAAAACACTAAGAATTAGCTTGCAGGCTGACCATCCTTATCAAGCTTCACTTCCAGAGTTTCCTGATCTTTGGTAAGCTCAATGCGGTAATATTCGTTGGTACCATCCTGAACTAAATAAGCAGCAGCAATAGTCCAGCCGGCATACGCATCGCCTGACAACGTCTGCTTTACAGCATCGGGTAATTCTTCAGGTTTCACCGGCGTTTCCTTCATCTGGTCGGTAACGGTTTCCGTTTGCGCCATAGCTTGTTGAGCGGTAAAGGTAATGCCTGACGTAACAACCGCCAGCAGCATCATTGAAAACAGCATCTTTTTCATTTTGTTCGAATTTTTTATTAAATAAACAATACTGATAGTGTTCGAAAAACTGTGCCGGAAAATGATTTTTTCACAACGTGATTACCATCAGTTAATTATGATTAATCCGTTTTTATTGTTGGTGTGGAATGTTTATACAATATGTCGGATTATTGTACAGTATTTGAAGAATAGATCTGGATTTAATTTTTTTTATTTAACATAATATAAATTATAGGACAAAACGGGCAATCACTGCGGGGGTTCACTAAGCCGTTTGTCAGCTATAATTAATATTATGTCTGCGCTCCGTTACACTACGCTTGCCCTGCGGGTAAATAATAGCCGTTGGTATAGCTGCATTTGGCTGGTAAAATTTCCTGCGGTTAATAGAAAACTTACGCAGGAAAATTTTACTGCACCAATGCAGCTATGGATTTGTTTATGTCTTTAAAATTTATTCCTTTTCTGCCCACGCACATTTTGAAAATAATTTTTGCCACCCGCAATTGGCACATTTGGTTTTGCTCACACACAAAAGCCAACCCTTCAAAAACCAAAAGAGCCAATTTTTTGCCCAGCCACGTCCCCACCCACCACCCATCATTTGATGTTGGTTTTCAAAAAAGTCCGAAAAAGTTCTAACTTTGGAAAAATTAAAAGCGATTACACATAATTATGTCAGAAAACAATTTTATAGATAATTTGATTTCGTCAAAAATAATTGTAGAAAGCTCAAACGACAACGAAACGGTTTACCACTTGAACACACCTTGTAAATTCAGGATTAGCTCGAAGATTATTTTAGAGCTAAAAAAGAACTATAAATCAGATGAAGAAATTGGTGGAATACTTTGGGCTAAGCCGAATCTTATAAATGATAATTTCGAATTTTTAGTTGAAAATGTATCATTCATTAGAAATGCTATTGAAGATAAGCCACGAACTGATAATCGGAATAAATCCAACGCTTATTCATTTGACAAGAACGAATATGTTGAAATAATGAAGAATATTTTTGATAACCAATATCTTCCTGTACAATTCCATACACACCCTACCAAAGGAAGTGATGTAAGTCAGGCTCTTAAAAACTTTGAATTTCAGACAGACACATCTAATCAAGATGTAAAAGAAAGCCTTGGTGCTCATACTATCAATGATAAAAAGCTAATACTCCCAAGAGCATTGATTGTAGGCAATGACTTTTCGAGTGATGAAATTTTTATTGGAATATACAATGGCTTGATTGCACCTGTAAATTTTGATGAGAGTAAAAAGAAAATTCAACAAGAAAATCTAAATAATAAGCTCCAGCAAGTTGCGAATGTTAAATTATCTAACGAACAAAAATTAGGAATTGTCATTGGGGGTGCTTTATTGCTTTTTGTAATTATAAGATATCACAAATACAGTTTACCCCTTATTTTGGGGTTGGCAGGAGTGGTTACAGCAATGCTTACAAATACTGAAAAAATTGAAGAGCCATATTATTTCAACAGGTTAAAGAACGGAGATGCAAATATATATGTGCCTAAACTTAACTAATAACTTGAATGAACATCACATTTAAAATGGATATAAAAAAGGAATTAGAACGAGACCAGTTAATCAAATTCATATCAAACGAAAATTTAAAACTTAGAGTTTATTCAGTTGAGAATAGCGAAACGCCCGATTTTGAAGTCAATATTGACAAACAATTAATTTCAATTGAACATTCAAGGCTTATTAAGCCATCTTTGCAAGAAAAGGAAAAGTACAGCGAGAAAATAATAGAAGAAGCGAAGAAGAAGTTTAATGAGAAATACCCTAAAAACAAACTTTATTCACTATTTACATTTAGAAATATAAAATTAGAAAGAGGACAATCAGCAAAAGAATCTTATGTTGAGGAAATTTTTAAATTAGTTGAAATCATCTATTTAAATAACAAAGATTATGAATTCAATATTTCGTCAAGAAGAAGCAGGCATAATAAGTCTAAGTTTATTGAATCATTTTCTATAACCAATACACGAGATTTTAGTCATTGGCAACATTTCGGGGCTTACAGGGTTGATTGGATTGATATGGACTGGCTGAAAGGCATTATTAAAAAGAAAGAAAACAACATCAAAAAATACAGAAAAGAATACAAAGAAAACTGGCTTTTATTGGTTTCCGATTTTGGAACTAAAGCCTCTTCAACAAGAACGGATTTTATGGACTTCTCTGTTATTTCAAGTGAGTTTGATAAGATTTACATTTATAGTTTTAGAGCAGATGAAGTTACTATCATAAAATAAGATTTTCAATAATAAATTTAAAGAATCAAAGTGGCAAGTCTCCCCTATTTGCTTTTCCTGCAACTAATGCTTTCAAAAATGCGGGAAAAGCCGATTTTTACCAACACTTCAAATAAATGGATTGTGAAATAAATACTAAAATTCATATCTTTGCAAAAATTTAAAACGAATTAATGAACTAAAAAAGAGATTTAAAGACATATAAAATATAGCGTTTCGCTTTAAAAATTTCCTGTATCTGAAACCGACCAAATTTCAAAGAAGCACAGGAAAGTAAAAGTGGAAACGCCTGCGGTAAAGCGTGGGCGTTCCTTTTTGCTTTGTGCTTCGGGTTCTTGGTCGGACCTCAGATACGAGCAATGGGAATTAGCCTACGCTGTTTTTTTATATAGACATCAATATAAAAAAGTAACCGAGTATAATATGGCAGAGCAATTAACAAACGAACAGACCACCGACAACGAAAAAGTCACCTACACTCAACTGGGTTTTCGTTCAGCACAAAAATCTCAATCAAAACCAGAAGCCGTTGACGGCTACCTTGAAATTGTTTACGACAAGTTTTTGGAAGACCAAAAGTTAGACGAGCAAGGACTGAAAGACAGAATTGCAAAACTGAAAGCGGAAGTTCAACAGGAAAAAGCAAAGAAGCAGGAAGCTATTGCCGACATAAACGCTAACAAACGTAACAAAGAAGACAAGGAAAAAGAAATTGAAGAACTTGAACTTGAAAAAATTGACATCAGAAACGGAGACGGAGAAACGGGCAACACTACACCGTTTGTAATAGGAGCATTTATTACTTTGCTTCTTACACTTTATTTATTTGTGTTCTATTCTTCATCAGGTTATTCAGCATTTTACGGCATTAAGCCCGGAAGCCTTGGCTTCATAAATCCAAATGTATTTGCAGATGCAACTAACAAAGGTGGTGGCGTTATTGCTCTTATTATTTTATTTCCTGTAATCTTTTTGGGGCTTGGCTTCTTGATACACGATGCTTTAGAGAAAATAAAAGCAGGTAAAAACAAAGCTTCTGCCATAGTTACAATTTTGGTGCTTCTTGTTATTACATTTATTGCGGATGCTTTTATCGGATATAAAATTTCAGAAGGCGTTCATACCAATGATTTTAACGCAGGACGGACTGATGAACTTTGGAAATTCAATATGATTTTCTCGGACATCAATTTTTATCTTGTCCTTGTTCTTGGTTTTGTTGTGTATGTAATTTGGGGGTTCTTGCTTCACTATGTTTTAAGTCATTCATACTTAAAAACCGAAAGCGAAAAAGTCAAACTAATGATTGAGAATGTGAACAACAGGATTGCCGAAAAACGAAAAGAACTTTCAGACATTATCGCTAAAATCCACAAATTGAAAAGCGACATTGTAACCATTGATAACAAAGTTGAAGAAAAACAGAAAGACATTACCGGATATGAAAACGGTGTAATTCCAATAAATGTTTCTTCCCTGAAAGGTTCTGTTGGCGAATTTATGGGCGGTTGGCAAAATTATGGGCGGTTGGCAAAATTACACTCACGGCAACTTTTCACAATCCAAAGCTACCGAGCTTATTGAAAACTCAATAAAAAATCAAAGTGCTTGGTTAAACAAAAAAATAGAAAGCCTTAAAACTGAAAGCTAAGAATGGAATCAACTCAACGTAAAAAGCATAAAAAGAAAGACAGAAAACCCATTTACTTGCTTTTAGGGTTTCTGATATTTTTTGGAGTTTTTATCTACTTCATCACAAGACCATCTTTGCAAAGCAAAGCCATTGACCAAATTCAGGCTTGTAGCAATGTGAATGATGTAAAATCGGTATTTGAACGATATAAGTTTGAACTTTTAGAAAATGACGAAAACGGCAACAAGATTGTGGCAACTGAATTTCAAAACGCAGTTAGAAATAAACTAAGTTCTTTCAGCCTAAATGACGATGAGCTAAAAAACTGTTTGCAATGGTTGCCAACAGCTAAAACAAGTATAAACGTCATTATCATTCCTGATTTATCAAGGCGTATTATTGACACAATCAACAACCCAAATCAAATCAGCAACGATATATTTGTTTTAAATACTGTTTGGCATTCATTTGTTGATTATTCAAAATTAAAGCAAGATACCAAAGACAGACTAATAGTTGATGTTACAGACATTGACCAAGCAAAAGGGCAGTTTGGTGTAATAGCCAATCAATTGCAATTTGACCTTTCAGAACACAAAGGGAAAAGCAATCGTTTGTATTTTACAGATGATAAAACTGAACAGTTTCAAAAGGCAATTACTGGAATGTATCAGTCAGCAAAACAAAAACCATTAGGAGCAGACTATGTTTTCTATTTCAGAAGATATTTGATAAACCACATTAAAAAGCCAACCTTGTTTGACAACTACATCAATAAGGTTATCATAATTACAGACGGCTATTTAGAAGCAGAAAACCGACCCGCTGACACAAAGCTAATACCGCAATTGTATAAATCTGTTGCAATCGGTAACACAAAAGATGTTATCACTTCGCTTGGTTTGAATATTCCTAAAGCACCAATTGATTTGTCAAATACAGATATTTTGATTTGCGAAGTAAATGAAAGACGGACAGGAAAAACAAAAGATTTTGAAATCTTGAAAGCATATTGGGAAGATTGGTTTGAGCGAATGAATGCACACAAAATTTCATTCATTCAAAGAGAACAAGCAAATGACTTAACAAAGAAAAGAATTGAAGAATATTTTAAAAATTAGTTTTTGAGTTTTTTTCTATAAACTGAACTTATTACCGTTAATTATGAAAAAGATATTTGCATACTTTGCTTTTACGCTACTTCTATCCTCTTGTGTTTCTGAAAGTGAACATCAAAGAATAGTTGATGAGAAAAATACACTTGCTGTCGAAAATCAAAATTTAAAGAATGAACTCGAAGAAATTAAATTCGGAGCACCTAATTTACTTTCTGACGGAAAAAAGTTTTATCAGGCAAAAGACTTTTCACAGGCAAGACAAAAATTTCAAATACTTGTAGAAAAACACCCTGATATGCCTCAATCTATTGAAGCAAAAAAATATCTTGCCAATATAGATGAAGAAGAACTTTGGCAAAATGCTTTTATTTCGGAAGATATTAGCAACACGGAAGATTATATATCGCAATATCCAAAAGGAAAGTACATCAGCAACGCAATTTCAAGAAAGAATGAACTCAAAAAACTGAATATGCAAAAGGCTTATGATGATGCTGTAAATAGTAATTCTTCGTATGCCTGGAAAAGATTTTTAGAAGATTACCCCGACCACCGAACAAAAGCTCTATCAAAGAAAAAATCATTCGCTTGGAAGTTGATGAAATATTAGGCGACAGAGAAACAGGACAAATGCCCTCTTTCAATAGTTATAGCAGTAGCTATTCTTCAAATTCATCAGTGGAAATCACAAATAATACAGGTTGTAATCTGACAGTCCGTTATAGCGGAGTTGAAGCAAAAATGATAGAAATCCCATCAGGTGGTACAAGGACAGTTTATTTATCAAGCGGAAGTTACAAAATTGCGGCTTCTGCTTGTGGTGCAAACTATGCAGGTACAGAGAGTTTACACGGTAGCTATGGTTCAACATTTTATATAAGAACAACAAGGTATTGATGTTGGGATTGGTCTTTTGATTTCAATTGCCAAATCAAAAAGCACTCGCTAAAACGAATATATTAGTACATTTTTTTACGGAAATTTACACATTATGAGATATAATACACTTTTACATTTAACCATTTTTCTTTCTTTTTTAATATTAGCATTTTCTTGTCAGACAAGTAGCAATGAAAATCAGCTTTTAGCACAGTCTTGCCATAAGGACGGAGAAGCGACTTGTACAGGCAGTAAATCTTGTAGTGCTTGTAAAAATTGTAAATACTGTAAACATTGTTCTAAAGATGGTGGCAGTTGTGGAGTATGTAAATAAGGTTTATTAAATGGTTCAGATTTACAAATTCCTTTTTTTCTTTACTTTCGCCATAATCGGCTGCAACCATCCCGAAAGCAAAGAATATAACAGACATCAAACTGTTTTTGCAACAGAAACTTCCGTAGCTGAAAAGAAAGTTGGCTACAAAGTAATCGGCATTAAAGATGGAGATACTTTTGTATTGTTGATTGATGGAAAAGAGCAAGTTGTACGTTTCGCTCACATTGACTGTCCCGAAAAGAAACAGCCTTTTGGAAACAAAGCCAAACAGTTTGTTTCTGATTTGTGCTTTGGAACTTATGTAACGCTTGTTTACAACGATAAAAACAAATACGACCGTAACAAACGACTGATTGCAGAAGTAATTTTGGAAGACGGAAGAAATCTGAATAAAGAATTGGTCAAAAATGGTTTAGCCTGGCATTTCAAAAAATATTCTGACAATGAAGAATATGCCCAATTAGAAACCGAAGCAAGAAACAATAAAATCGGAATTTGGAGTGAACCCAATCCAACAGCACCCTGGGATTGGAGAAAATCTAAAAAGTAAGCATCATTTATAATCATACTTAGGGTAATATTTTTTAAATTTGTTACCTTATGCTAGAACAGCAAAATGTGCTTAATTATGGAATTAGAATCATTATCAGC
>CAZUSO010000020.1:0-49105 GCA_964622775.1 uncultured Taibaiella sp. | reverse complement strand
ACGATACCTTTTACATTCGGGAGATTGCTCCGGGGAGACAATTTGGGATGCACCCGTCCTGCGCCTTTGATACATTCCGGATTATCGCGTTTATGCGGTGGTCAGTACGGCAGAATTGCGCTGTTTGGGTTAGCAAAGCACGCCCGGAACTACCGATAAAGCACCTTTGGAATCTGCTTTTACCGCAGGGATTGAAAATCCTTTTTATCTGTACTTCGGAATTACAAATTCCGAAGAGCGGAGTGCTTCTTGCAAAGTATAGTAGCGTATTGACCTCATTGCAAACGAATTGACGTCATTGTAATGCGACAATTTGGGATACGATAACTTTCATCGCTGCTAATCTCCTTTCATATTTAATCAGGTATGACACCATTGTATAAAATAACAATCAGGCGTACGCCTTAATTATTATTGCACTCCCCCCGAAAGAGTTGGCCTGTTTCTGTAATTTCGTGCCTGATGTCGCTTCGATATTTTTTGAAAAAAGGCGGTTATGCGCTGCTGGTACTCTGGGGAATTGTCACCTTGGTATTCCTGTTATTCAATGTGTTACCTGATGACCCGGCAAGACTTACCTTAGGTCAGCGCAGCGATTTAGCCTCCATTGAAAATGTGCGTAAAGCGTTAAACTTAGATAAGCCGGTCAGCGTTCGTTATGTGCTTTACCTGAAAGACCTGTCGCCGGTTAGCGTGGAAAATAATGATACGGAAACACAGGATAAATATGATTATGTCAGCCTTTTCCCGGTTTCCAAAGACCAGCTTTTAGTATTAAAAAAGCCCTACCTGGGGCGCTCCTATCAAACCAAACGGTTAGTCTGGGATGTGCTGGCAGATGCCCTTCCGGGCACGATGATCCTGGCTTTGGCCGCTATCAGCATCGCCAGTATCTTAGGCATCGCCTTAGGCGTGCTGGCTGCATTGAAAAAAGACACCTGGATGGACAGCACTTCCATCCTGATCAGTGTAGCAGGCATCTCGGCGCCTTCCTTTTTTGCAGGCTTACTGATTGCTTATATTTTCGGATATATGCTCCACGCATATACCGGCCTGAGCATGGTAGGCAGCCTCTGGGAATACGACGTCACGGAAGGCCGGAGGCTGGCTGTTTCTCACCTGATCCTTCCTGCACTGACCCTGGGAATCCGGCCTTTGGCGATTATCGCCCAGCTCACCAGAAGCGCTTTGCTGGATGTGCTTTCGCAGGATTATATCCGCACGGCATACGCCAAAGGGCTTAAAAAGCGACAGGTTGTCTGGCGTCATGCATTGCCCAATGCGCTTAATCCCGTGGTCACGGCTATCTCCGGCTGGCTGGCGGAATTGCTGGCAGGTTCGTTTTTTGTAGAATATATTTTCAGTTGGAAAGGCATTGGAAAGCTTACCGTGGATTCATTGGACAAATTCGACTTTCCGGTAGTAATGGGGGCGGTTTTAATCACGGCAACTATTTTTGTTGTGGTCAATATGTTGACAGACGTCCTTTACGGCCGTCTCGATCCCCGCGTTAAACTTCGATAAATAAGCCACACTTGTCCTTACCTAAACGCTATCTTTGTAGAGGCTTAGTGTTTATCAGGAATATTTTACCTGTATTTTCAAATTTTATTAAATTGTCTGTCCGCATTTTGTTGTAATGCAATTTGCATTTTGACTTAAAATGAATAAAGAACATTTTCAGGAATCTGTTGCTCCAACGCTCCCCGATGCTCCGGGAATTTATAAGTATTTCGACAAAAATAAGCGGATCATTTATGTCGGTAAGGCGAAAAATTTAAAAAAGCGTATCACCTCCTATTTTGCCCGGTCGCACGACAACCGTAAAACAGATATGCTGGTAAGCCAGATTGATGCGCTGGAATGGGTAATAACAGACAATGAGCATGATGCGTTTTTGCTCGAAAATTCCCTGATCAAGCATTTTAAGCCCCGGTTCAATATCACGCTTAAAGATGATAAAACCTATCCTTTTGTAGTGATTAAAAAGGAAAACTTTCCTCGTGTATTCCTAACCCGGAATGTCATTCGGGATGGCTCGGAATATATAGGGCCTTTCACGGGTGTATGGCGTGTACGCGAATTACTGTCCTTAATTAAGGACAATATTCCCCTGCGGACCTGCGGACTTAACCTCAGCCCGGAAAATATCCGCAAAGGTAAATTCAAAGTTTGCCTGGAATATCATCTTGGCAATTGCAAAGGTCCTTGCGAAGGGCTGCAAACGGAAGACGAATATCACGAAAGCATACAACAGGTGCGGCATTTGTTGAAAGGAAACCTGTCATCAACCATTCAGGCGCTGAAGGAGGAGATGAAAAAATATGCAGCTGAGTTGAAATTTGAAAATGCACAGCAAATCAAGCATAAGATTGAAGCCCTGCAGCAATACAACAGCCGCTCCACGGTAGTAAGTTCCCGCTTAGGCAATATTGACGCCGCCAGCATTATCATGGACGACCAGGAGGCTCATGTCAATTATCTGATTGTGTCGGAAGGGCTTGTCCTGCACAGTAAAAGCATTACAATCGAAAGAAAATTAGATGAAGCCGCCGCAGATATCCTGGCTTACGCCATTGCATTTTTGCGCCCGAAATTTCAATCGGCAGCAAAAGAATTAGTCAGCCCTTTTGCTATTCAAACCGAAGAAAAAGACCTGGCCATTTCTATTCCCAAATCGGGAGAAAAAAAGGCATTGCTGGATCTGAGCTTTAAAAATGCCGTTTATCATAAGGAAGAACAGGAAAAGAAAAAACGCTTATTGCTCAAAGACCGTACCGAGGCGCAACGCATGGAGGTGCTGGAGCAAATCCAGGATGATTTACAGCTCAGCGAACTGCCGGTGCATATTGAATGTTTTGACAATTCCAACTTCCAGGGAAGCTATCCCGTTGCTGCGATGGTATGCTTTAAAAACGGCAGTCCTTCCAAAAAGGATTATCGCCATTTTCACATAAAAACCGTGGAAGGCATTAATGATTTTGCCTCGATGTCAGAGATTGTGCTTCGCCGGTATAAAAGATTGCTGGAAGAAAATAAGCCCCTTCCCCGCTTAGTGATCATTGATGGCGGAAAAGGTCAGTTGAGCGCCGCAATGTCCAGTATTGAACAATTAGGATTAACCGGCAGAATGACCGTTATAGGACTTGCGAAAAGAGAAGAAAGCATTTTCTTCCCGGGCGATAAAAACCCCTTACAGCTTCCGTTTAACGGGCCTTCCATGCTGCTGATCCGCCGCATAAGGGATGAAGTGCATCGCTTCGGCATTACCTTTCACCGGGACACCCGGAGTAAAGGCGTATTTAAAAACGAGCTGGAAAGCATTCCCGGCATTGGCAGTAAAACCGCCCAAACCTTATTGCAGACTTTCCGTTCCGTTGGCAATATCAAAAAGCTCACATTGGAAGAGCTATCCGACAGCATAGACAAAGTGAAGGCTAAAATCGTTTTCGGGTATTTTCAGAATCAGAAGGACCAATAATCTTTCCGGGCGATATTCAGGCGAAAGCCTGCATGAACCATTGCCGTTTTTTCCTGCATCAGGAATACATCATCCGTATGATAGTTGCGGTAAGTTCCTCCCAGGTCAAAGCATAAGCCCGTCCATATCTCGTACGAAGCGCTGAGGCCGAGCAGGAGACATTCTGCCGGCAGTCCGTTGATGATATGTACGCCGTAACGTGCAGGCGTATTCTTATAGTTTTTCAGAATATCGTTTCCGTAATTGATTCCGCCGGTATCGACACCTTGCTGATAAAACATAGCACGGGCATTGACCCATAAACGCGGTATCGGCTGGTATCGTATATTTCCGGAAAACTCCCGGAATCCTGCGCCCAGCGGATGCGCAATCGGCAGGTTGTTGTTGGAATAATTAGCCTCGCTGTAATGCTGGTAGGTATAAGGCCGCACGATATTCATCTCGCCCTGGATATCCAGATTATCAAGTTTGAAAGCATTGAAATATTTGAACCCAAGCTGCGCGCCCCATTTATTATGCATATAGCCTTTATTGCCAAAAAATTCTTTTGCGGTAAATTCATTCAGCAAAAACTGGCCGTAAAGCTGAAGGGTTTTCCAGGCAAGCGCCTTTGCATTGACGCCGATCGCCACCTTATCCGGGCTTCCCATTCCCCGCTCAATAGCGCGGTAGAAAATGATGGGATTCATATAACCGAACTCAAAGTGCCCGTCCCGGGAAAATGTTACGGATTCAAACAATCCGACATTCAGCCATCTGGTGATATTCATGCTCAAATGGTGCATGGTCAGGTATTTGTAGCGGCCTTCCCGCAGGGCAGGATCCGATGGAAACTGCGGCTGGGCAAGCATATACAGATTTTGATAATTCAGCTTCCATATTTTGGTATTGATCCGGACAAAGGGCATCGGCGCCGAAAAATCAGCAATAAATAAGCTACGCATACCGTCACCGATGAACTGCCGGTCGTAACCCAGGGTCAGATTCACATGGTCTTTAATCAAACCTACGTCTGCATACCCGCTCAGGGTCAGGTATTGATAACCATCGCCAATTTTCCTGTAGGCTGCGGCGCCCGGCATGGACTGATATTTGTCGATATAATCCGCATAATAAGCCGGTGGTTGCTCATAATTATCAGCGATATTCAAACTCAGACCGAGGACATTGCTCAGCCTGGCACGCATGGCTACACCCTGAGTGCTGTTCAGCAGGAAGCTCCCGGAGGTATTATCTTTTTGATATGCGCCTTCTGCCGAAAGAACAGGATTAACAGAAAGAAAAAAGTTGTGCTTATTAACTTGTATAAAATCGGGAGGATAGGTATAGAATGTATTCCACAAACCCTGCCTGCGGGTCAGAGCGGCGGACGGAACTCCTTCCATCCATTCATTGCTCAGCGCCATCGCACGGTTAATATTAAAGTTGTCGGTATTGCTCAGGTTGCGATTGTAAAAATTGCTTTTTTCATTAAAAAGGTATTGAACTGCATCTTTTCGGTTTAAGGGCTGGACGGAAAGAAAAAGCTGATCCGAAAGGCTGCCTGATTGTGTTTCCAATCTGTCCAGCAGAAAATGCTCCTCGCTGCCCAGAGGCAGATAGGTGGTTTGTCCGTAACTGTAAGCCATGCTCAGAGAGCAGAAAAGAAGTAGTATCTTTCGCATAGAAAATCCCGGTAGAATAAGGTTGCAAAGTACAAAATTATGGGGAGTGAGTACTCAAAAGTAAAAATTCAAAATGGAAAGCAGGGTCGCTCTTCAGCCGGAAACACTGCAATAAACAAACAGGCTGCGGCTCTAATAGCATGCAGCCTGTTTGGTAAAATCAATATCGGATAAACCGGGAAAGATTATAATCCGTCCCCGGTTTCATCATTCTGGAAACCGTAGTAATACATACTCGCTTTACCCGGATACATGCCGCCAATTTCAACCTGTTCACCGGAAACCTGTATCAGTGCATTCTGCAGATCGTTCACATTGTTGATCTCGGCGCCGTTCAGGCGGGCGATTACAAAGCCGGGTTTAATAGTGGTGTTTCGGGCAAGTACTCCGTTTCCGGTAGCGACTACCATCGCGCCTTCAATCTTATACTTTGACACTTCCGAAGCAGTTAGATTTCGGAATGATGCACCTAACAGTTGCACAGAACCTTTGGTTTCAGCAGCGACAATCCCTCCGGGACTTGCCTCCAATTCCACTATTGCATCCCGGATATTTCCGCTCCTGGAATAGCTGATAGTCACTTTATCTCCTGGATGGAATCGGGCAAGCTGCTCCATTAATGCCGGGGTGCTGTTGACCTTCAGGCCGTTTATAGCCGTAATAAAATCGCCCTTGCGGATACCGGCTTTTTGTGCCCCGCCTTTATCGGTAACTTCGTTGACATATACTCCGGTGGTATTATTGAAATCGTCTTCACTAATGCCCAGGTTTTGTGCTGACACCTTATCCATTTCATTCATATTCAATAATTTAACACCAATATATCCACGCTTTACATCTCCGAATTTTATCAGGTCATTGACTACTTTCTGAACCAAGTTGGAAGGTATCGCATAGGAATAGCCGGCATAAGATCCGGTTGGAGAAGCAATGGCTGCATTGATGCCAATTAACTGTCCGTTCGTATTGACCAGGGCGCCGCCGCTGTTGCCGGGATTCACGGCTGCATCGGTCTGAATAAAAGATTCTACGGCGCTGTTGTTACCTCTGTTAACCCCTATGGAACGGGATTTGGCGCTGACTATACCTGCGGTTACCGTTGCATCAAGGTTCAACGGGTAACCCACGGCAAGCACCCATTGCCCTAATTGAACCTGGTCGGAATTTCCCAGGGTCATATAAGGCAGATCCTGGCTTTCAATCTTCAATACGGCAAGATCCGTAGACGGGTCAGTGCCGATTACCTTGGCGGTCTGCTGGTTACGGGTATTGAATGTTACCTGAACCTTATCGGCTCCTGCCACTACATGATTATTGGTTACGATATAACCATCCGGAGATATAATCACGCCCGATCCGGAGCCCATCTGACCGGGAATATTATATTGGCGCGGCCCGAAATACCGGCTCCAGGGATCATAAGGATCATTGGCAATAACAGTTCGGCCCTGAGTAAGGGTTTTGATATGCACTACGGATTTCACTGCCGATTCTGCCGCAGGAGCAAAGTCAACAGGCTGAGTTCCGGACATTCCGCTATTAGTCACATAATGCACCTGTGGCTTTCCGTTTACAAATGAAAAAAGCGGTTTTTGAGTTAATTGATTATATCCCCAAAGTGTGAGGACGGAGGTGATTACAGCCGTAAGCACCACGGGAACAATGTTTTTTTTCATAGTTAATCTTAAACGTTTTTTTGTTCTGAAAAATAAAGAGAATTTAAACGTAGATTTTAACCATAATTTTTGTTCGGGATTAAGTTTACCTGAATTTTTAACAACGATACACAAATTTAGCAAAGTGTCCGCGGTACAAGGTTAAGTGATTGTTGTTTTAGGATTTTTTAAGTTGGGCTAAAAAGTGCATGGTATCTGTTCCGTCCGCATAATTATTTAATGCCGGCTTCTGGCTGTTGCCGGGAGCTATAAGCCTTTCGCCATTTCCAATGATGCACTGAAAACGATCATCCTGCAGCAAGTCGTCTGTCAGTTTTTCCCGATTATCATAGAACTGATAATGCAGCATGCTGATGGGTGCAAAAGGTTGTTCGTTTTCCGTCAGCAAAAAAACCTCATTGCTGAGGTAAGCTTGTTTATTGAGCAATAATAACGCTAACTGATAGTCATAATTATTCTTGTATTTATGATGATCCAGATGCGTTTCATAACGCTTCAGCGCCTGAAGCAGGTTCGTGAAATCATAATTCTGCGGTACAAAAACCTGGGTTACATTCCGGCAACCCAGACCGTAAAAACTGCCGATGTCATCAGCAAGGCGGTGGAGCATTCCCGGGCTTTCCCCTCCGTCCAGGATAGCGGCAGCGGTGCGGTTTCGCCGGATAATATTGGGGTATTTATTGAAATAATAATCGAAATACCGGGCGGAATTATTACTTCCGGTGGCAATATAGGCATCGCATCCTTTAAGCATTTCCGCCACCTGTACCTGGTTGCCTGTTTCGACATTCCACTCCATGAGCTTATTCAGGATAAAATGCCACAGGACGGTGTCTTTGGAAGAAAGTTTTATTTTCAGCGGAAAGCCCGAAATCCATACACAGAGGAAATCATGAAAGCCCACTAAGGGGATGTTGCCTGCCATAATCAAACCCACAACCGGTTTACCAGGCATAGTGTCCGCTGTTTGCAAAAAGGGATAACCGGCTATCCAGTTTTGCAGTTTTTCTTCCTGTAAAAATTCCCCGGCAATATTATCTGCTGCAAGGCGAATGTGGTATTCGTCAAACCAGGAATTTTGAAGCTGTGCAGCCTGTATGGCTTCCTGCCAGTCGGGGGGATTACCGGAGATGTATTGCCCGAAGCGCGTTAATAGATTTATTCTATCCGTCAATTTCATCATAAATCAAGCCCGTAATTTGACTGCGAAGTTGTAATTTTGCTTTCGTTTAAACAAATCGCATTTGTGAAGATTATCCACCCAAACGAAAACTATGAGCAATGGCCATTAAGATAACAGACGAATGTATTAATTGCGGAGCCTGCGAACCGGAATGTCCCAATAATGCTATATATGAAGGCGGAGTAGAATGGAAAATAGCAGACGGAACCAATGTAAAGGGAGATTATGTCCTTATGGATGGCAACATAACCGATGCCGCAACGCCGCACGATCCTGTCGCAATTGATGTTTATTTCATCGTTCCCGATAAATGTACTGAGTGCCAGGGCTTCCATGAGGAGCCTCAGTGTGCTGCCGTATGCCCGGTGGACTGCTGTGTTCCTGATGAGATGTATCAGGAAACTGTAGCAGAATTATTGGCTAAGAAAGAAAAGCTGCATTTATAGCAAATTATCATACGGCAAAAATGCGGGTCATATTCTATGACCGAAATTAAAATCACTCCGCTGCGCTACATGATTTTAATGGAGCGGAGCAATCTCCCAGGCGATGTGAAGTATATTTACGCCATCGTAAACGCAATCGGAGATTTTGCTTTGCAAGAGAAAAGGAAATTCTAATCAAATTGCTTTGCAATTTGGAATTTCTATATTTGCAATGACGTCATATTTTTTGTCACACAGGCAACTTCATAGATGCGGCAGTTTGGTATTTCCACTTTCAATTCTCAACTCATACCTGTATCTTTGTTTTATCGCTTCATCAGCTCCATCATGGAATTAAAATAATGGTCAAACGGAGAAAAGCTTTCTGAGGTAATAACGCTTAACCATATCAAAATACAATTACGACAAACAAGCTTCCTGATACAATGAAACGAGCTTTTATAATTATATTATCCCTTTTTTCGCTGAATGCACCTGCTCAGAATAATCCATCACATCCGGATGCAAACACCGGCTTTATTGACGTTACGGCAGATGCACGCTTATCCATGTTAGTGAATAAGGGCGGCTATAAAGACAAGTCTGCGCTTGTCGGAGCCGGAATGGATAATAATGGGGGCAATGCAGGCCCATATCGAACTAAGGGCGTTCGGATACAGATATACAGCGGGCCGGATCGCGCCAAAGCCAATCAGACTAAAATGAGTTTTATGAAGAACTTCCCCGGCATCCGGGCTTATCTTATGTATTCCGCCCCCAATTTCAGAGTCCGTGTCGGCGATTTCAAATCACGCAGTGATGCTATGGAACTTTATCAACAGCTGACGGGGACATACAAAGCAGCCATGATTGTACCGGATATGGTAACCATCTTATCTTTAAAAAAGCAAAATGACTGACCGCATTAAGTTGTTGGCAGCAGGGCTTCAGCCCGAATTGCTGCGTATCCGCCGCCATCTTCATGCACACCCGGAATTATCTTTCCAGGAATTTGAAACCGCCCGTTTTGTCCGCAATTTTCTTGAGGAAATAAATATCCCCTTCGGAGTGCTTGCAGATACCGGCGTTGTGGGATTGATTAAGGGAAAAAACCCGGATAAGAAATGCATTGCTTTGCGTGCCGACCTGGATGCATTACCGATTAACGAAGCCAATGAAGTGTCTTACAAATCACAACATGAGGGGGTCATGCATGCCTGTGGTCACGATGTGCATACCACCTGTCTTCTCGGAGCATCGAAGATACTGCATCAGTTAAGCAACGAGTTTGAAGGAACTGTCAAGCTGATTTTTCAGCCGGGCGAAGAGAAAAGTCCGGGCGGAGCCAGTCTTATGATTGCGGCTGACGCCTTAGCCAATCCGGAGCCTCTTGCGGTTATCGGCCTGCATGTTGATCCGGATTTGCCGGCAGGAACAGTAGGTTTCCGTAGCGGTCAGTATATGGCCAGCGCAGATGAAATTTACATCACCATTCAGGGGAAGGGAGGTCATGCTGCACTGCCCCATCTCACTGTTGATCCGATTGCAATAGCTGCCCAAATCATTACGTCTTTGCAACAGGTAGTTTCCCGAAAAAGTAATGCGCTTATTCCAACCGTATTATCTTTCGGAAAAATCAGCGGGGGACATACTACCAATGTAATTCCTGATACCGTTGAGCTTCAGGGCACCTTGCGCACTTTTGACGAGGCATGGCGCTCAGAGGCCAAACTACTTATCCGTGATATCAGCAGCCGGATTGCCACAGCTTTCGGGGGGCATGCCGAAATTCATATTCCTCCCGGTTATCCGTCTTTGTTTAATGATGTGCCGACAACGGAAAAAGTCAGTGCAGCAGCAGCAGCTTATCTCGGCTCATCACAGATCAGGGAGCTGAGCCAAAGAATGACCGCAGAAGATTTTAGCTTTTACACGCTTAAAACTAAAGGCTGTTTCTTTCGTCTGGGCACCAATTACCAAAATGAATCCCTGAATACGCCGGTACATAATGCGCATTTCGACATCCACGAGCCGGTATTAGCAACCGGCGCAGGTCTGATGAGCTGGATAGCCCTGCAGATGTTGCAATGATTAACTAAAGTGCAGTTTAGCTTTTAAAGACAGGAATGAACCTTTATTAAACAGACTTCAAGAGCCTCGGAAATTATCAGTTCGTGTACCCCCTCTATCAAAACTCTCCTGCCTGTTTCTAATGGGAGTTTGACAAAATCACAATAAACGGGATTACGAAAAATTCTCCAGAAATTGGACCGGGAACATTTTAACGCTCTAATCAAAGACATCCTTATAACTTCCTCAATAGTAAAAGTGTTTCTCGCAAGTTGTTGATAACACCATCTAATGATCCTGGCAATAGATGGATTAGGAGTAATATATTTTTTCCCATACATGGCTGTCAGGTTGGAGTAGCCTAATGGAACCTTGTTCGGATACCTGCCTAATTATTTAGCCCTGTGTATGTCATTTGAGGTATCCAATTGCCTGCCTTAAGTTTTCTGACTCTGGAATAGATAAATAAACAGCAGGTATTACGGAGCTTTCGGGAACATCCAGGTCATGAACCGGTTCTCGCTGACTGATATGGGATATAAGCTATGGATAAAGATGGCCCCTGCAATTGTCATTTTTTTTATTTAACTTACATTGTCTTTCAGGAAGAATTTGCCACTATCTCCATACCTCTATTATATAGACCTAACCTGAACCTGCTGCTTTTTGAAAGATAAATAAGTTCACCGTTTTATCCATAATAATATGACAGCCGGAACAGAAATGACCACTATAGGCACCGTACTCAACGACTTAATAATAAAAGAGCAGGATAACGAATTTACCATCAATAAGGACAGGTTGGTATGCCTTAATGGCAAGTTGTATGCTCAAAACGAAATCAAAATTATCAAAACATACTGCTTTGAAGGAGAGTCCAACCCTTCTGACCAGGCCATTATTTATCTTGTCATTGCCAATGATGGCGCCATCGGATATAGCTTAGGTGCTTATGGCGTATATACTAACCATACAGCCGGCGACGGCTTTGCGGAAGCAATTCACAATATGACCATGTCTTAATGCTATAAACGCGCATACCAAATCTTAAAATAAGTTCGACATCCGGTATGCTTATCTAATAAAAAGGTATGAAACTCTATATCAAATATATGGTGAGCCTGCGCTGCAAGATGATGGTGAAGAAAGAGCTGAAAAAATTAGGCATCATATATGTGGTGGTAGACCTGGGCATGGTAGAAATTCTGGAAGATATTACGCAGGAGCAACACGACCAATTAAAAGAAAATCTTTTGAAATCCGGGCTGGAACTGCTTGATGACAAGAAAAGCATCCTGATTGAAAAAGTTAAGAATGTGATTACCGAAATGATCCATTATGCCGATGAATTGCCCAAAGTGAATTACTCCGATTATGTCAGTGAAAAATTAGGCTACGATTATACCTACCTGGCCAATATATTTTCAGAAGTAAAAGGCATTACCATACAGCAATACATCATTAACCATAAAATTGAAAAAGTAAAAGAACTGCTGCTGTATGACGAGCTTAACCTTACCGAGATATCCTACAAGCTTAATTACAGCAGCGTAGCGCATTTGTCCAACCAGTTCAAGAAAGTGACCGGCTTAACACCTACATTTTTTAAAAAGCTGAAGTACAAAAAACGGACGCCGCTTGAAGATGTGTGAATTCTGCAATTCTTTTCAGGAAACGTATAATGCTTGTATTGCTGAAAGCATCCAACTTTATCCTCTAAAAGCTTAATAAAAATATGAAAAACAATATCAACAGAAGCCTGAATTTAGTGCGTAAAGAATCCAAAAACAAGGTGCCTGGGTATCCTAAATACCCTGCCGGGGAAGACATTTATAGTAAATATAAAAATGAAGAAAACATAGACCCTGAAGATGTTTCTAATATTAAAGAACCTAACGAATCAAACCTGGTTGAAAAAAGAAATGAAAAGGATTTTAAGGAAGGTGTTTCAGGCAGTGATTTGGATATTCCCGGTTCAGAATTAGATGACGAAGAGGAAAATGTCGGAAGCGAAGATGAAGAAAATAATTACTACAGTCTGGGCGGCGATAATCATAATGATTTGGAAGAAGATAAAGGCGAATGAATGCTAACATAAAAACGCTCACCCGTTAAAATGAAAAAGCGCTGACTGCATTGTGGCCTGCTGCGCAAAAGGCGGCCAAAGCAGGCATATCCCTGGCAAAGGCCGTGAAAACCTGTGCTGGTAATGGGCAGCACAACGGAAAAAGTTTACGCCACACACTTGTTCCACTTCTTATCATTCCTGCCCGACAAGCAGCGGAATACAGAATGTGTGAATGATGCAAATCTTCTATACAGTTGTATAATAACCGGGCCAGTTAATACACGCACCTTTACACAGTGAAAATCCATTCACGATCTTTAAAAATTGCAAGATGTCTGTTATTCAAAACCAGCCCCATGAAACTTTTAAAATTACCGGCAATTGGGAAGCACAATCCAAAAGGCTCAGAGAAAAGTTTTTGCAGCTGACCGCTGCTGATCTGAAGTTTGAAACAGGAAAGGAAAATGAGCTGATTGCCAGAATGGAAAATAAATTGCGTAAAAACCGCCAGGAAGTGATCAATATCATTAAGCAAGGCCAGGAAACAGCTCTTTAATCTGCACTGATTAAACTGAAAGGCTTCATTTATGACCGATACTAAGTGCTAAACATTTTCGAAAAACGAATCAGGGGCCAGAAAAAAGCCTGTCCTTTTTATTTCACCTCAATACTGTTACAATGGAACCTGCCGAATTTGAAAAATCCAAAGTTTTTATTATCGTCGAAATACTGGAATACGTTCCTAATTCGGTAGTGATAAAAACGATTATCAGGAAAACGACGGGAAACGTGAGCGCTGTTTCATTTGATTCGGGTGAGTCACTTACAGGAAGGGTTTCGCCGTTCGATACTTTTATACAGGTTATTGAAGGCAAAGCCGAAGTAGTGATCGACGATAAATCTAACATGCTTAATACCGGCCAGTCCATCATTATACCTGCACATTCCCGCAACACTATAAAAGCTAACGTACGATTCAAAATGCTGTCCACAATTATCAAAAGCGGGTATGAAGAATAAGTTTGCTTTATCAATACTTTTTCTCCCAATACCTTTAGTCGATATAATTAATAATGAACTTGTTTAGTCTTTTTAACCACATAAGTTCATAGTTTTTTACATAGCCCGAAAGATTTTTGGAGATAAGCGGTATAAAGATTTTTATCGAAGATGGGAATACTATGCTTCCTTATCACAATAGCATGCTTTTTCATTCATGCTATGCTTTTCTATGCCACTATGTGTCATCTAAGAGCGTGTAAAACTCAGGAAATTCTTTCCGGATTTTAATGGTAATGCTCAGGATATCCTTCATCAGGCGCTGCATACTTTTATCTCCGTTCATATTCCGTTCTTATTGCGATTTAAGTCCTTTTGTTGGGTGCCTGGAGCATTATAAGATTTCAATGCCCATTTAAGTTACTCAAATTGTAATAAGACAAAGTTGGATATAATTTAAAGCACTATCATTACGTATTTGCAGAAAAGAATTACATCCTTCACACCTTTTTGTATATATAGGTTTAAAAATAAATGCGGCACAGCAGAGATGTGTGAATGATGTAATTTATTGCCGAAATTATGTAATGTTTACCTGTTGGAATATGCCCACCTTTGTGGTATAATAATATTATTACAATCATTCCCCAGGCGAATTAAAATTCATTCCATCACAACAAGAATAAAAAACATGCAGTGCAACATTTACATAAAACAATTGTGATAACAGGGTCATTTTTCAACCTCCTGTTTATAGGTACGTCCTTTGAGTCGTATATACAGGTAATAGAAACAATTGTATTTATGAAACGTACCATTTGGCATGGAATTATTTCAGGGATAAAATTGAAAAAACAATGGCCTTTAACAAAAGGATATTTTCGTGAATACAGAAAAATTAGATATTGTCCGCTTTGCGCCTAAAGGTGAAAACAGCTTTTACGACGCCGTAGTTTCAAGAGTGCATCATTATTTTGAATCAAATAATATTTCTCCCTTTGCCAACCGCGAGATGTGGGTAAAAACGGCTGTAATGCTGCTGCTTTATTTAGTGCCCTATCTTTTAATGGTTACCGGTATGACAGCCGGCAATACGTGGCTGTTTTTCGCGCTGTGGCTATGTATGGCGGCCGGCATCAGCGGCATAGGCACCTCTATCATGCACGATGCCAATCATGGCACCTACTCTTCTAACAAAAAGGTTAACAATTTTCTCAGTCATATTCTTGATGCCATAGGCGGCTATTCCGTTACGTGGCGTATACAGCACAATATTTTGCACCACACCTACACCAATATCGACGGACTGGACGACGATATTGACAATAGTGTATTTCTCCGCCTTTCCCCTCATAAGCCGCGCTACCGGTTTCATCGTTACCAATACATTTACGCCTGGCTGTTTTATATGATGGCAACCCTATTCTGGATGACGGTAAAAGATTACCGGCAGGTATATCATTACAGGCATTACAACCTCCTTGTCAAGCAAAAGGTTTCCACCAATAAGGCGCTTGGGCAGATCACCCTGTACAAAATAATCTATTATGGCTATATAATGGTTTTGCCGGTCCTCTTTTCCGGCATGCCCTGGTACCTGGTAGTGGCGGGATTTTTGACCATGCATTTTACGGCAGGCCTGTTTTTATCCTGTGTTTTTCAGCCTTCTCACGTAATGCAATCCTCTTCTTATTCATTACCAATATCTGTAGATGGGAAGCGGCGTATGGAAAACAGCTGGGCGATACATGAAGTCATGAATACAACGGACTTTGCGCAGGGCAACCGCTTATTATCATGGTTTATCGGCGGACTTAATTACCAGATAGAGCACCATTTATTTACCGGCGTTTGCCATGTTCATTACCGTAAACTGGCGCCGATCATCAAATCCACGATCACTACATACGGGCTGCCCTACCATACGCAACCTTCGTTTATCCGGGCAATCCTGGAACACGCCAGGATGCTGAAAAAACTGGGCCGGGAATAGCACGAATCATTGCAGGAGCCGGACTTTTAAACCTGACAGAAAGAATTTAAAGTATTCATAAGTGTGAATGATGTAACACTTTTATCCGGCTGTGTAATAACGAAGCGATAGAAACAACAGACCTTTGTGCTGTGAAAATTTATTCACAAAGCTAAATTATATTAAGATGAAGAATGAACAGAATAAAGTTGCAGAAGGCTTTAAGATTACAGGAAACTGGGCTGCCCAGTCCAAAGTGCTGAAAGAAAAATTTCCGCAGCTTACCGATACAGACCTGAAGTTTGAAGCAGGTAAAGAACAGGAATTACTTGGAAGAGTAGAAACCCGGCTGAATAAAAAACAGGAAGAGGTGATCAACATCATTAAAAAAGGCATGCCCGAAAAGGTATAAACCATGCGTTTCCAAAAATGACTTTATAGTTTTTATGGCCCCTATAAATAAGAGAAGACAGGTATATTTCCTGTCTTTTTTATTGCCCGGATCCGGATGCTATACTCTATAGTTCATTTATACTATGGCAAACAATCGTTATGATTCTTTTAATACACAATACAAAGGTGCATGCTTTGAATAACGCGGATGTTACACATTGCCGGAAAAGAGTTGCGGGATTCACATATTATAAAGAATTACTCCTTCCTTTTTATATGCCTCGGCAAAACCTGTGAAAGATGTAATGCTTTGCTGTATTTGTGTAATAATACTTATTAGCAATAGACTCACCTTTATCATTGTAAAAATCCATTCGCTTTAGAAAATTAGAAAGCAATCATACCTAAAAACAGAACGAGATGAATACATTAACAGACCTGATAAACTTCGGTCAGAGTTATTGGTTAGACGACCTTACAAGGAAAACGATTACCAATGGCGAGTTGAATAAAAGAGTGACAGAGCAAGGGTTACGCGGCATTACTTCCAATCCGGCTATTTTCAATAAAGCAATTGAGGACAGCCGTGATTATGATGAACAGATTACAGCACTTGTAGAAAAAGGCAAAAGCCCATTGCAGATTTATGATGCGCTTACTATAAAAGACGTACAGGATGCCTGTGATATTTTGAAGCCGGTATATGAGCAATCGGGAGGCACGGATGGCTTTGTCAGCCTGGAGGTGTCGCCTTACCTGGCACGCGATGCAGAAGGTACTATGCAGGAAGCATGCAGGTTATTCAACGCAGTAGCACGTCCGAATTGTATGATTAAAATACCGGGCACGCGCGAAGGCATTCCCGCCATTGAACAATTATTATACGAGGGAATCCGTATCAATATCACGCTGCTTTTTTCCAGGGAAAGATATGCCGAAGTGGCCGAAGCTTATATCCGTGCCATTGAACGCCGAATTGCCGAAGACAAACCTGTAAATAATATTGTTTCTGTTGCAAGTATTTTCATCAGCAGGATTGATACGCTTTGTGACGAGTTAATTGGGCAGCACATTATTGCTACCGAAGGAACCAAAACTGTTAACCGTCCGGAGTTGCTATTCGGCAAAGCAGGAATTGCTACCGCGCGTTTATCATATCAACGTTTCAAACAAATTTTCAGCAGCGGGATATGGAAAGAGCTGGAAGCTAAAGAGGCGCATGTGCAACGACCTTTATGGGCAAGCACCGGCAACAAAGACCCATTGCATGGTGACCTTAGGTATGTAGAATCATTGATTGGTGAAAATACCGTGAACACATTGCCCGAAGCCACTATTGCGGCTTTTGCCGACCACGGAAATTTACAAAAAGATGCAATTGAAGAAGGAATAGAACAGGCAGAACAAGTGTTTGCCGACATTAAAGCGTTGGGCATCGATATAGATTTTATAACACAGCAATTGGAAAATGAAGGCATCCGGAAATTTACAGATGCTTATGATAAGTCAATCAGTAACCTTGCAGACAAAAGAATAAAAATATTGGGCGACGAAGCTTCGTCGCAACACATCAGCTATGGCAAATTAGAAGCTGCAATAAATGCTGCGTATGCCGTGATGGATACAAGGAAAACAGGAAGGCTTCTTTTTGCAAAAGACCCTTATCTCTGGAAAGCAGATACGCAGCAAACAAAAGAAATAAAGCAACGCCTGGACTGGCTGAACCTGCCGGACAATTTCACAGAAAATGCGAACGAGCTTCTTTCATTTGCGTTGCAAATGAAAGAAGAAGGCTACAAATATGCAGTGTTGCTGGGTATGGGTGGAAGCAGCTTATGCTCAGAAGTGGCACGCGAAACTTTCGGTACGGTCAATGGTTATCTTCAATTGCTGGTGCTGGACAACACAGACCCTGACGCTATATTGGAAGTAGAAAAAAATATCAGCATAGACAAAACACTTTTTATCGTTGCCAGTAAATCGGGCAATACGGAAGAAACCCTGAGCTTCTTCCGCTATTTCTATCATCAACTGGAGCGGAACAACAACAATAAGCCCGGAAATAATTTTGTAGCCATTACCGATGCCGGTACGCCGTTAGTGGACATAGCGGAACAATATCAGTTCAGAAAAGTTTTCCTCAATGTTTCCGGTTTGGGAGGCCGCTATTCGGTATTGTCCGATTTTGGGTTGTTGCCTATGGCTTTATCTGGCGTAGATATCAACGCTTTTCTGTCAAGTGCCCAACAAATGGAAAACAGTTGTGATAGTATTCCCGCAGCCGATAATCCCGGCATCAGCCTGGGCGTTGCTTTAGGTATTTGCCAAAGGCTCGGACGTGATAAGGTAACATTTGTGTTGTCTTCTTCCCTCAGCTCTTTCGGTTATTGGGTAGAGCAATTGCTGGCCGAAAGCACGGGCAAAGAAGGACAGGGATTGATTCCTGTAAATGGTGAATTGCCCGGCGAAGCTGAAGTGTACGGAGCGGACAGGATATTTATGCACATATACCTGCCTTCCGATGATAATAAAGCCGACGATAAAAAAATACAGGCGCTTGAAGCAGCCGGGCACCCGGTAGTGAGGATTAAAGTAGCCAATAAAATGGCATTAGGCGGCGAATATTATCGCTGGGAAATAGCAGTAGTTATTGCGGGCATAGTGATTGGTATCAATCCTTTCGACCAACCTAACGTGGAAGAAAGCAAAGCTAATACGAAACAATTGCTTGAAGGCTGGAGTAAAAAGGGTGCGTTTAAAAAAGCTGAACCGTCCTGGAATCTGGAGCCTGTTTCCATTTATGGTGGAATGAAAACTGCACAGCTTGCTACCAATCATTACAAATCCACAGCAGCGTTTATCAACGACTTTACGGAACTGGCAAAGCCCGGCGATTACATTGCACTATTACCTTATTTCCTGATGACTGAGCATCGCAATAATATTTTGCAAGCATGGCGGCAGCAAATGAGAGATGAGCTAAAGATTGCAACTACGCTGCTGAATGGCCCGCGTTACCTGCATTCTACAGGGCAATTGCATAAGGGTGGCCCTGATACGGGGCTGTATATTTTACTGACCGGAGATGAACAGGAAGACATTGCCATTCCCGGTGAAAAATTTGGATTTGCCACTTTACACCAGGCACAGGCTTTAGGCGATTTCCGTTCGCTTGACAACAAAGGACGACGGGTCATCCGTATTCATTTGGGGAAAGATATTGACGCAGGACTTGATATACTGTATCCATTAATCAAAGAAGCGAACAAACAATACGTTTAATTTTTAAAGGCATCATGCAAAATAAAAAAATCACAACCCTATTCCTCGATATAGGCGGCATATTGCTCTCCAATGGATGGGGGCACGAAGCACGCGATAGTACAGTAGCATATTTCAAATTGAATAGTGAAGAAGTGAATGAACGGCATCACCTTACGTTTGATACGTATGAGGAAGGCAAACTGACGCTCCACGAATATTTGAAGCGTGTTGTCTTTTATGAGAAAAGAAATTTTTCCGAAGAAGATTTTACGGCGTTTATGTTCAACCAATCGCTTGCTTATCCTGATACTTTTAATTTTTTCAAAGAAATTAAAAAGGAGTACCGGCTCAAAGTAATTGCTGTGAGCAATGAAGGAAGAGAATTGAATAACTACCGGATAAATCAATTTAAGCTGAATGAATTATTTGATGCTTTTGTTTCTTCCTGCTTTGTGCATTTCCGTAAACCAGACGAAGATATATTCCGCATGGCGATAGACATTTCGCAAACGCTTCCTGAACATGCCATCTATATTGATGACCGGCTTATGTTTGTAGAAGTGGCGCAGGGCTTGGGTATGCACGGCATACATCATCAGGAATTGGAAGATACGAAGAAACAATTGAAAACACTTGGCTTTGCGCTGGCACAAGTCAAACAATAATCATAGCAAGATAAAAATAGCAAGATGGCAGAACAACATTATGATTACGGCGTGATTGGACTGGGTACAATGGGGCGCAACTTGGTACTCAATATGAATGACCACGGGTACAGCATTGCCTGTTTTGATAAAAACAATTCGCAGGTAGAATTGCTGATGAAAGAAACAGAAGAACGGAAGATATTTGCTACATCACAACTAGATGCATTTTTGAAATCGCTGAAAAGCCCTCGGATGATTATCTTGCTGGTACCTGCCGGAAAAATCGTAGACGAGGTCATTGTGGAGCTAAAGCCTTTTTTAGCTGAAAATGATTTACTGATGGATTGGGGCAATTCTCACTTCAGCGATACGGACAGGAGAAGCGGGGAGCTGGCAAAGGCAAATATTCATTTTACCGGCGTAGGCATTTCCGGAGGGGAGTCGGGCGCACGGTACGGGCCCAGCATCATGCCGGGCGGTGCAGAGCAAACATACCAACGCATAGCCCCGATGTTGGAGGCTATAGCAGCTAAGGTTAACGGAAAACCTTGCGTAACCTGGCTGGGACCAGGCTCCGCCGGGCACTATGTAAAAATGGTGCACAACGGCATTGAATACGGATTCATGCAGGTGATTGCCGAAGCGTATCATTTGCTGAAGAAAGCGGGCAACTTAGATAATGATGAACTGCATTATGTTTTTTCGAAATGGAATGAAGGCATGCTGCATTCCTACCTGATAGAAATAACAGCCGATATTTTTGCGCAGGAGGATGAGCTGACGGGCAACCGGCTTATTGATATGATTCTCGACAGCGCCCGCCAGAATGGTACCGGTGGCTGGACTTCCGAAGACGCGATGCACTTGCAGGTGCCGGTACCCGCTATTGACATTGCGGTTTCCATGCGTGATTTGTCGGCATATAAAAAAGAACGTGAGGCTATACAGCGGCAGCATGGCAATTCTGAAATTAAATTTGATGGCGACAAAACAAAACTGATTGCATGGCTGGAGCAGACGCTTTATTTTTCCATGATTACCACCTATGCGCAGGGTATGGCGCTGCTGCACGCAGCTTCTGAAAAATATGAGTATCACCTGAAACCGGAAAACATTGCCATGATATGGAGAGGTGGTTGCATCATTCGCGCATCTTTACTGGAAGATATTTATGCTGCCTTTTCCCAACAACCGGATTTATCCAATCTTTTACTGGACAATCCAATTGCTGAGAAACTAATGCAATCGCAGACCGGAATGCGCAAAGTCATTCAGGTGGCGGCAGAAACCGGTATTCCGCTTCCGGCAATGATGAGCTCATTAGCCTATTACGACAGCTACCGTAGCGGCTGGCTACCGGCTAATTTGATACAGGCGCAGCGCGATTATTTTGGCGCACATACCTACGAACGGAATGATGAACGAAAAGGTATTTTTCACACACACTGGCATCAGCAACAATAACATGGAACCGACAATAAAGATACCACCAACCATTCTTATCATTTTGGGCGCAACAGGCGATTTAACCTGGCGGAAACTGATACCTGCTATTTACAATCTCTACTTGGATAAATGGATGCCGGATGATTTTGCGGTCATTGGCGTAGGGCATAGCAAGATGGCAGGGAAAGCATTCCAGCAGCATTTTCATGAAGGTGTAGATAAATTTTCACGAAGAGGAAAATCAAAAAAAAGCGAATGGGAACGTTTTGAAAAATGTCTTACCTACCAGAAAGGGGAATTTGGCAGCAGCGCCACCTACTCCGCCCTAACAAAACAGATAGCGGCCCTGGAACAAAAGTGGGGCACCACGGCCAACCGCATTTTTTACCTCGCTGTTCCGCCTGATTCGTTTGAAGAAATTGCCGTGAAGATAGCGGCGGCCGGGCTTGCCGAAAATAAGCTGAGAAGCCGTATCGTAGTGGAAAAGCCTTTCGGACACGACCTGGAAAGCGCCAGGCACCTGAACGACCTGCTGCATACCATTTTTGATGAATCGCAGATTTACCGCATCGACCATTATCTCGGGAAAGAAACGGTGCAGAATATCCTGGCTTTCCGTTTCGCCAATGCCCTGTTTGAGCCTACATGGAACCGCAACTATGTGGATAGCGTCCAGATAACGGTAGCGGAGCAACTGGGAGTGGAGAACAGGGGAAATTATTACGAAACCGCCGGTGCGCTGCGCGATATGATACAAAACCATTTACTACAGCTGCTTTGCTTAATTGCCATGGAGCCGCCCGTTTCTTTTGAAGCCGACGAAGTGCGCAACCGTAAAGTGGATGTGCTGAATGCCCTGCGGAAAATACGACCCGACGAAGTGCATCAGTATGCGGTGCGGGGGCAATACGGCCCCGGGTGGATAGAAGGGAAAAAGGTAAAAGGATATCGCCAGGAGCCTGATGTTAATACAAATTCTGCCAAAGAAACATTTGCCGCCGTAAAGCTGTTTATTGATAACTGGAGATGGCATGGCGTGCCTTTTTATCTCCGTACCGGTAAGCGCATGAATGAAACGATTTCCATTATCACGATACAATTCCGCCCGGTTCCGCACCAGTCTTTTCCGGCGGAGGCCATCATGAACTGGCAGCCCAACCGCCTTATCTTTAGCATACAGCCCCACATGGGCATCTGTATGCGCTTCCAGGCAAAGCGCCCCGGGCTTAAAATGGTTCTTTATCCCGTGGATATGCAGTTCAACTACAACGCATCTTCTGCTTCAGGAACGCCCGAAGCCTACGAAACTTTATTGCTGGATATTATGGAAGGTGACTCTACGCTGTTCATGCGTGCCGACCAGGTAGAAGCCGCGTGGAAAGCGGTCATGCCGGTTATCAATTCATGGGAAGCGAATCCCTCCGTCAATTTCCCGAATTACGAAGCGGGCACGCAGGGGCCGGAAGATGCCGAAGCCTTAATCGCAAAAGACGGGCACAGCTGGATAGTGGTGCCACCCGAAAAAATATGAAATCGCCTGCCACATACGACCTGGAAATTTTTCAGACTACAGAAATGCTTAACCGTGCTGCGGCCCGGTTGATGATTGCCGTGGCTAACGAAGCCATAGCCGCAAATGGAAGATTTATACTAACGCTTTCAGGAGGGAAAACGCCGCTGCAACTCTATGCATTATTAGCGGAGCCTTATATGCAGGCCCGATTGCCATGGGAAGACACCTTTGTCTTCTGGGGCGATGAGCGTTGCGTGCCTTTAACCGACGAGCGGAATAACGCGTACCGGGCAAGCTCCGTTTTACTCAATAAGGTCGGCATCCCGTTGTCTCATCTTCATCCTATCCCGGCAGACCTGTCTCCTGCAAAAGCGGCGGAAAGCTATCAGCAGATGCTTCGGCATTTCTTTGGAGCGGCGCTTGCGCGGTTTGACCTTGTGCTGCTTGGCCTGGGCGAGAATGGTCATACCGCTTCTCTATTTCCCGGCACAGCCGTGACCCGTGAAAAAACGGCAGGCGTCAGCGCGTTGTTTGGTGAAGAAGAAAAGATATTTCGCATTACGATGACAGCTCCCTTAATCAACCAGGCGCGGCATATTCTTTTTCTTGTAACAGGAGCAAAAAAAGCCACCATCCTGGAAAAGGTTTTGAAATCTCCCTATCAGCCGGATACTTATCCCGCACAGCTGATTAAACCGGTGGACGGCAGGCTATACTGGTTTGTGGACCAGGCGGCAGGCGCTTCCATTATTGCCTGAAAGCTGTAAACGATTTATGCTTTTGCAGCGTTGCTGGTTTGTTCCCAACGTCTCCTACCTAACCGCATCAGCTTGCTTATAATTTAATTAACAGTTCCGTTTCCGTGTCAAAGATTAAAATGCCCTCATCGGTTTCATTGAGCTGCCCTGACAACAAACCGTCTTTGTTCCAGATTGCTGAATTACCTGTGCTTTCAAAATCATCACATAGTCCCAAACAATTTGACATCAATACCGGCATTGAATATTGCTTTGCTATTTTGGGAAAGTGGTCGAATGCTTTGCCAACACCATTGGCTGATTTAGCAACACTTGCAATATAAATTTCTGCACCGCCTTTAAAAGCATTTTCGGAATGTTCGGGTTGTAGCGATTCATAACAAATTGCCGGGGCAATTTGTTTATTCTTAACCGTCAAAATAATTTGTTGTTGTCCATTTACAAAATAGGGAAACTCGTCTGAGTGAAGCTGCTGTTTTGAATAGGTCTGGCGTTCTGTGTTTGGCTGAAAAATTATCATACTTATCAAAATGCCTGTTTCACCAACGGTCGGAACACCAATGCCAATTGTAATATTTTTTATGTCGCTGATTTTTTGGAAATCGTCAAATCTGTTGTCATCCTGATTTGTGGCTAACTGTTTGGCAAGCTTAGGTTCGTAACCCGTTATTGAAAGTTCAGGAAAAAATATTGCATCTGCTTTGTAAGAAACCGCAAGGTTTGTAAACTTTTTATGAGTTTCTATATTGGCAACCATATCTCCTTTAATGGGTCTTGTTTGTGCTATCGAAATTCTCATGATAGTGTCAATTTTAAATTACAGTTTTTTATATTTTCTCCAGGTTGCGTTTGGTTAGTTCGTTTTCTATGTCGCCTGTGTTTAAGGTTGCCACAGGCTCAAATAACATTACGGAAACCTCTTGTTCTGCAACAGGCCTGTGCTCAATTCCCCTTGGAACAATTAAAAAATCATTTTCGTTAAGCACTACTGTTCTATCACGAAATTCCATTTTAAACCGGCCACTGATTACAAAAAACATTTCGTCCTCGTTGTCGTGTTTATGCCAGACAAATTCCCCTTGAAACTTTACTAATTTAACGTGTTGTCCATTTAATGCTCCAACAATTCTTGGATTCCAATAGTCAGTGAATAGGGATAGCTTTTGCTTAATATTTACTTTTTCCATGTTAATTGTAATTGTTCTACCATTAAATATAGCGTTTGTAATATTCAATGTTCCTGTTAATGTTTCCGGCAACCGGCCGTGCTTGTGCTGACGCTATTTTTGTTTGAGCTGTTTTTCGTAACAATAAAACGGCAATTCCCTACCAGGAAAAAATACCGCTCCCCGCTTTTGATACCCGCTGTTTTCATAAAACCGCAATACGATATCGTTGCCGCTGAATGCGTCTAAGCGAACAGAAGAATAATGATTCCTGACTGCGTAATCTTCAGCAAAGTCCATCAGTTTTTTTGCAAACCCCTGTTTTTGAAATTTTGGATGAACGGCCAGGCGGTGAATAACCAAAATTTTCCCATCGTTATTTTGCCAATGAACGGATTTGTATTCTTGCTCCTGAATGTCGCTGATATTAATAACTCCAACAGTTTCTTCGCTTTTATTCAGGCAATATAAATAACCATCCCGAATATCATTGGCAATAATTTCTATAGCCGGATAATGTTCGGTCCATTGAAAGATACCTTCGCTTTCCATTTTAACTCTACAATCTTTAAAAATCTGAAAGATATTGTCAAGTTGGGAAATAGTTGCTTTCTCAATTGTCATTCTATTTTTGTTTTAGGTTTCAGTTTTGTAACATTACATAAGGTTGTATGCTAACGATCCGGGGCCTGGCGTTCGGGCGGGAATTTGAAAAATGCCAGTCAACAACCTAAAGCCAAAGTAAAGATATAAAATCTGATAAAATTCATAGCCGAATGGATAATGTCGAATCAGAGCTGAAGCACAATAGTGAACAAAAATTAATGAATAACAAGCAATGTATCATTCCTCTTTCCGCATAGCTGCATTTGCAAAAATGATTACCTGAACATGATGTTCCACACCATCATCCACAAGCGTAATTACTTTATCGTGTTGCGCTACATCATCTACTGTTACCTGCATTGTTTCCGTTCCGGTTTGTTGCGTTACAACAATATGATAGATTGTATTTTGGTAGCGGTAGTGTACCGTAAATGATGTCCAGTCTTCAGGAATGCAGGGTACAATTTTCAGCTTGTCTCCTTCCTTTTGCAGGCCTAAGAAATATTCGGTAATCAGCCGGTACATCCACCCGGCAGAGCCGGTGTACCAGGTCCATCCACCACGCCCCGCATATGGCGCGCGCGCATACACATCTGCGGCCAGCACATAAGGCTCTACTTTGTAAGTGGCAATGGCTTCGGGTGTTTTGCCGTGGTTAACAGGGTTAATCATATCAAGCAATTCCCATACCCGCTTTTTATCACCCAACGTGGTAAAGGCAATAATCATCCATATTGCAGCGTGGGTGTATTGTCCGCCATTCTCTCTTACGCCCGGCACATAGCCTTTGATGTATCCGGGGTTGAGGTCAGAGGTATCAAAGGCTGGCGCTAACAACTGAATGATTCCGGCATCTTTTTGCACTAATTTTTCATAAGCCGCTTCCATAGCCGTATGTATGCGTGCGGCATCGCCGGCGCCCGATAGGACTGCCCAGCTTTGGGCAATGGAATCTATCCGGCATTCTTCATTAGCAGAAGCACCTAAAGGCGTGCCATTGTCAAACCAGGCACGCTTGTACCAGGCGCCGTCCCAGGCGTGTTTGTCAATATTGTCTTTTAATTGCTGCGCTTGTTTTTTACATTCTTCCGTAAAAACGGTATCATTACGCAAAAGCGCAACAACGGCAAAACGGTTAAGTATTTCATACAAGAAGAAAGCCATCCACACGCTTTCGCCTTTGCCCTCATTACCTACCTTATCATACCCGTCGTTCCAGTCGCCGGTACCGATTAAAGGCAGCCCGTGCGCGCCATAGCAGAAACCGTGCCGGATCGCCAGTACACAATGGTCGTAAAGCGTGGCAGATTTATTTGATTGGGCTGGAAGGTCAAAGTAGGATTCCTCTCCCTGGTTTAACGGACGTCCCTCCAGAAAATAAGCCTGCTCATCTAATACTCCTGAATCTCCTGTATGCAACACATAAAGGGCCGTTATGAAAGGCAACCACAGAAAATCGTCCGAGCAGCGGGTACGGACACCGCGGCCGCCCGGCGGATGCCACCAATGCTGTACATCTCCTTCTACAAACTGCCGTGAGGCGCATAATAAAATTTGTTGGCGCGCCAGTTGCGGCGTTGTGTATAGCAATGATAATACATCCTGCAACTGGTCCCTGAAGCCGAACGCGCCGCCCGACTGGTAAAAGCCGCTGCGCCCCCAAAGCCGTGAGGAAAGCGTCTGGTAAGTGAGCCAGCTATTGGTAATAAGGTTGATGGCAGCATCCGGCGTTTCCACCTGCAAGGCGCTTGTAGTGTGCTTCCAGTAGTTTTTTACTTTTTCCAGCACATCATGTGCCATGACGCTCCCCCTGAAACGACGGGCGGTCGCACTGGCTTCAGTCCTGTCTTTCCCTGCGCCGAGCCTGAAAATAATTTCCTGCTCTTCGCCGTCTATCAGGTCGAATGAAACCTGGATGGCGGCACAGGGGTCCAAAGCCAGCCCCACCTTCCCCGAAAGCTTCACGCGCGACATAGCATCGGGGTCTTGCAAGGTACCGTTACGGCCGATAAATTCGGTGCGGTCGGCGGTAAATGTTTTCTTCAGATAATCTACATCAAAGAAAGCTACCCGCTTAGCAAACGCTGTCCTGTAAGTGTTTTTTGCAAAAATGGCGCCGCTGTCGGGGTCCACTTCCGTATGCAGGTACATGGCGTTCTTCGCCCTGCTGTCGTCCAGCACCCATTCCGTATAGCCTGTAGCGGAGAGCTTCCGCAACCTGCCGGATTGGTTCCGTACTTTCAGTACCGTGAACTTAACGGATGCTTCCATGTCCACATACACCGTCATTTCCGAATAAATACCGTCTTCCGTATGCTTAAAAATACTGTAGCCTAATCCGTGATGGGTAATGTAAGACGACCGGCCTCCTGCGGGCAATAAGGTGGTTGACCAGAAATGCCCGCTTTCCTCATCGCGCAGGTAAAATGCTTCTCCGCCCGTATCGCTTACCGGGTCATTATTCCAGGGCGTAAGCCTCAGCTCATGGGCATTTTCAGACCAGGTATAAGCGGTTCCGCTTTCTGAAATGACCGTTCCGAAGCCGGGATTGGCTATGACATTTACCCAGGGCGCAGGTGTTTTATTTTTGTCGTCCACTATAATTACATACTCATGGTCCTCCTTTGCAAAGCCTCCCAACCCGTTGAAGAAAAGCAGGTCCTCAGGTAAAGAGATATTGACTGCTGCCGGCTTATATGTTTGTACCGGCGTTAGGTAAGGGATCAACGGTTTTGTAAGCGGTTTGCGTTTGATATGGTCGGCTAATGTTCTGCCATCGCCATTATCGGCAATATGGATACGGGCTACCGTCTGGAATAAGATGCGGTCTTCGTCTGATATCTGGTTCAGCACCCTTACAAAGATGCCCCCGGGACGGTCCCTTAGTTCGGCAGGGATGAGCGCTTCTATTTCATTTTGAAAAACCTGCCGGTAACCGTTATGCTCTTCATTCCATATTACCAGGTCAACCGCCAGCCCTTTCAGCCGCCAGTAAGCGTGCGCCTGTATCATTTGTTTTACCAATTGCATATTGGTTTGCCTTTCTATCTGCAAAAGAACGATAGGCAGATCACCTGAAATGGAATAGCCCCATAAGCCGGACTGCCCGCGACGGTTTTTAATAAGAATGGCAGGTTCCGCCCGGAGGGAAGCGTTTGCAAATAGCACAGAACCGGCAAGGTATCCATACAACTGGGCATCAGCTTCTGAAGCATTAATTTGCCGCAGCACCACCTGGCTGTGCGTCCAGGCCAGCTCAAATACGCGGTCTTTGTGGTGCTTGTCCTGGTATTTATCTACCAGGTGGCGGCAGGTTTCTTTGGTGTCGGCAACGCCAATAATCATATCCAATGTTATTACTTCATCCGGCTCAAGGGTCAGCTTGTACCGTATCGCTACAACAGGGTCTAAGACGGAGCCCTGGCTTCCGCTTAGCGCACCTGCATGATTCATCGCCAGCGGGCTTACTTTTGTATTGCCACGGCCAATAAATTCCATACGGTCGGTTTCATAGGATACCTCTTCCGGCTCTTTCCCCTGCAGCATCATCAGGTGAAACAGCCAGGGCACCTGCTCATCGGCGGAACGCGGGCGACGGGTACAAAGTATGGTATGTTGCGGCGCGATAATTTCCGTTTGCACGAAGAGGTTGCTGAATGCCGGCTGCATCAGGTCGGCAGCGGCCGGCGCAAGCACCACTTCAGCATAGCTGGTTACTTCTATCGTTTTACGTTTGCCTGAACGGTTGGTCAGGCGTACCCTTCGCATTTCTATATCGTCCTCGGGCGACACCACCATTTCGGTATGTGTTTCAATATCGTTATGGACAGCGCGAAAATCAGCATGCCCCTGGGAAAAGGTCGCTTCATATTTTTCACCTTTTTTGAGTGTGGGCTGGTAGGTATTAGACCAGTATGTGTTATCCTCCAGATCGCATATATAACAGAATGTGCCCCAGTTATCGCAGGTAACATCTTCGCGCCAGCGTGTTACGGCAAGGTCTTTCCAGCGGCTGTAGCCTGCTCCCGAATTGGTCACCATCACATGATACCTGCCATTTGACAATAGCTGCACTTCCGGTACCGGCGTATTGGGCGTGGTAATGATTCTTGCTTCTGCGCGGTTCTCTGCATAATTCGTATCGGCTATATCCGTAGTATGTGCGAAGAAAGTAGTTGCGCGTGGAACCCGTTCCTGCAATAATAAAAGCGTTGCCTTGAAGCGGAGCTCCGCTTCAAACAGCTTTTGCATAGGCTTGTCAAGAAGCAGGTATGCCAGCGACAACAGGCTCATACCCTGGTGATGCGCCATAAACGAATAGACAATAGCATGGCTTTGCCCGCGTTGCAAACGCGAAGGCGTATAATCAACAGCCTCATACATTCCATACCTGCCTTCAAAGCCTTTCTGGCAAAGCAGCTCCAGGTTTTCACATGCTTTTTCCGGCGCTATCATCAGGGCGAGCGCGGAGGCATAAGGCGCTATCACGGCATCATCTTCCAGCCCGCGTTTCAATCCCAGGCCGGGCGCGCCGAATGCGCGGTACTGGTAATTGGCATTCGCGTTTATCATGTTGTAACCGGACTCCGAAATGCCCCAGGGCAAGCCGGTTTGCTTCCCATATTTGATTTGCCATTTTACGGCTGCCCTACAGGTTTGGTCGAGCAGTGTATTTTCATAAGTGGGCATTACCAAAAGCGGCATCAGGTATTCAAATATAGAGCCACTCCAGGAAAGAAGGATAGGCGCATCGTCCACATTAGTAAGCAAACGGCCTAATGCAAACCAGCTTTCTTCCGGCAGCTTTCCCTGTGCGATACAGATAAATGTGCATAGCCGGGCTTCGGACGCAAGCAGGTCATAATAGCTGGCATCCATCAGGTGCTCCTGTACATTGTAGCCAATGGTAAGCAGATGGCTCTGTTTGTCGAAGAGAAAATCCCATTCCATATCCGCCAGCTCATTGCATTGCCGCGCCAGGTTTTCTGCCATCGCCATCCATTCTTTTAGTTGGTGAATGGATTGACCCAAAGCTACCTGTAGTGCTGCTAACCATTCATTTTCAGCAGGTGTGTTTTCAGCAGTTTGATAGTGGGTTGCTTCGTTTTGCAATTCATCAGCCGCGTTTAATAATTCCGTCCGCGTTGCATTCGCCGGTGGAGCAACAAGCTCCGTAAATTTAGCCGGCGCCGTTGTCAACAAAGACCAGGGAGCAAAAATCCGGATCGTGTCATTCATCTGTGTCAGCTGGTTGCTCAACATCTGCAGCCACCACGATGCTTCGCTTTCAGGCTTACTACCTAACTGCTCCTGCAGGAGGGCAAAGCTTTTACCTGTTGCTGCTACATAAGATTGTATTTCAGCGCAGGTATTTATATCAGCGTTACATGCAACTTCCAGTTCCGTTTGAAATGGCCGGAGCAACGCCCTGTCTTTTTCATCCAATGTATCTTCCAGCACAAGAAGCGTATCCGTCAGGCCATCAAACAATTTGGAAATTGCCATCGGCTGATGCGGTATAGCCAGTAATCCCTGCCTCAATACCAGCAAATGGCCTGCCAGGTTACCGCTGTCCACAGTGGAAATGTATTTCGGCAGCATAGGGCTTAATGATTCCGTATCATACCAGTTATAAAAATGCCCTTTGTACCGCTCCATTTTTTGCATGGAACTTATAGCCCTTGCGGTACGCTCCAGCAATTGTTGTGTCGTGCAATAGCCAAAGCCATAAGCCGATAAGTTAGCGAGCAGCGACAGCCCGATATTGGTGGGAGAAGTACGATGCGCCGTCAATACAGCCGGTTGTTCCTGGAAATTATCAGGCGGCAGCCAGTTGTCTTCTGCTCCCACAAAACATTCGAAGAAACCCCATGTTTTCCTGGCAAGCTTGCGGAGAAAAATCTTTTGCTCAGCGGCAAGGATGGTTACCTGCTTCGCCAGTGGCTGGCTGGTCCACCAGGTAATGAACGGAGCAATGAGCCATAATAAAAGAACCGGTCCTGCAATTACCAGCTTTTCAGGATTACGAATGGCTAAAAAAATAAGGATACATGCGGTCAGGAAGGGTTCTATCCACATGAAAGTATATGACGCGCGCAAGCTTATTTTACCGGTAGCTCCTTCATCAGCCGATGTGTTCCATTCCAGTAGTTTTTTCCTTGTAAAAACCATTCTCCATAATGTGCGCCCGATAGCTGTCATATTGGAGAAGGCTTCGTAAGGCAGGCAAATCATAGAGAACAGGGTATGTACGAAAATACCAGCAATGCTGTGCGCCGAATTTTTGATATGATGCAGCAATACCACATCTTTCGGCTTCCGGATAGCATCCCAGACAGCGCTGATAAGAAGCGGGGCAATAATAATGGCAGATACTAAAACAGTCCAGTATAAAGAAGAAGGCAACACAACCCATCCCAGTGTTATGAGCAGTGTCAGGGCAGTAGGCACAAGGCTGCGCCTGATATTATCAAATATTTTCCAGCGCGATAGCCCTGAAACCGGGTTTTTATGCCAATGTCTTTCGATGCCCGGGACAAAGGGGAGGAACCATGCAAACAGCTGCCAGTCGCCGCGGATCCAGCGCGAGCGCCTTTTCATATCGGCCCGGTAGCCGCCGGGATATTTTTCAAACAATTGCACATCGCTTAATAATCCGGACCTTACGTAGCAACCTTCCAGCAGGTCATGGCTCAGGATTGTATTTTCAGAAAACTTACCATCCAGCGCTTTGCGGAAAATATCCACCTCGTAAATTCCCTTGCCAATGAAAGAGCCTTCTTTAAATAAATCCTGGTACACATCCGAAGAGGCCAGCGTATAAGGGTCAATGCCCGGTTCATTCCCGTGCATACGGGCATATAAAGAACCGGTAGTATCCGGCAGGCTTACCGTTACCCGCGGCTGGAGAATGCCATAGCCTTTTGTAACCCGTTTTTTTTCTTCATTGTACCAGGCACGATTTAAAGGATGTGCCATCGTGCCGATTAATTTCCATGCAGCGCCCATGGGTAGTTGCGTGTCTGCATCTAATGTAATGACGTATTTTACCTTTGGAAAAACGGACTGATCGCCCACGATAACCGAAAAGCGTTCTCGGGCGTCACCACGCAGCAATGCGTTAAGCTCGGAGAGCTTGCCCCGTTTTCTTTCATACCCCATCCATACATTTTCCCGGGGATTCCAAAATCGCGGGCGATGAAAAAGGTAGAATAAATCATTTTTCGTTCTTCCGTATTTTCGGTTAAGCGCTTCGATTTTTTGCTGCGCAAAATTTACCAGCGCGCTGTCTTCCGGTAATGTTTCCTGCGCGGCATCCGTAAAATCTGTCAGCAGTCCGAAATATAAATTATCATTCCTGTTTGCCAGGAAACGGACTTCCAGATCTTCAATTAAATGTTCTATTGCAGCTGCATCGGTCAGCATTACCGGTATCACCACCAGTGTGCCGGAATCCGGCGGAATAGCAAGGGAGAAGTCCATCCTTGGCAGCGAACGAGGCTTCACTAATAAAGTGGCAAAAAAGTTAACCACGGCAATGGCCAACTGGCTGGTGCACAGCAGCGAGAGCAATGCGATTAACAGGAGCAGCCAATGATTCTTCGTGTCCGATCCGGCTTTCACTAAAATGCCCGCGGTGGCGGCTGATGTAATGAATAGGATACAGGTAATATAGACCTTGAAAGCATGGGACTGCAACAGGTGTCGTATTTTACTGTTGCCCGGCTCTTCTGCCTGTGCACGCTTCTTCGTTTCACTGACACCTTCATCTACCAGGTAATAACCAACATGTGAAGTGCGCTCATCATTATCGGCGCTGGTTGCATTTTCGTTCATTAGCTGTATCGCTATGCAGGCTACTTCGTACTCCGTACTCCCGCTTTTTTGGGCAATATGCTCTATGACATGCCGGTATTTGTCGCGCGTAGGGAAATCCATCAGGCCATAAACGCCTCTGTTATCTTTCCTAAGTGTGTGATCAACGATGCTGTGTATTTCTACAAAGTCGCGCCAGTCCATTGAACCGAGCAAGCGAAGGCTGCCAATGCTGTTGCTCATAGCGACCTGGTCTGCCGCCTGCTTTTGATTTTCGGCATTAATCAGTTCCGCACCGGTCAGCCCGCTTTCCGACAACTGCTGCTCTATCCAGCCAAGCGATAATGCCAAATCAGGACCTTTTCCACGCAGTTGGCGTGTTAATTCAGAGACAAACGAGCTTGTTAGCAGAGGAGTGGAGCGCGCCATATCAGCAAGTAGCAATATCAGGTTTTTAGGATTTTCCTCAGCTGTTTCAATCATTTGCCTTGCCCAATAGTCTGCTAAATTTCTGTCCACGATGTCTATCGCAATCCGGGCGGAAACACGCCTTAGATTTTCTATCAGCGCCAGTCGCAGCATAATAGGAATAGCCCACAACTCGCCCAGCTTTAAATGGGTAACAGTCTGGTACGCATTTATAAAGCAGCTAAGGCTTTCCATATCTATTCTTCCGTCGCTGTGGGCAATAATCTGGAGTGCAATATCATATATGCGTGTGGGCCCTGTGGCGGTGGCGTCTGTAAGCCGGGGCAGTCCTTCGCTGTAATCTTTCGGGAAATGCGCCTTCGCATTGCGAATATGCTCTTCTACCAGATAGAAATTATCAATGAGCCATTCTCCCGCCGGCGTTATCTGGCGTTTTCTTTTTATGGAGTCTGTAAGCAGCTTGCGCACTTCATACAGAATGACCTCATTATCCGCCAACCGGATGAGCAGATGATCCTGCGCGGGTTTCGCACTCAGATGATGGGTTCCTGCCAGCGTTTTGCCAAAACGCTCCATCTGATCAGAGCTGAAGAGCTCCGCTCTTAATGGCTCTTCGTTGAGGTAATTAAGTTTGGAATTATTCGCCTGAAAAAATGCCCTCATGTTGGATATGAGCTCGTGCGCCGCAGGTATCAGTTTCATATCAAGTCCTGTTTTATTCCCAATGCCGCATTTACAATCGCTTGTGCTTCATCAATAAATTTTTTCAAATGCTCTTTGTTCAAAAAGCTTTCCGCATAGATCTTATAAATATCTTCCGTCCCTGAAGGGCGCGCGGCAAACCACCCGTTTGCTGTAGTAACCTTCAAACCCTCTATGGGGGCGTTGTTGCCGGGTGCAAGGGTAAAAATATTCTCTATTTTTTCACCGGCTATTTCGGTATGCTTTATTTGCGTGGCAGAAAGTTTTTTTAATTTTTCTTTTTGTTCCGCATTTGCCTTCGCTTCAATTCTGTCGTAGAAAGGTGCTCCGAACTCTTGTGTAAGTTCCTTGTAAAGGATGCCCGGGTCGCGTCCTGTTTTTGCAGTGATTTCAGCTGAAAGCAAAGCCGGTATGAATCCGTCTTTATCGGTTGTCCACACGGTTCCGTCTAAGCGCGAAAAAGTTGCGCCTGCACTTTCCTCACCGCCGAAACAAAGTGATGAATTGAGCAAACCGTCAACGAACCATTTGAACCCGACGGGAACATCGTCAATCTTTCTTCCCAATTTTTCTGCCATGCGATTGATTAATTGCGTTGTTACAACGGTCTTGCCGATGGCGGCTGCTTTAGTCCATTGCGGACGGTGTTGCAGTAAGTAGAAAATGACAACTGATAAATAATGATTGGGGTTCAGCAGTCCTGCACTTTTTGTAACGATCCCGTGACGGTCATGGTCGGTATCGCAGGCAAAGGAAATATCAAAATTATCTTTCATTGCTATCAACCGTTGCATAGCATACGGCGAAGACGGGTCCATACGGATTTGCCCGTCCCAATCCACCGTCATAAAACTGAATGTCGGGTCAACGATTTTATTTACAACAATCAAGTTGAGATGATATTTTTCTGCAACAGGCTCCCAATAATGAACGCCCGCGCCGCCGAGCGGGTCAACGCCAATTTTTATTTTTGAATCCCGGATGCTATCCATATCAATTACATTCCCGAGGTCATTGATATAGGTATTCAGGTAATCGCGGCGGTGTGTGGTTGGCATCTTCATTGCCTTATCGAAAGAAATGCGCTTTACATCTTTAAGATTATTCTGCAGCAATTCATTGGCTTTCTTTTCAATCCAGTTGGTAACATCATTTCCCGCGGGACCGCCGTTCGGCGGGTTGTATTTAAAGCCGCCGTCGGCAGGCGGATTATGCGATGGCGTGATAACAATGCCATCCGCCAGACCTGTTTTACGTCCGCCGTTATATTTTAAAATAGCGTGTGAAATAACAGGCGTGGGCGTATATTCATTTTTTCCTGCAATGATTGTTTCTACTCCGTTGGCAGCCAATACTTCCATCGTGGTAGCAAAAGCCGGAGCCGAAAGTGCGTGCGTATCAAAGCCAAGATATAAGGGACCATCAATTTTTTGTGCTTGGCGATAAAGGCAAATGGCTTGGGTAATGGCAAGGATATGATTTTCGTTAAATGAATTGTCGAAAGAAGAACCGCGATGACCGGAAGTGCCGAATGCAACACGTTGTTCAGGCGCGGCAGGATCCGGCTTTCCGGAATAATAAGCCGTAATAAGGCGCGGAATATTGACCAGTATATTTTGTTCCGCCGGTTTTCCGGCTAAAGGAGATATTCTCATCGTATAATTTTATTTTTTCAAAACTTATTGCTATTAGCCTAATCTTGCTTATTCTTTTTTAATAAGGTAAGGGCTTGTTCATAAATGTGTTCGGCGGTAAAGCCGTTTTCGCGCATCATGACTGCTCCTGGTGCCGACGCGCCAAATGTATCCATACTGATTACGGCGCCATGATCGCCGGTATAACGATGCCATCCCTGCGACACACCTGCTTCCACAGCTATTTTTGTTTTGACGGATTCAGGTAAAACTGAGTTTTTATATGCTTCCGTTTGCGCTTCAAATAATTCCCAGCTCGGCATAGAAACAAGTCGAACTGAAATATTTTGTTTAGCGAATAGCTCTCTTGCAGCAACAATCAAGTGAACTTCAGAACCTGTTGCTATCAATATCAATTCAGGGTCAGTAACATCCGAAAGAATGTAGGCTCCGAAACGAAGCCCTTCGGCTGTGGCGAATTGCTGCCGGTCAAGTGTCGGTAAATCCTGCCGCGATAAAACCAACGCTACCGGAGCATTGCGCGATTCAATCGCCACTCGCCACGCTATTGCCGTTTCATTGGCATCGCAGGGACGGATGACGATGAGCTGCGGAATAGCGCGAAGGCTTGCAAGCTGCTCCACAGGCTGATGTGTGGGTCCGTCTTCGCCCATAGCAATACTATCGTGGGTAAAGACATAAACTAAATTCAATTCCATCAATGCTGCAAGCCGGATAGCAGGTCGCATATAATCCGAAAATGTCAGGAAAGTAGAACAGAACGGGAGTATGCCGCCATGCGCCGCCAAACCGTTTGAGATGGCCGCCATACCATGCTCGCGTACGCCAAACTGCAAATTACGTCCTCCATAACTCCACCCGCCGGCTGCCGAGCCCTGCAGGTCGCCGACCGCCATTCCGGGGTTTTCAAAATTCCCCGCATCTTTCAATTCTGTAAATGTAGAGGTATTTAAATCTGCCGAGCCGCCGATGAATCCCCGAAGCGCCGGAAAAAACTGCTGCATGATTTTTCCCGAAGCGACACGTGTTGACAGCCCCTTTGCATCGGCAGGAAATTGAGGGATAGCCTTGTCCCAACCGGCAGGCAGTTTACCTGCAATCAACTCACGAAGCTCAGAAGCCTGATCGGGATATTCTTTTTCGTAAAGAGCGAATTTTTCTTCCCACGCGGCTTCTGATTCTTTCCCCTGACTAAGCGCTTTTCTAAAATGAAGAAACACTTTTTCCGGGACCAGGAAATCCGGTTGAAGGGGCCAATTAAGATTCTCTTTGGTAAGTTTTACCTCCTTATCTCCTAAAGGAGCACCGTGTGCCGCGCAAGTGTCTTGCTTATTGGGTGCTCCGTAACCGATATGTGTGCGCACAAAGATCATTGAAGGCCGTTGGGTTTCCTCCTGCGCAGCGCGAATGGCCTGCTCCATATCCTCAAGATTATTTCCGTCTTCAACCGATTGCGTGTGCCAGCCGTAAGCTTCGAATCGCCGTACGTGATCTTCGGTAAACGTTACCGGCGTTGCGGATGCCAGTGTGATGTGGTTATTGTCGTACAGGTAGATCAGCTTCCCTAATTTCAAATGCCCCGCGAGCGGCGCTGCTTCGGCAGATACGCCTTCCATCATATCGCCATCGCTAACCAATACATAAGTATAGTGATCAATAATTTCAAAACCCGATTTATTGTATTGTGTCGCAAGATAGGCTTCGGCAATTGCCATGCCTACACCATTTGCAAATCCCTGTCCGAGCGGCCCGGTAGTAACTTCAACGCCCGGCGTTTTGCCGCGCTCGGGATGGCCGGGCGCTATGCTTCCCCACTGGCGGAATTGTTTGATCTGCTCCAACGGTAAATCGTACCCTGTAAGATGCAATAAACAGTATAACAACATGGAACCATGACCGGCAGATAATATAAAGCGGTCGCGGTTAAACCAATACGGGTTGGAAGGATTATGTTTCAGGAATTTTGTCCAAAGCACATAAGCCATGGAAGCCGCACCCATAGGTAAGCCCGGATGCCCGCTGTTGGCCTTTTCTACGGCATCCACAGACAGAAAACGTATTGTATTGACAGCAAGTTGATCGAGCTGTGCTGTATCGGCTGTGAGTGCCTTTATCCTGTTCATGCTTTCTTACAAAGTAGCGTAATTCTGCCCGGATAAGCATTACATAAATTCCGGTAAAGATTATATCATTCACACATTTGAGCAGTACGGATATTCAAACAGACAACCTTCCTGAAACTGTAAGCACCATTACTTTGGATCAATTTGTAAATTAAGATAAGGGATTTTGAATTGATTGATGTAAGAAGTGAAATTGAGCATAAGATTTTCAATATTGGGGGCAAGAATGTTCCTTTAGATGATTTGGGAAACCGGCTAACTTTAATAAACAGTTCAGTCCCTATTGCATGTTATTGCGCTCCCAGGAAAAGAAATATTTCAGCTCCTATTTTGATTAAAAGCCGCTTCCCCACGCAATAGCATATTCATTAAAGAATGGAATTGAGAAAATGCAGGCCGATACCATAAATGCCATCTTAACTTGTATAATTCGATTATGATACAAAATTTTGGAGAAAAATAATTACTTTCAATAAATCGCTCTCCTATACTGGTCGGCTTCCGGATGGTTTTAAACCCTCAATCTGGATAATCCGGAAACAATGGAGGTCATGCAACAGTTTTATCGAAAGTATTACAACGATTCAGTAAAGCGTAAGTTTATAATTTGGATAAATCCGAGCCGCCACGGAACCGGGGTTACGGGTATGGCCCTCCTTTTACCAGATTACTACTTACTTCGTAAATTATTTGAAGTCGATAATTCGCATTAAGCCATTAGCCATAATTTGTCTGTCGGATGATGGCCGGGGGAAAGCAAGAATTGATATAAATGTCCTTAAAAAAATCCTTAGCCCTGCCATACGCTGTAATCATTTAGTACATAAAAACAGAAGATACTTCGTGTGGACGCGCAGATTGCATTTTTATACCTCAAATACTTTCCAGACGTTTTGTATCTGTAAAGGGGATATGACCGACACATAACATAACAAGGCTACCGGTAAGAGCAGCCTTGTTTGTTTAATATTGCCGGAGCCTGTTTTTTGGCGGTGATTATTGTATCACTATCTTCTCCGCTTTAGCGCCTTTATCTCCGTTGAGGATCACATAGTAAACGCCTGCGCTTACACCGGAAATATCAACAGTATTGACCTTGTCTTTCATTTCCTGCTTCAATACGATCTGACCGGTAGTATTCATAATAGTCAGCGCATTGAATTTATTCAGCTTGTTTTCAACAAACAATTTTCCGGTGGCGGGATTCGGATAAACCACTACTCCGTCTTCCGGGGAAATCTGATGGATCGACACGGGCTCCGTTGTGCTTACCACGGTATTGGTAGTAACTGCCGGATTGATATCGAAGAAAATATGCGCTGTATTTTCGATCGCTGCTTCCTGTGCCAGCACATCGTTTGCCTTGATCTTGTATATCACGAAGCCTTTATTCTCGAGCGGGTCATCAGCCGGTGCAAGCTTAATATCCCGGAAATCGAAGCGTAAGGTATGCATACCATCGCTTGTTTCAAAATGATTGACAGAAACCGAATGAGAGCTGCTCAACAGTTCGAAAGTAGCGGTTTGCAAAAACGAGGACAGCGTATCAAGAATATGAATATTAAATGCTGTGTCATTACCCAGATTTTCGAAGTTGATCGTATAGGTCAGCCACTCACCGCCATTGATATAACCCGACGGAGCAACCGTTTTATCATTCGGATCGTAAGAAGCCCTAATGGTGTCCGTATAGACAAAGGTATTATTGGCAATATTGACATCTCCCGAAACAGGATCGATACTCACCATACTGGTTGCGGTATCCCCCGGAGTAAGCGTGGCAGCCGGAGTGATGGCTACGGAAATCAAAGAGGCATTTGTACCGGAAAGATTCTCCAGATTCCAGGTGATCGTGTTGCCGTTAACCGATTCCGGCGCGATATTGGCGCTGCCGAATGTATATTTCGGACTTAACTGCAAAGTGAGCACTCCGTCATGTCCCGTGCAGGCATTATTTGTAGCCATAATATTCAGATAGGATGTGTTTACAAATCTGAGCAAACCGGACATGTAAGTTGCAAGGTCAAAATCAAAAGTTGAATTACAGGTATAGCCGTACAGGACATGCATAGACGCTTCTGTGGTCACCGTGTCAAGGCGTATTGCAAAAGGTGCCGGGCATGCCAGATCATATCCTGTGACACTGCCAATTGGCGTAAGGGTATATTCTGATGTGAGGTTTGGGTTTTCAAATGTATAGAAAGACCCTCCGCCCATAATAAACGTATCGATCGGTGTTCCGTCTTCGCTTACCTGAATCTGCTGGTAGATATTCAGGTATTCATCTACCCCCGCATCATAAGTACAGTTGGCATCATTACGCAGATACCCGAGTGCGTATATGGTCGTGCACATTACATCCCCGGAAATTGTTTCTTCATCGAGCACCGTTGCGCCTCCGTCTGTTAAAGCGCAGGATACGGTATAAGTGCCTGGAGTGGCATATATGTGATAAGTCCAAAAATTAGCCGCAGTGAGCGTGACGGTTTCGGAGGAACCATCACCCCAGGAGATGACAGCGCTCAAACCGTTGTAATAATTGTCCACATAGCCGGATACCGCCGAAAAGATACCGGGCGTATTCGGATTATAAGAACAGGAATCTCCTATATTATTGGTATAATTAAAAGAGGAGATCGTGGCCGGCGTTTGTGCAAAGCCGTAATGCTGAACAGCAAAAAGCAATGCCGCAGCAAGGAATAGTTTTTTGATCATGATTTGAAATTTTTGTGGTTAAAACAATTTTAGAGTAAGACCGCATTTTTAAGTTTTTACCCTTAGTCCTTTCGCTGATTTTTTAAATACAAATAAAAATGGATTGACAATCCTTGCGGTAAAAACAAATTGCAAATCTGATTAATCAGCAGTTCGGGATGCGCTTTGCTAACATCCGCGAATATCAGCAATGCGGTAATTTGCGGTACAAAAACGATTCCAGCACCGGCAAAAGATATACGATCTTCAAAATCATCACAATCGGAAACTGCGACAGGTCAGGAATTTTACCCATAAAAAAATGTACCAACAAACTCACGTTGGTACATTCCGTATTTCAAACTTGATGAACGATGATGCCGTATCCTGCAGGTTATTTTAATCAGTCAGACGAGCCTACAAGCTTCCAGGAGTAAGTGCCGTTTTCATTCACGATACCCCAGTAATCAAAGATAGCCGCAGCCCGGTCTCCGTTCTCGTTAAGCTGTGTAGAACCGGTAACGCCGCTGTATTTGGCTGCTTCCTGTGTAAATGCCGACCTTACGGAATCTACATCATGGTTGGAAACTTCTGTGGCCTCATAAGTATTTGCGATAGTCCACAGGGCATCATAACAAGCCAGCGCAAAAGCGCCTGCTTCAATACCGGTACGGGATTTAATTTCTTCAATCAGCGGCGACCATTTTGATGCCACTTCTTCCGGAAGCCCGAACTCAGGAGCAAAAAAATCAGTAGCACCGGCAAATTCGGCAGCGTCCATGTTATTGATAAAGGCATTGCTTTTGGTTATTCCGTCTCCGCCATACCAGTGTACCGAGTTGAGCAGGGTATTGTCTTTTGCCTGAGCAAACAGATCAGCGCCTTCGTCAAAAGCTGCGATATATACAGCCGTTGCCGATGCGCCGTATTGACCAATGGCCATATTGAGTTTATCCTCTATTGCGGTAATATCCGAAGCGAAATCCGATGTGCCGGAGGCATAAGGCGAAACAGCATATACGGTTCCTCCCAAATCGGTAAATGCAGTACTGATGCCGTTTACCAGTCCGGTATTGCCTACATCATCAAGGCCGGCGGTAACCAATCCTCTTACGCCGGAGTCGTAAATGGTCTTTGCCAAAGCCTTTCCTTCCAGTTTATCATCAGGGCAAAACCGGAAGATATTATCATCAGGCAGACTCAGCGATCCTGCCGTGCTTCCCTGGCTGATAACAAACATATCATGGGCGTCTGCATAAGGTTTAATGGCTGCTACTTCCGAACTGCTTTGCGGCCCTATCACAAAGCGGATGCCTTTTTCGCCTGCTGCCTGAATATATTCTAATGCCAGCGGGGCTTCCATTTTGGTATCATAAACCTCTACCGCAAAACGGTGGTGCGAACCGATGCCCTCCATATACTTATTGATATCTTCCACCGCAATTTCGAGAGCGCTTTGGGATGTTTGCCCCAGCGTGGACCAGTTTCCGGTAAGGGATAGCAATGCACCTACATTTATGGTTTCAATATCGGCCTCTGTAGTTTTTTTATTACAGGCGGAAAATATCAGCATATTCAGTCCGGCAAAAAGGATAATCCAAAGCGATGCGCTCTTCATGTGTAATTCTTTTTTGATTAAAATGCGTTTATGTCTTTTTGTCGAACAAAAGTATCAATAATCCGGGAAAGCCGTAAGAAATTTCCATCGAATTATTTTGATCAATAGATACGATAGAAAAAACAGAATTGCTGAAAGTCTGTTCAGGAAATGGTTTCGGCTATGTTATAACTTCATGAAGGCATTTGCCTGCAGCGAATGAATGACGCTGCCGTTTGCTGTAAAATCATGAATTGATCCATGCTAAAGGCAAATCGTATTTCCGTTATTCTTCCTTAAGCAAGCCGGAAAAACTGATCCGGATACCGACCTGTACACTGAACCAGCTCTTCCGGAATGTGGAACTATTTTCGTTGAAATCATTGGAGAAATTAAGCAGTGTTTTCAGCACATCAAAATCTTCCCGGCGAATGCCAGCTGGTACAGGAAGCACACTGCGCGGGCTTTTCGAACCATCGGCATCAGAGAACGCGGTTTGCATTGTATTGAATGCAGGGCATACGAACGCCTGTAGCCAGGGCATTATTTTGTAATCAATACTCAATCCAATCTTCAGCAAATCGCTTTTTGTATCTAACCAACCCGAATAAGTAACGGTATCAATAACAACCCCTATCGAATCCAAAGAATCCACTGTGATGGTTTGACCAAAATAGTCGACAGCACTCTTGAAAGTCCCATAGCTACCCGACAAACCCAGGTTTACTTTTTCCGTAACGGGGAAGGTAACACCACCACCGAAGCGCCACTGCGCTGCAGTTGCATGAAAGGAATAAGCTGCGCTGACATAAGCATATTTATATCCCAACTGCACTCCTGCATTAAAATAATGGGGCTGGTCGGTATAAATACCTGCACTGGCAATGAGATTATTGAACAAGGCTTGTTTTCGCCTTTCCATTTTATGCTCTGTTTCGTAATTCACATTATCGGTACTGCCCCCCGCCATACCCGCGCTTCCGGCAGAAAGATCCGCGCTGCTCATACTATCGAAAGCAGTAACCATAAGCGGCATGGCCTCGGCTGCTGCATCCTCTTCCGGTTGCTGCCTTGTTTCCCGACGCAGCGTTTCAGGCAATTGCTTTTCCTGCACGGGCGCCGGCTTTTTCTTGCTCACCTTTCTTGTTTTCTTATTTCCTTTCGGAGTTTTGCCATAATCTTTTCCAGGTATGAGGATAATGTGATTGCCGGCCATTTTGGAATCAATGCCATAATCTTTTTTCAGGATCATCAACAGGGATTTCAAATCTTTTGGCTTATTGCTGACGATGATTTTCTTATTGCTTTTTATTGTGGAAGCATTATAAGATACAGATACATCCACCTGCTTCTGAATGGCATTGCAGAGCTCGTAAACCGTATAGCGGGAACGGGTAAGCGATATCTTGTCCGATAGCTGCGTTGCAGATTGTGCATAGCAATTGAGCGACAGCAGCAGGCCGCCGAGAAAGCATACTATTGCCGGTGGTATTTTATTCCATAATGAAATTGCCTTTTTCATCCTGATAATAATTAATGCCGAGTTGTGCGCTAAGTATCTCCAGCCAGACATCGAGCGTTTCTGCTCCGGTGGTGATTGTGATCTGCTGCCCGGACAAGGTTTGGTCTTTTATAATGATTGAAATATGAAAATGATCAGAAAGCTGCCGTACAATATTACCGACCGGCACATCTTTAAATTCAAAACTCCCTTTCAGCGTTTCAATATGGAATGCACGAGCCGCAGCATCTGTTGTGATGACCTGCTGCGCGGCGGCAAATACGGTATCGGCATGGAAAAACGCTGCTATTTTGCCGGAATAAACCGTGATTTGTGATTGCTGATCTTTTTGTGAAATACTAAACCGGGTTCCAATATCCAATATGTGCAGCCCCTTTTCCAGATCAGCCACTAAGGGAGACTGATGATTCACAATCTCAAATATAGCATCACCTTTCAGCGAAATCCGGCGGCCTGTTTTTGTATTTTCGGTATAGCTGAGTTCGGCTCCCGGCTGCAATGTAACCCGTGTACTGTCGGGCAAAGTGATGCTTTTCGCATGATCCAGGGCAGCAAAAGTGAGCATTTCATTTTTATTAAAAAAGAAAACAAAATAAGCAGCGCCGACCAGCAAAAACAAGACGGCAGCAGCGCCCCGCCATATCATGCTGTGTTTCTTCCGTGCAGGAAACGCCATTGACTTAGTTGTCATACGGCTCTGAAAATCCTGCCACAATTGCATAACGTCAGGCTTTCGGTAAGGCATATCTTCATTCCATCCGGCAAAAAGCTCATCGAAAAAGACGGCATGTGTTTCTTCTGCATTACGCCAGCCTTCCACATACAGCGCCTCATCCGGAGTAGCATCTCCGGCAAAGTATCTGATGAGCATATCGAAATTAACGGGTTGCATGTAAAACTGACATTAATATTAAAAGACTGTAATGATACCCGTTTACCCTTATTTGTTCCCGGATTATTTTCAGCGCTTTGCTGATATGCGCTTCCACTGTTTTTTCCGAGATGCCGAGTTCCTCACTGATTTCCCGGTATTTTTTGCCTTCCACCCGGCTTTTTTCAAATATCAGGCGTGCCTGGGGAGGCAATGCGGACAATATTTTTTCGGCCAGCTTCATTCCCTGCTCCAGTCTTTCACGCTGTAAAATATTTTCCTGAATATTTTTACTGTCATCTGCAATATGCAGCAAATGCTGTGGTACTGCACTTTCTGATGAGGATTGTTGTTTAAAATGATCAATACAGGCATTATACACCATGCGAAACAGGTATGCGCGAATATTAGCAATGTCATTTATTGCGACTTTGCCCTCTGCAAATTTGAGAAAGACGGATTGCACCAAATCGGCAGCCAGTTCATTGTCACGAACCCTGGTAAAGGCATAGCGATGCAAGCCTTCAAAGTGATCTTTATATACCTGTTCAAGATTCAAAAGCAAAGTGATAATGCCTGTAAGATAAAAAAACAGTTTGATAATTTACCATGTTGACCTCCATACCGGCTCAGAAAATCAGATGAGCAGCAATTGAACTATCAGGATTTCCTACAGTACGACACCCATGCTCTGTCAATCCACACATTTGCATGTCGCTCCGGATTCGATCCTAAAAAAAAGCTATCTCGTTGGAGATAGCTTTTCCAAATAAACAAACTTTGTATTTATCGCATGATGGTTACATTGCCTTCGTAATGTTCCGATGCTTTATTTTTATAAGTTACATCTATAATGTAAATATACACACCCACCGGCTGATCCTTACCATTGAGCTTTCCATCCCACCCACGGCCATCATTGCGGGCGGTTTCATATACCTTTTCACCCCAGCGGTTAAATATGTTTAACCTGAAAGCGATTACTCCTTCTGATAAAAACTGACGCGGGAAAAAGTAATCATTTACGCCATCGCCATTTGGGGTAAAGACGTTGGGAATATCGGCATAACAATCTTTCTTAATCACTACTTCATCGGTTGTCTTGCATCCGTCTAAATCTGCTTCCACAGAGTAAGAACCAGGGTGTACAATCTTCAGTATAGCAGTAGTATCTCCGGTATTCCATTTCCATTTAATGTTCGGATTAATGATATTAATAGTATCCAGCAAGCTGAAAGGAGCGCCGTTAAGGCATAAGGATGTATCCGGCCCAAGATTCACTATCGGATAAGGCTTCACTAAAACCTTTATTTTATCGGTAACCGAATTACAAACAGGATAGTCGCCTTTAACGCCAACGGTGTAAGTGCCGGGGTTATCATAGCTGTGATATGTTGCGCTGTCGAGACCTCCATGCGTACTTCCATCGCCAAAATCCCAGGTAATTTGAGTAGCGGTATGGAGATAATCCAATGAAAAATTGATACGCTCGCCATTACAAACCGTATCGCGATCAGCAATTAAGACAATATGCGGGGTAGAATCTACATAAATTATACCGTAAGCAGTATCCGTACAGGAGAGCCCCGTTTCCTGTACTATCAGGCGGATCGTATGTGTTCCTGCCAGTGTATATTGATGTGCAGGACCTTGTAACGTGGAGGTAGTGCCATCACCAAAATCCCAAAACCAGGCGCCGATATCCCCGGTGGACTGGTCGATGAAGATGACATTATTATTACCGCTTTGGCAAACAGAATCGGTGCTTTGACCAAAAACGGCATCAATAGGGTGACGGGTATCTACGACCTTTATAACAGAATCTTTACAGCCCAATGCGTTTCTGCCTGTTAATACCACACTATATTGGTTTTGAGGCGTGTAATAATGTGACGGATTTACATTGACGGAGTCGACAGGAGCGCCATCGCCGAATTTCCACCAATACTGGCCGGGGTCTGACAGGTTATTAAATATTACCGTATCGCCGGTGCAGCCTTTTGATATGGAAAAGTCAAAATCAATATTCACGTCGTTATTGACGGTCATGACAACCTGAGCAGACTTGATGCATTCGCCTACGGATTTAGTGTAGGTCAGTACAAAGGTACCGACACCAACAGCCTGAGGATTGAATATGCCTGCCGGGGATACGCCAGGGCCTGTCCATGCGCCGCCGGGCTCAGGGGTTCCGGCAAGATAACCGAGAAGATTAACCGGGCTTTCATTAAGGCAAATTGTAGCAGTGCTATCCTCACCGGGATTTCCCGGATCAATTACCACAATGCAGATAGTAGTGTCATAAGTGCAATCAAAATCATCAGTAACTGAAAATGTATAGCAATGATTGCCTCCGGTACCCGGCTGCACGGTTACCGGGTTACTATTTCCTGCAACAATATCTGTAGCAGAGCTCCAGCTTTCTGATACAAATTCGGGCAGAAATGAATAGTTTCCCGGTAATAATTCCGGGTCAAAATTTACGCCCCACCAAAATATATAACCATTATCAATGCCCAGATTATCAGTCACAGTGATCGTCCAACTACCATTTAACGGGCAACCTATCAAGTTATTAAATGATTGAAAGGGCTGATAAGTACCCGGCGTCATGGAGTTGCCGGGTGGGTTGCTGCCGGCCGTTACCCAGTTGCCTAAGGCATTTTCTTCCAGGATCGTCCCCCACGCGGCAGACATTGAAAAGCAGTATGTGGCTCCGTCTCCCATCGCTAACGAGTTATCATCATTCGCTCCGCCTAAATAGGTGCCACCTCCGCCGGGATATTGTTTCAGGGTTGCCGATTGCCCGTTGGGACAGCTAATCTGGATATTCAAATCACCTAAATAAGAATGCTCCATATTGATACAAACGCTTTCTAACTGATTAGGGTCGGATAAAGTCATACCCGGAGCAAAACATTCTACATTAATGGATGTAGTATAAGAAACTCCGCTACCGTCCGGTAAAAATGTGGTATCTGACACCGGAGGCGCACATTCAAATATGCCGGGAACAGGAGTGGCTACGCCGGTTAGTACGCTTGTTTCTCCTAAACATATCTGAGGCGGGTTGGCATTGGTGCCTGCAAATATCGGGGTGGTAGAAACCTGTACTGCTAAATCAATACGATTAGTATTATTACACCCATTCGGGTCTGTAATCAGTAAATCCACAACATATACTCCTTCTGTGGGATAAACATGAGTTACACTTGATCCCATTGCAGAACTTTCATCTCCAAAAAACCATTCGTATGTGGCTCCTGTAGCGCTTGAGTCAAATATTCCGGTACCCGTAAACGATACGGTTTCTCCCTGGCATATTTTTATAGCATTATTATTCGCCGCAGGAAAAGTGCTGACCACTTCCGCCTGAATGCCCTGACATTGCCCATATGTTGTATGTGAAATGAAAAGGGCAATAAGTGAAAACGGAATAAATGCAAGTAATATATTTCTTTTCATAAAAAACAATGAAATGGTTAATCTTCTTTCTTGTGAATTTTCAAAACAAAGTTGGTGTTGTCTATCCTGAAATACTGATCCGTTTTCTTAAAATAATCAATAGAATAGATTAATGGATTAAATGTAGCACTATTAAAAGTTTCGGATGAGGATACCTCAGTATATTTATCTTGCAATGGCAAAGAGGATAATAGTGCCATCTCGGTTTCGGCTACAGGAACCGCCCCTGTTGGGATGATCTCCGACCTGTTCAGGCAATTATCAAGCCAGGCAATTTGTGCTGCATCCAACTGCGATGCAACATTGCCATATACTGCAGTTATTCTGCTGTCCAGATTTTGGGCAAATGAAGCGCCGGAATAAATAAGGAAGACAGCCAGTAATAATTTACATTTCATCATAGCACTTAAACTATTTATTAACACTATTATCCGGGAAAACTATTGAAATCCTTGCTGGTATTTAGAAGCCCCTAAGGAAAAAAAATCCTAAAACTCAATACTGTTAACAGTTTCAGAGATTATCATGTTTTTTATCGGACAATGGTGATTTATTAAAAAACAATAATAAATAAAAGACAGGAATTTTTCTCGAAAAGTTTGAAAAATCTGTTTTTAAATTCGTGTAAAGACGGACATCTTGTCTTGGTATTGTCATACGCAGGGAATTGCTCCGTTTCGTAAATTTACCTTGCCGGTTTCTGCCTGCGACCTGCTACAGGCTTTTCTTAACAAATACAATTGTATTATTATTTGTGAATAAAAAATTATAAATTTGTAGGGCTTTAGCAGTTTACTATAGTTTTAAATAACATATCATGAACAATAAATCCGGTATCAAAGCCATAGTCTTTACGGCTGTTATGGCGCTCAGCGCCTGTTCTCTGTTTCCCCTGCCGCTC
>CAZUSO010000019.1:0-49392 GCA_964622775.1 uncultured Taibaiella sp. | reverse complement strand
CACCCTGCTGCGGTAACCAAAGAGCGCTATGCCTTTCCAGAATTTAAGCGCCGGCGCCAGGACAGCGCCGGCGCCTGGCATTGGGATACACTCCGCCGTCGGAAGAATATCAATACATCGTTTAAGATTGGCATGGCACCACCATATACAATAAAATGCCCGGAAGAACCGGGCATTTTTACTGTGCTATTTTCAAAAATAATCGCTTTATTGTTCTAAGGTTTTAACGCCGCGGAGCAGCCGGCTCCACCGGATACCGTTCTGACCATAGCTCAGCCATACAAAGGAGGCTTTGCCCACAATATGATCTTCGGGAACAAATCCGAAATACCGGGAATCAAGTGAGTTGTGCCGGTTATCTCCCATCATCCAGTAATAATTCATCCGGAAGGTATATTGATTAGTAACCTTCCCATTGATGACATATTGCCCGCCACGATCTTCAAACTTGTTTTCCTCATAAATCTCGATAACGCGGCGGTACAGGGAAATATTTTCCGGCGTCAGCGTTACGGTTTCTCCTTTTTTAGGAATACGCAGGGGGCCGTAATTATCCTGGTTCCAGTGATAATGCAGGGTATCATAAGGATATGTCCATTCCGCAGGCATCCCGCTTATGCCTTTGGGTTTGGAAACATAGGGTGTAACCCCCGTAACGCCATTGAATTGCTTTACCTGTTCCGCAGCCTGATATTCCATCTCATACACTAATCCTTCAGGTAGCCGGTTGTGCAGGGCGACACCGCCGTTATCATCAGAAAAATCACTGCCGATATAGAAATTCGGATTGGAGGTCCGCACTAAATATTCAGTACGCTGATGCGGAAAAACGGGAGCCGGTTTACCGTTTACATACAGCAAACCGTCTCTTACTTCCAACTGATCACCCGGAACGCCCACGCATCGCTTGATATAGTTTTCCTTTTTATCCACCGGTCGGGTAACAATCTCATGCTGAGCCCAAACAAGCTCCCTGCCTAAAGCGCGAACCTGCTGATAATAGTCGTTGGCCGGCATGTCCAGCATAGCGGTGTCATTGTTCGGGAAATTAAATACGACTACGTCATAGCGCTCTACCTTTCCAAAACCGGGTAAACGGTGATAATTCCAGTGTACGGCTTCGGAATACGACTTTCCGCCAAATAAAGGCATCGTATTATGCACTAAGGGAACCGCCAGCGGAGTCATCGGGAGCCGCGGCCCGTAGGCGAGCTTGCTCACAAAAAGATAATCATTCACCAGCATAGTACCTTCCATAGATTCGGAAGGAATCGTATAGGCTTCGATAAAAAAGGTTCGGATAAGCGTAGCCGCAACTATGGCAAACAATGCCGCATCCAGCCATTCCCGCCAGGCCGGCTTCTTTTTTTTATTTTCCTTTTTCTTTCTCCAGAAGGCTAAGCGCATTTTTTAATTGTTAAGATGAACAGTATGGAATTATACATTGCGAAAGTACCAAGTAATCGTGGTTATTTTGTTTTTACCCGTTAAAAACAGCGCATTTATCGTTATCAGTCGGTGAATAGACGCAGGCATTCGGTAAATCCGAAAGCGCTGCCGTACTTACCTCAGGCTTACAGCATCAGGACTTTTCGGCTCGGTACCGGAAACCTGTGTGGCTGCTTTGATGATTTGCAGGAGACTATTCTCACCTTTATTTTGAAAATTAATATCAAAATGGATCGATGCATGGTCGCCCGATATTTTTCCTCCATACGCCACAATAGTCTCCAGCAGCGATTTTGTACGATTCTGTAATGACGATGCGGATCTGCCGGATTCGAAAACCGGAGCAAGAGCCTTCATGTCTATAAAAACCCCTATCGGGTTATTGCCTACTTCGGCCGGGATATCGGCGCGCCCTGCGCCCGGCCCGGAAAAGAAATGACTGATGTTTTGTTCATTCCCTGTTATGACTGCATAACCATCCCGCACCGACATTAAGGTATTTGTGCCTTCCAGGGCAAAAAGATTTTCTCCTTTCCCGGCGAGCATATTTTCATTGATAAAAATCTGTATCAGTTTATCCAAAGCCGCTTGTTCCTTTACTTTAAAAGAAACCATCCAGTTTGCGGAGGTTTCATTTTTGCCGAAGGTATCGGTATGGCCATTGTAGCTATATGTTTCGGTTTTCAGGGAGGTGGTTACATCGGAAGCGGTAAAGAGGAAATCGCCGCTAAAACAACTCAGGATACCGTCAATGGTCAGGCCCTGCTCTGCAAGCTGATCGTTGATGAGCGCCGTATTGCCCATCGTATCTAACATGGATTTGATGCTTTGCGGGTTAAAATGGAGACTGGTTACTGCTGCCGGTTTTCCCGGAAGCATTCGTTGGATCAATTCATCATTATAGCGTTCCGGGATCATTTGTTTCATGATGTCCAGCATGGCAGGGTTTCCGAAATATTTTAAATCACCGCTAATCTTACCCTGTTCAAAATTGAAACCGGAGACCATATAGCCTTCCCGTGCAAAGCCGGCCTGACCGGAAAGAAGCGCTGCCATACCCATTTGGATTTGTGAAAGGCTCTGCACCATCCTTTCATAATTCAACCAAAGCCCGACATCATAGTTTTCCTGTTGAAGCATCCTGAATTTTGTATTGCCGGATATCGAAGCTTTTTCATCAATATGGAATGTGGCGTTCAATGTTTCACTAAGGATGGCCGGGGTATTGTTATCTCCCGACCCATAACCTTCCGGCGTAAAAACAAGCACGGCGGTTTTGTCATTCCACCCCGCAACCATATTGGCCTGAAGCGGCGCCGAATGAAATCCCTGTTCACTTTTTTCCTGAAATCCGGGGTAATTGTTTTTCATAAAAGCTACCCAGTCCCCTTTATTCCTGAGCGGGACAAGCGCAATTATTTTCACTTTACCACTCAGGCGCTGATCAGGAAGAGCATAAACATAAAAGGTGTTCATCAGGTCGATACCCGTTTTTTTGGCATCTTCCGACTTCATGTTTTTAAAAAGATCTCCGCTGAACAGGACTTCCCAGACGATTTTTTTACCGAGTTTGCTGCCGTTTACAGTCAGCACCGTCATGGCATCTTCGGGGATATATTTTTCGCGGTTGGATGTCGGGCTGCATGAACTAATGAGTAGAAGGGAGCATCCTAAGATGAATACGATCAGACTGCGACTAAGAGATTTCATCAATTTGTATATTTATCTGTGCATGAGTAAAGAACAAAAATAATAAAGCCTTGCGTAAAACAACAGGGCAAGGCTTTGAAAAAGAGGATTATTAATGTTGAAATGTAGGATTAAAAGGGCAAATCATCATCTTGTCTTCCGGGATTAGGCTGATTTTGTACCGGCTGCTGCGGTGGTTGCTGCGGTGCGCCATAATTCGTCTGCTGTGCCGGCATCTGGTCTGCGGTATGGTCGGCATACTCTACACGCCAGGCGTTGAGGTTGGTAATATAGCGTACCTGCCCGTCGCGCTCCCAGCGATTGCCCCGGATATTGAAGCTGACCTTTAGCATTTCGCCTTCATTGAATTTGTCAATAACCGCACAATTATTGTTGACCAACTGGAAAGAGGCATAATTGGTAAATACCATTCCACTGGGGCTTTCCTCGGTAAGCTCTAATACAAATTCCCTTTTTGAAAAATTTTCTTTGATGTGTTGTACGGGAAACTTGGTGTGTAGTCTTCCTGTTACTTCTAATGCCATAATAAATAAATAAAATGTGTGATGAAAATGAAGCTACGAAGATAAATAAAATCTCGCAGGATATAAACTGTATAAATTCGCTTTCGGGGGAATCCGGAATTCTTCCCTGCAAATTGCCGTAATTACCGTCGTGCAGCATAATTTGGAGACCGTCTTATGCGCTATAATAGAGGCGATAAGGATGAAGATGAAAAATATACGCCGGGGATGAATGGTTTTTTTGAAAAATAAATTTTCCGTTAACATGATGTCTGCTGTGCCGGGTCAAATGCCATAACCGGTTGCTATCGGCAGGGCACACAATGATTAATATCAGCTAATTCCTAAAAATGACAGGCTGTTTTATTATTTTTGGATGAATCTGTTTTTTATTTTGAAAAAAAGAAGCATACAGCTACTGATTACCTTATTGTGCGGATGGCAAATGGCATTTGCTCAGGAATTGATACGCTCGGTTCCGTTGACGACCCCCCAAATGATGACCACAGACGAAAGCGGGAATGTATATATTGCTTTTGCCGGCAACAGTTTTGTTCGCTTCACGGCAGATGGCGACAGTTCCGCATTTTACCGGAGTGTTTCCAATGGTGAAATTGGCTGGATAGATGCTGGCAATCCATTGAAGGTTTTGCTGTATTACCCCGCATTTTCCAAGATCGTTTTATTGGACAAAATGCTTTCTCCCAAGCTGGAGCTGGATCTGAAAAAGCTGAATATACTGAACCCGCCGGCGGTGGGCATATCTTCCGACGGGATGATCTGGGTCTATGATATGCTCAATGCCCGGCTGAAAAAAATTGATGAACAATTGCAGGTCGTGGTCAGCAGTAATGACCTGCGGATGGAAACCGATGCATTTCCGGCTCCGCAGTCTTTGCTGGAGCGGAATTATAAAGTTTATATGGTGGACAGCATTCAGGGCATATACACTTTTGATCGTTTTGGAACCTATCTGAATGTCCTGCCCTTTTATCATTCGGCAACCGTACAGGTGATCGGCGCTCAACTGATCTACAGGGTACAGGATTCCTTATTTGCTTACGATATGAAATCGAATAAGGAAAGGGTGATTTTGCTGCACCAGGCCGGTGATATCCGGTCGGTTCGCACCGGGCGGAATCGTTTATATGTATTGCATAATGACCGGCTGGATATTTACCGGCTGGCGGAATAAGGCAAAGGATTGTTATTGGCATAACAACAACAGTCAGCAATGGCGGATAATGCCGGTTCAGTGCAGTGTTCAAAGAATAAGTTCGGTGTTTCTCTGAAATGTCGCAGCGGTAAACGGTCTCTGAGCGCAGACACCCCAAGCGCTGTTGCAGGTTATACGCAGTAAACCTGCGACCATGTACCTGAATTTTATACCTTATTTTTTTATTGCATTTTGCATCGCAAGAATACGATAGCGGAGATATTTTGTTTTTCACGGGATATCCGTCCTCACCTACGGCATAGAGCGAGGCCGGATAATTCCGATGAACGGATAACGATGCACAACAATTTTACGAGCCGGTTTTCAGCAGCTTATGTCTTTCCACAACCGCGCCCTGCCTGATTTCCACAAAATACAGGCCGGGAGCCAGGTCATGAATGTCCATAGTATGGACGGCGCCTGTCGTAAATTCCAGGCTAACCCGCCTTTCGAGCTTACCGGTTATGCTGTATATATCAATATTTACCGGAACTCCGCTCCCATACCGGTTCTCCCGGCTCAATATTCAGCAGGTTACCGGTGGGATTGGGATATATTTTCGTGGATACGGGCTCCATACTGCCGGCAATGCCACGCATCGACTGCATTTGGGCGGTATCTATGATCAGGTAAGGCTCCAGCTCTTCCATCCTGACCTGGTTGATCATGCTCAGGATGTCTATGGAGTCGGCATCCTCGCCCACCATATTATTCAGCACACGGTTATATACTGCGGATTCATACTTAGCCGTATCGGTAATAAGGGCAGAAAAATGCCAGAGCGCGCTGTCGTTCTTCTGGCGGTACATCTCGCTCCGGGAGTTGCGCACACCGGACCAGGAAGCCGTATCATAAGGCGTGGCCACGGTAAGCACCCATTTAAGATAATATTTCTTTCTGCCCTGAAAATCAAGGAATGGCGTGGAAGCGAACTTGCCTTCCGTGCTGTAATGAACGAGGTTTCGGGGCGTGTCCGCTCCCAGGCTGAAGTAAATATCCCAAGAATATTGCGCTTCCCCGTTATGCAGGCCCATATCCGGCGAAGCATCCGTTCTGGCAAGGACAAACTGGTGCATATCGGTATTGTCAATCTGAGCCTCAAGAATGGACACCGGCTGAAAAGGCTCCGGCAACTGAAGATCCGTATAGAAATATTTCGTAACATTTTTGACAGGGCAACCGGGTATAGCGGGGCTGTAAACATAGGATACCGCATGGGAAAGATACCCGGACTGCCCGGTGTATTGCAGCGTTGCACTGCTGGAGTTAGAGCTGCTGATCACGAAGCCGCTGCTGCTGGTCCAGTAGCCGCCTGGCACCGGGTTGGTAACGGTGAAGGTATAGGAGCTGCCGGCAACAGCAGGGCCGCTGATGACCGGTAAAGTGCCGTTGTAGCTACAGATATCCGAATGCCCGTCCTGCTCAGGGTGGCGCTGCCAGATCTTTACGTAATCTATCTCCATTTGTCCTAATGTATAATTGCTGCCTGATGTTCCAGTTTGGTCTTTTGTAAAGCCTGTACTTAATCTTAAATGAGATTGTGAGCTGTCGTTATATGGAAATCCTTCCGTAACATGCCATGCGCCAGAACTTGGAGTACAGCCTGAAGGTACCTTTACATAATACGTAATCCAATTATTACCATTATAATAAGCAAGCAATTGATTTTTGTAATATTTCCAAATTGTGTTAATCAATACACCATCTAAGTATGTTTTAATTGATGAGGTATCCCACTCGCATGTATAGATATGCCAATCTTCCTGGTGATGATAACTGCCTGTTATCCAGCTCCACCAGTTTTGATTGGGATATCTATTGTTAAGAGAAGCAGGATTAGGAAGATTATAAATATTTAAACTACCCGGTTTAGGTGCCCATGCATGTAAATTGTATGTGTTATCGCGTTGATTATTTATTAACCCTAAAGGAAACCATGGGACATTCCCTCCCCATGCTTCAGCAATATCTATTTCGTTAATTCCTGTCCCATTCCAAGTCCAAAAAGCACACCATGCACCCTTGATTATCGGAAATTTGATTTTAGCTTCAAACTTGCCCGAATTGTAGAAGTTGTTTGTTCCGTTAGGCGTGAAATGAAACGGTGTAACGATTTCTCCGGCAGTAAGATATTTTGAAATAACAGTATCACCATCAATGCATGTGGGGCAATTCCATGTATAAGATTCATTTCTTAGCAACAATTTACAAGTGCCACCATTTACTACAACATTTTCATCTTTAAATAATGCATTAATATTACAAGTTCTTGCTCCTTTCCAGTATTGATGGTCGCCGTAAATCGTATCGCCAGGTGCTATTCCTCTTTTCATGCCATCCCATGAGGTATAGGTATTCCATTTTGTATGGTCAATATTTGTTCCGTTAAAATCATCAAAGAATACTAATTTGTAAGATGCATCATCGCATAAATAAGTGCTTCCATTAAAGTTAACTGGCGGAAGCGTGCCGTTTTGGGCATGGCTTGTTAGAGCTATAGCAATGCTTAGGGGCATAATAAGTGAATTATAAATCTTTTTCATAAATTTTATTTTTTTAAGGTTCGTTAAAAGTACCTTCTATCAATACACTGTCATTAGCATTATTTTTATTCACAAACCAAGACGGATATAATGTATATCTAATTTTTTGATTTGGCATTGAAACGACAATCGTGTCATTATGATCTGGCATGGGCGAGTATATTATATCATTATACTTAAAATAGGCATGCAATAATTCTGGATCATTGCTAATAGTATCAGGCGACAACAAATGTTGACCTACAGTAAATGCTGTAGATGGCACCCCGTAGCCAAGATTATAAAATGAAAAGCTATTACTGCCATAAGAGGTTAAATCAGATCCATTTTTTGCGATAGAATACTTTGTATCGTTAGTAGAAAACTCTTGCCCGTTTATTTTCCAATAAGAGTATTGCCTGGGTTTATCTTTTTTGCAGGCTGTACATATAATGGAAACGATTACAATCAGAGAAATTGATAATATCTTTTTCATAAGGAATATTTTTTGCTATATAACTATATTATTAATAAAAACGGCGGTCAGTGTATAAATGTCATTGCGTAAAATTTTTGCCATTACTCCATATAGAATATCAAAAGAGCCGTTTTGGGGAAAATAATTCAAAAAAAGCTCAGGCCAGGTGCGATTTTATCTTCTTTCAAAGCCTCACCGGTAAACATGAGATAAGCCAGGTTTCTGTACTGATATCCATTCCCCTCTTTGGTTTCATATTTTTTCCCGTCAATATACCAGGTGGATACGTGGTTTTTGTTTGTCTTGCCGCAGGAGGCAAAGAGCATGCACGCGGCTATGCATAAGATAAGCTGTTTCATTTTCATAACACGTTTTTTTATTGGGTTAAGAAATTATTTTTTTACAACCGGGAATACACCGCCTCCGGCGACGTACAGCTCGCCACGGAATAATACGCTGTGGATAGGAAACATAGCAGGCTGGTTTAAAAGTGTGAGCAATACAAAATGTCAATACAAAAGTACGGAGGGGTGATGACCGGTACAATGGGTATTTATACCCAAAAATATTCAGTAAGCTCAGACAGGCTGATGGCCTGGCATTTTAAAGCAAGCATAATAACACGGGTAAAGTTCCGGGTGTTAAATCTGGCTCTAAGATTTTCCTTATGGCGCTCCACCGTCCTCCTGCTTATATGCAGGTTTCCCGCTATTTCCTTATTACTCAGCCCTTGTGCTGTTAGGGCGACAATGAGCTTTTCCTGTGCTGTAACGGCCGGCCGGGCTGGCCGTTACAGTCCGGGTAAGCCGCTCCCGGGTTCGGCAAGCCCCTGCTCAAGGCGGAACTGCGGCTTTCCGCGTTTGAGTATGGCGGCTTTCAGTTCCTCCGGGTCGGCGTTTTTGGTAAAAAAGCCATCTGCATAGTCCCTGACCCTTCCGATCACATTAATGTCATCCATCATCGTAAGTACCAGTATGCTGACCGAAGGAAAGCGTTTATTAACCCTTTGTGCTGTTTCAAACCCATCCATCACCGGCATTCGCAGGTCGAGCAGCAAAGTATCTATAGGTACTTCTTCCATTATCTTCAAAAGTTCGGCTCCGTCAGATGCTTCTGCCACTACCTGTAGCTCTTCGGAAGCATTGAGCATCAGGGCAAGGCTCTTACGGAACAAGACATGATCATCGGCTATGGCAATGTGAATCATGATACGGTATGTTTACTTTTTGCTGTTAAATTCCAGCCATTGTATCCGCCGGGCATGCCGTCCCGGGAGGTGTAGCGTATCCATTTATTGGTATTCACCGAAGTGCCGTTGAACGCGTCATAAAGCACCACCTTATAGAGTGTGTTGTCGCAGAGCGGTGTGTTAGACGGGAAATCCACCGGCGGCAGCCAGGCATCCTGTGCCGCCGCCGCATGAAAGGTAAAGGCCAGGATGGCTGAAAATATTAAGCTGTTTTTCATGAACTGTTTTTTTTAATTATAGTTAAGAAATTATTTTTTACAACCGCGAATACACCTCCTCCGGCTCGTACAGCTCACCGCTGAATAATACACTGTCGCCTGTTAGTATATAATAAGTATTAGTACTGTCGGGCACCTGTCCGTAAAGCCAGACAGGCTCTATGATATATTTACCTTTGCCCTTATTGCTGTAAGCTCTTACAACTGTGGTATTTTCTTTACTTACCAGGTATTGCGTACCGTTCAATATAAAGCCGGTGCTTGCCTTAGCAGGCACCCATTCATAAAGAATATCAAAAGAGCCGTTTTGGGGAAAATAACTCATGTGGAAACCCATACCAAGCGCAATATCATCTCCGTTTAAAGTACCAGTGAAAGTAAGGTGGGCCAGATCGCTGTACTGGTAACCATTCAGCTCTTTTGTTTCATATTTTTTCCCGTCAATATACCAGGTGGATACGTGGTTTTTGTTTGTCTTGCCGCAGGAGGCAAAGAGCATGCACGCGGCTATGCATAAGATAAGCTGTTTCATTTTCATAACACGTTTTTTATTGGGTTTAGAAATTATTTTTTTACAACCGCGAATACACCTCCTCCGGCTCGTACAGCTCGCCCCAGAACAATACGCTGTCGCCTGTTAGTATATAATAAGTATTAGTACTGTCGGGCACCTGTCCATAAAGCCAGACAGGCTCTATGACATACTTACCTTTGCCATTATTATTATATGCTTTTACAACTGTAGTGTTATTTCTTCCCACAAGGTATTGTGTACCATTTAGCGTAAAACCGATCCCAGACATAGATGGCACATTGCCATATACGAGGTCAAAGGAGCCGCTTTTCGGGAAATAGTCCATAAAAAAACCTATGCCAAGTGCAATATCATCCCCTTTCAATGCTCCTGTAAACGTAAGATAAGCCATATCACTGTACTGATATCCATTCAGCTCTTTGGTTTCATATTTTTTCCCGTCAATATACCAGGGGGATACGTGGTTTTTGTTTGTCTTGCCGCAGGAGGCAAAGAGCATGCACGCGGCTATGCATAAGATAAGGTGTTTCGTTTTCATAACGCTGTTTTTATCGGGTTGCAATTTTTTATTGATTTTCAGAAATGCTGTTTTATAAGCAGACCTGCTGCTCCCAGCAGGAACAGGATCATCACTCCCCAGGTAACCGTCTTAAAGTCTTATACTTTGCTATTGGTAATAATCCGTAAAGAGGGCGATTCTTTTAGAGAAAGAGAAGGGCTTGCAAAAGGATCGCACTCCTTTATTTTTATTATGCAGATATCTGTTTATCGATCAAACGATGTGTAAAGCTAAATATTTGTTATTTAAAAAACAAAACAGATTTATGGGTCCCGGTGCAGTGTTCAAAGAATAAGTTCGGTGTTTCTCCGAAACGTCAGAGCGGTAAATGGTCTCTGAGCGCAGACACCCCCGCTGTGGCAGGTTTACTGCGTATAACCTGCGACCATGTGCCTGAATTTTATACTTTATTTCTTTTTATTGTATTTTGCATCGCAAGAATGCGATAGCGGAGATTTTTCACTACCTGGTGGCGGGTGAGGACACCCATCATGGCATGGAAGGGCAATGGATACTATAAAAATCTTCATCGCCAAAGACTGCAACCCTTTATGAGCTACATAACTATTTGTAGGTGACAAAATCTGGCCATAACACACCCATGATATGGGTAAGGGAATTTTGTCCGGTCGGGATGAGAATCGGATACCACTCCTCAATTTTCACTCCCCGATCAAAAATAATACCAAGAGGTGGTTTGCGAAATTTGGATGATAAAGTGGTACATTTTCATCTTTTATTTATTAGATTTGCGCAGAATGACATAATAGGAATATCTATATGAAAACTGAGATAGACTACCTTATCCAATCGTTGAACCAACAACGTAAAGAATTTGTCCACAACTTGCAATCTTCTGCAAAACGTCAAACTACACAAGCAAAAGAAAAATTAGCAGAGATAGATGGTATATTGCTTTACGCACTCAATACTAATAACGCTGTAAATTGGGAAATATTAAAGTACAAAGAGGATTTTAATGTTCCTAATCCTAAAAATAAAATTGAAGACGAATTAAAGTCAATACCAATTCCGAATAATTTTATTAGACCTGAAAAAAAATTTTTTCAACCCAAACTCTCTTTTGCAGATAGACTTGTAAAATCAAAAAGAGAAAAGAAAACAACTACAGCCGCATCACAATACACAAAGGCATTAGAAGAATACAATATTAGGCTGAGTGCAATTGAAAGGAAAAAAAACGAAATTATTAAAAAGTATGAAGATTGGGAAAAAGAATGGGAAAATCAGAAAAAAGAATATTACAAAAACCAAGAACGACATAACTTGAGTATAGATGATTTAAAAGGGCTTTATATGAAAGGTGATGCCAATGCAGTTATTGAATATTGTGGATTCATTTTAAACAATTCGGAATATCCTGTTTCTTTTCCTAAAAATTTTGATATTGAATATAACAAAGACAACCACATTTTGCTTGTTGAATATATGCTGCCTGCGCTGGAACACTTTCCTCGTCTTTCTGAAGTGAAATATATCGCTACAAAAAGTGAATGGAAAGAAATATACATTTCAGAAAGACAATTTTCTAAAATGTATGATACTGCGATATACAATATTTGCTTGCGAACACTTTATGAACTCTTTGTCGCAGATGATGTCAATGCGATTGATATAATAGTTTTTAATGGTTGGGTAGATACAATCAATGAAGCAACAGGAAAAAAAATGACCAATTGCATCGTTTCTATTCAAGTAAGCAAAACGGAGTTTACAGAAATAGAACTTGCAAATATTGATCCTAAAGCGTGTTTCAAAAATTTGAAAGGTATTAACAGCAGCAAACTAAGCGGTATAACAGCCATACAACCTCTTATTCAAGCGAATAAAGCAGACAAACGTTTTGTTGCTTCTTATAACGTTTCAAATAAATTAGATGAAGGCTTCAATCTAGCAAGTATGGATTGGGAAGATTTTGAACATTTAATCAGAGAACTTTTTGAGAAAGAATTTAGTAGCAATGGAGGTGAAGTAAAAGTTACACAAGCAAGCCGTGATGGTGGTGTAGACGCTATCGCTTTTGACCCCGACCCAATTCGCGGCGGTAAAATTGTAATTCAAGCCAAAAGATATACTAATACTGTTGGAGTCTCATCTGTTAGAGACTTATACGGTACAGTAATGAATGAAGGGGCAACAAAAGGAATACTTGTAACAACAGCAGATTATGGCCCAGATGCATATGAATTTGTAAGGAACAAACCATTGACGTTATTAAATGGCAGTAACTTATTGTTCCTATTAGAAAAACACGGGCAAAAAGCGAGAATCGATATAAACGAAGCAAAACGTATACAAGCTGAACGCTAATACTTACGGAACGAAAAAACCGCTAGCAAAAATTCAGAGAATACGCTCGCTGTGCAATGACGGAAAGGGCACCAACAGCAATCAGCAAGACGGATAATCCCAGGTCAGCGAGTGTTCAAAGAATAAGTTCGGTGTTTCTCCGAAACGTCAGAGCGGTAAATGGTCTCTGAGCGCAGACACTCCCGCTGTGGCAGGTTATACGCAGTAAACCTGCGACTATGTGCCTGAATTTTATACTTTATTTCTTTTTATTGCATTTTGCATCACAAGAATGCGATAGCGGAGATATTTTTATTTTTCACTACCTGGGGGCGGGTGAGGACACCCATCATGGCATGGAAGGGCATTAAATACCTGATTTTACATACCGGGCCTTGGCAATACCTTGATTTTTTTTGAAATTTATTTTCCCAGACGGCTTTGAAGATCAGGTATTACATTTTCATAAGTGCGTAAAACCCGATCCCATTTCCGGAATTGCTCATCGGCGCTTCCGCTGGCTCCGGGAGCCGCATACTCTGAAACGAGCTTGGCTTTATATATGAGCGGATCGGTAGAGCTTGTTTTAATGATTAATCTGGTCCGTATTGTTGCCGCATTGAATGATTTTACAGACCAGGCGGTACACATATACCCGGTTACTTTATCCGTAATGGCGATTACATCAAAATAACCCGTGATGATTCTGCTTAAAATAACCCAGGATTCATCTTCGTCCCTTGAAGCCCGGATGTCTATATCCTGATTCGCAAGATTGGTAACAAATGAATTTTCATAGGCATCATCCTTCCGGAGCTTTATATATTCCTTTTTATCTTCAGTCTGGTTGTAAGAATACACTCTTTCTTCCGTAATAAACCCTACTTTCTCAATTCTGAGATACATATCCGATTCTGGTTTTACCACAATCTTTATAGGGGCCGTGACCTGCTTTCCATTTAAGAAGACGCTGGCTCCGGGATCTGTAGATACCTTGACAACCTTGGAACGCGCAAAAGCGCTGGTTATTGAAATTAGCGTTGTTACTAATAGAATAAGAATGAATTTGTTCCTCATAAAGAATGATTATTAATTTAAATTAAAAAAATCTAAGAGCGCAAATTACTAAAAAAAATTTAAAATGTTAATGAATCTCCATAACAGGGTCTGATTTATCTCAGTATGTAAATACCATTCCCGGCATTTCGTTATGGCTCAGAATATATGTTGAAAAAAATTTCACGTATAAATATATTTAAAATCAATTCTCAATTTATTAAAATTGCTTCTATTTCCTTATCCGGCTCGCTTCCAAGCTGCATTAAGGCGGCAGGGAAGGGTGTATCCCAAATGTTGCATGTGGTGTAAGTTTTTTTATTGTCCTTCCGAAAAGAAAATCCCGGATTGCGCAGCAATCCGATCAGGATTTTCGCGTGGAGGAATCTCCCATGCGGGAGGATGGGTGAGCGCGCGGGAGATTCCCCGATTCCGCTGCGCTACACCCGGAATGACGATACCTTTTACATTCGGGAGATTGCTCAGGTGCGACAATTTGGGATGCACCCGCAGGGAACTGTTGGCCACATCGATAAGCCTATGCAGTTTTGAAAATGAGTAGGTGTTTTTCTAAATGCGGCGCTTATTTCGTGTAACGATGATGGCCGGGAACTGAGCAATAAATGTATGAGCGCCGGTAAATATTACAACACTACTGAGGCAGGTATCTTGTTGGTGCAAACACCAGTAATGTCGGAAATTTTCCACTTTCCACTTCTCCTATAATAATACAAAACGATCTCCATCATTCAGGAATGGAAACTGACGACGAACAGCCTGCAGGGTTTCTTTTTCCAGGACGTGCGTAAAGATGCCTTCGGTGCCGGCCTCCTGCAGGATAATATTCCCAAGCGGATCAATCAGGCTGCTGTAGCCTTTATGCTCAATCTGATGACCGTCATTTCCTACCCGGTTTACACCAATGACATAGCATTGATTTTCGATTGCCCGCGCCTGTAACAAGGTTTTCCATGCTAAGCTTCTTCGCTCCGGCCAGTTCGCAATATATACTAAGATATCATAAGGATCCGGTTGTTGCCTGGCCCAAACCGGAAACCGTAGATCATAGCAAACCATGAGGCAGATTTTCCAGCCGTTTACCTGAACAATCAGCCGTTTATTTCCCGGCGTATATTTTTTATCTTCTCCTGCAAATCCGAAAAGATGCCGCTTGTCGTAATGATAATGCGTTCCGTCAGGCATCATCCAGATTAAGCGGTTGAAATAATGTCCGTCCTCTTCAATAATCACACTGCCGCAAATAATCTTTCGGTATCGAACGGCACGGTCTTTCATCCACGCAACCGTTGCTCCATCCATCGCTTCTGCAAGATGCTGCGGTTCCATACTGAATCCGGTACTGAACATTTCGGGTAAAAAAATCACCTGAGCGCTGGCCGGCACCGCTGCAATCTTTTCATTCAGCATCCGGAGATTGGCCGTTTTATCTTCCCAATATAAATTGGTTTGAATAAGGCTTACCGTTAATGAAGACATAAGTGTAAACAGTATTTAATTTTAAAAAAATAAAAAATCCCGGCACAGGTTATGCCTGCTGGCCCATATCGTTTTCATCGGGTATCCGGAAAAAAGCTATGCTGCGTAAGGGTAGAAAAAATCGAACAAAACGCCTGCCAAAAGGCATTCTGTCGCGCACGGTTTTCAGGAACGGCGCCAGAAATGCTTCCATTATCGTTTCCTCCTGCCGGTTTAGCGCCTGGCGGGCATACTTCATTTTCAAATATGGAATAAGGAATACCGCAAACTGTGTTCCCAGTTCCGCATCAATTTGTCGCGCATATTGCAAAGGCGTTTGTTCAGTACGGAAATAACCCAGCTGATGTAAATAAAACAAGGCTGTATGGTAAGACCAGTAAGCTTTTGCACCGGATTGCCCGGACAGCGCTGCCCGAAGCCGAAACCAACTGAAGATAATCCGTGGCAGCAGGAAGAAGATAATTCCCAAACCTGCTAAAACAAATAGCAGGATCGTGCCCAGCGCCTTCCAGTTAAATGGCCCGGTCTGTAATTCCTGATCGGTTTGTATGGTCGGTTTTTCCTGATGATGTACCTTCAGATGCAACTCATCAATAAGGGCAGGTGCAGGAAGACGCTGCATTAAATGTTTCACGGACTCCCCTGCCACAGGTTTAAGATTCCGATAAGCTTCGGCGAAAGAAATGGCTGTAGCGCTGTCGCCCGCCTGTACATCCTTCAGTGCTATGTCCATGCTGTCCGCAACAATAACGGCCACCGCCATGTCCATATCCATGCTTACCGGTTGCGGCACGCGGTATTCCTGGTCGTGGAACAGGATGCTGCCGGCTTTCATAACTGCACGATGCCGGGCGGTATCTACTTCCGTGATGACGCCGTTGGCCGCCAGGTAAGCTTTGGGCGGCTGCATCGGCGGCGTACCATCGGGCTGCGGACTTTGTCGGGCATCCTCATTGCCTACCGTAGTGTCAAAGTCCAGCCATCCGAATCCCGGGAAATAAACCTGCACCCAGGCATGTGCCTGATCCGCATAAAACCAATACCAGCCGGGAATAGATGAGCCCCGTTCCTGCGTCAGGAAACCCACAGTAATGCGCGACGGAATACCCAGCGAACGGAGCATAAACAAGGTGGCGCCGGCATAATAAGCACAATAGCCTTTCCGGTTTTCAAACAGGAAATAAAGCAGCTTGGAGGCATTGGGAATATCCGGGATGCCGGGATTGTCCGAGTAGTGGAATAAAGGTTCCCCGTTTTCATCTTTAGAAAGAAAATAATCCCGGATGGCAATCATCTTGTCAATAGGCGTCCTTTGATACCCGGTAATGCTGTCAGCCAGCATTTTTATCTTTGAGAATTTTACATCCTTCGGCATGAAAGTGTAATAATCTATCAGCGATGCATCCACACCCTCATAATCTTTCACCTGCCTTAAAACTTCAAACCGCTGCTCCTGAAACCTTCGAATAAGCGGGTCGGGTGCATTGTAAACAAAGTATGCCGAATTCAACTCCGATACATAGCTCTTGGCGCGGTACGCCGACTTAAATTCGTGGCGGTAATCTTTTTCGATAGCGATCGGCTGCACGAAAAACGAGGTGCTGGGCGCAACAAATGTGGAAGGCGAAAGCGATTTTTTATACACCTCGATTTCGACTGTCTTACGGAGTTTTTCCTTCATGGCATATTGCAGCACGGAAGAATCCTGTTTGGTAAAATACAAAGGCACCCTGGTCAGATCCGGGTAAAAAAGGTCATTGGCCGGTATCAGGGAGTCGCGCTCAAAGGTTTCGGTAAGCGTGTCGAACCGGGAATAGTAAAAAGCCGTCAGGTAAAGCGGGTTCGGCACTTCAGACTGGGGGAAAAAGTTATTGATATAAGCCGCAAAAAGCAGGTCATTGCTGCGGCTCAGATTGCCGCGCAGCCTGGCACGGTCTTCCAGGTCAAAGCTGCCGTCTTTATTCTTTTTGAGCATGCTGTTCCCCGATTTTCCATCGCCGCCATAAGCGGCTAACTGCTCTTTTATATCGCCACGCATAAAATAGACGACACCGGCCAGCAGCAGGGCAGATAAAGCTAAAAACAACACTAAACGACGGGAAACATACCACCAGAATTTTTGAGATTTATCCTGATAATTGCGAATAAGCTCTGAAGTGAAAATGATATAAACGGCATACAACATTACCGGCCCGAACATAGCTATCCAGCGCAGCAGCATTTCATCATCTCCGGTCGCTTCTAATAACGAAGTTTGTTTGGCAACCAGCAGTACGCAGGCAATCAGAAACAATGCCGAAAGGAATACCGGGAAAAATCTTAAACGGATAAAACCCCATCCGGTGATCCAGCCTAACAATACCAGGACGGCAAATACCATGAATTGTATGGAAACAAAAAAGGCGTCAAACTCCCCGACCGCCGAGGCGTCAATGCCACGGTAAATGCCGTAGAATACCAGCAAGAGCGTCAGGAACGCTGGAAGAAACCGGAAGCGGAAACTGTAAAACAAGGCTGCTCCCGCCATGCCCAGCGCCAGATAAGCCGTCTGTATGATATGCTGCTGACGCAAAACAGAATAATACTGATTGGCGTTCCACAGTATAAAATAGCATACCAGTAAGGTAGGTAATATTAAGAATATAAGCCGTGCTAACAGCTCGTTGACCTTTGTGGCTCTTTGAATCCGCATAGTTCATTCAAAAATAAGGTAAATTTACGATGCCGGATGTTATTCGTTTGAGAAGAACAATTACCATCAACGAAGCGGATTGTAAATCCTGTTTTATCAGGAGGATTAAGTCAAAATGCAAAAGTCAAAACAGGAAAAGTTCCGGAAACTGATCTAATAGAAATTGATCATGCAGATAAAGCGTACTTACTTCAGTTCGGGATGCAAATCGCTAATATCCTGAATAAGGTTTGTCTGATTCGTAATTGACCTTTCGTAATTGACATTACTCTCCTGACCCTGCCTTCCCGATAAGCATTAACTTTGCTGTTATGAACGACCTTACCATTGCTGCCATTGCCACCGCTCCCGGAACGGGCGCCATTGGTGTGCTGCGCCTCAGTGGTCCTCAGGCCATTGCCATTGCCGATGCTGTCTTTAAAGGTAAGCCGCTCAGCCGGCAGGCCAGCCATACCGTTCATTTGGGACATATCACGGATAGCAGGGGGGTATTGATTGATGAGGTGGTCGTCACTTTATTCAGAAATCCGAAAAGCTATACCGGTGAGGATATTGTAGAGATCAGCGGGCACGGATCACCTTATGTCCTGCAAAAGATATTGACGGCCTGTCTTGATGCCGGAGCTGTTCCGGCCCGGCCGGGTGAGTTTACCCAACGTGCATTTCTTAACGGAAAATTGGATCTGGCGCAGGCTGAAGCCGTAGCCGACCTGATCGCTGCCGAAAGCAAGGCTTCCCATGAGCTGGCTTTGAATCAGATGCGCGGCGGTGTAAGCAATGAGCTGGCTCAGTTAAGAGAGCAGTTAGTCAATTTTACCGCCTTGATAGAACTGGAATTGGATTTTTCGGATGAAGATGTGGAATTTGCCGACAGGAAAGAGCTGAACGCCTTAATTCAAAATTTAAAATTTAAAATTCAAAATCTCATTGAAAGCTTTGAATATGGCAACGCTATAAAAAATGGTGTACCGGTAGCTATTATCGGCAAACCCAATGCCGGGAAATCCACCTTGTTGAACGCCTTATTGAAAGAAGAAAGGGCTATCGTAAGCGATATCGCCGGTACCACCAGAGATGCCATTGAAGAAACAATGGTATTAGGTGGCATCACGTTCCGGTTTATTGATACGGCGGGCATCCGCGATACGGAAGATGCCATTGAAGCGATTGGTGTAGAACGTGCCAAAGAAAAGGTGCAGCAAGCTAAAGTGGTCATTCATTTGTATGAAGATGATGCAGGCCTTTTAGAGGATTTAGCGGGAAGCCTGGAAGATAAAATCGTGTTTAATTTAAAAAGCAAATATGACATCAATCAATCAGAAAATGAAAGTCATATTTCCAAAATTCAAAATTCAAAATTCAAAATTCAAAATTTAATATCCTTTCCCGTTTCGGTAAAAACAGGATTTAATCTCGGCAAACTTACTCAGGAATTAGTGGCACAATTCAAAAATGAAAATGCGGTGCAACCGGTTATCATCACCAACGCAAGGCACAAAGGAGCATTGGAAAAATCAATGGTTGCATTAGAAGAAGTTGAAAACGGGATGCAAACAGGCTTATCCGGAGATTTATTATCGCTGCATTTAAAAGACGCGCTCTATCATATTGGAACTATTACAGGAAAGATTGATGTGGATAAAGATGTGCTGGGAACTATTTTCGGGAAGTTTTGTATCGGAAAATAGTTAATACAATTAACAGCGGCCAAAAGAAAACAAAAGCTAAGTCCGGTAAGCATTTCAGAGCAATCAAACAGTTTTTGATTGCTTTTTTTATTGTTATTACTGCTCAATTCTTGTCTTTTATTTGTCTTTTTTGCTCCCGGAGTGACAAAAAAAAGACAACTTTTTATATTATGTATTTTCAAATGTCCACTTCTGTCCACTAAATTGGACAACTGATATGTATTGAAAATATTTCCAGAAAATTTAGTTGCTCAAAATTCAATTCAGGTAACGTTTTGATGAAATGATGTTGCCTTTTCCTGCTTTTAACTGCTGTCCCAATTCGGGTTTTCGCATCACTTTTACACCCTAAACTTTTTAAGAGATGGCAGAATACAAACGCGTGTGCAACTTTTGTCAGAAAGACTTTACAGCACAGAAATACACTACTAAATATTGTTCTAACAGGTGTGCCAGCAGGGGCAGTAAAATGCAAACCCGACAGAAGCAACAAAATATGTTCAATGATAATGAGACTTACAAAAGATTATTGAACAAAATACTCCTATCAGTTGAGCGCATAGAACAGGCACTTGAACTACATGGTATCAAGCAGCAGATTTCAAGTGAGGACTTATTGACTACTGAAAAGTATTGCGAGCTGATGAACATTCATCCCCGCACTTTACGCAGAATGATTGAGCGTAAAGAGATAGCAATAACCAAGCAGGGAAACAAGATCCTTATTCCTAAAAATCAATTATTACTTAACAAATAAAAATTCAAAACTATGAGAGTATCAGTAAGAGAAGTTCCACTAAAAGGTGGTGAGTTCAACAGAATCATTCTGGACATCTACCATTCAAAAAATCAAAGAGAGCGTAAAGCAACTAAACTGCAAGTGTATGCTAAACCTACTAAACCCATACAGCGTGAGCATAACAGCGAGGTAAGGAAATTAGCTGAAAAGCTAAGAGCAAAAACATTGTTGGCTATTCAGGAGGGGTACTACGGCGTAAAAGCTAATCATAAGAAGTACACCGACTTTGTAGATTATTTTCAAACACTCACTAAAAATCGGGAGAAAACAGGAAAGAATTTTCATCATTGGCACAGTACAGAAAAACATTTACTGGGCTTTGTAAAAGAGACCAACTCCCGTCCGAGCTTTCATCAGATTACTCAGGAATGGTTGGAAGAATTTACAACGTATTTACAGAAAAATGTAAGTATCAACACTTCCTCATCTTATTTCAATATTCTTCGTCATGCTATACATGAAGCAAGGCGGGATAAGCTAATTCTGGAAGACCCGCTACGTTATGTACGTTCACCGAAAACGATTGAATCACAAAGAGAGTACCTGACTGTTGAAGAATTGGAACTATTAGCTCAAACAGATTGTAAAGATGAACTCTATAAACGTGTGTTCCTGTTCGGTTGTCTTACAGGACTGCGCATATCTGATATGATAAAGCTGAAATGGAGCGAAGTAAGGCATAATGAAGTATTGGGCTGGCATATTGTTTATACACAGCAAAAAACGCAAAAGAATGAAACGCTACAAATCAATGAGCAGGCAAGGAGCTTTTTAGGTAAAGCAGGCAAACCTGACGAAGTAGTGTTTAAAGGATTGAAGTACAGCGATACGAAAAACAGGATTCTGAAATATTGGGCATTGGATGCAGGGGTAAGAAAAAATGTAACGTTTCATATTGCACGCCATACCTACGCTACCTTACAACTTGCTAATGGTACTGACATCTATGTTTTGTCAAAATTGTTGGGGCATAGTAAAGTAAGCACTACACAGATTTATGGAAAGGTCATAGACGCTACTAAGCGTAAGGCAGTTGATAATTTACCTAAGCTAAATGTATCATTCAATGTATAGAACCGATACCATAAACACATTTTACAACTCAAAGCAGGTCTTGAAAAAAGATAGTAAAAGCAATGTTTCAAAATCACCGCTAAAACCCAAACTGTTGTTAGATTATCTAAAGCGCAATGACCTGATAAAGCATTTTGAAGTTACTCAAAAGTTCAACCTTTTTGTTGCAGATGATTTTTTAATTGCACATGAGGAAGAATATGTCCATGCCATGTTTAAGGGGATAAAGCCGCTATGTGAAAGCAGCGGCTTAAAATGGAGTAGACAGTTTTTAGAAAGTCTGACTTATACCAATGCTTCTTTGTATGAAGCCATAAAGCAGAGCATCTATTTTCCTAATCAGGTAACTTTTAGCGCTACAAGCGGTTTTCACCACGCCACACCTGACATGGGGTGTGGCTTTTGCTCATTCAGCGGACAGGTCATTGCTTCTATAAAAATTTACAATGAGTTGGGTCTAAGCGGTGCATATTTAGATTTGGACGGACATTTCGGCAATTCCATAAATGACAGCTATTATTTTGTAAAGGACTTAGACAAAGCAATACCATTCGGTTGTAACATCAACCCTATTGAAACAGGTAAACACTACATTGCCGATTTGAAGCACAGGTTAAAGGTGCTTGGGACTAAAATTCTTAAAGATGAAGTGCATTATGTAGTATTTGCACATGGTGCAGATTCGCATATCCACGATGATTTAGGCGGACAGCTTACAACAGATGAGTGGATTGAGTGTAGCAGGATTGTGTATGCTTGGATAAAGCAGTTAGATAAAAAGCTCAAAAGACCAGTACCACTAACGCTATCACTTTTTGGCGGTTACCGCAGGGATGATTTTGAAAGTGTTTTATCTTTACATACCGCAGATTTGGTAATGTGCTTGAATGTGTTATGTGGTGCTGAAATTGAGTATAATGTAAATGTAAAAAGTAAAAATTATGGAATTAAATATTGACGAAATAGTACGTGATTGCTTATCAGCATTGGTTTATACTAAAGATGATTCAGTTAAATTATATGAATATCAGTTGTCTCAATTATCTGAATTGGGCAAGAGTTATTATTCAGACTTTTTGAAAAATGAATTATCTGAATTAGAAATTGATAAGTTGCTTGAAGAAGCATACAGCTACGATTTTCAAAATGTTACTTTAATCAAAGAATCTTTTGTGAACCATAAAAATCTAAACGAAGAAGAAATCTATAATGTAAATAATGATTTTATTGATACTAAGAGAAAAGAATTAACTCAAATATTTGATTTACTCACAAAAAAGAAAAAAACTAAGAAGTCGTCAATCATACATGATAAAGTAAATACTTATTCTTGGAAATCATCGATAGCAACACTCTCAGTTCTACATAAAGAATTAATGGAATATCGATTTATTCCCGATATTGATTTTGATATTTTTAAAATAGCGTTTAGTGGTGATTATACTGAAAAACCATTACGTATTCCTTGGATAAATCTTGCAAGAAACAAATCGACAAATAAAGCTTCTTTATTTTATCTCTTAAATGAATTACATCCCAAATTCATTAATTACCCTTTTGAAATGGGATACGATATACTTTTAAATATATTCTGTGATAAAGATAATACTCCATTCAAAGGTATGAAGCAAGCAGTGAAGAGTTATAGAGACTCGGGGTATAATGATAAAAACAATAAGAAAATCTTAGATGAGATAATTTCTAAGTTAGAAAGCATTACCTAAAAAAATAGTAAGGTAAGGTAATCTTTAGTCAGTTTTTTATGTAGCGTTCTTGCAACCATAATTTAAAAATTAAACATTATGGTTAAAAAAGAAAACTACGAAAACAGTAGCTCAATCTTAGACTTGCTACAAGCATTAGCTACAAAATTAGAAGTATTAGAGGACACAATTAAATCTCATACTCCTAAAGACTTATTGACTTCAAAAGAAGCTGCTAAGTATCTAAACGTAAAAATGAACTGGCTTAACAAGCTGTGTAGTCAGGACAGAATTACTTACACCCAACCTGGTGGTAAAGCACGCTTCTTTAAAAAATCAGACCTTGACAATTACCTGAAAAAGAACATCAGAAAATCAGATGATGACTTAGCCAAGGAAGCGGACGACAATTTATTCATTAACCCTAAACGCAAATAGTCATGGAGTATATGAATAATCTAATGTCGGTTTATAGCAACTGTAAATCTACCGAACCAACAGGCAACATTTCCATTATAGATTTTCTACATGAAATCAGGGATGAGGTTTACAGCGATGAAATAAAAAATTTACGCAGCATAGCAGACAAAAAACAAAGAGATGCGTATAAATCTTCTGAATTGAAAACAGTAACATACGCAGGCATATTTCAGGAACGCAAGAATGACTTATTAACTGTTTATAGTGGTGTAATCATACTGGATATAGATAATGTTCCTGATAGCGAACTGGAGCGTATTAAAACTGATTTGTCAAATGATGTACACACTTTAGCGATTTGGAACAGTCCGAGCGGTACAGGTCTTAAAGTAATGGTTAAAATGAATTTCGGTTTTAGTGCTGACACTTACAAAGCAAAATACCTTTGTGTTTTACGCTACTACTCTGAAACTTATAATATACCCTATAATGACAGTAGAAAAAGAAATACAAACATTACTTGGGGCTTTGATTTGTCTTGTAGTGATATAGCTCGTCAATGTATTTATTCTGCTGACAAAGAAATATACATTAACGAAAATTCTTCGGTATTTGAATCATTCAACAATTACTCTAAGACAGAACTAAAAGTCATTTCAATTAAAAACCATATTCAAAAAACAGAACTTGACATTACTCCTGTATATGATGATTGGTTTAGAGTTGGATGTGCTTTACATCACGAATTTGGAGAATCAGGTCGCAGTTATTTTCATAGTGTTAGTGCATTCTATCCCCGATACACAGAAAAGGAAACTGATGAGAAATTTGACCAAATAATGAAAAGTGAAAGCAGAGGAATTACAATTGGCAGTTTCTTTGATATAGCTAAAAAGTACGAAATAAATTATACCACTACTACAAGCAAAAAATCAGCAAGTGATTTTTCTGAAACTGATGTGTACATTGAAGATGAAAAAGAATTTAAAATACTGTCAGTATCTTTTCCTGTAGATGTTTTCCCTAATGATGCAAAAGAGTACATAGAAGAAGTTAGCAACTCATTACCCTGTGCTATAGACTTTGTAGGCGTTGCGGTACTTGGTGCTATAAGTGGTGCAATTGGTGGTACTCGTGAAGTAGAAACAATGAGTGGACACAGACAATCTGCAAATTTATATTTGGCTATTATCGGAGAGCCGAGTTCAAAAAAATCACCTGCTTTGAGCAAAGCAAACTTTGTGGTTGAATGGAAACAAACAAAAGCAAAAGAAGATTACGGCAATGAAATGCGTGCATATAATACAGCATTGTCAATTTGGGAAAACACAAAAAAAGAAGAACGCGATGAAAAACCTGAAAAGCCGATGATGAGACAATTTTTTGTTTCTGATTTTACAATGGAAGTTTTAAGCAGTATTTTATCAAATAACGATAGAGGTATTATGGTAATTGCAGATGAGTTGGATTCTTGGTTGAGAAGTATGGGACAATACAAAGGTGGAAAAGGCAATGATAAACAGAAATGGCTTACAATGTGGAATAGAGGCAGTTTAAAGGTAGATAGAAAAGGTGATGAACCAATTTATGTAAAGCGTCCTTTTGTTACAATCATTGGTGGTATTCAGCCCGAAGTGTTACGAGTTTTTGCAGGTAAAAATGTTCGTGACGGATTTATTGACAGATTTTTATTTGCATTCCCTGAACGAATGTTGAAGTATTCTAATGAGCGTGTTTCTCCATGGGTAAGGGATAATTATTTCAAGCTGATTAAGGAATTATATGACTATGAACTAATGACTGCTAAAAAAAGTACAGAAGAAAATGGTAGGGCTGTGGATAATAATGATGCTATTGTTATTCACTTGGATGAAGATGCAAACAGGTTGTGGGATGAGTGGAATATTGCACTAATAGAAGAAATGAGCAATCCGTTTTTTCCGTATTATTTAGAGGGTGCTTGGGGTAAATTAGCAGGTCATACATTACGCTTTGCACTAATTTTTCACTGTCTGAATAACAGGAGTCGGGGTATTTCAAAATTTGTAACCGCAGAAGATATGCAATGTGCATTCAAATTAAGTGACTATTTCAAATATCACATCTACAAAACAATGAACTATTGCAATGATTCAGAAATTGATATTAGTGTTAATAGTATTTACAGTAGGGCTAAAAAGAATGGTGGAAGTATAACAATGCGTGAAGTCTATAAAAACAAAATCGGTGGATGCAGAACCCCGGATGATGTGAAGAAAATTTTTGATGAATTGGAAATGAGGAAATTAGGTAGAGTTGAACGCAAAACTCCGTCTAATGGTGGTAGAACATCAATTGTATTCACTATTGGAGATTTTTAGTAGCATACATACGCTATCCAAATGCGCTCCAATTGAAAGACAACCGCAGTACAACCGAATAGCTTTGATAGTGATTTTTTTCTTCAAAGCTCTTTTTATCAGCAATTGGATAATGATTGTCTAACGTATGGATAGCGGTTGGCACACGATTGGCAGAGCTGAAAATCTTTTGAAATTATTATCTACATTAGCTTTGAGCTATTTCACACATCGAATGGGAATTGTGACAGTTGAATTTTGAAGTTTACTATTACACCCATTACATTCCAATCTGCCTACTCATAATATGCTGCAATCAGCAGAAACCGTATTTTAAGCTACTTAGGGGACACAAAATCAGATTCACGATAGAAATATCATTGTAGCAATTTGATGCTATAGAAATAGCCTGAAATGCTTTTTTTTTGCTCTCTATAGGTATTGGCTTTCCATTGGCAAGGATAAAAGTGCTTGAAACCGCTATCTGGAAACTGTTACAATAGGGTCATAGCGCACCAATACTAAATTGTGGAGGAATCCCCCTGAAAAGCAGGAGTAATAATTTTTCTCTGAAAACCCTGTTCCATTACTTTAGCCACTTCTTGGTTGTTTGTTATGAAAGAACAGAAAAACATACGGAAAGCTATTATACATGCACGTTTCAGAAGGAGAGAAAGTGGATGGTTCTATGTTCCCTGGTTGAATCTCAATGGAATCTGGCTTAGTGATGCGGGCTTTAGCCCGGGAGATGCTATTGAGATAATAGTAAAAAGAAAAATGCTTATTATCAGGAAAATTACTCAATCAAAAGAAATACATGATAAAACTTAATATAGGGAGATTTGCAATTTGCCATTATCTGTTTTCTAATTTTTTCTATCTTCTTTTCCCCCTTTTCACAAAAGTAAATGACCGTTATTTTCTGCTAAAGACCCTTTTAATCTTCTTAACTCCTTTGGTGAGTTATCAGAATTATATTTAATAATATTCACTAAAGGCAACACCATTCCTGTATGTCATAATCAACAGAAACCGCATTTCAGGCTACTTGTAGCTATTTTATTTGCAGAGACGACACATTATCATCTGTAGTAAAAAAATGTCCGGGATGAGCAAAAAGTATAACAAGTGAAATCTTTGTAGAGAGTATCGTATTTTTTAGTTATCTAACTTTACGTTTCCCCCTTTTGTTAAGCTTTATTTCAATTTTAATATCTCTTTCAATAAGTTCTTCTAATTCCTTTCTTCCTAATTCGACAACTAAGAATGCTATTTTTAAATTGTTAGAGATATGGTCATTTACCATTCTTTCAAATTGGTCTGGAAATTTCTGCTTTGTTGTAGCTTGAACAAATCCAACTTTATCTGAAAATAAAACTTTCCCTATAGTTCTGCGGATACTATGATTTCTGCTGTCAAGTAAATCATACATCCTTCCTCTGATATTGCCTGTTTCACCGACATATATTATCTCATCTTTTTCTTTTAAAGCATAAACACCAGCTTGCGAGGGAAATTGAGAAGCCCATTGTCTTGTTAGAGATATTTCTTTCCAATTGTTTTGGTTAAAAAGTGCATTTTTTAAATTCGATAGGTAGTGTTCAATTTCCATATTCTTTTTACTTAGCTGTTTTATAAATTGTTTTGATAAAAAAAACTTGTGTATTTGGTTCATGATAGAAGACAAATTTCATCTTATAACCTTCATCTAAATTTATGTGACTTATATATGTTAAGTTGTCAATAAATTCTCCTTTCTCAAAGTAGAATGCCCTAATTGCTAATTCAATAATCTGACTTGGATTAACCAAGTTATTATTGTCTTTTCCCGTTGATAACGGTGCTCCTTGATAACTAAAATGTTTCAGCGCATGAAAAATTCCTCCCACAAATTCATATTTTCTCTTCTTGTGTTTTACTGGTTTCAAATGTCGAAATAAATCTAATCTCAAAATCTTATCTGGAATTTTACCCTTATCATTCTCAATAATGTAACAAAAATTTTCATTTTGTAATATTCTAATTATATTTTTTGTTCGTCCGTATAAAGGTTCTATCTTATTTATGGCATGAATAACGCTTATTGCATTACCTGTTCCAAAGTTTAGTGGAAATTGTTTTATAGCTTCAAGTAATACACCGTCATAAATTATACCTCTAAAAATATTTGTCCCTACAGCATAGAAGTATCTTTCTTTAATATTATAAACTGTATAGTTCTGAGGTGGGAAACCAGCTTTCGCATAGCCTTTTTTCTCATGCCTCATTAATCCCATCGCTTTTTCTTCAATGAATTTACGAGCAGTTAAGAAGTCCTGATAATTCATAATAAGAATTAAATTAATTATGCACAGCTAATTTAGTGCTAAATAATAATATTTCTCTTATGAAAACTATCATATTGTAGTTTCAGATTTCTTAACCCTATTTCATTAATCAACTCCTCCACTTGCTTACTGAGCTTTGCTCTTTGCTTAGCACTAACAGAAAAACCAATCCGCAAAAAATAATACTGAATAGAAAAGTACTTCTTGAAATCAAAATTGAGCACATCCAAATCAACATCATCAATCAATGATGTAGCTTTCTCTTTTTTATCATTAAAAAATAAAGTCATTGCTCTTACAATGATAGCAGCAGTACTATATCCGTCTTTCCAGGCTACATTTTGTGTGAACTGCAAAGGATATTTCTGTTGTAGCTCATAAGCTATATCAGCCATTCCAAATAGATTCAGAAAATCACAGAGGATAAAAACAAAGATTTCATAATTATCTATTTCAAAGCGTTTGTTTTGATGCTGTTCCAATAGGTCAAAAGCATTTCTTTTCAGTTCTGAAACAACATCATCATTATTTTGAGACTTAGCGTATGTCATTTTTAATCCCAATACCCTTGCTTCCAATGGCCAGATTACGCCATACTCTTTGCGCATTTCGGGAAGTACATTATCAATAATAGACAAGTAGCGTTTCAAATCTTTTATCTTTCCAGTAAGTATGCATCTCATTCCCTCTACTGCATTTCCAAACACTTTATAGTGTGAAACATTGGTATGACGCAAGAATAAGCGCAATCCTCTAAAATACCAGTCCTTACCTAAGTTATCATACATAGGATGAAAAGAAATCACATACTTCATTGCTATTTCACTACGATGCATTTCTGATGAAAACTGTTTGAATACTGCTTCATTAGTTAAAATAAATGAAGCAAAACTCCTGCCCATCTTTTCATACCAGTAGTGAGCATCATCTAATTTCTCTACCTTTTTATCAGGAAAATAAAAAGGTTTTATCAATGACCAGTTAAATGCAGGTTCATTGATAATATCATTCTCCAAAGCATTCAGAAAATCACCCCAATCATTATACCCTATATACCTGCAAAGTATGTTCTTGCTTTGTATGGAAATATCATTGCACTTAGCTAATCCCCAGAAACGGCGTATAGTCTGATACCCCAATGACTGTTGGGTTGTTTCCAATATTCTGCCTGATAATTGCTGACTGGAGTATTTGTCAATAATTCTTTGTCCGAAAACTTTTTCTACCTGTTTTCTTAATTGTGCTTTTTCTTTTTGCATCGCATTTACCTGATTAAAATATCACGAATATATCATTGCTTTTTGCTGTTCAGATAACTGTACCCGATTGTACCCGAAAATCATGTTAATCCTTTCCATCTTTGGGGTAAAAGCATACATCACATCTGCTTGCAATTGTATTCACTTTTCTAATCACTTTTTTATGGAATTTGACTTTCACGATGATTTACTCAATAATAAAAATGCTGACCTGCATAGCAGAATGGCAACGCTGAAAGATTATATAAACATTGGATATACTCCTAATGAAGCATTGTCTATGGCAGGATTGAAATCAGAAGATTTAGAACAATTTCCCAAATTAAAGCAACAGTATTTTCCATCTGGACATGATAAAACAGCGACTAAAGGAGATGGAGGGCACATCTTTGATGAAGAACACGATAGTGATTTTCTTGAATGGGAGAAATACGACTATTTTAAAACATTAGGTGGCGGAGCAGAAGCAAGGAAGCTTACTGCGCAAGTATTCGAAATAACAGAAGATGAAATTTTAGCTATCATAAAAAAATATGATGGAGCAATTCAGAAAAACCAAAATGGTGCAGTATTATGGGACGGATTTTGTCCTGAAAGCAAGTTAAATAATGCAGAAGTAAGAATGCGGTTAAATCAGGATGATTTTTATGAAAGCGAAGCAACAGGCTTGCAGATTGCTGTAATAGGTGTAAATGCGGTCATACTTAAACATAGAGGTAATAGAAAGTTTCGCAATACGCTGTCTTATGCTGATAGTATAGAAAATGGGCAGGTATTAAGTCCTCAAAATATGGATAGAATACCATTTAATGACGGAGCTATATTCAACAATCATCAGGAACTAAAAGAATACATACAAGGCATCCCTGTTCACTCCTCTGTAACTACAAAACCGTTTGTATCTGATACAGACCTTACACAACTATTAAGTCAAAAGAGAGGAATAGATAAAAAGCTGGAAGAAACATTAAAAGCGAAAGGGTTTCATCATTTTAGCTCCAAGAAGTTCATTGGGGATTATGGAGAATACTTAGCAAAGCTGAATCTCAAACATCTTTTTGTAAATGAGGAGATATTGATTTCTAACAACTCTAATGATGAATGTGATATGTCTGGAACACTTAAACCAGAAGTAGCAAAAGAATGGAATATAGTTAATCCAGAGGTGCGTATTGAAGTTAAGACCCGCTACCATCAAAAAGGGATGCCACATTTATTTGGCATTAAACCGCATAAGTTTGATTTGCTCGTTTTCGTATCGCTGAATGAAGATTATAGCTGTCATTTTGTAGGTGTATTGAAGAGTATAGACTTAAAAGTAGATAAGCAAAGCAGAGTTGTATTCTCTAATAACTATAAACACCAGTTACTCTATCCAAAAGGGTTGGACTTTATACAGCATTAAGAGATAATTTCTTCAATTTAGATGAAAAGTAATTGAATGTAGGGTAACAGTTGGTGTAACATTGCATAAAAATATGCCCCATTGTAGTTTTAGGCTACTTTGGGGCACAATTATATACTTGCGTAATTAAATTAATAATTATTGGATAAATATCCGATGTTTGATAGTCTAAATGACATTGCTTGTTCGCTTACATTAAATTGTTCCGCTAAGTAGCTGATAACATTTTCGGTGTTATCAGGAGTATTAGAAATTGCTTGTTTCAATAAGAATCGAGGCATTAATAGAGCTGCTGCAAAAGCATTTGCTTCTCTTTCTTTTTTTATTTCCCCTGTACTTGAATCAAAATTTCTATATAATATTTTCTCATTCTTATCAACAAACAATGGTTTATCCTCCTTGTGCAACATAAAATGCCCAAGTTCATGAGCAATTGTAAATCTTTGTCTATGTTCCGATTCTGTGTTGTTGTATCTAATGTATGATTTATCATTTTTCATTACGAATAATCCTGATACATCAAAATCTAAATCTTCCCCTTTTATATCAACACCTAAATATTTTGCTATCTTTTCTAATTGTATTCCTTTAGGCGTTTTGATATTTAATTTGTGTAAAATATTGTCTGTAATATTTTCAATTCGTTCGTTTATCATAACCTAAATATTTGAAATGTATTTATTTATTTTATCAGAATCTAAATCTGTTGTACTTAGATATGTGCTGTAATCTTTAAAATCTTTAGTTGCGAATACTGTAACTTCTTCAAGAGATGGTATGAGATTTTTAACGTCCATTTTTAGTTCTTTAGCAATCTCATAAAGTGTAAAAAGGGGAACTTGATGCCTACCTACTTCAATATTTGAAATAGACGACCTACTGATGTTAAGCTTAGCAGATAAATCAGCCTGATTCATTCTCAGTTCCTCTCTGCGAGATTTGATTTGATTTCCAATCAGTTTATATAGGGAATCCTTAAAGTCATTCATACAAATATTACTTATTAATAGTAAATCTTGAAACAAAGATATGTGATGTTTATCAGACTGTCAACGATTTTATAAGATTTTAAACATTTTTTTTGTTTCACCCAACCATTATGTTTATCTTTGTGTCTTAAAATGTTAGCACAATAAACATTAAAATAATCATGGCAACAAATCCCCCAAAAGACAATTCAAGAAAAGGGGCGGTAAGAGACCGTTCCCAAGTTCACAACCCCAAAACAGGTTTATGGACTAAAAGAAATGCCGACACAGGAAAATTTATGGATGTAAAAACATCGGGAGGTAAATTCAAAGGTGTTAGGAAAGAAAAGTAGAAATGCAGCTTTAAATGTGTTCGTCAAAATACTCTTGTCGAGAAGTTGAGTATAAGTATATAATATTTAAACTAATTGATTATGAATTATCTATACAAAGATAAAGATAATGTTAGTCTATGTTTTAAAGATGCGTGTATTAACGCTATCGGTAACAATGGTAAATTGATTACTGCTGGTGTTTTTATAGTGCTTCTTTCTATAGCATTCTTTAACTTATCAAAAATTAAGTAAAGCAAAGGGGTGAGATTCCCCTATTTTTTTAATCTAAATTATTTTGAATGACAGAATTTTTTACAACATTATTCAAACCACTACTAACTAAAGGAGCTACAATTGCTTGGGAAAACAGAGAACATCTAATAACTTTTTTTAAAACAAAACTAACATCGTTTAAAAATAAGGACATCAGGTTCTCAATCAGCTATCTATTTAAAATTCAGATACCCAATTCCAATAAATATCTATTGGTTTTGAACCGGAGAATTGAAAATCAATTGCAACCAGTAGGCGGTGCATATAAAAGATATGGAGATGACTCTCTTTTTAATAAATGGGGTTATAAACCTGACAACAAGAATAATGGGTTGTCGGTAGATGATAAAAGTATTTCTGATTTACGTTTTATGATAAAAGGAAAATATGTTCTTGATGTTATAAAATGGTTTGAGAGTATGCAAGAAAGAGAGATTGACCCTAATAGAGAGTTTAATGAAGAGCTATTAGATACAGGAATATTGGATAAAGAAATTTTTGAAAAAATATCTTATAAGCATATTAGACGATTTTCAAAAAATTTAGTGTGGAGTGACTTTTTTAAATGTTACGAGGTTTTAGTATATGATGTATTCGAATTGAAGCCTAATGAAACGCAGTCACAGGCTTTGATTGAACTTTCTAAACAACAAACAGACTTAAAAAAAGGGTTTGCAATTGTTGAATGTGATGACATTGAACAATTGCGATTTATGCAAGAGGATAAACAGATAGCGAGAATAGGACAACATACAAAATTGATAATTAATAAAACATTTTAATAATGATAGATATTTTTGAGAATTATACACTTCAGAGAGAAGAATTATTGGCAAGAATTGCACAAGAACTGCAACTTGATAAGACAAGACTTGGAAGAATGGAAACTGCGTACAATGCAGTAGGAGAATTATTAAAGAAAGATAATGATTTTTTTAATGATTTGGATATAGAAATTTATGCGCAAGGCTCTAAACGAATTGGTACAACTGTTAGACCAATTAACAAAGAAGATTTTGATTTAGATACAGTATTACATATCTATGATGCATATTACTACCACTCCCCAGAGCAGATATACAACGCATTGGTAAAAGCACTTGAAAAAGACAGTTACTATAAATCTATAATGGAAAAAAAGAATAGATGTGTAAGGCTGAACTACAAAAGTGATTTCCACATGGATATATTACCGGCATGTATGCCTGATGAATTTGACAGAAAGAATATCCGTATTCCTGAAAAAGCATTAAAAAGTTGGTCAGCAGGCAACCCGAAAGGTTTTGCCGAAAGGTTTCTCAATATTGCAAATTCTGTTGAAATGCCCATTCTTCGTAAGTATTCACAAGTATTAGTTGAGGCCAAAGTTGAAACAGAAGCTTTGCCTGATGAATTATATTTAAAAACACCTCTACAAAGGGCAGTTCAGCTCCTTAAAAGATATAGAGATATATACTTTCAAAATAAAGATTATCCGATTTCAAGTATTGTAATTACGACATTAGCTGCTGATTTGTATCAAGGAGAAGCTTCAATATTCGACACAATAGATAATGTAACAAGAAAAATCAAGAATAATTATTTACAAGCGATACAAGGCGGTTATAGATTTAAAGTAGTAAATCCAGTTAATAACGAAGAAGATTTTACAGATTCTTGGAATGATGCTCATTATCAAAGTTTCTATAATTTCATTACTGATTTTTATAACAAATGGCAAAGAGTAAAAGTATCTTTTGAAACAGCTAATGAAGATTATATATCACTTTTTGGTGAGGGGATTTATAAGAAATCTCTAAGTGAACAAATAAGAACATTTTCAAAGAATACAAACAACCCAATTACAAAGTCAAGTGGCCTTATATTAGGTAATAATGCTTTCACAGATAGAAAAGGTACTATAAATTCAAATCAAGGCGTAAAAAATGAGTCTCATTACAATTTTGGAGGAGAATATTAAAAAAGAACATCAAAAGAATTGGTTGTTATATTTATCTTGTGAAAAGTATTTGGTTGAATCAAACTTTGATTGGATTGAGCTAACAATAAGCGAAAAAGATAAATCACTAATTGGAAAAGGTAAATTAATTATAGGAAGCAAAAGCTATGGTATTTTGCTTTCCTATTCTCCTTTTCATACTCACAGATATGATAGAATCTATATTGATGGTGCTACTATAAAATTTAGCAATAGTGTTCATCTATATCATGATATGTCTTTATGTTTATATCACCCTCGAATAGATAAGCCGCTGTTTAAACCTGTACATCTATATAAAATGATTCCTTGGATAGCAGAATGGATTGTATTTTATGAAGAATGGAAAAAATATGGTGTTTGGTTGGGTAAAGAGATAAAGCACTAATTCTTACCTTTCCCTGCTCTTAAAAGTCTTTTCTTTCGCATTTTTCAGGCATAAAGTTGTCATTTTATTTGCTCAAAATATCGGTGGGACTACATTTATTACTTTTTGTATCGGGAAGTAACCCTATCGCAAGAAATCAGGGTATTTCCTGTGTTTTCGGGCATTTCAGTATAGTCGTATTTGTTGATTTTGCTGTGATTTTTGTTCTTTGTAGCACTTTTCTTGTTACGAATTGGGTTACTAATTTTTGATGTTTTTTTGTTGGGTGTGATGTGTTTTGAAAACTTACAAAACTTACATCTCTTACTTTTTGAGTTTTGTATGATTGATGTTTTCGTAAGACCGAAAATGAAAATGTCATCATTCCCAAACGATGATTTTTATTTTTGGTGTTCAATGTACAGAAAAATAATTCTGTTATCTCTGTGTAATGTAAAACAGAGTTCAATCGCGTTTTGAATGTCGTATTTGAGTAATGATGGTTTATTCAAAATCATTGCACTTTATATAAATTAAGAATCACTTATCCCACATCATATATATTCGCTAGTTTAATTTATATTGCGATAATAACAAGTTAGCACCAATACAAATGGGAAACGTAGAGTTAAGAGACAAACAAATACGAGACTTAGTAAACCACCCATGGAAATTACAAGGCTTATTAGAGAATAAAGCAAAATGGAATAAGTTGTGTGCTTCAATGGACGTAATTGGGGACACTCAAATTGCAATTAATAGTTACTTTTCTTTACCAAGTTTTAAAGCAGAAAGTGGAGGTTACTTGTTTCTATATGGTCTATTGCAAGCATTCTTTTTACAACAAGACGCAATAAATCATTTATCGGAAGCACTTTTTGACAAAGCAATAAACTGGAAAGTTGAATACTCAGACATCTATCTTATTAGAGAACTTAGGAACGATTCCATTGGACACCCTACAAAAAGAGGGAAAGACGAATCATTTCATTTTATTGCGCGCTATTCTGTTTCAAAAGGACACTTTCACCTTATATCGCATTATTCAAAGACCAATAATTCTAAATTTAACGACATAGATATTAACGACCTAAGAGAAAAACAAGAGAGTAGTGTTATCAAAGTTTTAGACAATGTTATTGAACTTATGAAAAAAGAATACAACGACCATAAAAACAAATTTTCAAACTCAAAACTATCTGACCTAATTCCCGGAACAATGAGTTATTCTATAAGTAAAGTGTATGAGGGAATTTATAATGACTACCCATTAGCTAAAATGAACTTTTCCCAAATCAATATAACAATTGATACAGTTAAAAACGAAATAATTAAGCGCTATGGTAAACTTTCAGCATTACAAGGACTCAACGACTTAATTAGACGAATTGACTACATACTACAAAAAGTTAATAACTGGATTCAAAACAAGCAGTTATTAAATAATGATGATGCAGAAGTTTTTTTAGACAGCTTTTCTGACAGACTTAGAGAACTTGAGGAGATGTTGGCTGAAATTGATGAGGAATTTAAGTAAATGTACTAATGCTAGCGCTGGTTTTGTGTCATATGGGCTGATGTGTAAATTTGGAGTTTATACACTTCTACTTAAATTGTAAAATCAATCCTTAGTCTGATTATTAGAAATTACACAAATCAATTCTCAACATTGTAAGCTTTGTCACTTTTGTAAGGTTTGTAAGATTTCAGAATTTTGAATATTTCCATTATTGCCAAAACTTACGAAACATCATTATCGTTAATTTTAAAATCATATTTGACTGAATGAAAGAGATAATAGCTTGGATAGTTTTAACCACAATTGTCTTTATAACATTCTTGGTAACATTCATTATTGGATCTATAAAGAAAAAACGAAGGACTATTTTCACCTCTGTAGTAATTTTGTTTTTGGCATTTTGCTTCGGACTATGGACAGTATATTTATTCACACGTAAATCATATAATCGGCTGACAGGAACTTTTAGGCCGAGAGCAGGTATTGAGATATACACAGCTTTATTTGGACAACCAGAAAGTGAATGTGTTGAACTTTTGAATTACCAAGATCAGGTAGTTCCCAAAATTGATTATGCAATTTGGTTACATTTCAAGACTTGTCCTGAAGAGTTGCAAAGAATCTTAAAATTACACAACTTTAATGCAGAAATAGTATCAACAAAAGATTGGAATACTGATGGGCCACTTGCTAATGAAAATTGGTTTAAACCTGAAACGCTTGGTGACAGCATTATTGTTTTCATTTATAATAAAGACGAATATGGTAATGGTCAATATATTTATAGCTCACTTGACAGCACAAATGCATTTTGTAAAGACATTGCGGATTGACAAAACGACCAATGATAACATGAAGAACTAGACAAATTGAGTAATAGTTTTATTCAAACGAACAAAGAAATATCTAAACACCATCAAAGTAAGCTTTGTCACTTTTGTAAGTTTTGTAAGTTTTCAGAATTCTGAATATTTTCAATATTGCCAAAACGTACAAATCTTACTTTCCTTCAATAACTGATTTTGCGAAAAATCTGATTTGACACAAATAACAATGAACTAAGATACCTGTTTTCACTTTCCGGTATCTTATTACTCAAAAACTGATTCAGCCATTTGCTCACTATGAAAAATCGCTTTAAAATTCATTCTTGGTATGAGAGAATGAGATAAGTTTTTCAAACCCGAAAAACTAAAAAGCAGACAGTTATCGACTGCTTGCTTTATTGAAGATTCGCTTATTAATTATATAATCTTTCGGAATCTCTCTCGACCCAAAACTTCCACATATTCCTTTTTTATAAGAACTGTATGTGCATTGTAAATCCCCTCATCACTATATCCTAGTATGTCCTTACCTATCTGTTTATATTCTTTAGTAGTGTACTTATCAGGAAGTGCATCATAGAAAGTTCTGTGCTGTTTCGCCAATTTGCTTTTTTGCTTGTTATGTGTCAATTCACTAAACACTTCTTCCAAATGTACAAATGCACAATCCATAATCTTAGTTACAGTTTCAAAATCCGTATCGCTAATATATAATTCCTCTGTAAAATCATCTTCATTATCAAATGTCCTGATAATCGTGAGTATCATACAAATTCTAAAATGTATCAGACCAAAACGATAAACATTTGCTGCTGCTTCATCCCCTAAATTATCTGTGAGCTGTGTTAGCTTATCTACAAAATAAGGTTCAAGTACTCTGTCTTGTCCATCTTTAATATGAATAAATATATCCTCCTTAAATTCGTATTGCTGCATCCACCATTGAAGCAACTTCTTACTCTGTACTTCAATAAAACGCTCTAACTTATTGCTTTTTACTTTGAATGGATTTCTCCATTTTAAAGGTGCCTTAAAAGTGTAGCATAGAAACCTTGAAAGCAATCCGTTTTCTACATTGTTGATTAGGTTTTTCAATTGATTACGAGTTCCGCTTAAAACAATAGACAAACAGGGTTTCCTGACTTCATACATATTGTTTACTCTGCCCATTGTTATAGCTTCATGGTGAAATGATTTTCTGTATATATCTGTAGAATTTCCCCATTCTTTGCCTGTTGTATTTGCAACAGTATCAGCCTCTGTTTCATGTATCAGTCCAAAATTTCGATTTGCCTGTAATGTCATGATTATACTAGATGAAGATGAATTGCCAGGAATACATAAATATCTCTGAGGAGGGGGGTCTATATATTTACCTTTGTTATCTGCCAATTCCTGACGATACTGCTGCATCGCTTTAAAATTCTCCACTTTTAACTGTGATTCAATTGAATTAAGTATATCTCTGCTCCAAACTGCATTGCCTTTTCCAGAAGCAGCGGGAGCTATGATAATAGTAAATAAATTTGTTCCAACCTCTCTATTGTCATATATCCCTTTGAATCTAGGGAATATGCTGCTCATGCTTCCCAGCATACTAAACAGTACGATGTCCTTATCCCTTGGGCTTTCAAATTGTTTACATATCTCCTTTAACGTATCAGGCAGGTTGTTGTAAACATCTGAATCAATGCAAGGTGTATTATCATTGTCATCGCAAACATCATTGTTATCCTCACCCTCAATGATCCTCTTGAGTTTAGGTATATCTAATCCTAGTTTCACATAATCGGCAACATCTTTTCCACCTTTTGTAAGCAATTCTTTAGGGAGTTCCACTCTTTTCAATTGAGGGTATTTGTGACATAGTTTTTCACTTTGTCTTTTACCCGTCTCATCAATATCATATAGAACTACCTGTCTTTCGTAATCTTCCAAAATACTAACTAAATTTTCGGGTAAGGCGATTGTGGTTTCACTATTTAAACATACTGCATCATAACCCAAAGCATCAAGAACCATAACATCTTTCTCCCCACCTGTAATCACTATTATAGATTTCCTGTTATGTTCGATTCTCCCTTTAAAAAACTGCAAATTCCGCTGAAGGATTTGCTCTCTTCCGAATGTGAAATATTTGCTTTTAGCCCCCTCTATATACCTGAATATTTTTGGGTCTGGACAATACAATTTGAAGCAACTACCCATATGAGTTTTTGTTGCGAAAATGGAAGGTTTGTCGCATTTGTAATATTCTTTAAATTCTTCAGTTATTTCTAATCCAATGCATACAACACCAAACTTTTTCAATATTTCTTTGGTGATTCCATATTCAAGAAAATATCCATAAAATGCTGCTTCAACTTCTTTAGTCATTTTACCATTCTTAATACTGTTCCAAATTGGATCTTTAATGATGACCTCCTCTTCATCTATATCAATTGTTTCCATTATTATAGATAATACTTCTTTGAAATCTGATTCAATGTCCAATTCTTCCATAAAAGCAACAAAATCGAACATGTCACCTTGGTAAGTACTATCTCCAAAGTCCATGAAACGCCATTTATCGTCATCTCCCAGATAAACACTAAAAGAGGGCTTCCTGTCTATCCTAAATGGGCTAGATATATTCTTCATTTTCCCGTCTCCGTTTGGAGTCAACTTTTTCAAATAGTGTTTGAATACACTTAACCCTCCATCAGTCAATTTGAGGATTCTATTTTTATTGAAATTTGCCATTTTAAAATTTCTTTTTTGAGTTTAATAAATAATTTGCTGCCTGTGCTTCTCTGTCTTTATCTGACGCAACAGTGTTCTGTAAAAGGAAAGCATCTATCTCATTTTTGTCGAAGTAGATTTTCTTTCCAAAGGGTTTGCTGTATTTGAGCTTTCCTGTAGCAGTAAGGTGATAGATATGGCTGACAGATATATCCGCATACCTACTCAATTCCTCTACCGTTAACACCGCCTTATTGAAGGACAAAAGTTGCCTTATATCCTCCAATAGTTGAAGAATTTTACTCATTTGTTTTTGTTTAAAAGATTACCGATTACCTCCAGATCTTAGATCTGGATAACTACGATTTAAAAAGCTTGATTAATTCTTCAGACTGCTCTAGAATCGGTCTTATAAATTAATTTTTGGATGATCATCAAGCTTGTTTTATGCAAATGTAGATTAGAGTAACAAAATAAAAAATAGCGCAAGAGTGCGCTATGGATGGTTTTGACAATAATTGACTATTCAATTTTACTTGCAATCTTTCAACATGTGCCGTAAGAATATGGTACTTTTAGAAAATAGGCAGCTCTATTTTTTAGTCAAAAAAAACACCTGTTATGAAATGTTAAAATCAATTTTGCTTTAGATAATATCAGGAATTCTCCTTGCTGCTTCAATTTTCTTTTTATCAATCACTTTTGCATAAATCTCTGTAGTCTTCAAATGCCTGTGTCCTAAAAGCTTTGAAACTGTGTAGATGTCTGTATTCATCGATAATTGCAAAGTAGCAAAACTATGCCTGGCACAGTGAAATGTTATATGCTTATCTATTCCTGCATCTTTAATCCACTTATGCAGTACTTTGTTTTTCCATGCGCTATATACGAGGTTATCAATGACTTTATCATTGTCTGCTTTCCTTTCCCCTAACAATCTGATTGCCTGTTCTGACACAGGTAGCACCTCCATTCCTTTTGTTTTCTGTTGTGTGAAAGTGATGAACCAACCATCCTGTTCACTATATGAAATCTTCTCCCAAGTGAGTTCTTTAATGTCTGACCACCTTAAACCAGTCAAAGCACTGAATAAAAATGCTGTTTTCATTTCAGGCATTTCGCAGGGAGTAGCAACCAATAATTGTAATTCTTCTAAAGTCAGGAATTGTCTGTGCGTGTCTTCTCCTTTGATACATTTTACCCTTGAAGCAGGATTGTCTTTAATGATACGTTGATTGTATGCTTCTTTTAATGCTGTTTTGATTTTATTGAAATACGATACTGCTGTATTCCTGTTTAGTCTTTCATTCTCTTTGTTTCTTGCATTTACATTCGACAATAGATATTCTTTAAATCCTTCCAAGAATCGTTCATCTACCTTATTGAATGCAATATCATTTCCATTGCAGTATTTGAGCAGATGTTTGTAGGTACTCATCCAATTTCCATGACTGCCTAGTACGTTGAACTTGGTATCTACAATTGATTTGAAGAATTGGGTAAAGCTCATCTTACCTCTTACATTACTGATGAATCCATGATCACTGCTTTGTGCATCCAGAACCCTTTGAGCCTTGATTGCTTCTGCTAATTTTAATGTTTCTTTATTGTGTTCTCTTTCCAGACTTGTTTTGGGTTTCTCATACAGATATAAGTTCAGATATTCGTATTCTCGTTTTCTGTCAGCACCGAAATGATAGACTAACAATAAACTCGTCATTGGCTTTTTACCTTTTTTGATACTTGCCTCTGATACTTTACTCTGACGTTTCAACAGGTATATTTTCATGATTTTCTACTTTTTGGTTACGAATCAGGATGTAACCTTCCGATAGATTTTATCACTAAACAACTGTAATGCTGTATTGCCCCCTATGACCAGAAACAATAAAAATGTGGGAACCGTTTATTATGTAGAAAGTAACTTAATTTAGAAAACTTACAAAGCTTACAAAAGTTACAAGACTTACTTTGCTAAAATTAAATATGATGAGTTTGAGAAAATGAAAATTACATCTTCCGCAAACGATGATTTTCAGGTATTCAACTCATTTTTGTCATTTCCGCTCACGCAATTAATGGTATTTAAGGATATTTTGAACATGTTATTTAATATTCAATCTGTATAAACAATAATTCAGATTAAATTCATAGATGTTTTATTAATATGTACTATATTGTGTCCATAGTTTTTCGCAACTCTATTACAACACTTTCAACATAAAGACTAATTCATAATGATACTCAAAAAGATTACAATTACAAATTTCAGAGGGATAAATGGAACTACTTCTGTAAACTTCAATTTGTTCAATTGTATTGTAGGCCAAAACGATGCCGGTAAATCAACAATTTCTAAAGCTCTAGATGCTGTACTTAATGAAACTACTTTATCACGAGCAGACTACAATGTAAATGCTCAAGATAATATTATTTCTATTGAGCTTTTTTTTGACCCAAAAAACAAACAATGTCTCTTAGGAGAAGAAATAATTACAACCATTGAAGAAGAAGAATTAACCAATGCAGATGGTTTATTGGTCTGGAAAAAGACTTGGAATGTTACCGAAACTAATGTATCCAAACCTAAAACTTCAATTGTCCGAAAAAAGTATTCAGCTAATAATGATTTTGTTTTCAAAACAGAAGCACAGCTAATTGCTCAATGCAGTGCCAATCAAATCCCAACCGCTAAAGGGAATGGGGAAGCATATAATAATGTTGAAAAGCGACAAAAACTAAGAGAATTCAACGCTCAAAATAATATAGAATTTACGTTTGAAGTTGAAGACATCCCAGCTACTGGTGCAACAAAATTAAAAACAATTGGAGATGCTATAAAGAAATCTCTTCCAACTTTTCAATATTTTAAGGCTGATACATCTCTTTCTGACACCGATAATACAATTCAGAAATACTTTAAAGATATGGCCTTCAAATTAATCAAAGATGAAGTCGATACTGATGAGATGGAAACAATCGTTAGAACACAGCTTGAAAGTGTTTTGCAAAAAGTAACTGATAAAATTAACGATGTTGTAAAATCCGCAGAAAAAGTAAAGCCGAAAGTTGAATTTGATTGGAGTAAGCTAATTTCAACTTCATTCATTAGTGACGCAACAGGAAATGATTTACCACTTAATTCTAGGGGTGACGGATTCAGGAGAATTACTATGATGTCATATTTTGAATACTTAGCTGAAAGCGAAAGAACCGATGACACCCAACAGATCATTTTTGGATTTGAAGAACCTGAAACTTTTTTACATCCTTCGGCACAAGAAAATCTATTTGAAAAATTAAACTCGCTGTCAGAAAATGGTTATCAAGTTTTAGTTTCTACTCACTCCTCTACAATCGTTGGTAATACAAAGCCTCAAAATATTATTCATGTTTCTAAGCCAGAAAATATATACACAATAAACCAAAATGGCATTGACTACAAAACTCTAGCTATAGATTTAGGAATAAAACCAGACAATACTTTTACTCCGCTATTTTCAACATCACGACTTCTATTTCTAGTTGAGGGGATTGACGATGCAAATGCTATGCATCACAATGCAACACTCTATAAACAAGCTGGACTAATAGCTAATACATTTGAGGATTTAAACATAAATATTATTCCAATAGGAGGATGTGACAGCGTAAAGCATTGGATAAATCTTGATTTATTTACTAAGCTGGGAAAGCCATATTATATATTCTTAGATAGTGATAGAGATGATGAAAACGCCCCCTCTCCAAACGCCCTAAAACTTACTGGATATGGTCTGACCATAACGACAGACTTCCATATTTCCAAAAAGCGACTTTTGGAAAATTATATACATCCAACAGCTTTACAAAGATTAGTTCCAACTGCTGTTATAACATATACAGACTTTGAACACGCCAAGAATTTTTGTAAGACTTATCCAGATGACACAATTCGTGCATACTTAGGAGGTAGTAAAGTTGCGGAGAAACATTACTGTGCTCAAAATTATGATGAACTAAGACTTTCTTGGTTTGATGGAGTTGAAGATGAATTTGTCAATATTCACCAAGCAATATGTTCAAAATTAAACTAGCAAACAGATTCAGCGCACATTCTTCTATGTTAGGACAATAAATGTTTAATAGCAATACTGATCGAATTGACTTTTTACCCACCAACATAATATAACTGAGAAATACTAAGTATAATTTATATTCAAGCAATTACCGAAACATCAAAATAGCATCAGAGTAAACTTTGTAAGTTTTGTACGTTTTCAGAATTATGAATATTTCCAATATTGACAAAGCTTACAAAACTTCCTTACTGCCAATGTGAGTTTTAATTTTCTTCCAACAAACTCAAATAACAATGAAAGAAGATGATAATTTTTCTTTTCTGGTGTATTGCTACTACAAAAGCGATTCCTACATTTCCTTCCGCTTAAAAATCGTTTTAAATGCCATTTAAAATACTGTTGTCCAGTTCCCACAATTAAGGATTGTTACACCAAAATTTTAAATATGAGCAATCAATCCCAAAATGACAACAACTCCCTTATTGAGTTATTTGAACCCCAAAGAATGATCAAGCATTTGAGAATCGTGTTTTTCGCTTATCTCAAAAACTGTGAAGATGCACCGATTGATTTTGAAGAGCTGTTATACGATATAAATCTCCTGTTTGAATTCTTGGAAGAGTGTAGACAGTAAATATCAGTTGGATATAGCTTCCAACCTGCCAGATTCTGTAACCATATACTTGGTAATCTTATTTACAGGAACAATTTTGCTTGTGCTTAAATCTTTTGAATATTGAATGTCTGTTCCTTTTTTATGCAGTGTAATCATTCCTTTATTCTTATCAATAAGCATCTTTGTTTCGTTTTTATATAAGTGATCTTCTCCATCTACTGCTCCTTCATTGTCCGCATCTGATTCATAGCTTAATAGCAAATCTCCTTCTGTTGATAAGAGCGTTGTAATTGTATTATTATATCCACCTTGACCTGCGCTTTGTGATACTTCTAAGATATATATGTCTTTCCCCAAATGAATAAGACTAATCCCACCCATACCTCCTCCTGCATCTTCTGTACTGTATGAAGTGACGTTCTTGCGAAATGATGAAACCTTATAAATATTATCATTCCCATTATACTTTTCCAGTTTTATGATTCCAATTGTAGGGGAACAAGCAAAGCAATTATCATATGTTCCATCTCTCTTTGTATAAGTTCCTACTATCAGTAAAACAACTTCTGAATAGTCCGTTTTATAAGTAAATTGTTCTTCCAATTTAGAATACAGGAAATCATCATCTGATAAACCCATACTTAAACGTTCTTCATAGTCAGGTTTCCAGACACATTCATTCTTGCTGTTCCAACGCCCTTGGTATAAAGTTGCAATAATATTCTCCTCTCCGGAAAGGGTTAATAGTTCCTCAGCATTCAACTTCGGAATGCTACATTTAATCGTAGGTAATGTCCTTTGTGAATAACCCTGAAATGTAAGTAGGAGTAATAAAGAGAAGAATAAGAGTTTCTTTATCATAGTCGCTTTTCTTTTTAATGCACATAACTATCTGGAATAGTAATCATTCAAACCCTTTCCAGGATTGTCCTTTAACCATTGGGTGATTGCGTGATTCGCAGAAGACTGTAATAAAGTTTGCTTATTGCTATCGTTAGGAGGATTAGTCAATGTTCTTTGCAAGATAATATCTGTATTGTCATAAGCATGGAGACTGACTTTAATGAGTTGTGCAACAACCAATAAATGTCCAAATGAAAATATCCAGACCACGAACACAACAATTCCAAAAATTGCAGATGAAAAGAATTTGTATTCCTGCGGAAGAATATTGTAACTAAACCCGAATATCATCACAGACAAGAGTAGTCCGAAGAGCAAAATCAGGTATCCCAGAATCTCCATTAGAGTAGCTGTAATCCGCAGTATAGTATATCTTTTCATCTTTTTATTATTGCTTTGCTATAAAAGTCCTGCTTCTATGCCGACCTTGCAACGATTGATTTTATGTTTTAATCTTCTTTTCGTTATTGATTTTCTTATCCAGCATATACAGAATCCTGTCCAAATCTTCAAACTTCCAGCCTTTTTCAATAGCTACTTTTTGAAGCTCTTTCAAGTAGTCCAAGTAAAATTCAACACGTTCATTCACTGATTTACCATAGTTCTTAGCCTTACCATATCCCTTACTTGTATATGATGCGGGTAATTCTTTTCCATAAACAACCCTGTATGCTCTCTGGTCAATGATTTGAAACAGCCTGGGATTACGAAACCTTAAAATAGAAGAAGCCATTGGTAATCTTACGCCGTCTGTATTCAATAGTTGCTCAAGAACCTCGTGAACGTGCACGTCTTCCAACTGCGTTGCTTCGGGGTCTATTGCGTTAAGCAAATCAATAGTCTCTGGTTTCAACTGTACATAACGATTAACCTTCCAAAGGACTATTTCATTGATGGTGTCCTGATAGATTTGTTGTGGTACTTTACGTTCCAGTTCTGTAGTCAGCCACTGCTGATAAGTAAATTCTTCAGGATTGTAGTCGAAGGTGTCGATATCCTTATACGTTTTGATTGTTTCTGCTTTTTTCATACGATAATCACTTTAATATACTTTCCAATATTAAAGTATATGAACGACAAAAGTATAATATTTTTCCTAAAACACAACATATATGTTATGATAACATAAAAGTTATAGTTCCAATTTGCATGTGTGGGGAAATCCAGAAATACAGACTATATCATTGCATTTGGCAAACACGTCAAAAAGTTGCGTCTCGCAAGAAAATTATCTCGTGAGACCTTAGCTGCCTATGCAGATATTGAAACAATGCAGATTTACAGAATTGAGACAGGAAAGGTCAATACCACCATATCTACGATTTATGCCATTGCAAAGGCATTAGAAGTATCTCCTAAGAAGTTGTTGGATTTTGAGTTTAGTGAAGTTTAAGTATGTTTTGTCCTAAATATGGATTGAAAACCAATAACTAAATTGACCTTTATTAATCCAATCCTCTTTCTTTGTTACTAGTGTAATATTACCAATACTTTTGTTTTGATTTTTGTGTTTTAATATTCCTGTCTGAAAATCCAAAGGGATGTCTTCGTTACAGGCATTGTGAAAAAGTGTTTTACAGTAGTTTATAAAAGTGAGTGTAGAATCATTAGATTTTTCAGGACATGCAACATTCAAAACCAGTTCTAGCTTTAGAGCTATGGTTTCATTTCCTGTTATATAGTAACTTAATTTGTTTCCCAATAGTTCATCATCTAACTTTATGTAATCAGATGATGAAGACCACTCTTTATCATGAGTATTCTGATAATATCTGGTATTTACGTTTAAATCTTTTAAAAAATCTTTTGCCTGATAGGGTGACCAGCCTAAGCTACTATCTACATTTGGAGGATTCTTCTCGACGTTCTGCAGACGTTTTATCTCTCTGATGCTGCTTAATATTTCTTTTTTAGATTTGACACTATCAATAAACAATTTGTTTTTCCACCTGTTGAATCCTTCTATGTTTACATTAAATCGAAGGGCAGATTGAATTTTAGCAAAGCTTAATAGTTTTTTATCTTTTATAGACCTGTCCAAATTGATGAACCCTATTTCGTATCGTGAATAAAGAGAAATTAAAAATAAAAAAGGTACAAACCACAATGCCAAAAAAGGAGACAAGATAAAATCTTGTAAGGTCTTGTACGAAGCGAAATCTCGAATGTGAAAGATAATTTCCTTCACAGTATGATATAAGACAAAAAATCCTATTATCATCAAGATAAAATTAAGGAGCTTTTGAACTTGAATATATTTAGAATCATTTTGAGAATATGCTTGCATCAGTCCGATGAATACTATAATCGGCGTAATGATTAATTCTGTCAACAAACTGAAGCTATATAATCCTATTATAAATTCCGTTATAACGGAAAACTTAAAGTTCGCCTTTACTGCATCTTTAAAATAGGACTTATCCTCTCTTGCTTTATTGATAGAAAAGAATGTGGCTGTCATCGTAACAGCAAACCACAAAATAGTATCTTTCAGCTGTCTGGCTTCCCATAAATTCAAATAAGCAAGTAAACTAATTCCAAGGATAGAATAGCTAACTGCTACAATATAGGGGACAATGATTTTCTTATTGAAGAAAAGAGATACAACCTTACTAAACTCATTAAATGGTCTAACTTTTACAATAGCCCAAATTAAAAAGATGATTAGCCAAATCCCAATAGCAATTTCCCGGTTGTTAAATATATCTCTTATGCCCAATAGTAATCAACAGTTTTAAATTAATTAAATAGCACACAGCCCATGCGTTATCAATATTCGCCCAAATTCGTTTATTTCAAAATCAACTTCTAATGCAATTTTGTCTTTTATCTCCTTAACTAATGACTTACCATCTTGAAAATCATTATACACTTTTTTGGTTTCACTTTCCACTTCTATTGTTATCTGTTTTCCTTGATCATTGTTCTCATTACTAGCATCTGCTACTGTTCCTCTTTTTATTATCAATCCCATAAGTCCACTATTATATAATCTTTCTTTCTGTGCCATAGATAAAGATTGATTACCCTTCAAATCCTTTAAATCTCCCAAATAGGTATTACTAACAATATTTGATAGAGCAAGAAACTGAATATAATCTATCTTACCTTCAATGCTTGACTTAAACAACTCACTTATGATTTTAGGCTTATCAATGTCATCCAGCTTATCAATAAGCATAATTAGCTTTAACCCCAACTGTTGTTTTTCTTTTTCTGAACCTTCTATCTTATCAATAAACTTTTTTCTTTTGTTGGCTGAAATATCCTTTAAGTGAAAAAGAAAAGCGTATAGTTTTTTTAAGAAAATCTGTTCTCTAATACTAGTAGCTGCTTTATATACTTTGTAAAAAGTTCCAAATACTGGTATATCTTTCAATGTCTCATTGTGAATAAAGAAGTCTAGTCCAACTTCCATGTAGTCGGTTATAAGCTCTTTAATATCGTCATTTACTAACTCCTCAATTAGTTTTACTTCTATGCCATCGTTGTTGTTCATTTACAGTTTATTTAGTATTGCTATTTGATTTTCAAAGATAGAATATGTAATTATTTAATTCGAAAAATTACTTCGATATTTGAAGTACGATTTTGGACACGACAACACATCAAAACTGCAATAATTGCGTTTGGTCCAAGTATGTATCGGAAAATAGCACCCGAAAGCATCCGCAGCCAAAGTATAACCAAAGTCAATACCGGCAATAGTTTCAAAAAATTTCAGTTGCTTTTGATTGGCGGATAACAGCCTTTGATTGCTTATTTTTTGTCCCTATGTTGTCCCCAGCGTAATCCGGGGTACAAAATAGGGACAAA
>CAZUSO010000018.1:0-50541 GCA_964622775.1 uncultured Taibaiella sp. | reverse complement strand
TCCCCATTGTCATGCTGTAAGCATCTATAGGTTACCTGCGGTGAGACAGATTCCTGCGGAATGACAAAGCGCTATACCGTCATGTTGCAAGCGCTGTCATGCTGTAAGCATCTGTTATAGATTCCTGCGGAATGACAAAGCGGTGTATGATCTCCATTGTCTATTGCCCACGCTCCATTGTCCACTCCCCATTGTCATGCTGTAAGCATCTATAGGTTACCTGCGGTGAGACAGATTCCTGCGGAATGACAAAGCGGTGCATATGATCTCCATTGTCTATTGTCCATTATCAATCCTCCATTGCCCACGCTCCATTGTCCACGCTCCATTGTCATGCTGTAAGCATCTATAGATTACCTGCGGTGAGACAGATTCCTACGGAATGACAAAGCATTATACCGTCATGCTGCAAGCGCTGTCATGCTGTAAGCATCTGTTATAGATTCCTGCGGAATGACAAAGTGGTGTATGATCTCCATTGTCTATTGTCCATTATCAATGCTCCATTGTCGGAATGACAACACACTATACCGTCATTCCTCAAAAAAGGTTATGCCTTTACAGTTTACTGATTTTATGCGAAAGCACCTGGTTGTCTTTGGTAAATACTTTAATAAAATACGTTCCTGCGGCATAAGTGCTGAGATCCAGCTCCAGCGTTGCCGATTCAGGGCGGATATCCTGGAGCAGGCTTCCGCGTGCATCAACAACCTGTATCCGGCCCGGGATATCTTTGCCCGTTTTGACATATAAAACGGAAGAAACGGGGTTAGGATAGATCCGGATATCCTGGGACTCTCCAAAGTACAGGTAACGAATATCACTATAGACGAACCTGCCGTCTAAATCAACCATCTTGAGCCGGTAAAAATCAGGGCCGGCCAGTGGTTCTTCATCTTTAAATTCATAGTGCAGCATACGATTACTGTTACCTGCGGCCTGCACTACACCCAGGGAATCGAAGCTTTTGCCGTCGGCGCTGCGCTCGATGGTGAAATAGGCGCTGCTGATCTCACTGAATGTATTCCAGGTAAGCAGGGATTGCGTATTGTTCCATTTCACCGCGTTAAAATAAGCCAGGGTAATAGCCAGCGGATCGGAAACGACATTGATATACACCGTAGCGACATTAGAAATATTACCGGATTCATCCATTACCGTATAGGTAAAGGAGTCGACACCGGTATAACCGGGAGCCGGCGTATAGGTATAATTGCCCGTAACCGAAGGGATCAGCGTGCCGTGAAGCGGCAGGGCAACCACACTGGAAGTAGGGGTGTCAATAGGCGTGCAGCCCTCAATATCATTAACTATAATCTGGATATCAACCGGCAGATTCACCACCGTGTTTGCATAATCGTCCAGGGCGGTAATATGCTTGATCGCTACCACCACGGGATCCGAGATAACTGAAGTGCAGCCACCGCCATTGGTACACACTAAGGTGTAGCTTCCGGGAGCAGCAACGACTAAGGAATCGGTTTCGGCTGTGGTGGCGCCTATCATTTCGCCATCGCGAAACCAGATATAGCTGCCGCCGGGATCTAAGGGCGTGGCCACCGTAGCTCTCAGCACAGTGCTTTCGCCCGGGCATATCTGCACGGTATCCGGCTGCTCCGTCTGTCCGTAAACACTGTAGCTTACACACAGCAGGAACAAGGCTGACAGGACGTATTGCATCTGCTTCTTCATTTTTCTGGCATTAAAACACATTATGGCATAATTCTACTATCGGTTTTGTCTTCTCTTCCGGAGATTACTCCGCTTCATTAAAATCAGGCCGTACTGCATGATTTTAATTCCGGTCGCAATGACATCACGTTTTTGACGTCATCATATCCTGCTTCGCCGCTTCAAACCGGGAGATTTAGCTTCACCGGTTTTCAATTCCCGGAATGACGTCATGTGTTTTGTTTCGTCATTCCTTTCCGCTTTTCGTCATCCTGACGATTAAGACAATTCCTGTTAACTTTAAAATTCCCGGTAAAACCGATAATAGTCTTACCGGGAATGATTCTTTTTATAACAGCTTCACCTGCTTCAACAATTAAGCTATGCAGCTTACAGCGGACTTACAGTGATAGAAGGTGCGGCTGGTACCGGGTAAGACTGAACACCTATGGTTGCTGCATCTGAAGTGCTGCATCCTCCGATCAGGGTCGCACCGCCGGGCAGCGAGTAAGCAACGGTCACGCTATAGGTAACAGGCGTAGTATTATTGGGAGAGGTGTAATCCAGCACAGATTGCCATTGTCCTGCAGCCGGGCTTGTAACTGTACCGCCACCTAAAGCAGTGCCGTTATCCCAGGCAAACTGATTAACCGTTACATCCGCAGGCAGGTTGGTAAAAGCGGTTGTAAGTGCAGTGATGGTAGAACCAGTTGGATTGTCCATACAATAGTTCGTAATAGTGCTGGTAATGGCCACTTCCGGCTTAGGCAGAATGTTTACCGTATAGTCCTGAAGATCAGAATAACAGCCTTCACCATCTTTAGCAACCTTTACATGAACTGTTTTGGATTCAGCCGCAGTAACCGATGCCAGTTCAAAAAGCGTAGAGCCTGTGCCGATTTTCAGTGTCAAACCACCGTCTTCGATTGTTACTCCATTGGTACCGTTCACTAATACATCACTGCCTAAAGACCATTCGACCAGATCGTAATCACCACTGGCAGGAATTGTAAACTTGATACCTGCCTGGGAGCACATGTAGGCAGTACCTTGAGCGAATGATGTGGCTACGCCTCCAAGTAAAAGGGCACAGCAGATTGCGAGTGTTAATTTGATTTGTTTCATTTTGTTTTGTTTTTTAAGATTAAAAGATTAAATGTTTAAGTGTTTAAAAAATTGATTACAGATTTTAATTAATAGGTGACACGGTGATATCGGGTGTCGGGATATTGCTTTCGGTAACGGTTATCGTAGCATTTTCACTGGTGAAGGATTGTGCATTTTTATTCCAGGTATTGGAAACCTGGTATTGAACAACTGCCGTACCCGTAAAGCCGGAGTCAGGATAAAAAGTTATTTTGCCGCCGGGGGTTGTCTGGGTCACGGTGAAGGTTCCCTGGCCGTCTATATGCACCGAGCCGGTGCCATTGCCGGGATTGCCGGGATTCGTGGAATCAAACAGCTTCAAAGTGCCCCATTGCAGGGAAAAGGAAAAATTATTCACAGAATCATGCGCGGTTACACGATTGCCCAGGTTCAGCACGATGCTGTCCGCAGCGCCGCAGAACGAGGTATCCACATTCGATACCGCAGGGCCGTAACAGGCAATGGTCATGGTGATCTGCGCCTTCGGACTGGGGTGAACGGGTGGAATGCCGGTCCAGGAATTGGAAATCTTGTAATCCGCTACCACCTCACCCCCCGTAAAAGCAGGATCTGGAGCAAAGGTGATATTGCCATTGGAAAGATTGGCCGTGAAGTTGCCGACATTAGCTACATGCAGCGCCGAAGTGTTATTGGTACCGTTGTCGGGGTCATTATGGTCAAATAACTTAATGCTGCCATAGTCTATGGTAAAGGATTTTCCATCTACAATCTCATGTGCCGATACATGATCAGACAAATGAAAAACTATGGACGGGGGCACCGTACAGGAAGTGGTATCAATATTCCCCACGGTGGGTGGATAGCCTGCCGAAGACGGCGGCGCACCGCACACGTAGTTAGTCGTATCTATGGGGACCATCAATGCCGGGCGTTCTGTATTTACCGGGGGGTTATCAGCCACATACACGTCAAATATCTGGGTTCCTGTTTGGGAATTATCGAAGAAAAGTATGGGCTTATTTGCATCGTCGCCTATCATAGTGCCGGCACTCTGAAAGTTGGTGGTGCCTGTAAAGTAATAGCTGCCGTAGCCGGTTATCTTGCCCGAATTGCGGAAATCCGCACCCCGGATAAAGCCTAAAGTGTCGTTTTTAATTTCGGAAAGCATTCCTTCCACCTTAAACTCTCCCATTACCCATATCAATCCTTTATTTTCGGTAGTGCCGTTTCCAACGAAATAGCTGCCGGCCACTATTCTGCAGGTATTGACCACTTTAGAACCCGCTATATTATGCGATACGGAACCGGATACGATCACGATGCCATTATTCACCATCTGGCTTATGGAGGAATTAAGCGACAGGTTTCCTGCGGTGACCCTCAGCCTGCCGTTGTTTTGCAGCATGGGTCCCTGGAATTCTACCGAATTTATATTGATGAACTCTATCAGGCTGTCGTTAGTCAGGTAAGTTGCTGAACCTAAAACAACCGCATCATAGATCCTCATGATGCCATAATTATTTACGACCGCAGAAATTCCTCCATTGTCTGAATTACCTTTCCGTATCAGCATTAAACCCGAGTTATCCGTTTGTCCCTGGATTGCCGTACTTCCGCCGCTCATGCTTAACGATACCACACCTGAAGCTTTATTATCGAGAGAACCTCCGTCCAAATAAAAATTTTCACTTACAACAAAGCTGTCATAATTGATAATATTGGCATTATGGCAATCAACACCACTATTGGCATTCAAATACATTTTACCGTAATTATTAATCGCTGCACCTGATAAAAACCCTGCCTGGCCGCTTGCCATTTGCACCCTGCCGGTAGCAGCATTATTTATCGTACCGGAAAAATTCTGCAAGTTGGTCGTATTAAAAAGGCCATAGTTTTCAAAAGTGATATTATGCGGCCCCCCGGCATTTAAATTAAACGTCATGGTGCCCCGGTTAATAACTGTGCCGCTCAGGTTGCCGCTGATATAAGAAGTTTCAAAAGTTGCTCCTTCTGCTATACAGATAGTACCGCCATTCATAGTGACTCCCCCGCTCCAGCTTCCAGAATATAAGCAATATACTTCTCCCGCATTCACGGTTATGGTGCTTCCGCTGATGGTATTTGTACACCCCGCACACACATTATCCGGCGTCACGCTGGCGCTATTGTTTCCGGAAACCGGGTCGCTACCGTTATGGGTCACCGTAGCGGTATTGGTATGAGGCCCGCCGGCCTGCATGGTAGCCGTGATTTGTAAAGTGGCGGCAGCTGCATTAGTCAGGCTTCCAATGGTCCATATTCCTGTTGCATTATCGTAAGAGCCGACAGAAGCAGAACTGCTGACATAAGAAAAGCCGGGAGGCAAGAGATCGGTAACCGAAGCGCCGGTTGCGGCATTCGGCCCGTGGTTTTCGGCTATAATGGTAAACGTTACCTGGTCTCCTGTATTCGGCGTGGGATTGCTGATGGTTTGGGTCAGCCCCAAATCTGTGGGATCGGCTGTAATTTCGTGGCTGACAATTCCTGTGATGGTGGGACCCTGGTATTGGTTTGGGTTATTAAGGTCGGTTTGGGGGTTTCTAATTAAAAAATCGGTATAGCCATTATTCGGATGTCCGTATAGGTAAACCCTCAGATACAGGATTTGATTAATTTCATAATTAGCAGGAAAATTCAATATCAAATCGTGGTCAGAACCTGTTGTAAGTGTTTGCTCAGACCCTAAAAGTGTACCATTAGAGGGGAAACCTGGGTCAGTGGAATACCTGATTTGTAGTTTAGTTGGTCCGTTATCGTTAGGAGAGCTATAACGAAATTTGAATTGGGATAATAATATTTTATATCCTGAATTAGGGGTAATTCTAAAATCCAAATACTTGCTATAGTTTATAGTATTGTTAACACCATTATGAAAATTATTAATTCTAAAACCTGTCCAATCAAAATTTTGTATAGTAACATCTCCGCCCGTAGTAATGGAATTAGCTGTAATATTACTACCTACCACCGTTGGAGTAAGGTTGGCATTATTCCACTTTACCAAATCTACCGGATTACTATATACATTAATACTTACCGTAACCGTATTGGAGGTCATATTGTGCACGTTCGTTACCTTATACTGGAAATTGTCCGCTCCCGTATAATTGTTATTCGGAGTATAGGTCACCGTATTGTCCGGGTTCACCTGAACCGTACCGTGGGCAGGATTGGTAACTACCGTAACGTAATCAAATGCCCCGCTTCCGGGCGTATCATTGGCAAGCACGTTGATATTCGTAGTCTGGTTCTGAATAACCGAAGCCGCATCTTCCACAGCCGTAGGAGCTACCGGAGCGCTTACGGTAATATTTACCATCGCTTCATCAGAAGTGCCGTTTTCATCGGTAAGGGTATATTTGAAATTATCCGTGCCGGTATAGTTATTATTCGGGGTATAAGTAACATTGGTTAAGCCATTTACGCCAATATTCTGCCCGTGTGCCGGTTGTTGGGTAATGGTAATCGCGCTTAGGGTGCTATAGGTGTCATTATCCAAAATTTCAATATTTACAGGAAAATTTTGTGCTGTTGTAGCATTGTCGTTTGTTGCTACGGGAGGAGAAGCAAGGGAAACCGTTCCTGTGATGGTTGGACCCGTTATGTTCCCCCAACTATGTTTGATCCGAAGAGAGTTATAAGTATTATATACATATAATCTTATATATACTGTTTGTCCCGGCATAACAGGATTTATACCAGATAAGCTCCCTGATTTAGCGACCCAATTTCCATCTATAGTTCCATTAAATGAAGAATAACCCTGCGAAAAATCTTTTGAATAGCGAACCTCAAAATTAGCATTGCCTCCGTCCATCTGTACTTCAAAATTGAACTGGCTCAGGTTTATTTGATAATTAGCATTAGGAGTAACGGTAAACTCAACATATCTGGACGTATTAAGGTATCCTCCATTTTGCAAAGGATTGGGCCAACCGCCCGTTTGAAAGAACTGATTATATTGTCCGTTATTACTTATAGTTGCCCCGGTGCTGGTAATGTTAGATGCCGTTATATGAGACACTAAGATATTCGGATTGAAACCGTCACTAGCACCATTCCACCTCACCAAATCCGTCTGCCCCCAAACATCTGTGAGGCAGCAGGAAAATCCAGCTAATAAAACCAATAAAAAACGTAGTACAATTTTTGTCATTATCTGTCGGGCAGGTTTGGTTATTCTTAAGCCCGTTTTTTTCTTCGATCCCTTTACCGGGGATTTCAGGATGCAAAAATGCAACCGCCGCGCAGTAAGCCTGCTATATTTTACTGATAGAATATCCGTATTTCGGGTAGTTCATCAAAAAAACGAGTAGCTAAAAGTTTTTTTGATATTTTTGAAAAATATTGCCGGGAACAGCCTGTATAAAAAAGAATGGAGTATGCTGATAAAATATGAATTAAAGGTGTATTTTTGATGTGATCTGAAACAATGATATCGTGTATCTGTAAATAACCAGTATCTCGTTCTGATGAATATAACAGCAATCTGTGCCAAGAAGATAAAGCATCTCCGCGAGCTCAATAACTATACGCAGTCGTATGTGGCAGCTTATCTTGGTATATCGCAGAATGCCTACAGCCTGATTGAAAACGGCTCCACCAAGATAACGCTGGATCGACTGGAAGAGCTGGGCCTGCTTTATAAGACGTCCCCGGCAGAGCTGCTTGATGAACAGGTTTCGGTTTTTGTAACTCCCAACCCCGGCGACACAAAAGAAAATAAACATTCTAATTATCCCCCCACGCTGAGTATGCTGGAAAAGCAGATGTATCAGCAAACAATAATACGGCTGGAAAGCAATATCGAAAAACTATACGAGCTCATCGCCCAGCTTACGGAAAAGATTACCCTGCCACAGCCCCATACCGGGAATGCGGTTTCGTGATGAGGCATTTTATGCCCTTTGAAGGTCTCCCGTCAGAAGATGCCTCCTGTTGCCGTGGTGGGTCTCTTTTGAACTTTTTTGCGATGATTTGGCATGTACCTCCTTATTCTATTGTTCCTTTTTAAGGAATACACCGGTTTTGCCTCCCTGTTTTCCCGTATAAGCAATAAACAGATGGTTGTCGCCGGAGATAATTACCGGGAAAGTGGCAGAAACTTTATCGTCCGTAATGAATGTTGATTTAATTACCGCACCCCGGGATGTTCTTAACTGTAGTCCTATGCGGTTGTTACGACTTTTATCTTCGGTTTCGTCCCAGACAATAGCTATGGCGCCATCGCTCATGCTGATGATTTGCGGATGCCTGGCAGATGAATTATCGCTGACATTTTCTTTTCCTGAAAAATGCTTTCCATTATCTGCGGAATTACTATAAAATACGCCGTTTCCATTCCCCAACGTGTACCAGGCAAAATGCAGCCCTTCCTTATTTTCAGTCATGGTCGGCCCCGTATGCGGGCAGCCGTTGATTACCCAGTTGTCCATGCTTATTCTTAACGGTTCGGAAAAGGTTTTTCCTTTGTCTGCCGAGATAATATGCACCATATCGCGAATGCTATCCTGGATAATTTCCCTGAAAACGGCATGTATTTCGCCTTGCCGGCCTATGTATAAGCCGGTGCGGCAACAGGGACAACAGGTTTTTGCAATGGCTCGTTCGCCGGTGAACTGGTTGCCGGGGTCTGTTGCTGCAAAAAACAACGTGGATCCCTCAGCCGCGGTTTTCATCCGGGAGTCTAACCAGATAGCCGCAACCTGCCCGTCGGGCAATGTTTTCAAATCAAAATAGCGTTGATCATAACTATCGGTATCCGTTACCAACGGGAGTGCGGCATTCCATTCTTTTCCATCTTTAGAAAAGGAATACATAACTTTTCCCGCATATTTATTTTTGGAAGCCGGGTTTAAGATTCCCCACATTGCAATTACGGTTCCGTCTGATTTGAATGCTAATTTGGGCAGATTTTCCCCCTGAGGATGCACGCCTTTACTGGGACTTATTTCCCGGATTTGTGCAGGAAGCCCGTTTTTATCCGGAATGGTGTAGCACATAACGGCTTCCGAATCGCTGATTTCCCGAACCCAGCTAATAACGATATTGCCCTGATTATCTTTCGTCAAAAACGGGGAGGAGGATGCATATTCACTATGGTCTATTATCCGGGTCGTGTCGTTATCGGCGGCAGAATTGCAAGCCGTGAATATCCATGCCGATAAGGCTGCTAATATTAATAAGCGTTTCATTTTCCTGATTAATTATTGCCTGTGAAATGGTAAATAAAACCGAAACTAAAAGTGCGGGGCGCTCCGGCGCTATAAGACTCCCTGTTATTTGCCGCCCTCGTTGCGCTGTTTGCATAAAGCTCATCGGTCAGGTTCAGAATATTTACATAAGCTTCAATGTTTTTAAACTGGTAGCCTGTTCTGAGATTCAGGACAGACACGCCTTTAAACAGGAATGTTTTATCCTCGTACTTAAAGGCATTCTGGTCATCCTTAAACCAGGGCGATATTCTCTGCCATTCTAAGCCCAGTCGGAAACGGGGTATAAAGCGTGGCTTAAAAGTTACCTCCGCATTTGCAATAAACGGTGGCGCTTCCGGCATGTCCTTGCCGTTAAAATCAATAACCTCGCCGTTGGCCTGCTGCTGTACGGCATAGTCCACATACCGGTGTATGGCATTCGTTCCTCCCAGCCGGATAAAAACATCTTCCACCGGTGCATAAGTGAGGCTGTACTCTATTCCCTGGTGCAGGGTGCGTCCTGCGTTTCTGTTGACGGAGGAATTGTCGGGAAGGGTAAAGCTCACGATCTCATTAAAGCCGTTTAACTGGTAAAGCGATACGTCAATGTAGAGCTTCTTTTTGTATAAAGCCGCCCAGCCCCCTACTTCATAATTATCAAAGTAAGCGGGCTTAAGATCGGGAACACTTTTGCCGAAGAAAAGATCGGAGGTCTGGGGTGCGGATAAGCCTCTGCTGTAATTGGCATACAAGCCGCGGTCATTCTTAAAATGGTAAATAATGCCCAGCTTTGGGGAGAGCGCCGCATTGCGGATAACCGTATCGGGTACGCTGGAATAGGCCATGTCGCTGAGCTTGTTCCTATAATCATACTGAATATAATCATAGCGCATACCGGCAATTACTTTCAGGTTCGGCAGGGGCGTTATTTCATACTGTAGCCAGGCGCCGGTATTGAACAGGTTAGTCCGGTAGTCGGCGAGCAGGGAATCGGTGTCCTGATAAGCCGTATAATATCCCGTAGCCGTATCCCTGCTGATGGTTAAAAAATCAGCCGAATAAACGGTCGGGGCATAATTTGCCGATATTCCGGCAAAGATTTCGGAGTTAAGGAAATTCAGCTTTGTGGTATGCTGCAGAACGGCTCCGTAATTGTTATAACTGTCGGCGTTTTCTTCACCGGTCGCCTGTTGTTTGTCAATATTTTTAATCCGGTACCTGGGCAACTGGCCGATTGAACTATTGCCGTAATAGAGCGTAAGCGCAGATTGATTATCGTTATTCCAATGATTATCTAAAGTAATCTTTGCCCTTGCCGCATTTACCTTTCGATAAGAAAAGCGGTTATTGCTTAAATATTCCCGGGAATAAAATCCTGCGCTGTCAATGCTTCCCCCGGTTTGGGTATTCAGATTATTGGCGGTAAGATATCCGGTTAATCTTAGCTGCGCATTAATATCATAAGCTGCTTTAAAAGAGAAGGAAAATTTGTCGAAATCGCTGTATTCCTGCCACCCTGCTCTTTGTTTAGCCATATATCCGCCTACGCTGACGCCCACTTTTTCGGTCAGATAATTCCCGGCATAAAATTCCAGCCTTTGATATCCGTAATTATTTATTTGCAAGCCAATCTTCGCCGTTGGCGTATAGGAAGGCGACTGGGTAATGAAATTAACGGCTCCGCCAACGGCATTGCTTCCGTAAAACGAGGAACCGGGTCCCTTTAAAATCTCAATAGATCGGATGCCCAGCATATTTACTTCGATAAGCTGGTTGTGGTTAAAATTCCCGATGGGCGCTATAGGCACGCCATCTTCAAGATATAGAAAATAAGGGCGTTTCGTCATAGGTTGCCTGATGCTCATGGCATGTTGCTCGTTGCCGAGATCCTGCATAATTACCCCCGGTATTTTATTGACTAACTCCATTAGCCTGGTCGGATTGGTTTCCGCAATAGTGCCGGAAGATATGGTGCTGACTGCTACGGCCTCATCCGTTCTTTTACGATGCATTGCGGATGCGGTTACAATAATACCTTGTAATTCGGATGCCAGCGGACTAAGCTGAACAAGAGCAAGGGCACCGGTGTCCGTTACAGTTTGAGATTGATAGCCTGTATAAGAAAATAAAACGGAGTCCTCCGGCGAGGATAATGTGAGGTCAAACTTCCCCGACTGATCGGAAGAAGAATTTTGATGTGTTTTGAGATTATAGAGGACCACATCGTTTAATAATTCCCTGGTATGAGCATCAATAATTCTCCCTTGAAAATTAATTTGCGCCCATGTCGGAATGCTCCATGAAAATACGATCAGGAGCAATAATAATTGCCTTTTCATTGAAATGTATTTAATCAGATTAATTAATTAATAAGCCTGCCGTCCGGGTAGATTGGTTTCCGGACAGGCTGTAAGCGGCACTGATTAAATAAGTGCAGGGGGATGAAAGATGGATTTTACGAAAGTAAACACCCTCATATCATTCGTGATGACATATTTTTGAATTGCTGTGGGATATTCGATACAGGTAACCTCAATGCGGGTGAGATCGTAAAACAGGGGTAGTTCCTGCTTTTCCTTCAGGTTTTTGGCAGATGCCGGGCTGTTGTGATTTTCATCATCGGAAAGCGCCTTTTTCAGGTGGCATTTACCGTGGCAGGTTGATTGCGGATTATCCCTGTTTTCACAGAGGTTTTTTGCGATGAAGTCGCGGTTGACATAGAATTCCGAGATAATGAATATCTTACTGAAAGCCTGTGCCAGAACGCCCGTAAAAATCAATATTGCTATGACTTGTTTCAATGCTGCATCGCACGATTAACCGTGCCGGTTGTATGGTAGCATGCAAAGGTAGGAAAATATCTTATGAATCAGACGCCACAAGAGTTGAAGGGTGCATTTCAAATGTTGCATGTCGTGTAAGGGTTTTTGTCATTCTGCAAAAACGTGCCGTCATTCCGAAAAGGAAATTCCGGATTACGCAGTTATCCGGTTAGGATTTTCGCATAGAGAAATCTCCCGGTCGGGAGGATGGGGAAACGCCCGGGAGATTCCTCCGCTCCATAAAATTTACTGCGCTGCATTCCGTAAATTTTACTCCGGTCGGAATGACGACCGCTTATACGCTTCACCCGGAATGATGATACCTTGTACATTCGGGAGTTTCGCAGGTGCGACAATTTTAAATGCGCCCGACTTGAATACATTTCAAATTTTCGCACTACACCTCTCGTTTTGTCATTCTTCAGTAACTTTCTCAGCGAAGCCAATCTATGAGCGATGATTAGATGCCTGACACCATAGTTTGTAATTCATACATTTCCCATGGGGTGTCCCGCCTCCGGCCACAATCAACCTTCCTTCTAATTGCCACACCGGCATCAGGAAGTCAGGCATTCCTCATGACCCGGGAGCCGGTTCAGCCAGGTGATATTTCCATCGTCAACACGGGCGCAGTAAGTTTGCGGGCCATTGGTCAGCACCCAGAATTTTGCACCAATCACGCTATGATACTGAAGCAACTGGTAAAGCGTCTGCTCGGTTACAGGCACGTCCGGCCGCTTGCACTCGGCAAGCAGGCAGGGACGAAAATCGTGGTTATAGACAACCAGATCGTACCGCTTACTAAGCGCCCCCACCCTGATTTGCTTTTCTACAGATAACAGACCAGCGGGGTATTCAAGTGTCAGCAGCATATAACCGATCAGGTGCTGACGTACCCATTCTTCCGGGCTAAGCACTAAGTATTTTTTACGAATCGTATCAAAAACATAACGGGTGTTGTTTTCGATTTTGTATTTCAGATTAATTTCAGGATATTGTAAGTGAATCTCTGACACGGAAAACGGCTATTTGAAATGAGTACCCAAAAATATAATGTTACACCTTAATCATAGCATATTATTTTCGGAAACGTAAAAAGATGATTAAATACTGATTTTTTAAACGAAACGGATTATGCTGAAAACGAAGAACGATATTGTAGCCGATTGGCTGCCGCGCTATACCGGCGTTAAGCTAAACGCATTTGGAGCATATATTCTGCTGTGCAATTTTTCCAATTATATTGAAAACTTTGCACGCATCCATCAGGTACCGATAGAAGGCAGGGATAAGCCTATGCAAAGTGCAACAGCAGATGGCATCACCATTATTAACTTTGGAATGGGCAGCCCTTCCGCAGCCACCATTATGGATTTGTTATCTGCCATCAGTCCTAAAGCCGTACTGTTCCTCGGCAAATGCGGCGGGCTGAAACGAAAGAATAAAGTGGGCGATCTGATTTTGCCCATTGCCGCAATCCGGGGAGAAGGCACCAGCAACGATTACTTTCCTCCGGAGGTGCCTGCGCTTCCCTCATTTGCATTGCAAAAAGCCATTTCCACCACCATTCGCGATTATGCGCGGGATTACTGGACCGGCACCTGCTACAGCACCAACCGCCGTGTTTGGGAGCATGACGATGCCTTTAAAACCTATCTCAGGAGCATTCGCGTCATGGCCATTGATATGGAAACCGCTACGATCTTTATGACCGGTTTTGCTAACAGCATTCCAACCGGCGCTTTGCTGTTAGTGTCGGATCAGCCCATGATTCCCGAAGGGGTTAAGACTGCCAAAAGCGATACCAAAGTGACCCGGGAATTTACGGAGCTGCACCTGAAAATCGGTATTGATTCCCTGCGGCAGCTTATTAATAACGGCGCTACGGTAAAGCACCTGCAATTCTAATCTCAGTAAGCAACAGCAGTTGTCCCGGCTTCTGCGCCTGCGGACGACTTAATCCCGATATTAAAGAGGCGGTATGCCACATTGATTCCTGCCTGCTCCGGATCGGTATAGACATAAGCATTCTGCCTGACGATCTCATGGCCGTCCCGGTCTGTTACCGAATACGTGATTTTATGTTTGCCACCTTCCTGATCGAAATGAAGACGCACCGTCAGCGTAGATCGGTTGTCCCATCCGATATTGCAGTCTTCAAGCCGGGCAATTAATTTCTTATCAACCTGACCGGATACATTCATCTTAAAATGCACACGAACATCGGAAAACGGAACTAATTGCGGGAAGCTGCTGTAAAAGCCGTTCGCCGCCTTCCGGTAAGCGGCGTCATCATCCTGCTCTTTTGCACAAATGGCTGTAGCTTCAAATACCCGGGCTAAAAAAAGCTGCTCATATTCCGAATCAATAGCAGGATCCTGTATAATTTCCCGAAGCAGCTCCGCAGCCTTTTGATAATCGCCTTTTTTCATTTCCAGCTTGGCGACAAACAACTGGAAGTAGCGCTTCACATTTTTACGTTGCTGACTATGCGCTGCTTCGTATTGATATTTTCTCAGAAAAAAGCCTGTGGTAAAATCGCGGATCAGGTACCATATTTCATCCCAGGCAATCGTACTTTCCGAAGAAAATAATTTATATACGACCATATCCCGTTCCGGATTCATGGCAAACTGGTTGACTACTAAATACTGCAGCAAATATTTTTGTACTGTTTTTTGTGCGATATCCGGTAATACCCGGGGATTGTACCACCAGTTTTTATGTTCAAACTTCAGCATTTGAATACGGTCTGCCGCATTGCGCAACCGGATCAGGTTAATGCTGAAATCATAATGGCTCTGACCGAGCGTAGTACCGATATGCAACTCTTTAAAGCCCTCCGCTTTTTTCAGATACCGCTCACTTTCATCAGGATTTCCATTATAGGCAAGACAACGCGCCAGCGCTATATTGTACCACCCGAATCCAGGAGTGGAGCCTACAGCCTGAATCATATCCTTCATTGCCTGCACACCAACATCAGGCTTGGCCCGATAGACATCCAGGATGGAAGTATAATAAGCCCATTCCTTCAGACGCCGCTGATCGTTGTCATACAAGCCGGCCACATCAAATTCCTCCATGGATTCCCGAAATGCTCCGCTGATATTCAGAAAGATGGCATAGTTATTATGAGAAAAATAAGGAGAATTTCTCATCAGCCTATAATAGCGCCGGGCAGAATCCATTTGAAAATTGTAGCTGTACAGCATCGCGCGATAATGATATACGCTTTCCCATAACGACTTAATATATTCGGGTTGAAAAAAGCGGTTCAGAAACAGGTCTCTTTTAATCTTTGCCTCAGCAGAATCTAAATACCGTTGTGCCAATGCCTCATTTTCTTCCACGCTGTTTTTTAAAAAATGATACCGGGCGCTGGTATAAAACCGGTTACGGTGCGTTGTCCAGGCCAGATAACAATAAGGCTGCATAACCCCCTCAAACTGAAAATTCCATTTTTGCGCCCGCCGAAGCAACGCATAGACTTCATCAGGACGTTCAATATTACTTAAGCAATCCATCAGCTGGTAAGCAATAAAACTGTAATCCAACTGGTAGGGAAATGCTGCAGAATAAGTCATCGGATCACCGGAGCGCACCTTCAGTGCTCTGCGGTAGTCCCGCTCTAAACAGTCCAGCGCCCTGGATAATGGCGCCACTGCGTTTTTGTAGCCCAGGTAGTCTGCGGCATAATTAGCTTTATACATCCCTTCATACATCCAGCCTACATAATAGGTGCTGTCGATCCGGATAAATTCCCGGGACATATATATAGCATCTGGTGAGTTGTAAGAAGAGCCGATACGTTTTGCATCGATCAGGCCGCGCTTGTTTTTATTAACCTGTGCCTGCGATTGCGCGGCAGCATCCTGCCTTCCGGGGTACAGGAAAATCAGGAACAGGAATGATATGTAAGTTAAACAGCGCAACAGGAAAATAAAATTTTAATGATACAGTTTCAGGCGGCTGAGCCGCTCCATTTCCGCATTCAGGATACCGTCAAAGGCCCTGAGTCGCGCATCCCTTGTGCGATAAATGAGGCGATGATCCAATACGGATTTCGCGGTCGCATGCACATCGTCTTCTATCACAAAGCTCCGCCCTTGTACTAAGGCGTAGGCACGCAGACAGCGCATCAGCGCAATCCCCGCACGCACGCTGGCTCCCAGATTGATTTCGGGATGAGCACGTGTGCCCCGCACGATATTGGAGACAGCCTGAATAATCTCTTCATGAACAAACACATTGTCCGCTTCCTGCTGAAGCATAAGGATATCATCCATGCTTAAAACCGCATGGAGATCATTAAGATTATGCTGAATCTGATGGTAACTTTTATAGATTTCCATTTCTGTTTGCTCATCCACATACCCAAAGAAGATCTTCATAAAGAAACGATCCAACTGGGCGGCAGGCAAAGGATAAGTGCCTTCCATTTCTATTGGGTTTTGTGTGGCTATGGTAAAAAATAAATCCTCCAGCCGGATAGTCGTTTCGGCTATCGTAATCTGACCTTCAGCCATACATTCCAACAGGGCGCTTTGTACCTTGGGGGATGCGCGGTTAATCTCATCGGCTAATAAGACATTGCAGAACAAAGGGCCTTTTTTAAACAGAAAATCCTTAGCTTGTTCATCAAAAATATGCGACCCGATCAGATCCATGGGCAGCAGATCCGGTGTGAACTGAATACGCTTGAACAGGACACTGTTATCGCCTGTCTGTCCGCTGATAGAATGTGCCAGGGTGCGGGCCAGCACGGTTTTTCCCGTTCCGGGATTGTCTTCCATCAAAATGTGACCCTTAGCTAAAAGGCAGGTGACTACCATCTCGATCTGGTGACGTTTGCCCCGGATAACCGTTTCCATTTGCCCGATGAGCCGGGGAATCAGTTGCGCTGCCTCCGGCACCCGATTTTCATACTCCATATTAAGGGAAATTTTTTATTGATGCTTTGAAAGAATGAGATACAATAATAGGCATTTTTAGCATGAATTTGGTTAGGCATTCCTTAAAAAACAACTGTAGCGTCCGGTCGCTGGATAAAAGGGTTGGCGCGCCGGCCGGGGACACTATTTCAAGCGCAGCCGGAGATTGCTCCATGTGGAAATTCTAATCGCATGACTTTGCAATTTGGAATTTCTTTATTGAAATGAGACCGTGATTATCAATTTGTCAGGAGACCTGCCATTATCAGGTACGAAGCAATCTGAAAAATGGTAAACGTGATGAGATTACTTCACTGCGTTCATTTCCATTCAGAGAATGGATACCACTGCGGCATTTCGGAAACTACGCCTTTACTTTGCATTCTGCTTAAAAAGGAGTAAATTTCAAAAGGAAAGCAGAGGTGAGCTAAAGGCAGGATGCCGAACGGAGGCGATGTAAGCTGCGGGCATTGGGCGCACGTATTCTATGATCCGCGCGCCAGCCATGGACTTTCACCATATACGCTTACTACCTGACACACCCAAGCGACAGGAAGAATCCTGCCGCTTTTTCATCATAACCCACCAGCATATTAGCTGCGTTTTGGTCTGACCAGTGTAAACACTCTCGAAATGTTGAAACCGAAATGGACATTGCCTTTGTCCCAGGCTCCTATAGTCTGCCCGATGGCCGCGCGTTCATTAATGGCATCCGCATTGGTAAACATTAACTGAAAAACATGCCCGCCGGTTTCTATATCCAGCCCGATGGAAAGCGCATTGTGATAGCCTTTAAGCGATGCGCCAGGCAGCACATAGTAATATTCTCCCGTAACCGCAATGCGGTTGCCCAGCTTCGCCCGCCCTGCAAATCCTATGGCAAAGATATTGTTAGGCTCAGCCGAAGCAGGAACGATATTGTAATGAATATGCGTGGGCATCAGTTGCAGCGATATCCGATTATTGAATTTGCGGGCCAGCAACAATTGATTCATATAGCTCATCCTGTAAGCAAAAGGATAAGCATCGCCCCCAATATCCGGCATCTTCATTGATTGAATATAAGCGCCTCCTGCATAACTCAGGCTTATTGGCATTGACCCCTGTGCCGTTTGCCTTAATATCTTTATCTTCAAAAATCCGTCATATTCTTTTTCATAAGTTCCACGCCCCACACCAATGGTTATCCGGTCAGAAAGCCCATAGTCAAATGCTATTTTGGTAGTAGCGTTATCCAAACCGAAAAAATTGGAAAGCCCCTGATTCAAAGCGCCGAAACGATGAGAAACCCGAAAATCCAGGACACCTTTGCCTACATTCTCAATACTGTGCCCGTTTATCACTCGTGTTCCTTTAAATGTTGCTGTAGCATATTCCATGCGCTTCGGGCTGCTTGCTTCCGGCATATTTAATAGTTGCAACAGACTGTCGGCATTATGATCTTCCTGAGCAAACGTATTGATACTACAACATAGCCAACAGGCCATAAAGAACAACCGGGTCTTAAAAAATAGTTGCATACCGGGAATAAGATATCGGGTCATTTATTTTTTTTCATTTTTGCGGAAACGGTTACTTCTGCTATTTTGGCTACTTTATTGCTTACCAGCGCCGGGATTTTTATATTAAAATCCGTTGGCTTTATTTTAAAATCTGCTTCTACATAGAGTCCCCAATCCTGTATAGAAATGGTAGCCGGCACTATGATTTTACGGCTTACCCCATGAATGATAAGCTCGCCGTCCACCGTTACGGTATAGCTTCCGGGTTCATCGAAATTCAGTGTTCCGGCATTCGCAATTTTTCCTTTGAAGGTTGCTTTCGGATAGCGTTCACTTTCCATGTAGTTCTCATTAAAATGCTCCTCCATTAAGGCTTTTTCAAACTTGAAAGCACGAATGGGTACCTCAAACACCACATCTCCCGAAGCGGCATCCAGAATGCCTGAAGCCTCATTATTAACCGGGTTAATCTTTTCCAGAGGGGAGGAAGCCTTAAACGTGACCTGTGCAGCTCTTGCCATAAATTTTTGCGCGAAGAGCGTTCCTCCGGATAATGTAATACATCCTATCAGTAATAACAGATTTTTCATTCCTTTTTATTTATAAATATTCGCTTAATTATCGGGACTGCCAATGGCTATCCATTGAGTGATTTTTGCAATCTCACAATCAGAAAGCTTTGCCGAATTCTGTGGCATGGGAACGAACCCCGGCTGATGATTGATGGCGCCCAGCAACCTTCCGTTATTGACGGGCTGCATAATTCCGCTGTAGTCTTCATAATGATAGCCGCCGGCCTGTGTCGCATTGGTGTGACAACCGGAGGTTGCACATTTCTGTTGAAATATCGGCATAATATCCGTGGCAAATGACAGATTCCCCGTGTCGCAGGTAACGCTTGAAGGGGGCTGAGGATTCACCTGGTCAGCCTTTTTATCCGTACAGCTCCATAGTGCAACAGAGAGCAATAAAGGCAGAAGTAATTTATAGTTTTGTCTGGTATGCATAAGTCGTGGTTATTGAGTATTAATAAAGTTGAATTAAGGTGTCAGGACACAGTCTGTCAGAGCAATGCCGGTCAGTGTACGGCCTGCGCAAAAGCCTTTGACCCGGATTACGTCGCCTGTTTTTACCGGAACATCCCGCTCCCGTAGCGTGCACTGAATGCTGCACTGTCCGTCCGCAGAGCTAATAACCACCATGATGCCGCCCTCTAAATTATGAATCAGCTCATCCACCCTTCCTAAAGTGATAACAGCTTTATTGAGCAGCAGGCTGTTGGCTTCCTGTTCCCCTTTATCGTAAAGGCTGCAAAGCGAATCAACGTGTATGATAATACCCTCGGCCTGCTCCACCTTCTTATGCGGCTGATACCACAGGCAAAGACCGGCAATGATTATTGCAATCAGCAATACACTAACTAAAATTATGATTGTACTTTTCTTCATGAAAACAACAACTTCCGGGAAGCAGGGTAGAATACTGTAGGCTATGATCCTGTGGCTATCTTATGTCCTCCTGCCTTCCATTTTCACTCAAAAGTATATTTCCGCCGCTCCATCTAAAAGCGGAAGGAGCCAAAGCGGGAAAATTACGTGATGAAGCGGATGATTCCGGCGGTTGCCGAAGAAATGAGCTGGTGTGAATGACACGGAGTTTTTGCTTGGTCATTGCTTTCCGCTTTTTCGTAATTTGCTTCAAAGGATTTTCGTCTTCTTCCATGTGTCGTCATCGACCAGGAGAATTCCGGATTACCGTATAATCCGATCAGAATTTTCGCATGAAGCGATCCCCCGATTGCGTTTACAATGGCGAACATATTGCACATCGCCCCGTTCGTAGTCTCCAGGGCAGGTTGTAGTGGCAAGTGGTCTCTGACCGCAAGAAGCTCATTGAAATAAAAGATGTCGGTCTGAACCGGATGAATTTTTATTCCCGACAGTATGCCTACCCGGCCGGCGCACGAACCCGCATGCCAAATGTGAGATTTTCCTACTCCAAAACTGTAGCAATTCGGGATGTGCCCTGCAAAAATTTAGACGATGTAATTTTACAGCTCTCCGCCCAGCCAGCGTTTAAACCGGGGAGATTTTTCGGAGCTTACAATCAGATCTTCCTCTACGGCAGGATTTAAGCTGACAAAGACCCGCCCTTTACTGTATGTACGCATATCATCAATAGCATTGATATGCGCCAGGTATTTACGGTTGAGCCGGAAGAAATCCACAGGGTCTAATGCCTGTTCCAGCACATCCAGGTTATAGTCGATGGGAAACGTATTGCCGGAAAAGGTGCGGGCGCAAATAGACTTGTTCGTACTGAAGCAATAAGCAATATCCTTTACATCCAAGGTGCGTATATGCTCGCCGTAGCGCACGATAAAACGCTTTTTATACATCGGTGCCACCATATCGGGGCTGCCTGGATCAGGTGCGGAGGAAAACATCCTGGAAAAACGATTCAGCTTCAATAAAGCATTTTGCAAATCTTCCTTTTTAACCGGTTTCATAAGATAGTCTATGCTGTCCGTTTTGAATGCATCTAAGGTATATTGGTCAAATGCCGTTACAAAGATAATCGGCGCTCCTATCCTGATTTGTTTCAGCAGATCAAAAGCCGATCCGTCTGCAAGATGCACATCCATAAAAACAATATCGGCCTCCTGATGTGCAGCAAACCATCTTTTCGCAGATGCAATGCTGTCTAACTGGTCGTGTATGACCGCTTTTTGATAGAGTATCCTGATCAGCATTTTACTCAGCCGCTCGTAGGCCGGCTTTTCATCCTCAACAATAACGATGTTCAGTATCTTCCCCTTCACCGAAAGATCCTTCTCTCCCTGTACGGTACCAAATTCGCTTGTGCCCTTGAAATTGTTTACGCCTTGAAGCATACCATAAAATTGAAATTGATTAATGAATAAAGTCAAAATAAGGTCAGTGTAACTACAAATTCCCCGTCCGAAACACCATAAGTCATTGCACCTCCTGGTAACAGGCTGTATCGTCTTTGAATATTCGCCAGTGCCAGGCCTGCACCGGCCTCTTTGCTCATCTTCGGCTGCATGATATTACTGACCGTTATGATATCTTTGTCAGACCATATTTTTATTTTAAGGGGTTGGGTAACAGACACCACATTGTGTTTGATGGCATTTTCCAACAGCATTTGCAGCGCCATCGGAACAATCTTCCGGCTGTCCGGTATATTATCCGGTATATTAAAATCAATTTGAATCGCTTCCCCGAAGCGGTTTTGCTGGATAAACAGGTAGGCAGAGAGAATTTGTAATTCTTCCCGCAGAGTAATCAGATCCTTCTTCCGGTAGCTAAGAATATTCCGGTACAAATCCGACAATTGCTCCGTATAAAACAATGCCGTATCCGGATCTTCTTCAATCAGGTTGGAAAGCGTATTGAGGCTGTTAAAGAGAAAATGGGGATTCACCTGGCTTTTCAAATGCTCATATTCAAAGCTCATACGCTCCTGCTGTAAAAGCGCCAGCTCCTGCTGTCGCTTATCGCGCTGACGGATAATCAGGTAAATCATCGTCAAGGTGGCTAAGCCTGATAAAAGCAGGAACCAGGTCTGCTTCCAGACAGGCGTAGCTATGCTGAAAGTATAAACGTCTTCCCTGGCAAGATCAAAATCCCCACTCAGAGCGGCCTGTACCCGAAACACGTAATTGCCCGGCGGCATACTGGGAAAAGTAACCGATTCATCATTGGTATAAATCCATTTGCTGTCATATCCCTCCAGGCAATACCGAAGACGGATGCGTTCGGGATTTGTGAAGCTGATGCCTTCAAAAGATATTGTGATATAGTTTTCCGACGGAGCCAGCTCATGCCGGTGCTCCGGCAACGACTTCAGGGATTCCTGAACATCCGTAATGCGCACACCGGGCCGGATATCATAAGTATGCTGCTGGTTTTTGAAAATCAGCATCCCGTGTTCATAAGGGATAAATACATTACCTTCCCAATCTTTAGCCATGCAGTTGAGCACGCCGGAGGTGCTGTCAATATCCATTTGCTGCCGGTAATTGAAATGCCGGAATTGCCTGCTTTCCGGGTACCATTCGTCTATACAGCGGTCATACACTATTACCACCTGGCCGGTTGCATTAGCAGCCGCTGTAGTGATATTTGCATCAGTAACGGTTTCCTGTTTTATCTGCCTTCCGTTGCCGGCCGGAAACCGGTATAAGCCGTTGTAATAAGTTCCTGCCCAGATATTACCCGAAGCATCTTCCGTAATCGTATATACTACACGGCCTGCTGAATTGCCCGGATTCCACTGGCGGTACCGGTCTTTTTCCACCACGCAAATGCCTGCCCCGTCCGTGGCCATCCATAACCTGTTATTTCGGTCGGGAAATAAAAAGTAAATGTAATCGCTGCCGATACCCGATTGCTTGTTGTGGTGACGTATCAACTGCATAGATTCGGAAGCCTTACGGGGGAAAGACAATTCTTCTACTCCCATAAATGTAGCAATCCAGATGCGTCCCGGAGTTTCGGCAATGCTCAGGATATTGTTACTATGAAGCACTTCCGGCTCCCGCCGTTTCTGTGGAACGCCCTGCCCCTTATCCTTCAGAAAGAGCCCCTTGCCCACAGTACCTATCCACAAACGGTCCAGCACGTCCGTGTATAAACAGGAAATTGGCGCCTCCGCCCGGTATTCCAACTGAAGCACACCGTCCGAAAGTGGATTGCGTACCCGGTATAGGTTTTGGTTCTGAGCCAGCCACAGATTTCCATCCCTGTCATAAGCCATGGCGGTGAGCTCCTGTAATGTATAGGGTGAAGTAAGCGGCAGCCTGCTCAAGTATTCCGCCGTAAAGAGACTGAGTCCATCCTTAGTGGCGCACCATAAATTGCCCGAGGCATCGCAGATGATTTTGTTTAGTTGCTGATTGGGATAATGATAGGCATGCAAACGGATGGTATTGTTTTCCGATAAAACGGCATCAATCAGGTATCCGCTCCGGGTAACAATCCAGGCGCGACTTTCCGACATGGGTAAGATGTCATTTACCGGTCCGTAAGCCCATTGTTTTTGGGAAAAATTGATCACCGCCCTGCCGGCGGCATCATACAGTGCAACACCCCCTTCCTGCATGCCCACCCAATACTTCGCCTGGCCCGGGATTTGCCGGATAACCTGTACAATATTATCCGGCAAGCCGTCTTTTGTATTGATAGTATGAACCACAGGTTCCGTACCATTCCAGGAAACGTCATTGATGCCGTTATCCGTGCCGAGCAACAGGCATCCTCCCGGCAGGCGGCAAAGCGAATAAATGTAGGTATCAGAAAGTCCCGAGCGGGTATTCAGCAATATTTTCCCGGTATCTCCATACAGGATGGCCAGGCCATTCCCGGTAGCAGCCCAGAGGGTATCGCCCGAATCATCAGGAATCAATTGTAAAATGCCTCCCCTGAGGCTATGCTGCCGGCTGCCGGGAACAATGTGCTGTAGCCTGCCGCTGACAGTAGCCGAGGCGCCATTTTTATAACCCATCCATATTTTCCCGAAAGTGGCCGCCAGGGCGGTAACCGGAATCCTGTTTGTATCTGTTATCTTCGTAAAATGTTCGCCATTAAAACGGAATAAGCCCTGCGCTGTGCCCACCCAGATGTATCCAAAGCTATCCTGTAAAAGGGCGTATGACGGAACCGGCGTATAGTTTTCATTCATCCAGTATTGCTGCATGAAAGGCTGCTGCGCCGGTGCGGACTTTACCGTGGCACACAGAACCGCCAATAACCAGACATGGAACAGGCACATCTTTATGTTTACAAAGCGATTCATCCGGGAGTCTGTTTGGGAATCAGCACGGCCTTTACTTTTACATTGATTGCTTTCGATAAATTATTATTGACAATCCGCGGTATCTTGATATTGTAGTCCTGGAGCATAACGGTAAATGCAGCGTCTATCTCAATTTCTCCGGGAATAATATGGATATTGGCTTTAATGATGCACTGCTGTGTAACGCCGTGAATGGTAAGATTTCCCTTGGTACGAACTTCATAACTTCCCTTTTTACTGAAATCAATGCTTTCAATAATCTTACCCACATAGATCGCATCAGGAAACAGATCCGACTCCATATAGTTTTCATTGAAATGTTCCTGTTGCAGTGCGCCGTTAAATCCCGCAAAGGAGGCAATCGGGATCTTAAAGGCAAAAGTTTCCCGACTGATATCCAAAAACCCCAGCAATTGATCCGATGAAGCCTGAATGAACTCCTGCCGGGCTTTAGATGCAAACTGCACTTTCCCAGACTGAACCTGATAAATAGTCTTTTCCACCTGCCCCATTACGGCGAAAGGAAAGGCTAAAATCCAAATGGAAAAAAGATATATTCTCAATTGCATACCCTGAAAAATTGCTCCGGTGCAATCATCGGACATTTAAAGATAGTCAATGCAGGGAAATTGAGAAGATTCTTTTTTCTTTTTAGGAGAGAAATGATGACCTCCCGGGGCGTGATGGCAAAAAAATCGCCGTCACGACCAAAATTAAAATCATGCGGTGAAGCAAAATGATTTTAATGGAGTGGAGAACTGAAAACCGGCGAAGCCAAACCTCCCGGGCATGTTGTGAGGTAGCGACGTAAGCTGCGACACATTTGGCACACGGATTCGTAAGCCGGCAGTTGCCGGAAAGATGAAAAATCATCAAAGAGCGACTTTTTATCAGCCGGCAGAAGCTTCGCTCCGGGTCTTTTTCAAATCCAGCAGAAAGCTGTCGATCACATGTTTTTCCACATGCGTCATCGCCACGATTTTCCACCATCGGGGATGCTGAAAATTATCAGCTACTAAATGGTATTTATAGGCAAGCGCAGCAGGAATATGGTCGGCAGCTATGGTCACAATATTCATGTATGGATTACGATAGTAACGGATGTCCAATTCCTCCAACGCATCGCAAATACGATCGGTGCGGTCAATTAATTTCTGCATCATATACTTCCAACCCTCGGATCCATGCGTCATCAGGATCATCCACATGGCAACCGCATTGGCCCCCGACCGGCTTCCGCAAAGCGTAAAATCACTTCCCTGAACATAAGAAGCCTCAGCAGTCTGTGCATATTCAATCAGACCTTTTCGGCACAGGAAAATACCTGTACCATAAGGCGCCTGCAACATCTTATGGCCATCCACAGTAACAGAGCTTACTTCCGGATTGGTAAAGTCGGCATTGCTGCCCGGATGGGTAAAGGGATAGATAAAGCCGCCAAAAGCTGCGTCGATATGTACGAAATAATGCGCATAGTATTGCTTCACAATGGGCAGCACCGTATTGATATCGTCCACACTGCCAAACATCGTAGTGCCCATATTCAGATGAACGATCAGATAGTGGATACCCGCGTTGTTTGCCGCCGCTAATTTAGCTTCCAAATCTTGCGGAATGATCTCACGGCTATCTTCCTGCACCTTCACCCGGATTGGCGTTATGCCCAACAGGTTACAGCCCTTATAAGCGGAATAGTGCACATCTTCAGAAAAAACAAGTCCTATTTCGGAAGGCTTTGCCGCATTTTCCCGCATGAAGTAGTTGCGGTATATCCATTGTGCCTGAATATTAGCTTCCGTTCCGCCCGGGGCAACGTATCCGTCACAACTTTTTTCTTCCGCACCGAATATCTCTTCCGCGCAGATACCGATCAGATCAATTTCCAATTGTTGCGTGCCTTTAAAATAGCTTTCCCCCGGGCCATAAGTATGGCATCCGATATGGTTGGGATTATTGATCAGCACGGAAAGGTAGGCGGCATCTTTAAGAAAGGGAGCATCAAAATAAAACTGTTCCTGATCCAGATAGGTGGCAGGAAGCCCCAGAATTGTTTCATTCTTGTAATTCAGGTTATTGCTTAAAGCCTCAAAAACCCGCTGCTTAATGACGCGGGTCGGCAATTTCGGCCAATTCATACGTATATCATTTTCGCGGCAAAGTTATTATTTTAATACTCCGGCAGGTTATCAATCCGTATGATTTCGGTCATGTAACTGTAATAAACAGATACCTGTTCACAAAATGGTATCAAAGCATAATTCAATTCCTGATGGTGAAAACGATTTTCTGTCCGGAGAAGGATATGCTAATCATGTGTTCACCCCAAATTGTCGCACCTATGAAGCTGCCTGATGCCGTGGGTGTCTTCATTCACCACAAGTAATACCCACTTCAGCCCCAGGCTACACCCGGGCCTATAGATATTATCCCTGTCAGGGCTATTATACTTAAAAGCTTTTCCCTATTGGGGACACCCCGTTTTACAATTTTTAATTTTGACTTAATACTGCCGTTATGGTAAGCATATATTGACGGATAAAGTTTTCTTAATTTCACTCTTGTATCAGCTGTGGTAAACGGGTGCATCCCAAAATGTCGCACCGGAGCAATCTCCCGAATGCAAAAGGTATAGTTCTTCCTGGTGTAGCGTATAAGCGGTCGTCATTCCGGCCGAAGTAAAATTTACGGAACGCAGCGCAGTAAATTTTATGGAGCGGAGGAATCTCCCGGGCGTTTGCCCATCCTCCCGACCGGGAGATTCCTCCATGCGAAAATCCTAATCGAATTACTACGTAATCCGGGATTTTCTTTTCGAAATGACGGCACGTTTTTGCGGAATGACAAAAAACATTACACCACATGCAACATTTGGGATACACCCTATTGCTTTCCGGATTCTGCTTTTTACCTAAAAAAATGTAATTTTGCGGCCTTTCGTTTACAATTAAAAATTATGGAATACAGACAAATTGTATCAGTAACCGGCCTTGGCGGCCTTTATCAGCTCATCAGTACCAAAAATGACGGCGCTATTGTACGCAGCCTCACAGACCAGTCTGTAAAATTTGTTTCGGCTCGTATTCATCAGATTACTCCATTAGAGAGTATTGAAATATACACCTATAACGATAATGTGCGTCTGCATGAAGTGCTGGAAGGTATCCTGCGAAACGACGAAGATTATTGCAAGCTGAATGTCGGCAAGGCCGACAGTAATGCCCTGAAAGCCTTCTTCAAAAAAGCCCTTCCTGAGTTTGATGAGGAGCGGGTGTATGTAAGCGATATTAAGAAAATCCTGAAATGGTATGGCATGCTGAAGGCAAATGACCTGCTCCATTTTGAAGCCTATCATCAGGAAGAAACCACATCAGCGGAAACCGTTTCGGAGCAGGAAACCACATCAGAAAATCCGGAAGCAGCAGTTGCTGAAGCCGTAAAAGAGGAGCCGGAAGTGACCGCCAGGCCAGCAAAAAAGGTTGGCGGAGAGGCGCCGGCCGAAGATGGCGCCACAGAAAAACCAACTAAAAAAACCGCATCAAAAAAAACCGCTGAAAAGAAGGTTAGCGGATCTTCCGCCAAAAAGCCGGCAAAGAAAGCAACAGCCAAAAAGAAAGGGGAATAATATTTCCGTTTTTCTGTCTGAAAAATCATACCCGGGTTGACATTCCTTTTGTCGGGGAGCAGGACCTGGCATTTTCAGGAAAGGATTTCATTTTTTATCTTGTAATTGAAGTTGTTTAAAATTTATCACACCTGTCCCGAATCATCGGGGCAGGTGTATCTATGTCCCTATGTGGTTTTAAAATAAGTTTGAACAAGCTATTATGAATACGGTCAGGCAAATGTCCGTGAGCGTAGCAATAAAGAAAGTTATGCTTGTTATCCACTATCGTCCGGTAAAAGTATTAAAGCCTTTGACGGTTTTATGTTTCAACTTCAGAAGCACCTTCGCGGGAAAAGGGGCCAAAACTCCGTGCAGGTAAGGGGCTTGGCAATTTTGTTTATTTTTTGCCGGACAACAGTGGTTATTTATGTATTTTTAACGGGAATTCGTGTGTGGGGCCTTACCGTTTCCGCCTGCGACAAAACAAAAACCTGTTTATTATGCGTAAGGTAATTGCCATTTTTCTGGTTGTATTGCTGGTTTGCGTTTCCGGCTATATTTATTTTTATTATTACAATCATTACGATACCGGCGTTCGGAAAGGGATACTGTATTCTTTTTCCAGAAAAGGCAATGTCTTCAAAACATACGAAGGCATCATGATACAGCCCGGCCTTCGTTCAGCACGTACCGGCGGCTTAAACACCAATGAATTTCATTTTTCCGTGGAAGATGAGGCATTGGCTGACTCGCTGACCCGATGTAACGGCATGGAAGTAGAAGTACATTACGTGCAATACCGCAGAAACCTTCCCTGGCGTGGAGAAAACAACAATAACGATAATAAGGACAAAGGGCAGTTCATTGTGGATCAAATCGTAAGCGCCACGCCCATTGAAAATAATATCTACAATAATTTTTAGCCGGATGCAAAATCAGCAATCAATACCGGTCAATATCCGTATTTTTCTTTCCATCGCTGGCGCAGAAATTCCCGCTGCCTTTGCTCCGCCGGATTATCACCCGGATCGTAAAGTTTGCTTCCGGCTATCGCATCCGGAAGATATTCCATCATGACAAAATTGTTTTCAAAATCGTGGGCGTAGCGATAATCTTTATGATACCCCAGGTCTTTCATCAACTGGGTAGGCGCATTCCGGATGGATAAAGGAACCGGCAGGTCGCCTGTCTTTTTTACCAGATTCTGGGCATGATTGACTGCCATATAAGCCGCGTTGCTTTTAGCAGAAGCAGCAAGGTAAGTAGCCGTTTGCGATAAGATAATCCGGCATTCGGGATAACCAATCATGGCTACTGCCTGAAAGCAGGAAGTAGCCAGCAGCAAGGCATTGGGATTGGCATTGCCGATATCTTCACTTGCCAGGATTATCATGCGCCGTGCAATAAATTGCGGATCTTCGCCACCGGCTATCATCCGCGCCAGGTAATATACGGCCGCATTAGGATCGCTGCCGCGAATGGACTTAATGAAGGCGGAGATGATGTCGTAATGCTGCTCGCCCGTCTTATCATACAGCGCCATCTTTTGCTGTACGGTATGTTGCACCTGTTCATTAGTAATTACTTTCAATGGTGCTTCGATGGATTGCACAACCAGTTCCAGCAGGTTGAGTATCCTGCGACCGTCGCCTCCGCTCAGGCGCAGCAAAGCCTCCCATTCCTTTATCTCGACCTGCTGCGTTTGCAGCCAGGCATCCTGTCGAAGCGCCTGTAAAACCATTTCCTGTAAATCGTCGGGATTAAAGGGTTCCAGCACATACACCTGGCAACGGCTCAGCAAAGCTCCGATTACTTCAAAGGAAGGGTTTTCTGTAGTGGCGCCGATAAGGGTGAGTATTCCCTTTTCCACCGCACCCAGCAGACTGTCCTGCTGCGCTTTATTGAAGCGGTGTATTTCATCAATAAACAACAGCGCTTTACCCGCTTTCCGGGCATTGTCAATAACTGAACGCACTTCTTTCACCCCGCTTTCAATAGCGCTGAGCTGAAAGAACAACAGGCCGCATTCCCTTGCAATGATTTGCGCCAACGTAGTTTTACCAACTCCGGGCGGCCCCCAGAAAATGATGGAGTGCGGGTGTCCGCTCCTAATCATATTGTACAATACGCTGCCTTTCCCTACCAGGTGCTTTTGCCCTATGAAGGCCTCCAGGGTTTCCGGACGCATCCGCTCCGCAAGTGGAATGTTTTTGTTTTGTGAAGGCATCATGGCTTATTGATTCTTTGTTTACTTTTGAAATTAAAGTTCGATAGTCTTTTAATAAAAATAACATTCATTAATGAAAAAACATACATTCCTTTTGATGATGATGCTTCTGCCGGGATTGGGTCAGATTTTCGCACAGGATAAATCACCGGAATCTTATAAGGAAATGGGTAGTCCTTTACCACCATTCCTAATCGTGGACAAAGATAACCATATCCACACGGAAGCCGAATTTAAGAAGGACGGCACCTTGTTTTTATTCATGTTCAATCCCACCTGTGAGCATTGTATCAATATGGCTAAGATGCTGGGTGAGCATGAACAAGATTTCGAGGGAAGTAATGTTTATTTTGTCGCAGTTTCCGGAATGCGTGAACATCTTGATTTTTTCTACGAGCAAACAGGAGCAGATTCTTTTCAAAATATAATCATCGGAATTGACAGCCTGGATGTCGTTCGTAAGTTGTACAATTTTGTAACGCTGCCTCAGTTAAATATTTACAGTAAAAATGACTGGAAACTGGTTAAGGTCCTGTCAGGCGATATTGAGCTGGATACGCTGAAATCCTACATCGGGCGCTAAAAGCAAAAGCTTTTATTTGCTACCGCCGCGTTCCCGTTCATATTTATATGCCTTAATAGCACGGTACAGCGCCATCGCTAACTGTTTTTGTCCTTCCTGAGAATTCATATAGGCCTCCTCGCCGGGATTATTGATAAAGCCCAATTCCGTAAGTACGCCGGGCATTGCGCTGCCTGCCAATACCTCCAGTCCTTTTTGTTTCACCCCGTAGTTGTTTCGTCCGAGATTCGCAAACTGTTCCTGTATCTTACCGGCCAGGCTTACACTTCGTGCAAGAAATCGCTGACTGTATTGAGTAATGATAATAGCGGTGGTCGGGTCGCTTTCATCCAGCATGCCCGGCTCTTCGGTAACATTATCGCTATAGTTTTCAATGGCGGCTTCCTTTTGAGAATTGCGGTGCAGCCCTAATACATAGGTTTCTGTTCCTGAAGCGGATGTTTCCCGATGATAAATGGTTTTGTATGTGGGCACTTTCCGTCGCTTTTTTCCCTTCCCAACGTAATGATATCCGGAATGTATTCTTTCCTTGCGGGGTGCGGTAGAATTGATATGGATGGAGATAAACAGATCCGCGCTGGCCTGATTGGCTATTTCATGGCGCTCTTTCAGGCTGGGGTAAAAGTCATAGGTTCGGGTATAAATTACTTTCAGATCCGGAAGGCTGTCGGAGATAATTTTCCCTAATTTCAGACTTACCGCCAATGCAATATCTTTTTCCTTGGAATACGTCCCTATTGCACCGGGGTCCTGGCCTCCATGACCGGCGTCAATTACGATTTTACTGACTTTAGTTTGGGCAAAAAGGACAGGGTTTGCGAAGCATAACAGGGCACTTGCCAGAAAGGTGATGAAAAAACAATGTTTCATAAATGAGGTGCTATGCCAATGCGGTATTATGTAAAGAAAACGATACAAAATTATGATTACTAAAAAAATGATGCTTATCCGATATGCGTTACAAAGCGGCAAAGATAAATTAAAAAGATTTTTTGCGTGAAGGTCGAATCAGATAAAACGTATTTTTGCCCGGATAAATGAAAACAACGTCTCGGCATTTATGGGATTATCGTTGGAAGCATTGCCGTAGGCTTATGGTAATGCTTGCTTTATTTTTATCTTTTTATGCCGCGCATGGGCAAATCATGCCCATGGGTATGCCGGCTCAAAATCCTGCCGCTCCGGAAAAGGACAGTTTGAAAGCGGCACCGCTCAGCGATAGCACGGCCATTGCGGACAGCAGTATGAGCGACTCTGCCCGGATTACACTGAAAGAGGAAACGTTAGGAATTAAAATTTCAGCAAATGCTTTAGACTCCAAAATTGTATCTTCTTCACGTGACTCGATGATACTGGAGGTGCCCCTGGGCATATACAATATGTACGGCGATGTGGATATACGCTATGACGATATCGAACTGAAATCGGGAAATGTGAGCTACGAGCAAAAGACCAATATGCTGACCGCTATGCCTCAACGAGATACGGCCAACCGAATAATCTCCGTGCAGGAATTTTCACAAGGTGCGGAACGCTTTACCTACGATTCTTTAAAATACAATTTTGTAAGTAAACGGGCCATTGTGCGCAATGCAAAATCACAGTACGGGGAAGGCTTTATCTCCAGTCAGCAGGTAAAACGCAACGCAGACGGAAGCGTTTTCGGCTGGAAAAACGGCTATACGACCTGCGACTTAGATACGCCCCATTTTTCTATTCGCGCCCGACGTATCAAGATGGTGCCTAACCGCATCGTAGCCACCGGTCCGGCCAATCTTGAAATTCAGCATGTGCCTACTCCGCTGTTCCTGCCCTTCGGCATTTTTCCCATCAATGAAAAGCAGCGGTCGGGATTCATCCTGCCTTCTTATACGCTGGAGGAGCAGCGCGGATTAGGATTGCAACGCGGCGGTTATTATTTTGCCCTGAATGAATATCTTGGAGTCATTACCCAGTTTGACATTTTCTCTAAAGGGAGCTGGGGTTTCCTCGGTCGTGCGGATTATGCCAAACGTTACCATTACAACGGCAATCTGCAGATCGGTTACAATTACACCAAGATCGGTGAAGTATATGAGTCTTCCGGAAGTGTTTCCAAGGATTTCAATATTACCCTCAGTCATCAGCAGGATCAAAAAGCCCGCCCGGGAACCACATTTGGCGCCTCGGTAAACATTATCACCCGGAACTATAACAAGCTGAATGGCGTGGACGCCCTGCAAATGCTGAATAATACTTTCAGCTCTTCCATCTCCTATTCAAAAAACTGGGTCGGGAGACCATTTTCTTTTTCGACAGCGCTACGCCACAATCAAAACACGCAGACCGGTCAGGTGAATGTTACACTTCCGGACATCAATTTTTCCATTTCCCAAATCACCCCTTTTCAACGCAGGGACGCCACAGGAACGCCCCTTTGGTATGAGCGTATTTCGGGTAGCTACAACCTGCGTGCCGTGAATGAATGGAGTTTTTATGATTCTACATTCAATATGAACAATATTGCTTTTTCTGATTTCAACAACGGTATCATTCATAACGCCAGTATCAATGCAGCATATAATATCTTCCGCTTTTTTAACCTGAGTTTCAGTGTTCCTTATACGGAGTACTGGAATACCAAACAGGTGTTTCGCATTTATGATTCACTGACCGATCAAACGGATACTACCATCAACAGTGGCTTTTTCGCCACACGCAGCTTCAGCGCCAATTCTTCGGTCAGTACCCGCCTGTACGGATTGATGATGTTCAAAAAAGGCAGGGTAATGGGTATAAGACACGTACTTAGTCCCAATGTCGGATTCTCATATCAACCAGGCTTTGCACATCCGCCTTTTGGATATTTCTATCAAACGCAAACGAACCCCGATTATCCTTATACCTATGAATCGCCTTATGTGAGCCCTTATTCTCCTATTGGCGGGCCGGGCAACCCGGAACCCAGCGGCGCTGTTACCTTTGGCATCCAGAACAATCTTCAGATGAAAGTACGTACCCACGATTCCGCCGGCAGCAAAAACATTTCCCTGATTGACGCTTTCAGCATCAATTCTTCTTATAACCTTTTCGCCGACTCCCTGAACCTGGCTCCGTTTAATGTACGGGCACAAACATCCATTCTGAAAATATTCAACATCAGTGGCGGGGCTGTTTTTGATCCATACAAGTGGGATAAAAATATTCGCACAGGGCAGTTTCTTTACAATGCAGGCGGCGGACTGGTTGATTTCAGACGTGCAAACCTCGCCCTGGGCTTCAATTACAGCGCTCAGAAGAAAAATACCGGTCAGCAAGGCGATTCTATAGCCAATAATGATCAGGTGAACCGGCTACTGAATAATGGTGGCTACGATGATTATTACGATTTCAATATACCCTGGAATATCAACGTCAACTATAGCCTGAATGCTTCAAAATCATATTATTCTTCACGGAATAAAGATTCCATTGCGCTAACACACAGCCTGATGTTCAGCGGCAGCCTTAGCCTGACCAGCCGGTGGCAAATCAACCTGCAAAGCGGGTACAACTTTACGAATAAAGAAGTCGGACTTACCTCTATCAATATCAGCCGCGATCTGCACTGCTGGCAGATGAGCCTGAACCTGATTCCCTTTGGCACCTACCGGAGCTTCAATTTTCTCCTACAGGTGAAATCATCCGTATTGCAGGATCTCAAGCTGATTCGCCGCAAAACCTACTTAGATAACTATTGATGTTTGTGCAGGAGTGCTGCAAATTCGCCTTGACAGAGGAGAGGCGGAGTGAATAACTTCGTTACTGAAAAAGGACGCTTAGTATGACACTAAAAATGGGCAACCTGCTCCAGGTATTTTCTTACATATTCCACTACACCCTTTTCCAAAGAGGTAAAAGGTTTTTCATAGCCTGCGGCCTTCAGTTTTTGCATATCGGCTTCCGTAAAATACTGGTAGGCTTCGCGAATGTCTTCCGGCGTGTCAATGTATTCAATAACGGTATTTTTCCGGATGGCTTTAAATATAGCTTTTGCCAGATCGTTGAAAGTACGTGCCTCACCGGTGCCGACATTATAAATGCCGGAATGCGGTTGTTTATCCATCAGCCAGATACAAATATCGACCACATCTTTTACATAAATAAAATCGCGCATTTGCGCGCCATCCTTATATTCCGGGCGATGGGAACGAAACAGCCGAACTTTCCCGTTGGCTTTGATCTGGTTGTAAGCATGAAACATTACAGAAGCCATTCTGCCTTTGTGATATTCATTCGGGCCATATACATTGAAGAATTTCATGCCGGCCCAGAATGGCGGCATGCGTTTTTGCTCCAATGCCCAGATGTCAAAATCATTTTTGGAAACTGAGTAGGGGTTCTGTGGCTTCAGTTCCGTAACCTGTGATTCATCATCCCGGTAACCCGATGCTCCGTTGCCATAGGTTGCTGCCGAGGAGGCATAAACTAAGGGTATTTTATGATCGGTACAATAGGTCCACACCGCTTTGGAATAGTCTAAATTCAGCTTTTTGAATACCTCCTTTTCCTGCGAAGTCGTGTCTGTGCGGGCGCCTAAATGAAAAACGCCGTTTATTTGTTCCGGATGCTTTTCACACCAGTCAATAAACTGATCGCGGTGTACCTTAGCATGATATTTTTTATCGCGGAGATTTGCCGCTTTCTCTTTACTGGAAAAGTCATCCACCAGGATCAGGTTGAAATATCCGGCCTGGTTGAGCTGGGAGACTAAGCAACTACCTATAAACCCGGCTGCGCCGGTTATAGCAATGGTGTCATTTTTATGCATAATAATGAATAAGGAAAAACTAATGATGCGCAGGCGCTTCAGTAGTTGTTTCGTGAGCGGCGTCATGCCCCCCATTATCGTGACTCATATCACGGATGAAATTGGCAATGCCAATGGTAAATAAGCAAAAAATCAGAAATGCAAACAAGGCTGCCGTACCGGGCATTCCCGGTTTGTCAATAGTTTGTTCGTGGCCGTGTGACATAGAAATATATGCGTTTATATACTGACAAAGGTAATCATTTTATCACAAGTTATATAGGTGACCCCGGAGAATTTTGATACGGCCATAAAACTATCGGGGAAAATATGAGGCATATGCCGCAGGGTTTTACAGACAGGTCTATTGTCCCAGTATCCAGGCAAACATCAGTGGTGCAACAATTGTGGCATCACTTTCCACAATAAATTTCGGAGTATGAATATCCAGTTTGCCCCAGGTAATTTTTTCATTGGGAACAGCGCCGGAGTAGGAGCCGAATGAAGTGGTGCTGTCGCTAATCTGGCAGAAATAGCTCCAGAACGGCACATCATGCCATCCGAGATCCTGATACATCATAGGAACCACGCAAATAGGAAAATCACCGGCAATGCCACCGCCAATCTGGAAAAAGCCAATCCCCTTTCCCCCGCTGTTTTGGCGATACCAGTCTACCAGCCAAGCCATATATTCAATTCCGCTTTTAACCGTCCCGGCCTTCAATTCATTTTTGATCACATAGCTGGCAAAGATATTACCAGTTGTACTGTCTTCCCAGCCCGGCACCACAATCGGGATATTTTTTTCCGCAGCGGCAAGTATCCAGCTGTCTTTCGGGTCAATCTCATAGTATTGTTCCAGATCGCCGCTTCGCACTACCTTATATAAAAATTCATGCGGGAAATATCGCTCACCCTTCTCTTCGGCTTCCTGCCATTGCCGGAGCAGATATTGCTGTAATCTCCGGAAGGCCTCTTCCTCCGGAATGCAGGTATCCGTTACCCGGTTATAATGATTTTCCAGAAGATCCCATTCTTCCTGAGGGGTCAGGTCGCGATAATTGGGTACGCGCTTGTAATGCGAATGCGCGACTAAGTTCATCACATCTTCTTCCAGGTTAGCGCCGGTGCAGGAGATGATATGCACCTTGTCCTGACGAATCATTTCCGCCAGCGAAATACCCAGCTCAGCCGTGCTCATAGCGCCCGCCAGGGTTATCATCATCTTTCCGCCTCCGGCAAGGTGAGCTTCATAGCCTTTTGCGGCGTCCATGAGCGCTGCCGCATTGAAATGACGATAGTGATGTGCTATAAACTGTGAAACAGGTCCTTTGTTCATTTGTCCGGTTATTTTTATTGCCGACAAAAGTAAATATACAAATTGACAAATAGCATTTTCCCGAAAAGGTATATCAAAAAGCATTCCGGTTGCTGAGGGCACCAGACGGGGCGGCCTTATGGATGAATTATCATGCGCTTGCGGGGGAACGCAATCTTCATTTACAGACTTTGGTATGCATTACCGGAGTCCCTGCCTGAGCAATCATTAATCTGTTGCCTAACTTCAATTTTCAATTAAAAATAATTCCGGGTTGAGGAATTGGTAAATAAAAAAGAATCAAATTACCTTTACCCTCCAACAAAATATATCCGGCATGTCGGTACATAAGGAAGTAAAGCGTGTGACGACCCATACACTGCAACAAATGAAAGATAAAGGGGAGAAAATCTCCATGCTTACCGCTTATGATTATTCTTTCACCAAGATATTTGATGAAGCGGGCATTGATATCCTGTTGATAGGCGATTCTGCTTCCAACGTGATAGCCGGCCACGAAACGACCCTGCCCATCACATTGGATCAGATGATCTTTATGGCTTCGAGCGTAGTGCGTGCTGCCAGCCGTTGTTTTATCGTTTGCGATCTGCCATTCGGAACCTACCAGGGCAATTCCAAAGAGGCCTTAATTTCTTCCATTCGCATTATGAAAGAATCGGGGGCACATGCCGTAAAGTTAGAAGGCGGTGCGGAAGTATGTGATGCCATTGCCAGAATTGTTTCTGCAGGTATTCCGGTCATGGCGCATTTAGGGCTCACTCCGCAGTCTATCTATCAGTTTGGCACTTATAATGTGCGTGCCAAAGAAGAAGCGGAAGCAGAGCAGTTGGTGAAAAACGCTCATGCCGTTCAGGCTGCCGGCGCCTTTTCTTTAGTACTGGAAAAAATCCCGGCCGCTTTGGGTAAGCGGGTTGCAGAAGCGCTCAGCATTCCCGTGATTGGCATTGGCGCCGGTATGCATGTGGATGGCCAGGTGCTGGTCATGCATGATATGCTGGGGATTACTAAAGATTTTTCCCCGCGGTTTTTGCGCCGTTATCTGAATCTGTATGAAGACATCAGAAATGCGACCTCCCAATACATCAGGGATGTCAAAAGCAAAGATTTTCCGAATGAGCGGGAGCAGTATTAGCTTGCTGAACAGGAAACGATTTTTTTGCTAAAGAATTATTATGGTTAACTTAGAAAGATACCGGGAGCTTAAATCCCGGCTGGATGCGGAAAACGCAACGTTAGTGGCCGTGTCTAAATTTAAAGAAACAGCTGATATTGAAGGGCTGTATGCGTCAGGGCAGCGTGATTTCGGAGAAAATTATGTTCAGGAGCTGGCGGCCAAACAGGCTGAATTGCCCGCCGATATCCGATGGCACTTCATCGGGCATTTGCAGCGGAACAAGGTGAAATATATCGCGCCTTTTGTAACGGTCATTCATAGCGTGGACAGCTTTGCGCTGCTACAGGAAATCAATAAGCAGGCGAAAAAAAACAACAGGGTTATCCATTGCCTGCTTCAGATTTATATAGCTTTCGAAGACACCAAATTCGGATTGGATGAGAAAGAGGCGATTGACTTACTTGATTTTTACACGGCTAATAAAAAGGATTTACAAAACGTATCGGTTGCCGGGCTCATGGGAATGGCTTCTTTTGTTGATGATACGCAGCAGGTCCGCAGCGAATTCCAGAAGCTGAAAACCCTGTTTGACATCTTTAAAACTTCTTATTTCCTGGGCGACGAAAGCTTCAATATCATCTCCATGGGAATGACGGATGATTATCCTGTTGCCCTGGAAGAAGGCAGCACAATGGTGCGGATCGGACGGGCGCTTTTCGGAGCACGGTAGTAGTGTTAAATCAAAAGTCAAAACAGTAAAAGCTGTGATAATCAATTTATAAAATTTGATAATTCAGCAAAATAGGGTTAACTTAACAGCAGTTGTTTTAGATTTGCTGTTTTCTGCTAAGGCTTTAGCCTGGATAATCTCCGGTTCGGGATAACCCGTTTCGACGAATAGTCAGCAGTAAACTTTGCGCTTTTGTTGTTGGTAACCAGCAACGGCGCAAAATGTGATGTCACTGCGAATGCCTGAAGCAATCTCATCGCGTTTATCGTTTTTCAGATTGCTTCGTTCCTGTCCTGTCATTCACATTAGTATTGGTTGCCGCGATGCCCTTAGTCCATAATGAATGGATAATTCCGGTCGGTGTAAATATCCGTCAGTAATTCGCTGTCATCCGGATAGGGACTTTCTTCTGCAAAGGTCACACAGGCATCAATCGCTGCCTTTACTCTTTCTTCAATAGCCTCCAGTTCCTGGTCGCTTGCGTAATTATTGCTTTTGATGGTGTGCAGCACATAGGCTATCGGGTCTTCCTCCTTGTATTCTTCCAGTTCTTCCTTAGTCCGGTATTTAGCCGGGTCACTCATGGAGTGGCCGCGATAACGGTATGTTTTCACTTCTAAGAAAGTCGGACCGCCTTTTTCGCGGGCGCGTTTCGCAGCGCGTTCAATGGCGGTGTGCACCGGTTCGGGCTTCATGCCGTCCACCGAATCGGCGGGCATATCATAGCCGTCTGCCAGGCGGTAGATATCCATCACCTTAGAGGAGCGGGATACCGAGGTGCCCATGGCGTACTGGTTATTTTCACAAATGAAGATTACCGGAAGATTCCAAAGCATGGCTAAGTTAAACGTTTCATGCATCATGCCCTGTCGGGCTGCGCCGTCTCCGAACATACAGATGGTTACATTATCGGTGTCGTTATATTGTTCGGCAAAGGCGATACCTGTGCCCAGTCCGATTTGTCCGCCAACGATACCATGACCGCCGAAGAAGCGTTTTTCTTTCGAGAAAAAGTGCATGGAGCCGCCTTTTCCTTTGGTGCAGCCTGTGGCTTTTCCAAACAGCTCGGCCATACATTCATTCGGGGAAATACCCTTGGCAATTGCCAGGGCATGATCGCGGTAGGCAGTAATGATATTATCCTGGTCCCGGATGGCCGTCATCATTCCGGCAGAGACGGCTTCCTGTCCGATATACAGATGACAAAACCCCCGGATCTTTTGCATTCCATACAATTGACCGGCCTTTTCTTCAAAGCGTCGTTGCAGCAGCATGGTCTCATACCAGTAACAGTATGTTTCTTTTCCAAATTGTGTTTGCACCTTTTGTTATTTTTGTTGCGAAAGTAAAAAATATTCCTCATTTGTACCGCTTAGAAAAAATCAGCCTTACCCAGTTTCGCAATTATTCAGGGCGCGAATTTCCGTTAAACACCCCGGTGACGGGCATTACCGGCCCCAATGGCAGCGGTAAAACCAATTTGCTGGATGCCGTTTATTATTTGTGCTATACCAAAAGCTATTTTCAGAGCAGGGAAGGCAATAATGTCCAAATCGGGACAAACGGATTCAGAATATCGGGAATATGGAACCGCGAAGGAGCAGATAGCCGCGATGAAGTGGTTTGTATATGGAAAGAAGGGAAAAAGACGATGTCGTTGAATGGCAGCGAATATGAAAAGCTGTCGGACCATATCGGGCGGTTCAACGCAGTGATGATTGCTCCCGACGATATCGGGCTGATTAATGAGGGCAGCGAGTTGCGGAGAAAGTATATGGACGGCATCCTGGCACAAACGGATGCCGGCTATTTGAGCCACCTGCTGCAATATCAAAAGGTGCTGACACAACGGAATGCCTGCCTGAAACAGGTTTCGGCGCCGGTTAATCATCAGTTGCTGGATATTTATGACGCCCAATTGAGCGGGTACGGCAGTTATCTGGTGCAGCGTCGCCTGGAGCTGGCTTCCCAGCTTCCGGAGCAGATCAGCCGCTACTACCTACGGTTGAGCAGGGGACGGGAAACGGTATCGGTGTATTACAAGCTATCGGCGATGCCGGAGGAATTACACCGGCAGTTGTATCATTCGCGACCCCGAGATTTGGATTTGCATCGTACTACCATAGGGCCGCATACGGAAGACTGGCAATTTGTAATGGGAGAAAATATGCTGAAGACGCATGCTTCGCAAGGGCAGAAAAAATCTTTCCTGATTAGCCTGAAGCTGGCGCATATTCACCTGTTGAATATGCGGGAAAAATACCCGCTACTGCTGCTCGATGATATCTTTGAAAAATTAGACCGGCAGCGGCTACAGTGCTTGTTTGCACTGTTGAAACAGTTTTCCCTGCCGCAAATCTTCATAACCCATACGGATGCGAATGACCTGAGGCATCAGCTGACAGATTTTGCGGAGGATGTGCAGGTTATTGAGTTGTAAGACGGATAATGCTTTATGGTGTTTTACTGTTGAATTATTACCGGTTTATTTTGTTCGTCAATGGCCAAAAACGTAAATGCTCCGCTTACGGCTTTTTCCCGGTGAGCGGAATGCATCTATCCTATGATGATACCCATGCGTACTTTAAGGCTTGTATTACCCAGACAGGTTACTTTTCCAACAAGCTCTATGAGGGTTCCGGTCGGAATGGGCTTGTTATACTTCACGCGGCGTAGTTTTGTGCATAGAGGTTCACGCAAAGACGCGAAGGAGCAAAGACACAAAGGAGCAAAGACACAAAGATTTTTGATTGCACAATTTTATCGGGCAGGCAGTATAATTCATGACACCACCAAAATCTTCATCAATAATCCTGCCGGAAAAAGAATTGATCAGGCAATGCTATATTGACACAAATAACAAGGGTTGAAATTCCAAATCGATAAATTCCCGAATAACAGGTCGGTGTCTATTTCCCTATGCGGAGAAGCCGTTTCGATATTTAATTGCAGTAATTGCTACTCGCGGCATTTTTTCAGGTCTTCCGGGCGTAAAATAATAGCAGAAGTGGCGTTATTGGCCGCATTCCCGTTGAAGCCGGGAAAAAGGGATCAGGATAACAGCTTTTGCCGGAGCAGAAATTCAAGCTGCTCATTTGACAAAGCGAGCTTCTCATTGAGCTGCCGGATCTTCTCTTTCTCCACGTATATGCTGTAAGCTCTTTCAATGGTTTGTTCCAATTCCTCTTCGCTCCAGGGTTTTGTAAGATAATGGAAGATCTGGCCTTTATTAACTGCTTCCACTAATGTGCTCATATCCGTATATCCGGTCAGTAAAATACGAACAGGATCTACATGCTTATTCAATACCTTTTCCAGAAACTCGACCCCGGTCATATTAGGCATCCTTTGATCCGTAATAATTACATGTATAGTATGCTCCTCCAGAATCTTTAACGCTTCTGCTCCGCTTAAGGCAATATAAACGGTATACTTAAGCCGAAAAGTAGCCTTAAAGGAAATCAGATTGTTTTCCTCATCATCAACGTACAATATCGCTATCTTGTTATCTGCCATTTATTTTTATAAAATCCTGCTGTTCACACAACACGCTCGAAGTTGTAAAGTTAATCTGAAATAACAAAAAAAAGTAATTTTCCGATAATAAATATTTGCTGTGTTGTCAATATTTTTTATTATCCCAATTCATTATCAATCTTTTCCTTTCATGCTGCTGAGCTTTATTATAAACTCTGATCCGACATTCGGTTTTGAATTTACAAGGAGTTTTGCATTGTGTTTCTCAATAATTGAAAATACGATGGACATTCCCAGTCCAGTTCCCTCACCCACTTTTTTCGTGGTAAAGAATGGCTCAAACAACTTAGACTGAATTTCCTCATTCATTCCTATGCCATTATCTTTAATAGAGATGCAAACGACATTGTTATCTTCACACCATGTTTTTATCGTTAGCACACCGCCATCTTCCTCAAACTTCTCCTGAATTGCAAATATAGCATTTGTAATTATATTAAGAAATAACTGGTTCATTTTTCCCGGGTAGCAGACCACTTCGGGAATATCTCCATAATCGGTAATCAGGCTGATGTTACTTGTAAAATTATTGGAAATGACGAGTGTGGAACGGAGCCCTTCATTAAGGTCGGCGCTTTTCAGATCATCTTCATCCACCCTGGAGAATATACGCAAGCCCTTGACAATGTCGGCAGTCCGGCTGGCGCCATCGTAAATGCCTTTAAGCAGGCTGGAAATTTCCGACTTGAGATAATCAAAATCATGATCTTTTTTAACCTGGGCTATTTCCTGCTGCTTAATCTCGGCTCTGGCCTCTTTAATGCCTATATTTTCAATTTTTTCAATCGTATCGAACAGGGCTTTAAAATCCCGTTTCAACGGATTTACATTAGCCGCTACAAAATTGATCGGGTTATTGATTTCGTGGGCAATACCGGCGGTCAGCCGTCCGAGAGATGACATCTTTTCTGAAGCCACCAGTTTTGCCTGTGCCTGTTTTAAGCTTTCATACGCCGTATCTAATATGTCATTCTTCTGCTGCAACTCTTTTGTCCTTATAATAACCTGTTCTTCCAGCATCATATTCTGTTGTTTCACGATGCGCTCATTCTCATGGGCAAGCCTCAGGGCCTCTCTGCGGGAACGCTCCCGCTCTTTCTCCATGATTTTAATCCGGCTGGCCAGGGCCAGAGAAAACAAGGTCATTTCAATAGCAGAACTCAATTGAACCGAATAATTGGTAAAAGTATTATAGGGTAATATCCCGTAATTATAAAGCAGATAAATGAGCGACCCGGCAATTAAAAAAGACCATGCCACAACAAAAAAAACTGCGGATGAGGTTCTACCTTTTCGGAGAATATATAAGGATAACAGCAGGATAATTATAGAAGCCAGCGCTGTACTGTTGCGCATCAGAGAAAAAGCGAAAGAGGTATATTCGCTGAAAGGAATCAGTAGGATGCTTATGAAAAAGGGAATAGTCAAAAGCAGCAAAAGCCTGTCCAGCTTTGGGTAATCCTTTCTAAGATTAAGAAATTTCCGTGTAAATAAAAGCGCTGCTATCCCGCTCAGGCAAGCCATAAAAATCATGCTGTGCTTTTCAATAAACGGCGAGTTGGGCCAGAAATACTGAAAGGCAATCCCTTTCATGATCAGTTGGGTCAAACCTGCGCAGCAAATAAAGAATACATAATACACATAACTATTTTCCCTTACCGTCAGATAAAGGAAAAAATTATAAAAAGCCATGATGAGAATGATACCGAAATAGATCCCGTTGAACCAGTTCTTCTTAATGGTTTCTATCAGTTGTGAACTGGGCAGATTCACATTCATTGGCAGGATTATCGGCTGATCGCCTTTAATCCGCAGGTAATATACAGATGGAAGGGTATCGGTACGATCTAAGCGAAAAATAAAATCCGCTCCTTTGTAGGTACGGATTTGTAAGGGCAATGCCCTGCTGACGAGCTGGTGCACATAAGGTTTTCCGGGAGCCGGCTGGTGAAATAATTCCATCTCATCAAGCGCGGGATTATCTATATATAAAGCCAGCGAAGGACTCCAGCTGGCATTCTGAATCACTAATTTTATCCAAACGCTTTGTTCCCGGATTCCGAGATTCGGCACCTTTTTATCCGATGGAACAAAGACAGCATTCAGCACATCTTTAAAATCAACTTCCTTATCGGGCAGATATATTGTCAAATCTTTCCCAATCAGTGTTGCAGAAGTATTGCCCACCCTAATAACGGGTTGTTCCTGTGCCAATGCCCGGAAGCCCGGGCACAGTATAAACACAAACAAACAAAACCCGAAATTTCTCATCATCAATGCAAAGTACCGGAATATTTTTAAAAAAATACATCAAAAGCAGGAATTGCACATATTTTTTTTTCTCAATTCCGGAGAAGGACTTAAACAGATTGGGAAAGATTGTGGAGGATTGAAAAAAGAGTAACATGGGTTGATACCGGTAAATAATAACGATACCACCGGCGGGGCAATTTTTTATCAAAGATTATTTGGAATATTTCCGCCGTTGCTGTCGTTTTCACCAACCACAAAAGGGGAAGCAGCAATCCTATACTCCTTGAAGGCTGGTTTTCGCATTTACGTTCCCGAAAAGATTTTTGATTGCACAATTTTACCCGGTGAGCAGTATAATATATCTCCTGAGGAACCTGCTATTTTGTCAGTACAAATCATTAATTTTGCTACTCAATTTTCGGGATGCCGAACGGCCTCCGGATAAAGTAATTGACCATAATAATATGATGTTGGAAAGCCAGACCAAAGAGATTGCTGAGGCACGCCAGGGAGAAGCTTATGCTCCGTTTGCAACGGATCCTAACCGGTACGAAAAAAAATTCTATATTGAGAGCTATGGGTGCCAGATGAACTTTAACGACAGTGAAATCGTAGCATCCATCTTACACCAGGATGGATTTGGTGCTACGAAATACCTAGAAGAGGCCAACCTGATTTTATTAAATACCTGCTCCATCCGGGAAAAAGCGGAACAAACCGTGCGTAACCGCCTACAGATATTTCGCTCTTTCAAAAAAGAAAGGCCCGGATTGCTGATCGGCGTATTAGGCTGCATGGCGGAACGCCTGAAGTCGAAATTACTGGAAGAAGAAAAGCTGGTGGATATTGTGGTTGGCCCCGATGCCTACCGAAGCCTGCCGGCCTTAGTGGCGGAAGCCGAAGGCGGACAGAAGGCGGTAAATGTATTGCTCAGCCGGGAAGAAACCTATTCGGACATTGCTCCCGTGCGCCTCGACAGCAACGGGGTTAGCGCCTTCATCAGCATTATGCGCGGATGCAACAATATGTGTACCTTCTGCGTAGTGCCTTTCACAAGAGGCCGGGAACGCAGCCGCTCCCCATATTCCATTTTACAGGAGGCTCAGGATTTGCTCGACCGGGGTTACCGCGAGGTTACGCTGCTGGGTCAGAATGTGGACAGCTATTATTTTACCGGGAACGGAACCGAACCTGTCAACTTCGCACAACTGCTGGAAATGACCGCGAAGCTATCGCCGCTGCTGCGGGTAAGATTCAGCACCTCGCATCCTAAAGATATTACGGATGACGTATTGCATACCATGGCTAAATATCCCAATATATGTAAGTATATTCACCTGCCGGTGCAAAGCGGTTCCACCCGTATCCTGCAATTGATGAACCGCACCTATACAAGGGAATGGTATCTCAAAAAAATAGACCGCATCCGTCGGATTATCCCTGAATGCGCCATTTCCAGCGACATCATTACGGGGTTTTGCACGGAGACGGAAGACGATCATCAGGATACTTTAAGGGTAATGGAATACAGCCGATATGACCTGTCTTATATGTTTGCCTATAGCGAACGTCCGGGCACATTAGCCCAACGCCGTTATGAGGACAATGTCCCGGAAGAAACGAAAAAGCGCCGGCTGAATGAGATCATCGCCTTGCAAACGGCTATGACCAGAGAAAATCACCATGCCGACACCGGTAAAACCTTTGAAGTGCTGATTGAATCCGAAAGCCGGCGCAGTAAGGAACACTGGAGCGGCCGGAACAGCCAAAACAAAGTAGTAGTCTTCCCCAAAAACGGAGACAGCGCAGGAAAAGGCGACTACGTGCAGGTTTACATCACCGGCACAACCGGCGCCACCTTACTGGGGGAGATCGCTTCATAAAAATTAATCTTTAAAAACACTGCCTGTGCATACCCTGATTAAACTTGAGGAAGCTGCCATGTTCGGACTGGGCATCTGGTTATTTGCTTTGTTACCTTTCAACTGGTGGTGGTTTCCGGCATTATTACTGACACCCGATTTGAGTATACTGGGTTATTTGCTTGGCAATAAAACCGGTGCGGTTTGTTACAATATTTTTCATCATAAAGCCGTTGCCATTATCCTGTTCCTTACCAGATGGCATTGGGGGAATGATTATGTACAGTTGGCGGGTGTCATTTTGCTGGCTCACTCCGGCATGGATCGTTTTTTCGGCTACGGACTAAAAACATTTGAGGGGTTTGGCTTTACGCATTTAGGCAGGATAGGCAACAACCGGAAGGTATAAATTTCCGAATTGGCATAACAGGCATTCCTGTATGCCCTTTTTAATGAACACACAATGGAACTACAAAGTATAAAAAACAGGTTTGGCATTATCGGGAACGACACGCAGCTCAACTACGCCTTACAGGTAGCCGATCAGGTGGCCAATACCGATTTGAGTGTATTGATATATGGTGAAAGCGGAGTTGGGAAGGAAGTTTTTTCCCAGATCATACATAATCTTTCTGCCCGCCGGCACAATCCCTTCATTGCCGTAAACTGTGGTGCCATTCCTGAAGGTACCATCGACTCCGAGCTGTTTGGTCACGAAAAAGGTGCATTTACCAGTGCCGGCGACCAGCGCAAGGGATATTTTGAAACGGTAAACGGAGGCACGATTTTTTTGGATGAGATTGCGGAAATGCCTTTAGGCACCCAGGCGCGCCTGCTGCGCGTGCTGGAAACGGGGGAATATATTCGTGTCGGCTCTTCCAAAGTGATGAAGACCAATGTGCGCGTGATTGCCGCTACCAATAAAGATCTGCTGTCGCTTACACATGAAGGCCGCTTTCGTGAAGATTTATATTATCGCTTAAATACGGTTCCGATTCGTGTTCCTGCATTGCGGGAACGGAAAGAAGATATTCCTTTATTATTCAAAAGATTTGCGGGAGATTTTGCCGAGCGCTACCGCAGCAATATGGTGCAACTGGATGAACAGGCAAAGCAGTTGCTGATGAGCTACGGATGGCCGGGGAATGTACGCGAGCTGAAAAACATCGCCGAGCAGATTTCCGTTTTAGCCAAGGATAAAAATATCTCCGCAGAAGAGCTCGCACGGTTTTTGCCGAATGCCAATACACGGAATGTCTCCTTGATGCATACGCAGGCTAATATGCCGGTTCAGAGTTTTACGGAACATCAATCCTCCGGCGCCACAGAGCGGGAAATCCTCTACAAGCTCTTCTTTGAGCTGAAAAAGGACATGAACGATTTAAAGACAATCATGTACGAACTGCTGCAACGGCAGGGCGGAAATGCGCTTCCGATGCCTTCCGCCGGCGAACACCGCGATGCTGCTTACCCCACTTTTCACAATCCGGACATCGATCATCCTTTTAATACACCCTCCATCACCAATTATAAAAGTCCCCATAAAGAAAATACGGATACCTCCATCATTCTGCCCGCCGAAGTAGAGCAACATCAGGAAGTGGAAGAGTCGCTATCACTCATCGACCGGGAAAAGGAGTTTATCGTCAAGGCGCTGCAAAAGCACAAGGGAAAACGAAAAGATGCCGCAAACGAGCTGGGCATCTCTGAACGGACTTTATACCGCAAGATCAAGGAATATGATATCGAAAATTAATGCAGGGCTAATACGGGCACATGGCTCACCTTCGTTAATATTTCTGTGCGGCTCCTGCGAAACAGGCTTTCAAAAAAACCGTGTTTTTGCGGGATCACCAATAGCCAGTCGGGATTGTTTACCTTTAAAAAATCCGCTACTCCATCACCTAAGCGTGAATTTTCAATAGTATGATATCGCGGTACAATCTCCGCGAGCGCGGACTTGAAATAATCATTCGGCTCAGCAATCTCTTCCGGTTGGCTGATATGAATAACCTCTAAGGAAGCCTGCATTTTATGCACCCATTCCCTGATGACCTCAAACGGGAAATTCCCTTTGACGTTTTTATAATCTGCCGAAAAGCAAATAGCTTTCACCGGCTTCCAGGCTGCATGCATCGGCACAGCCAGCACAGCTACCGGAAGCTGACGCAGCGCCTGAACGGCTACGCTGCCCCAAAGCAGGCCGTTGTTGCCGGCTCCGGAGGAGCCCATAACAACCAGCAAGGGATTATTACTGTCAATAATCTCATTTAAACAGTCCATGATTTCACCGGGATGTATCGAATGACTGACTTGCAGCATGGGAAATGCCGCGCTCAGGCGGGCCTTTTCGGCAGCTATTTCGGTCTCGGCAATACCGGTGAGCTCATCAAGACTGATAAGCGGCAAGGGATTTTCCGTATAAGTAAACGGGATGGAAAATGCATGAAACAGGTGTAGGGAGGCGCCTAACTGCGTGGCAAGCCGTCCTGCATAATCCGCAGCATGTTGTGCTGCATTAGAAAAGTCGGTAGCAACAATTATTGAATTCATAGGCTAATGATTGTATTAAACGAAGATAAACAAAAATTAATAATTAATAATGAATAATGACCCTCTTGGGCGGGGGATGAATAACAAACCCGGCTCCTTCGGGAATGAATTATATGCCGCACGGGAGGCAAAGGCTAATAACAAAAAATACCTTTTCCATCTCCCTTCAACTTCCAAAAGCCGGAACCTGCAACTATCTTATGGCCAGTCGAACCGAACCTCTTTTTTCAACTCAGGATGTAAACTTAAAAATACCGGACAGGTTAGTGCGGCATGTTCCAAAATTGCCTTTTCCTTATCACTGTATTGCGCCTGCCCTTTTACGGACATATCCACTTTAATAGTTCCGATGCGCCGCGGATTAGATACCATTATCTTTTCCACATTACATTGAGCGCCTGTTATATTGATCTGGTGTGTACGAGCTGCAATTCCCATAATGGTCAACATGCAACTGGCTAAGGCTGCGGAAACCATATCTGTTGGTGAAAATCTTTCTCCCTTACCCTGATTGTCCGTTGGCGCATCAGTCTCTATTTTAGTGCCGGATTTTAAATGCGTAGCCACTGTTCTGAGGTCACCTTCATAAATTACGGAAGCTGTCATATTCGGATTGATATTTTCTGTAAATTTACACATTAATATAAACGAATCGAATGCGTCCCGTTATTTATTTTATAACAATATTGTTGTACCTGTTGCCGGGTTGGGCTATGGCGCAGCAATCCGGGATAATTTTCAGAAACCGGCTTGGGGATTCGGTACAATTAGTGAATACGGCTGAAAAGCCACCTAAGGAAAAAAAGATAAAGCCGCTTCATTCCGAGTGGAGCGCCGGTCTGCAACTGAACACTAACGGGTGGGGCGTGGTCATTGATTACGGACGTTATTTCGGTGCTGCTCAGTTTGGCAATAAAACCGATCAGTTTCATCATGTTAATTTATTCCAGTTAGAAATCGGGGAGATCAAACATCCAAAAGAATTACGTTCCGGTGGTTCGTTCTTAGGTATTACCATGCAGCCCCAATCTTATATTTTAGGGAAGATCAATAATTTTTACCGGGTCAAATTAGGTTATGGGCAACGACGCATGATTGCAGGCAAGCCCGAATCCGGTACGGTGGCGGTTCACTGGATCTATGCCGGCGGGCTGGCCTTAGGCCTGGTAAAGCCCTATTATCTTAATTTGATCACTACCGGCTCCACGCGTTACTCGGAAGATAATGAGGCCACTTTTGTAAACCCCGGTTATATCAATGGGGCTGCCGGATTTTCAAAAGGCTTTAATGAAATTAAAACGGTAATGGGCATCCATGCTAAGAGTGGCTTACATTTCGATTTTGCCAACCGGCGCAAATTAGTTGCTGCTATTGAGCTTGGCATTAATGCAGAGTATTATTTTAAGAAAATAGACCAAATGGTAGGGCAAGATCCTAAATCCTCTTTTGTAAATCTGTATGGCGTTATCCAGCTTGGTAAAAGGAACTAGCAGCACAGCGTTAACTTTGCATCAGCTGTGTATCTCAAATTGCCGTATCTTAATGGTTGTTGGTACGGCATAATAGGGTGTCATTAGACCGAAATTCAAACCATGTAAGGCAAGCGAAATGATTTTAATAGAGCGCAGAATTGAAAAGCGACGAAGCCAAATCTCCCGGACATGATGGATGACACATGAAAGAGGACACTATTCCACACGCAATCAAAGATTGCTCCACGCAGAAATTTTAATCAAATCGGGCTTTGCAATTTTATCATTGGCAAAATATCAACAACGACGGGCAATTGATTGTCAGTATTTCCCCCCACCCTTCATTCCATTTTGCACCTGTTTTGTGCGATGGGACACCCCATGGCAAAAGCGACTAAATTTTCAAG